>CAWILB010000017.1:0-32577 GCA_963836635.1 uncultured Acidobacteriaceae bacterium | reverse complement strand
TATTTCTCCTATGCAACGCTCACCGCATATTCCGACATCTTCCAGGTTGTAACCTCGCGCTGGAGCGAAAGTCAGGTTCAGGGTTGGCAGGGGCTGGTTAACTTTGTCGCTGACGCGATCAGAGAGGAAAACGAACGCGTCAGGGTTGAGCAACTGCAGAGGGAAGCGGAAAAATCAGAAGTCGCGAGATTGCAGGAAACCCTCAAGAGAAACGGGCAGGAGGAGGCCATTCGCATTAGCGTTATCGACGGCCTGAGGAGAGAACTGAAACAGGCCGAGGCTCAGATCGAAGCCGAGCGTGCTCGAAGCGCGACCTTAGAGAGCCTGGTGAGGAATGTATCGCACAACCCCGCAGTGCCAAGCTCTCGGCCGTCAGTGATAACCTGGCTGGCCCTCGCTCTCCTTCTACTCCTGGTGTCGCTGCTATCAGTGATCGTTTGGACCCTTCTACACCCAAAGCATCCCGGACCGGGAGCGCAGATCGCTCATACCTCAGATTCCGGCACGGGACCTATCACTCCTGCCTCGAACCCTTCTGCAGGCGCCACTCCCTCCCAGAACCCTCCTCCAGGTGGCGTTATTTCGAGGTCAAACACTTCATCCGTTCCGCCAAAGCCCACATCGCCTTACGATCAGGCCAAGTCCCTCTATGACCGCCAGCAATACGAGGCCGCCGCGCGCCTCTTCTTAAGATCGTGCAAAGGCGGCGAAATGCGTGCCTGCACCTATCTTGGCTCTCTCTATTCCCAGGGCCACGGGGTGGAGCGAGACGGTATACAGGCCCGCAAATACTGGTTAATGGCCTGTAATGGGGGAGATATGGAGGGCTGCTATAGTCTCGGAGTCGAATATCGAGACTCAAGCGATCTAACTGACGCACTGAAATACCTGAATATGGCCTGCAATAATAAGAAGAGGCTGCAAAAAGCCTGCGATGCGGCGCAGAAGCTGGTTGCGGTACCCAATCCGCCTCAGCCAAAGCCATCCACTCCGGCCCCGTCAACGTCACCAACTTCGTCGCCGCCGGCATCGCCCCCTTCGAAGCCTGCCGCTTCAGCGAGCTGACGCCAGATTCTCCCCCGCGCCCTCGCTCAAATAGATCTCCACGTAATCCAGGTAGTTCTTCGCGTATTCGCGGATCATCTGGAGATCCTTGTCGCTGAGCTCGCGCCGCATCTTCGCCGGAACCCCCGCCCACAACGTCCGCGGCGGCACAATGGTGTGTTCCGGCACCACCGCCCCGGCCGCAATAATCGAGCCCTCCCCTATGCGCGCGTTGTTCAGCACGGTCGAGCCCATGCCGATCATCACCAGGTCCTCAACCACGCAGCCGTGCACCGTAGCATTGTGGCCAATCGTCACCCAGTCGCCCACAATCACCGGATACAAGTTACGCTGGCCGTGCAGCACCGCGCAGTCCTGCACGTTACTGCAACTGCCTACGCTGATCGAGTTCACATCGCCGCGGATCACCGCGTTCATCCACACTGACGAGCGTTCGCCGATGGTCACATCGCCCAGGATCTGGGCCGAAGGGTCGATATAGCAGCCGGAAGCAATTTGCGGCGTCTTGCCCTGGTAGCTGCGGATCATAAAAGGCCTCAACGGAAAGTGTATCCGGCCCGTGCAGGGGCGCCAAAACTGCCGCGCCCGCGGATTTGTGACAAAAATCAAGATTCCGAAGCCCGTCCTAAGCCGGGTTTCAGCGATTGTTGGCTCCGCACTCCAATCTCCAGTATGATAAAAAGTGCCATCTGGCAGGTTCGGGGGTGTATTTACTTGGCTGAGGTTCGCATTCAAGAAGGCGAGCCGCTCGAAAACGCTCTGCGCCGGTTCAAGCGCAAGGTCCAACAGGAAGACATTATCAAGGAAGTCAAGCGTCACTCCTACTACCTGAAGCCCGGCGAAAAGAAACGCGTAAAAGCGGCATTGGCACGCAAGCGGAATCGCAAAAAAGCCCGTAAAGAGCAAGACTAAGGTACGACCTCTGCGAAAACGCCGATCCTGGCAGCCTGGCAGTATATCTAACCCTGCCGGCCGCCGGAGGTCATCCAGGCAAGATCAGGGCGGCGCTTCGCAAAGCACTATTTTTCGGCTAGTCGCAGGGCGCATGCTCTGCGGTTGCAATCCTTCCTCTCCCATTTGGAACGGGGGAAATCCTATACACCGCTGGTTTCGACGGCGGTCCGGGCCTTGTTATGGATCGCGAAAGAGGAACAGGGACCCCGACCGGCACGCCTCTTTATGAGTTCTGGCCGTATTCGGTAGCGCTCCCTGTTGCAAGGAAGCCGGCCATGGAATTCACTGATCGAATATTGAAATGCACTGACTGCGGCGCCGATTTTGTGTTCACCGCCGGCGAGCAGTTGTTCTTCTACGACAAACAATTCAAAAACGACCCCAAACACTGCAAACAGTGCAAGGCCAAGCGCGCGCGCGGAAGCTTCAGGGTTCGCCCCGAAACCCGAACCACGTGTTCGGAGTGCGGAACTGAAACCACCGTCCCGTTCAAGCCCACCCAGGGCAGGCCCGTGCTTTGCCGGTCCTGTTTCCAGAAGGCGGGGCGGATACCGGTTGAGGCGCCTCCCGCAGCGGCGCCATCGGCATAGGCTCTAGGCCAATGCCGGGCTGAAGAGCAGGTCGCCGCGGAACTGCGCCGGAAATCCAGCCGTTCGCGCCAGCGTTGCCAGTTGCGCATAATGCCGATGGCTGTGGAAGAGTGCGTGTCCGGCGATTTTGCGCCGCGACATGCGCCGCTTGTCTTCCGGAACCCAATCGAAATTGAGCATATACGGCTCCGCCCATGCCGCTTCCGGCCCCTCAATCAGGCTGCGGAATACACCGGCTGCCTCAGTGTGCATGGCGAAGAGCGCCTCGAGCGGCCCGGTCGTCAGATCCTTGTTTTCAAGGCCGGCGAGCCGGTTGGCCCAGCGCTGCTCCGCACCCCAGATGTGGCGCACAAATCCCAGCACGTTGCCGGTGTTGCCAATGTCGCAGGCAGCTTCGAGCAGCGCTGGGTTGGTCTCAAGATGGCTCTTCCAGTTGTGCGCAGCCTCGTCGTTCCAGGCCAGCAGTTCCGCAAAGCTGATGCTCAGATCGTTGCTCATGGCTTCTCCTGAAGTGCGCGGCGACGTGCACCGCAAGTGTTTCTGGGCAGTTTCTCTCCCTATTCCAACGCGAAGCTGAAAAGCAGGTCGCCCAAAGAGCCGGAGGCAAATCCCGCCGCACGAACCAGCGTTGAAAGCTGAGCCCAGTGGCGCTGGCTGTGCAGAAGTATGTGGGCCAGCGCCTTGCGCGGAGTGGGTTTCGGCTGCTCGGGGCGTCTCCACGGATAGTGCACAGATCGTTCGTCCCATTTTGTATCTGGGTCATCAAGGACCACTCTGAAGTTTTGGACCGCCGAGAGATGCAAATCGAAGAGCGCGTCCAATGGGCCTTTGGGCCAAACATCGTAATCGGTTATGGTTACGCCTCTGATAATCTGGCTCCAAACCAGCTCAGCGCCCCAAATATGCCGCACGAACGCCTGAACATCGGCGTTCCCGCCAATTCCACAGGGGAGTTGCAGCAGCCCTGAGTTGGCGTCCAGATGCGCCTTCCAGAAGCTGGAAGCCTCCTCGTTCCAGGCCAGCAACTCTTCGAGCGTGATGGCCGGAGTCACGGCGTCCCCTTCAGCGCGCGATGCCCGATGTCGCGCCGGTAATACATTCCCTCGAAATCGATCATGGTGAGCGCCTGGTAGGCGCTGGCAAGCGCCTGTTCAAGCGAGTCCCCCCGCGCGCTTACGCCCAGCACGCGTCCGCCGGCGGTAACCAGTTGCCCGCCCACTTGCGCCGTGCCTGCATGAAAAACCACTACCCCCGGAACCTGCCCCGCCGCTCCGAGCCCCCTGATCGGCATGCCCGTCTTGTAGCTGCCGGGATATCCGGCAGAGCTCGCCACTAAGCATACCGCCGCTCCGGGGCTCCAGCGCAATTCGGTGCATGCCAGATTGCCGTCCACGCAGGCCTCCAGCGCATCAATCAGGTCGGAGCCCATCCGCAGCAGAATCGCCTGCGTCTCCGGGTCGCCGAATCGCGCATTGAACTCCAGCACCTGCGGCCCGCGCGCCGTCATCATCAGTCCGATATAAAGCACGCCCTTGAAAGGCGTATCCTCTTCCGCCATGCCGCGAATGGTGGGCTCCGCGATGTGGGTCATAATCCACTCGCTCATCGCCGCGTCGAGCAGAGTGTCGGTCGAGTACACCCCCATGCCGCCCGTGTTGGGGCCGGTGTCGCCCTCGCCGATCCGCTTGTGGTCCTGCGCCGGAACCAGCGGCTTCAACGCACTTGCCGTCGCTCAGGCAAAGAAAGCTCACCTCTTCGCCGGTCAGGAACTCCTCAATCAGACACCTGCCGCTCGGCCTCGCCCAGCAACTCGCCGCTGAACAGCCCGTGCGCCGCCTCCAGCGCCGTGGCCCGCGACTCGCAGATAATCACGCCCTTTCCCGCAGCCAGCCCGTCGGCCTTCACCACAATCGGCGGATGAAAGGCCGCGATCGCATCTTCGAGCTCGGCGCCCGTCGAGCACACCGCATAATTGCCCGTGGGAATGTTGTGCCGTTGCAAGAACCGCTTGGCGAATCCCTTGCTGCTCTCGAGCATCGCCGCCGCCTGCGTAGGACCAAAGGCCTTGAGCCCCCGCTCCGTCAGCGTGTCTACTATGCCCAGTGAGAGCGGCATCTCCGGCCCAACGATGGTCAGGTCGGGCTTTTCAGCTTCGGCCAGGCGCATCATCGCATTCAAATCTTTACAGTTCACCGGGACGCATCGCGCTCCATGCGCCATGCCGCCGTTACCCGGCGAACAAACCACTTCAGTCACCCGCGGGCTGCGCGCCGCCGCCCATGCCAGCGCATGCTCGCGCCCACCCGAACCAAGGATCAAAACTTTCATTATGTCGATCGCCCCGTGCGCAGCAGAACGCTGCCAGAACTATGGTCGGTAACGCGGGTAGGAGAAGTCAAACGGGGTGGGGTGGCAAGGCAATTGCACCAAGGTTCTTCAGTAACAATCGCGATTGTCATTTTCGTGTTCGAACAGCCCGATGACGGGTTTTCGTCCCGGAGGGACGAGTCGAGAATAGCCCAGGGTGAAGTCCGCCGGGCCGGACGGAACCCTGGGATCGCAGCACCCTCACGCGACTCCGCCCCGTAGGGCCGGAGCGAATCCTGAAACATCGCTCACCTATCATTCATACGATCTCCAGGGCAATCGCATGAAGTTCGCGAACCGCAAAGAGCAATGGCTTTGAATGGGCACGGCTTCAGCCGCGGAGGGATGTTTTCTACGCTTCAAAACCTCTTCTCAGGGGCTAAAGCCCACAAATTGAACTGGCGGGTTTGCGGCACGGCTGAAGCCGTGCCCTTTCAAAACAAGAACCTTTCAGATTTCCGTCTTCATGTGATTGCCCTGATGCGATCTCCCTATGCAGGGCATGAATCGGAGTTATGATGTGTACCTGCGGAGAATACTGTGAGAAAGTTTGCACTGCTGGCGCTGGGATACGTCGCATTCGTATCAATCTGCAGCGCCGAGCCCCGGTGGTGCACGGTGACAGGCTTTACTGACCGCGAAAATCCAATTTACCCACCCATCGCGAAGGCAGCGAAAGTCGAAGGCACCGTACTAGCGCACATCATCTACGGAACAACGGGCAAGGTCGAAAATGTCGAGATAGTATTTGGCCCACCGATGCTTTTGCGGGCGGTCAATAACGCGCTCATGAAATGGAAAGTCAAGACAGATGCAATCGGCGACGCTCCTTGTCAGACGCTGGTGATAGTCGACTTCAAGATCGATGAACCGAAAAATGCAGTGATCATTACCCCTCCTGCGCCACCGCCCGGCGTGCTGCGTGTTACCGTTACCGCGATTCAAGCCATCGTGACCGAGCAAGCAGCGGACGCCTCCCAGCTTGGCTTACTCAGATCAAGGCTTAGAAGAATTTCCGTCCAATTACGACGCAAACAGACCTAAACACGTACTTGGTCTGCAGGTGACCCGGGCAGCGCGAATATGTCGCGCTGCCCTCTCTCCTATACTTGTGCGAGGCGCCGCCATGTCCCCCCCCCGCATCAAGCCGTACCTCGAACAGCAGGCCGAGCAGCAGGTCCGCGACCGCCAGCAGCAACTCGCCCGCCGCAACCAGGTCTTCGGCCTGCATCATCATTGCGGCATTGATCTGCGCCTGGTGGCTCTTCCACACCAATCCCAAGTGGATCTTCCCCGCCGGCTGGTGGCGTCCATGACGATTGCATCAAGCAGCCCTTTGGACCAGAGCTGCGCTTCTGCGGAGGGCTCGAAGTGTCAGGGCACGACTTCAGTCGTGCCAAGAGACTCGCAGATGAGGGAAAGGGCTTTAGCCCCTGCGGGCCCCCTCGCCGTCCTCATCCTCGGCCCAACCGGCAGCGGCAAAACCGCGCTCTCGCTCGCTCTCGCTCAGCGCTTTAACGGCGAAATCGTCAGTTGCGACTCGGTGGCCGTCTATCGCGGCATGGAACTTGGCACGGCCAAACCTTCTCTTGAAGAGCGCGCCCTCGTCCCGCACCACCTCATCGACGTCGCCAACCCCGACGAGCCTTTCACCGCCGGCGCATACATGCGCGCTGCTCGCGCTGCACTCGCCGAAATCAACGCTCGTGGCGGATTGCCCATTGTGACTGGAGGAACTGGTCTCTATCTGCGTGCGCTCACCGAAGGCCTCTTCGCCGGCCCCGAACGCCGATACGACCTCCGTTCCCGGCTCCTCGAATCTCATCCGAAACGAGGAGAAAAGTGGCTGCATCGGCTGCTCACACGACTCGACCACGAAACCGCCGCGCGCATCCATGCCAACGACACGGCCAAGCTGATACGCGCCATTGAAGTCTGCCTGGCCGCGCGCAAACCGATGAGCGAAGTCCTCGCCCGCGACCCTTTGACGGGGTTTCGCCTGCTGCGCATCGGCCTGAACCCGCCGCGCGCGGAGCTATACGCCCGCCTCAACCAACGCTGTGCGCAAATGTTCACGGCGGGCCTTGTCGAAGAAACGCGCGCCCTGTTCGCACGCTACGGCCCCGTCAAAGCGCTCGACTCGCTCGGATATCGTCAGGCGCTCCAGGTGATCCGCGGCGAAACCGATCTACTCCACGCAACGACCGCCGCACAACAGGGCCATCGCAACTACGCCAAGCGGCAGATGACCTGGTTCCGGCGCGAACCGGAGATGCACTGGATCCAGGCCTTCGGCGATGATTCCGAAACCATTCGCGCGGCATCGGAACTGGTGGCGTTCGCAATCGGCACCCAATCGCCGGCCATTTAAACTGAATCTGACCAAAGAGCATTTTTGAAAGGTCACGGCCAAACGGAAAACTTAATTGGAGGGGCTTTGTAATAAGGGCACGGCTTTACAGCTTGGTAAAGTAAACAAGGCCTGCGCGACCGGGCTTTGTATCAGGGCACGAGTTTACTCGTGCCGCAAAAGCAACAAGACACGTGAGGGCTTTAGCCCCTGAGGGCAACGCCCGGAACGGAGTTCGTGTGGCAGACACCAACTATGACGTGGCAGTGATTGGCGGAGGCCCGGCCGGCTACACGGCGGCCATCCGCGGCGCGGAGTACGGCCTGAAAGTTGCGCTCATTGACGCGAGCCCCAGCCTGGGCGGTACCTGCCTGCACGTGGGCTGCATCCCCACCAAGGCCCTGCTCTTTAACGCCGAGCTGTGGGATTACCTGAAAGATGCGGCAGAGTACGGCATCGCCAACGTCGACGCGCGTGCGCTCGACTGGGCCGCCGTGCAGACCCGCAAGAACTCGATCATTACCAAGCATGTCAAGGGCCTCGAGTTCCTGATGAAGAAACATAAGATCACCGTCATCCCCGGATACGGGCGGCTCACCGGCCCCGCCGCCAATGGTATCCACATAGTGGCTGTCGACTCCGCCGGCGCAAAATCGCAGGTGCAGGCCAAAAACGTGATCGTCGCAACCGGCTCCGAGGCCAAACTGCTCCCCGGCCTCACAGCGGGCGACCGCGTGCTCACCAACATTGAGATCCTCTCGCTCCCCGAGCCGCCCAAGTCGCTCGTCATCATCGGCGCGGGCGCGGTGGGCGTGGAGTTCGCATCCATCTTCCGCAGCTTCGGCGCGGAGGTCACCATCGTCGAGTTTCTGCCGCGCATGGTTCCGGTTGAAGACGAGGAGATTTCAAAAGAACTTTCGCGCCTCTTCCGCAAACGCGGCATCGATGTGAATGTTGGCGCGAAAGTTGAGAAGGTCGAGCTCACCGACGCGGGCGTCAAGGTCACGTGGACCGCCGCAAACGGCAAGACGCAGGAGAAAGAGGCCGAGAAAGTTCTGGTTGCCGTGGGCCGCGCGCCACTCACCACAGATGTGGGTCTCAACAAAACCCGCATCGAACTCGAGCGCGGCTTTGTAAAAGTGAACGAAGCACAGGAGACCGCCGAGCCGGGCGTGTTTGCCATCGGCGACATTGTTGTCGGCCTGCCGCAACTGGCCCATGTGGGCGCAATGAGCGGCATGGTGGCAATGGCTAAGATTGCGGGTCGGAGCTACAAACCGGTGCGTCGCGACCGCATTCCAAGCTGCACATACACCGATCCGCAGATCGGCAGCGCCGGCCTCACCGAAGCTCAGGCCAAAGAGAAAGGCCACGAAATCAAGGTGGGAAAGTTTCCGTTTGCCGGAAATTCAAAGGCCACCATTGTCGGTTCGCACGACGGCTTCGTCAAAATAGTGGCCGATGCAAAATACGGCGAAATCCTCGGCGTGCATATCATCGGACCGCAGGCAACGGAGCTAATCGCCGAGGCCGTCGCCGTAATGACTCTCGAAGGCACCGTTGACGAGCTGATGTTCACCATCCACGCCCACCCCACGCTGAGCGAGTCGCTGCTCGACGCCTACGGCGCAGTAGAGGGGATGGCGATTAACGCGTAAGAGCTGTTCCAAAAAGTTTTGTGAAAGGGCACGACTCTACAGATTGCGGAAAAACTCTGCTAATGGGTACGAAGTGTCAGGGCACGACTTTAGTCGTGCCGATAATGCCCATAAAATGAGCGCGGGCTTTAGCCCCCGAGGTATGTCTTTCACGTTGCAGGATCATTCGATGAGACTGCTTCTTGCAGGCAAATCAGTGAGTCAGAGAACAACCTGCCAATAGCCCACGTCGATCCATTTGCCGAACTTGTAGCCGACTTGGCTGAAGTAGGCTATTTGGCGCAGGCCAAATTTCTCGAGCAGTCTGACGCTCGGAGGATTTGGCAACGCCACTCCTCCGATCACGGTATGAATATCACGCTCGCGAAGTTCGGTCATCAGAGCGTTGAAGAGCAACGTGCCTTTGCCCCTCCCGATCGCCGACGGACGCAGGTACACCGTTGTCTCTGCAGAATAACGATAGGCCGACCGCGCTTTCCATTGCGCGGCATAACAGTACCCCAGCAACTCGCCGTCTTCTTCGCACACCAGCCACGGCAGCGTCTCGGTCACGGTCACAATTCTGGTCCGCATCTCGGCGGCTGAGACCGGCAATTCTTCAAAAGAGATCGCCGTATGCTCCACATAGTGGTTGTAGATTTCCGAAATTGATGTTGCGTCATCGGGGCGAACGTTGCGCAGCATAGAGGCCAAAGCCGAACTCCTTCCGTGAGCGGCCCAATCGTCTCAGACCTGAACGTTACAACTCGATCGACTGGCTTGCCACTAGCGTTTTCGACTTGGCGATGAACTCGTCGAGCGGCGTCGAACCTTGGTCGCCTTTGCCGCGGGTGCGAACGCTGACTGTGCCGGCGGCTTCTTCCTTATCGCCGAAGACAAGAATGTACGGCGTCTTCTGATTGGCAAAGTCGCGGATCTTGGCGTTCATCTTTTCGTTGCGAGCATCGGTTTCAATGCGCAGGCCCGCGTTCTTCAGCGCCGCTTCCACTTTTTCGGCATAAGCAACGTGCCGCTCGCTGATCGGCACCAGTCCCACCTGCACCGGCGCGAGCCAAAAAGGAAACGCCCCGGCGTAGTGCTCAATCAGCACGCCGAAAAACCGCTCCACCGAACCGAAGAGCGCGCGATGCACCATTACGGGCTGATGGCGCTCGCCGTCTTCGCCTACATACTCGAGCTCAAATCGCGCCGGCAAATTGAAATCGAACTGCACGGTCGATAGCTGCCACAGGCGGCCCAGCACGTCCACGAGTTTCACATCGATCTTGGGCCCGTAGAAAGCTGCTTCGCCCGGGATGGTCTTGTATGGAATTCCTTTAGCCTTCAACACGTTGTCGAGCGAGCGAATCGCCAGGTCCCAGTTCTCATTCGATCCGGCATAGTGCGCGCGATCGTTCGGATCCCACGTCGACAGTTCCACCTTGAATTCGTTGAAGCCGAAGGTGTGCAAAACGGCCTCGGCAAAGTCGATGCACGCCGCCACCTCGCTCTCAATCTGCGAAGGCATGCAGAAAATGTGCGCGTCGTCCTGCGTGAAGCCGCGCACGCGCAGCAGGCCGTGCATGGTTCCCGAGCGCTCGTAGCGATAGACATTTCCCAGCTCGGCGTAGCGCGCGGGCAGGTCGCGGTAACTCTTGGGCGAGTTCTTGTAGATGAGAATGTGGAACGGACAATTCATTGGCTTCATGCGATACATCGCATCGTCCAGTTCCATTGGCGTAAACATGTTGTTGGCGTAAAAGCCCTCGTGTCCGCTGGTCTGCCACAGGTTCACGCGCGCCACGTGCGGCGTGTAAACAAGCTGGTAGCCGCGCCGCAGGCACTCCTCGCGCATCCAGTCTTCCATGATCTTGCGAATTATGGCGCCTTTGGGATGAAAGAAGATCAACCCCGGTCCGGCCAGTTCCTGAATGCTGAACAGATCAAGCTGTTTGCCCAGCACGCGATGGTCGCGCTTGGCCGCTTCTTCAAGCCGCGCAAAATGCTCGTCCATTTCCTTCTTCGAAAAGAACGCGGTGCCGTAGACCCGCTGCAGTTGCGGATTCTTCTCGTCGCCCAGCCAGTAAGCGCCGGCCAGCGACAGCACCTTGAAAGCCTTCACGCGGCCCGTCGAAGGCACATGCGGCCCGCGGCAAAAATCAACAAACTTGCCGTTGCGATAAAAGCCCACCTCAGATCCCGGCTCGGTGAACTTGGTCACGAAGTGCGTCTTCATAAAGTCGCCGTCTTTCTCGAATTCGGCGAGCGCCTTCTCGCGAGGTTCGTACTCGCGCACAAACGTCTCATCCCGCGCCACAACCTCGGCCATCTTCTTTTCAATGGCGGCCAGATCGTCAGGCGTGAATGGCTTCTCGCGATAAAAATCGTAAAAGAAGCCCGCGTCCGTAGCCGGACCATGGCCCAGCTTGACCTCAGGAAACAGCTCCAGCACCGCCGTCGCCAGCACGTGCGCCGCCGAGTGGCGCACCACCTTCAACGCGTCGGGATCAGTCTCCCTGATGAGCTCCAGCTTCACGTCCTGTGTAAGTGGCGTGGAAAGATCTACGAGCCGCGGCGCAGCGGCATCCAGCGCGGCATACATCCCGGCCTCGGACTCGTCAAGCAACTGGCCGTCGCGGGCGGAGTTTTGGTCTGTCTTAGCGGCGAGGGGAGTTATCCGCGCCACCACGCTCGCAGAAGCCAGCCGCGGCGAGATGCCGTTGGCAATTTCGAGAGGAGTTGTGCCCTGCGGTACTTCTTTAATTGACCCGTCAGGCAGGTGTACAGCAATATTTTGCAAGCTCATGATGTTTTTCTTTTGTCCTAATCGTTCTTGAAGGAAACAATATTCCTGTTATTCCGTTACTTATTAGGATATAACGTCCGCGAGTGAACTATTTCGTCTCAGGCCGCGTAAGGGAATTCAGCCTGAGGCGCAGTGGTTTGTCTCAGAGGGCGCGTAATCACAGTCTGCACGCGGCGGACAGCACGACCCCATCTCAAGCAAGGTGAACCATGTGTAAGTACTTACTCGGACTGCTTCTTCTTTTGGCAGTATCCCTCGGCGTTCCGCGCAGCATCCACGCGCAGCCTGCCATCCAGCCCACGGTCGATATCACCAAGGTGCCCGCGGCCGCGCAGCCTTCCGATCACTTCGATGCCGACGCCGCCACGCAGGCCTACATGGATATGATGCCGCCTGCCGCCATCGCCCGTTCCAACGCGTACTTTGAGGGCGGCTACTGGCTCGTTCTGTGGGACTTCCTCGTAGCATCAATCATCTCGCTGCTGCTGCTTGAGCTGCGCTGGTCGGCGCGCATGCGCGACCGCGCCGAAAAAATCACCCGCAACAAGCGGGTGCAGACACTCATTTACTGGGCGCAGTACATCGTAATCGCCACTATCCTCGGTTTCCCCTGGGAGTATTACGAGAACTTCGTGCGTGAACACAAATACGGTATGGCCACCCAAACCTTCGGCCCCTGGATGGGCGACGAGCTGAAGGCTTTTCTGGTCACGCTGATTCTTGGGTCAATCGCATTCGTAGGTCTCTTTGCTATCGTGCGCCGGCTTGAGCGCACCTGGTGGATCTGGGGATCGATCGCCACCATGGTGTTTACCACCGTCGCCGTGGCTATGGCTCCGGTATACATTCAGCCTCTCTTCAACCACATCCAAAAGCTTAACGACCCCAGAATCACTGCGCCCATTTTGCGCCTGGCGCATGCCAACGGCATTCCCACCAACGACGTCTACGAGATCGACGCCAGCCGCCAGACCACCCGCATGAGCGCAAACGTGAGCGGATTCGCCAGCACCATGCGCATCACGCTCAACGACAACCTGATCAAGCGCGGCTCACCTGAAGAGATTCAAGCTGTAATGGGCCATGAGATGGGGCACTACATTCTCCACCACGTCCTCGGCTCGCTGTTTTTCATTGCCGTGCTGACAGTGCTTTCGTTTGCATATCTGCGCTGGGGGCTAACCTGGGCCCTCAGCCGCTGGGGTGAGCGATGGCGGATTCGCGGCATCAGCGACCCGGCCATCTTTCCCCTGGTCGCGCTGCTCTTCGGCATTCTCATGTTCGTGCTCACCCCGGTAATCAACACCCAAACGCGCTTGCAGGAGAAGGAAGCCGACATGTTCGGCCTCAACGCCTCGCGACAGCCCGACGGCTTCGCGCAGGCCGCCATCCACCTGGGCGAGTACCGCAAGATGCACCCCGGCCCCATCGAGGAGTTCATCTTCTTCGACCACCCCAGCGGCTACGACCGAATCCATTCCGCGATGGTGTGGAAGAGCCAGAACCTCGATCTGTTCGAGAAGTCGCAGAGCGATTCCGGAACCAATTGAGCCGGACCGAATAGCCGCGTTCTCCCACCCCTTTCACCTCTGCAATGCGGATGCGAAAGGGCACAGGCGAATCGCGCATAACCTGCTGCGCCGGATCGCCGCGCTGCGTTCGGGCCTCGACGCCATTGACCGACAACCCCCTCGCCCGCTATTTTCAACTCAAGCCTATGACTGCCTCTTTCTAATCCGCCTGACTGCGCCTTGCCGCGTTATTTCTTCTTCGCGGAGGTGTGTCCCTGTGGCTCTCAACCTTCGGGAGATTAGAAATGCAGCTAGCCTTAATGGGCTGGGACCAGCGGTCCTCGGCCGATTTCGACCCCTATTTCTGCGCCGGCCTTGCTGCCGGACGCGTCATTCTGCAGCACAACCACATCTTCACTGTTGTTACCGAATCCGGGGAGGTTCATGCGCAGGTTTCAGGCCGCATGCGTCATGAATCCGTGTCGCAGGACGAGCTACCGGCGGTCGGCGACTGGGTTGCGCTCCGCTTGTCTTCGGGAGACGGCGACGCGCTGATTCAGGCGGTGCTGCCGAGGCGCAGCAAATTCTCGCGCAAGGCGGCCGGCCGCGCCACGCGCGAACAAGTCGTGGCCGCCAACGCCGACACCGTGTTTCTCGTTGTCGGCATGGACAACGATTTCAGCCCGCGGCGCGTGGAGCGTTATCTGGCCGCTGCGTGGGAGAGTGGCGCCTCGCCCGTCGTGGTCCTCAACAAAGTTGACCTTTGCGCCGATCCAATTGCTCGTGTCGCCGCCATTGAGGAAGTTGCGCCAGGAGTGCCGGTTCACACCGTCAGCGCACTCTGCGGCGACAATCTCGATGCAGTCGCCGCATATTGCATTCCGCGCCGTACCGTGGCGCTGCTGGGTTCATCAGGGGTCGGCAAATCGACGCTCATCAACAAACTGCTTGGCCGGGATCTCCTCGCAACCGCGGCCGTTCGCCAGAATGACAGTCGCGGCCGGCACACGACAACGCGCCGCGAGCTGATCTTCCTGCCCGGCGGCGGCATGGTGATCGACACGCCCGGGATGCGTGAGTTGCAGTTGTGGGAAGCCGATGAAGGAATTCAGGTTACGTTTGACGAAATCGAAACTCTGGCCCGGGCATGCCGCTTCCGCGACTGCCTTCACCAGAACGAACCATTCTGTGCGGTGCGCGCCGCAGTTGAATCCGGCGGACTCGCGGCAGAGCGTCTTGCCAGCATGCACAAACTGCAAAAGGAACTGGCATGGTTCGATCGCCAGCACAATCAACTTGCAGCGAATGAGGAGAAGCGCCGCTGGAAGGCGATCCACAAATCGGCTAAGCGGTTCTATCGCGATCAAGGGCAAAGGTGAGCCTGGCTGCAGTCGCGGAGCTGGAAGCTGTCTAGGCGCAGTTCAGGGTGCCCCGTTCGAGGTCTGCTTGAGCGGGGTTCTTCTATGCGCCGAGCGCGAACTCCCGCGCCGACTCAAGCAGCTTCGCAACCGATTCTTTCGAACACGATTCGGTATAGATGCGCATCAGCGGCTCAGTGCCGCTGGCGCGCAGCAGCAGCCACGTCTCAGCGGCGTTGGGCTTGGTCTTGGCCTCGGGGTTGTCGAGGTAGAACTTCACTCCATCGAGCGTTTCGGTGTGCAGAATCGGCATTCCGGCAAAGCTCGCGTCGCCCGTCGGCAGTGCCTTGGCGCGGGCGATGGCTCCGTTCTTAACGTCATCTGGAATGTGAAGGTCAATGCGCCCGTACTGGTGCTCGCCGTACTCGGCCTGTAGATCGGCCACCAGCTGGCCCAGAGTCTTGCCCTCTTCGGCCATCACATTCGCCAGCAGCAGCGCATTCAGAATCCCGTCGCGCTCGGGCAGGTGGCGCTGGAAGCCGATTCCGCCGGACTCCTCGCCGCCCATCACAATCTCGCGCTCAAGCATGTAGTCGCACACATACTTGAAGCCGATGCCGTGCTCGATCAGCTCGCGGCCGTATTTCTTGCAGATACGGTCGAGCATTTTGGTGGTGTTGAATGCGCGGGTGACGGCGCCGGGCCAACCCTTGCGGCGCAGAACCCAGCTCAGCAGCACCGAGTAGATTTTGTGCGGGTCGACAAAGTTGCCGTGCTCGTCGGTGGCGCCGATTCGGTCGGCGTCGCCGTCGGTGCACAGGCCGGCGTGGCAGCCGTTCGCCACCACGGCCTCGCCCAGCGCGCGAATATGCGGCTCGATTGGCTCGGGATTGATGCCGGGAAAGAGCGGATCGGGATTGGCGCGTATCTGTACGTGATCGACGCCGATGCGGGTGAAGATGTCCGAGAGGATCGTTGCGCCTGCGCCATACATCGAGTCGATGCAGAACTTCATTCCCGACTTCGCAATGAGATTGAGATCAGCAAAGCTCTCAACAGCCACGAGGTAATCCGGCACAAAATCCACTTCAGTGATAGGCGCCGGCGTGGCCGCGGCGGGCGCGGGTTTGTCGAGATAGCTCTCGATTGCCGCAATCATCGATGGCTTGCCCGAGCCGCCGTACCAGCCTTTGTACTTCACGCCGTTCCACTGCGCGGGATTGTGCGACGAGGTAATCATGATGCCGCCGGCCGCGCCGCGCTGGCGCACGCCATAGCTGAGCGCGGGGGTTGGCGTCACCGCGCCGGCAAGCTGCACCGGAATGCCTGTTGCGGCCACCACCTCGGCGCAGGTGCGTGCGAAGGCCTTCGATCCGAAGCGCGTGTCGTAGCCGATACAGATGCCCTTGATGGGGGCCTCCTGCGCATGGACGTAGGCTGCCACGGCGGCGGCCGCGATGCTGACGTTGGCGAACGTGAAATCGTCGGCGATCACGCCGCGCCAGCCGTCAGTGCCGAACTTGATCGCTTGGTCGGGCATTCGGGGGCATACCTCGCTCAATAGAATCGAAATTTTACGATAGCAGGCGACAAGGAGGTTCGGTGGCAGTTACTTGAGCTTGCAGGCGCGATTCAGGCGCCGGGGCAGCCTGCGCAATACGCGCCCTTCCAGGAATCAATTGCCTATGGCGAAACCAGTGAAGCTGTGTGCCGAAGCATCAACTCTTAAGTCGCCCCGACCCCAAGGAGCGGCGACGTGGAACAAAATTGACCAGGACACCGTTTCTGGTTTTGCCGTAATCCGCAATGGTCGTATTTGGAGCGATGCCGCAGGATGGGATTCGGATCGCCGGGCTAATTGTGGTTCTGGTCTTCGGGCTTTGCTTCCTTTTTTTGCCCCTTGGCGGCGTCCATCGCGCGGGCCTGCTTCTCTGCTTCTTTGCGCTGATGGTGGCGCACCAGGTCCGGCCAGAACTCAATTACCTCCGCGCCCACAATGCCCTCGGCGGAGACTGTCAATCCGTCGGTGATGGTGCTGGTGACTGTGCGCTCTGAAGCTGGGTAATACGAGCGTGCGATAGCAGCGCCGATCATGTTGCCCCCTAGATTGGCCCAGTTTGGTCCCCAACCTCCCTTGTCCCGTTTGGACCATACCGTACTCGACGCCGCCCACAGGACGCGGCCCATGGTATTGCCCGATCCCTTTTGGAAATAGCGCGGATCTTCATGAAGCAAAGACGGAAGAACGGCGTTTCCAAAGAAATTGCCCATGAAATAGTCGGTGTATGCCGCCCCAAATCGCTTTGCGTACCCCTGGGCCCCCTGGCCCCATTCCGAGTCGCCGTCGTCTGCCTGACCGATGCCGGCAACAACCCCGCTCAGGCCGAATGCCCAGGGATCGAAGGCGCTCTTGAAAAAGAGCCGGTACTTCTGGCCCGCTGAAAGCGGTAAAGCATCGCGATTCCGCGTGGTGTTGAAAGTAGCCATGATGCCCGCCACCCGTTGAGTCTCCTGCTGCTTCAGTTGCTCTTCGGCTTTTTGGTGTTCGCTCGCCTGGGTGGTGGGCTGCTGTTGTGTGGACCGCGACGAGCTCGACGAGGATTGCGACGGAGCCGGCGTGGGCTGCGGAGTTTGCTGCGCGGCTTGCGGATCGGCATTCTCGGCGACTTCTATTTGTGGCGCCGGTGCGCCAGGTATTGCCAGGCCTGAATGTGCAATGGAGAGCGCCGGCGCGGACTGTTGCGCCTGAGAAACATGGCTGACGCTCGCCAAAAGCGCACTCACAAAAACCGCGAAGGAGAAGCTTATTCTGTATCGGCTCATTCGTTCTTTCAAAAAACTTCACTCTTTTGTCAAAGGACGATCAATGATGCCGGTGTATTACATGTTCATTGATGTCGGGCCAGAACTCCCTGAAGACGTTGGTCAAAGTATCGCGTCCGATGGCGTAGGCATATTTCTCGGCAAAAGCCGACGGGGTCTGCGACTTGCTCGGATAATAAGTGAGCGAGATAGCTTGTGAAATCCCGCGGCCAAAGATCTCCGACGCATTGAAGACGTTCTTGCCGTGGTAATTGGGGGTGATGAAGTCGCGCGTCGACGAATAGATCGTACGCTTCCAGAAACCGCCTTCGCCCATGGCATAGTAGCGCTCGTCTTGATGAAACACCGTGGGCATAATCCAAACGACCCAATAATTTCCGTCGGTTTTGTCAAGGTAACCGCGCCAGTAGTAGGCCCAATAGCCTCCCACTCCCTTTCCCAACTGGGCGTGTGCGTTTGAGTCCTCGGCCAACAGCGAAGTCACACCCACAAATACAAACGACGAGTAGTCAAAGCTGTTCCTGGTGGCAATCATGAAGGCCTCGCGCGGCGTGGGCGGTGGTGGCTTGGTGCCGGCGCTCACCGCCCTGTAGTTGGGCATTACACCCAGAATGCGCTTGGGCTGTGGTGGCGGCGTGTGCTTCTGTTTAGCGTCGTCTTGCGGCTGTTGCGCGCTCTGCGCCTGCCCCGTCGGATTCTGCTGGCTTGAAGACGACGAAGTACTCTGCGCCTCTGGCGCATCCGGTAGCGAAACGGCGGAGAAAACTTCCTGGCTTGAGACCGGTTCTTGAGCTATCGCCCGTGGGGCAAAACCCAGGAGTGCAACGCAACAAGAAAGCGTCACAGTCATAAAACCTGAAAAAAAGCGCATCTATTCACCTAAGGATGGATTTACAGACTTGCCGGTTCACCAGGGAACGAGGCCGGCTTTCGAGTTCTCAAGCCGTCCCCGGAAAGGAACACGCCCTCTCCGCAAAACAGCACCGAATGTTCCCCGTGAGGAATGCCGCAGGTTAAGACGGGCAAAATCGACATGAGCCTGCCTACGTTAGACGCAATTCAGCGCCCCGCAGACACATAGTTTCGCACAACCCGGCGCGCAGCCGGCAAGACCCTGAATGATCTATGCCTAACATGTGCACTTTCAAAAACTTACGCCGCGAAATCAATGAATCCACGTGTCGGGTCGGTTGATACCAGTTTAACAGTCACTCGGTCGCCCACATCCAGTCCCTTGCCGCCATGCACCAGCATGCCGTCAACATGAGGATCGAGGGTGCGGACAAAGCTGCCGTACTGGTTCACTCCGGTGACGATAGCCGCATAAGTCTGGCCGATATGCTTGGGCCAGCGCCACGGCGGCAATGCGCTTCTGCATCTCGCGCTCCACCTTGCGCGCGGCGTCTTCCATCTCAGTGCATCGCGCGGCAATTGCGTTGAGCGATTCCTCGGAGTAGGGCTGCTGCGCCTTCGCCAGCCACGCCTTCAGGATGCGCTGCGTCACCATGTCAGGAAAGCGGCGATTGGGCGCGGTGGAGTGCGTGTAGTCCTGCACCGCCAGACCGAAGTGGCCGGGTGAGGGCTCGTTGGGTTTCACCAGCACGTATTCGCCGGGACCCATCAGCTTGACCACCGCCAGCGACAGATCGGGAAAGTGGTCCGGGTCCTTCTGCTTTTGCGCCAGCAGAAAATCGTTAAGGGCTTTCGAGTCGGGCTCGGCGGGCAGAGTTGTGCCCAGCCCCTGCGCCAGCTCCACAATGCGGTCCCAGCGCTTGGGCGTGCGCACAATGCGGCGGATCGACGCGACTCCGGCGTCCTGAATGTCTGCGCGCGATAACGCCGTTGGCCGCCACCATGAACTCCTCAATCAGCGACGTGGCGCGATTTTTCTCGATCGGTGCGATGCCGATGATCTGATCGGTAACGATCACCGGCCGTGTCTCGATGGTTTCAAGATCGAGCGCGCCGTGCTGATAGCGGCTGCCCAGCATACGCTGCGCCGCCTCGTCCTGCAGCTTGAGCTGCGCGGCCAGATCCGCGCTGGCCGCCACTTTGGCTGGCGCCGGAGCCTTTCCTTCGAGCCACGCGCCAACGGAGTTATAGGCCAGCTGTGCGCGATTGTGCACCAGCGCGCGATACGCCTTGCCGTCCGATGCGGCGCCGGCTTCATCCACTGCATACTCCACTACAACTGCAATGCGATCCTGATCCTCGTTAAGCGAAGTCGCGCCCTCAGAAAGTTCGGCCGGCAGCATGGGAAAGACCTTGACGCCGGTGTAGACCGAGGTGGTTTCGCTTTTCGCGTGCATGTCGATAATCGAACCCATCTTGACGCGCGCGTCGACGTCGGCCACGCCAACCAGGACGCGAATGCGGCCATCCGCCAGCCGCTCGGCCCACTCAATCTGGTCGAGGTCTTTCGAGGTGTCGTTGTCGATTGAAGACCAGAGAAGATTGCGCAAATCGGTAATCCCGGCGACAGCGGGAATCGCAGGTTCCGATACGATCGCGGCAATCTCCTTGTCGGTGCCGGCCGGGAAGTCCGGCTGAAACCCGTGCTCAAGCATCGAAGCATGAGCAGCGGCGACAAGGTCAAAGTGGCCGTTTTGCTGCGGAGCGTGATTGGGATGATTCCCGTGATCAGGTTGGCTTGAATGATTCGGTTGGCTCGGATGATCGGGGTGACTCGACTGCTTGGCAGGACCGGAACTCATACGAAATCGCGCTCCTCGAAACGAAGAGACAGCGTATCACGGCAGGGGCTGGTCAGAGCGATGTAACTCCTAAGACAGGTATGACCTGAAAATGCCTGACGCTAAGCGTGACCACTCCGAAGCCGAGGTGAAGCGCAGTGGTACCGATGATCAGGTCCTGGGAAGCCACGGAAACTCCCACGGAGCCTCCGCAGGCCTACCATCGACGAGATTCAGCGGGCGCCCGATCTGCTGCGAGCCATCAAGCGTGCTGTCGACGACAACCGGCAGGCAGGACAGTTACTGGTCCAGCGTCGATTCACGCACCGTGCGAGCGGCGGCTGAAATCAACGCGAGGATCGCCGTCACGGTGTATGGCCCGATGAAATCCTTATGCGTATCGGCAAAGTCACGCCACTAACCTTTCTCCACATTTAATCGCACATCGTGCAGGGCGTCCATGCCCTACTCTTGAGCTATGACTGACAAGGAGTTGGTGGCGCGGATTGCGCGCTCGACCGGGGGCAAGGCGGGATACAAGCAACTGGTTCGCGAGCTGGGCCTGGGCGGCGGCCGCGAGCGGCGTCTCTTGCTTGAACAGTTGGCGAGGATCACTGCGAGCGGACAGCTCGTCAGGATTGATCGCGAGATGTGGGGCGTTCCAAGGGCTCCAGCCGCGGCCGGCACGGCGACCCGCGACAACCTGATGGCCGGCCGCATCGATCTGCACCGCGACGGATTCGGATTTGTGCGGCCCAATCCAGGACAGGCATCGGCGCGCGTGGACGAAGACGTGTTCATTCCGCCCAACGAGATCAACGGCGCGATGCAGGGCGACCAGGTGCTGGTAGAGCTCGAGCCGCCCAAGGCAGACGGACGCAGGCAGGGACGCATTGCGCGAGTGATCGAGCGGCGCAACCCGACCGTAGTCGGGGTGTTTCACTACTCTCGATCCAACCGCGCGATAGCCGGGATCCCCGGCGACAGGTCTTCGTCGCCGGGGTGGTTGGGCCATACAGTGGTTCCATTTGACGACCGCATGACGCAAGCGATCGTGATTCCGCCGGGCGCAGAAATCCCGCCTGATGGCGAGGCCGCCACTCCGCATCGGGTACTTGGAGCAGAGGCAATCTCTCGTCCAAAGCGCGAAGTGCGGAGCAGCCTCGAAGGCCTGGTGGTGGATGTGGAGATCACCAGCTGGCCCACGCCCACGCGGCCTCCTATCGGGCGTGTGATCGAGGTGCTCGGCGATCCTGACGACTTCGGCGTCGATGTGGAGATGATGATCCGCAAGCATCAGCTTCCTCGGATCTTTCCTGAGGCGGTGCTGGCTGAGGCGCGGCTGTGGCGCATCTCGACCCGGAAGAGGTTGCGCGGCGGCGTGATTTTCGCGGACTGCCGATCGTGACCATCGACGGCGAGACGGCACGCGACTTCGACGATGCGGTCATGGTGCGCGAGCGCGCGGGAGGCTACGAGTTGCAGGTGCACATTGCCGACGTGGCGGAATACGTGCGCGAAGGCACCGACCTCGATCTTGAAGCGCGGCTGCGCGGCACCAGCGTCTACTTTCCCGATCGCGCCATTCCCATGTTGCCGCAGGAACTTTCGTCCGACATCTGCAGTCTGCGCCCGAATGAAGACCGATTAGTGCTGAGCTGCACAATGCAGCTTGACCCCGATGGCCGCATCGAGAGCTACGAGATCGCCGAAGGCGTGATCCGCTCGGCGGAGCGGATGACGTACACGGCGGTGCACGCCATCCTTGAGCGCGACGAGGAGATACGGGCGAAATACGCGGCACTGGTTCCAGAGATCGAGCGGATGCAGCGGCTCGCGGTCAAGATGAACAAGCGGCGCGAGGCGCGAGGCTCGATCGACTTCGATCTGCCCGAGCCGGTCATCGAATTCGACGAGCAGGGCCAGATGCGTGGCGTGACGCGCGCCGAGCGCACCTGGGCCAACCGGCTCATCGAGGAGTTCATGCTGGCGGCCAATGAGTGTGTCGCCACATGGCTCGAAGATCTGGGCGTGCCGTCGATCTATCGCATCCACGAGAAGCCGGAGCCCCGGCGCGTGGTGCAGTTTGAAGAATTGGCAGCGAGCTTCGGTTATTCGCTTGGTCTTGGCCCACTTCCAGTCAAGCGCGTCCAGACCAAAGCCGAGCGGCGCGAATCGTACGGCCAGGGGCGCCGGCCCCGGGTCCACGAAGTGGCCGAAGATATCGCGGTGACGCCGAAGATGTATCAGAAACTGGCTGCCCGAATCGAGGGCAAACCCGAGGAGCGAATCCTGAGCTACCTGATGCTGCGCTCGCTCCGGCAGGCACGCTACTCGGAGGTCAATGAAGGCCATTTTGCGCTGGCCGCGCCCTCCTACACTCACTTCACGTCGCCCATCCGGCGCTATCCTGACCTGATTGTGCACCGCATTGCCAAAGCGCTGCTGAGGCGCGGGGTCGCTGGCCATGGAGAGGTGCCCAAGGGACGACACGCTTCGCCATGGAGCCATCCCAATGAAGGCAGTTATGGTCCGTCATCGGCGCCACATATCCGCGCGCAGGATCGCCGCGATGCTGAGGCGGATTTCGCCAGCGAACCGCCGATTCCCGAGGCCGAACTCGCCCAGATTGCCGCCGAGACCAGCCAGACCGAAAGGCGCGCGGCCGAGGCTGAGCGCGAGCTGGTGGAGTGGAAGAAGGTGCGCTTCATGCAGGACCGCGTAGGCGAGGAGTTTGCCGCGCTGGTGCTGAACCCCACCAAGTTCGGCCTGTTTGTGGAACTCACTGACCTTTTCGTGGAAGGGCTGGTGCCTATCGACACGCTGCGCGGAGACCGCTTCACATGGCGCGAAAACACGCATGAAATTGTTGGCGAGCGTTGGGGCCGGCGATTCCGCGCGGGTGACAGGGTGCAGGTAATCCTGGACCGCGTGCTGGCTCAGGAGCGCAAGCTGCAGTTCTCGATCGTAGAGGAGGAGATTGAGGGCCGCAAGGCCGTCAACCCGACGCCCAAATCCGGCAAGGTGAAGTCAAAAAAGAAGCGGCGCGCGGGCACCATGGCGCCGGCCAAAAAGGCCCGTAGACGATTCGCGAAGAAAGGCAGGGGACGTTGAACCCCCAGCCGGTTGCGCGGCCCGAAACCCTCTCTTAAAAGCCCTGTCCGCTGGCCTGCTTAAGTGCGAGTCCGCTAATCACCGGAATATTGAACCGCTTGCCTTGAAACGCATTGACCAGCACAATCACCCACAAAATGAAGAATCCCAGGGCAATGACAGGGGTGAGCGCCTTGTCAAAGAAATACAGGACCGGAACCACCCCGATGACGACCAGCACAATCCATACGGCCGTCCCTGCAAGGGTGAGGAAGATGGATTGCCATGCATGGAATCGGACATTGGAGTTCTGATTGTAGGGTGCAACCACCAGAAAGATGATCGCCGGGATAAATGTAAGGTAGGAGAGCCCCGAGGCAGCACTCTCGCTCAGCCCGCTTTGCACACTCTCTTGAGGCACTTGACTTCCTCCGGAACCTGGGTCATTGAGAAGGGGCCGAATTGCTCGCGCGGCAATTGCGCCCGAAAAGGGACCCGGAGAGGGGGACCCGGAAAGGGATTGTGGAGGGCGCTACACGAGGCTTGGTTGACCCAAGTCCACCATGTCGAGATTGTGCGCCTGCTTTTTGGGGAGCGGCTATGAAATCTTCCCAATTTTCGTGAAGGATAGGCATGGCGCCGAGATGGGCCCCGCCAATCGGTTTAATGCAGCCGCCGGCGCGGCTTCGTATCCAATACAATTGAATGGGAGTGAGGCATGGCGCACACTGTTTTTTGCGTTCGTTACAAGAAGGAGATGGAGGGTCTGGATGAGCCGCCCTTCGACTCGGAGTTTGGCCAGAAGATCTACAAGAACGTGTCAAAGGCCGCGTGGTCGGAGTGGGTTGACCGGCAAAAGATGCTGCTGAACGAGTACCGGCTGCAGCCCTGGACCCCACAGGCGCAGCAGTTCCTCGTAGAGCAGATGGAGGACTTTTTTTTCGGCTCCGGCTCGGCGCTGCCGTCGGAGTATGTTCCGCCTGCGCACTAACCGCGCGTGTAACGGCGCATCGGTGTAAACTAATCAAGAACCCCGGAAACCGGTCCGCCAAGGCGGACCGGTTCGTCTTGTGTCGGGACGTGGCTCAGCCTGGTAGAGCACTCGCTTGGGGTGCGAGGGGTCGGCAGTTCAAATCTGCCCGTCCCGACCAATTACTTCTTATTGCAAACCCAGTTTTCAGCAGGGAACTTCGTGGCCGACCCTCGAAGCACCCCAACATGTCATCCGCCGCAGCGGATGACACGAGTAGTGACTGCGAGGGGGCTCGGCGCAGCGCAGCCGAGCTATTCGGCAGTTCAAATCTGCCCGCCCAACGACCATTATTAGAATCAATAGTTTACGAATCTTGTCTTCGTAAACATTCGGGTGAAATGCCCATCCGCGAATACTGCCCTTTCGTAGGTGTTTCAGATTCATTGGCACTCGCTCGCAGTAGAAAACCGAGGCCGCAACGCCAAACCCTCACAACTCAAGAGCCGGCAAGGTTAAAGATACAATGATTCCCTTTTCCCTACGGCCCGCGAATCAGATACGCTGCGAATAACTTACGCCATTCAACTGAATAGCCTGATCTGAAACTACACTCCACGGCCCTTTTGAGCCCCGGCCATTAACTGACTTCGTAATTTCAGCTCGCAGTTGAGCATGTGGCCCAGGTTGCTGTGGGCCGCATGCTCTCAGCATCTTCAGTTGTGATCATTTTGCGTTGACCGTGAAAGTTTGCAGCACTTCAGGAGCAGCCAGGTAGTAGACGTTGCCTGCCTGATTTGCCGCGATAGCGCATTTGCCGGCGGCCAACATAGTTGCCGTATTTCCTGAAACCGAGCAGGAGTTGTGAGTCGCCGATTCAAAAGTTACCGGCAAGCCTGAAGAAGCCGTGGCAGCCAGCGTGACATTCGCTCCAACCGCCTGGGCCGGAATCGTGGGAAATGCGATGGTTTGAGCTGTCTTCTTGACCGCAATGCTTTGCGTGACTGCCGGGGCTCCCGAAAAGTCGGCGTTGCCTGCCTGGGTGGCCTTCACCGCGCAGGTTCCGGCTGCAATCAAAGTGGCCGTGTTTCCCGAAACGGTGCAGATCGATGAGGTAGTCGATGCAAAGCTCACCGGCAGGCCGGAGGAAGCTGTCGCGGACAGCGTAACGTCCGCTCCAACCACCTGGGCCGGAATCGATGCAAAGGCGATGCTCTGAGTTTCTTTATTGACCGTAAAGCTCCGCGTGACGATCGGCGCTCCCGAATAGTCGGCGTTGCCGGGCTGAGTTGCCTTGATCGAGCAGGTTCCAGGAGCAACCAATGTGACGGTGTCTCCCGAAACCGTGCAGACTGATGTATTAATCGATGCAAAGTTGACCGGCAACCCGGAGGTTGCAGTTGCGCTCACGGTAAACGGTGTCGCGCCATAAGTCTTAGCGGAGAGTGGTGCAAAGGTAATGGTCTGCGAAGCCTGAGTGACTGAGAAGATTTGCTCCACCGCGGGAGCCGCCAGGTAGTTGCTGTTGCCAGCCTGAGTGGCTGCGATTTCGCATTTTCCAAGGGCCAGTAGAGTTACGGTGCTCCCTGAAACCGAGCAGGTAACGTGGGTCACCGCACCATAGCTCACCGCCAGGCCGGAAGAAGCTGTCGCGTTCAGGCTGATCGATCCGGTCACCAGCGTTGTGGTTGGGATGGTGGGGAAGGTGATCGTCTGAGCTTCCTTATTGACCTTAAAGCTCTGCATGACGGCCGGGGCTGCTGAATAAAAAGTGTTGCCGGCTTGGGTCGCTTCCACCGTACACGTTCCAGCTCCAACCAAAGTGACCTTGCTCCCCGCAACTGTGCAGACCGATGCGGTGGTGGATGCAAAGCTGACCGCCAGCCCCGAACTCGCGGTTGCACTCACCATAAACGGCGCCGCACCAAAAGTCATGGCCGACAAGGGCCCGAAGGTGATGGTCTGCGCAGTCAGGGTGATTGCAAAGGATTTCTGCACCTGCGGAGCCGGCAGGTAGTCGGCGTTGCCTGCCTGATTTGCCGCGATGGTGCATTCGCCGACGGCTACCAGAGTCGCTGTGCTTCCTGAAACCTTGCAGATCGAAGAGGTAGTTGACGAAAAAATCACCTTCAGACCAGAAGAAGCCGTGGCGCTCAGGCTTACCGATCCTTTCAACAGCGGTGTAGTCGGGATGGTTGGGAAGGTGATGGTTTGAGCTGCTTGATTTACCACGAAGCTCTGGGTGACGGCCGGGGCCCCGGAATAGTAGGCATTGCCACCCTGGGTCGCATCGATCTTGCAGGTTCCGGCCGCGTCCAAGGTGACGGTGCTCCCCGAAACGGTGCAGATCGATGCGGAAATCGATATAAAGCTGACCGGCAACCCGGAGGTTGCGGTTGCGCTCACGGTAAACGGGGCTGCGCCATACGTCTTAGCCGGGAGAGCCGCAAAGTTGATGGTCTGCGAAGCCAGAGTGACTGAGAAGGAATGCTCCACCTCCGCAGCCGCCAGATACTCGCCGTTGCCGGCCTGATTCGCTGCGATGGCGCATCCACCAATGGCCAGCAGAGTTGCCGTGCTTCCTGAAACCGAGCAGGTCTTCGGAGTCGCCGATTGAAAACTCACCGGCAGCCCGGAAGTAGCCGTGGCAGTCAAGCTAATGGTTCCCGTTATAAGCGTCGTAGCCGGAATTGTGGGGAAAGTGATGGTTTGTGAAGCCCCCATCACATAGATGGAAGTCGAGGTGCCCTTAATGGCGCTGTTGCTTGCATCGGTGGCGGTAATCGTCTGGCCGCCTTTGGTATCAAGGACAGCTTGCGTCGTCAACGTTCCGTTGGAGAACGCGGGCAGCGCGAAAAACTGGTGCGATGGGTCGGTGGTGGACAAATTCACGGTCCCGTTGTAGCCGGTCGCGATATTGTTGTTGGCGTCAAGCGCCGTGATTGTGAAGTTAAACTGGGTGCCGGCAACCGTGCTGGCAGGAACTCCAATCTGCAAGTGCGTCGCCGTGCCTGGGTTGACGGTGAACGCTGTATTCACTGTCTGATTGTCGAGCGTCGCAGTCGCGCTTCCAATCCCGCTCTTGCTGGGCGTAACTTTTGTGATCGCGTTTCCGGTTCCATCGATTATTTTCGACGGTGATGCCGAAAAGCTCCCCACCGTTGCCGTGAATGCAATGTTCAAACCTTTGAGCGGGCCCGGCCCTCCAGGGACCGTGCCGGAGCTTGAATCGGTGTTCACCGCCGCATCCAGTTGAAGCGCGCTGCCTGCAGTAACAGGGTTCGGACTGACCCCCAGGGTAAGTACGGTATTCGGCGACGTCGTCAGGCTTCCCGTAGACGGATCGTAGAGCACAGCCTGGTCGCAGCCGTCGCCCGTTGTGGCTGGGCCGGTATTGCAGCCCCACCAATTCTCTGTAGCCGTCGCCGACCCTGCGCCTGTGCTCCCCGGTTCGCCTACCGAAAGTCCGCTGATTCCATTCGTCGAGCCGTTGCCAAAGAAGCGGCTGTTTGAAATCGTGAATGCGTTGCCGTTTGCCGCAGTTTCAGTCCCCACCGTAATGGCGCCGCCGGTACTAGTGGCCGAATTATAAGTGATATTCGCGCCGGTAACCGTTGTGGTCGCATCGGCATTGTGGAAGATTCCGCCACCCGAACCGGTCGCGCTGTTGTTCGATATGTTTGTCCCGCCGGTAATCGTTATGCCCTGCGAGGTGTATACACCGCCGCCATCGCCGTCGGCAGAGTTGCCAGTAATGCTGCCGCCACTGATCGTTGACGGCGTAGTCGCGCTTCCAGAAGGTATCGCGCTGAAAAATAGTCCGCCGCCGTCATCGGCGCCGCTCGCGCCACCGGGATCGTTGGTGTTGATGCTCGGCGAGGCGGTGTTGCCCGTAAATGCAACGTTGGTGGCCATAAACCCAGCAGGCGAATAGGCCTGGTAAATGCCGCCGCCTATTTCAGATGTCGAGTTGTTTGCAATTGTGCCGCCGTTCAACGTCAACTTGCCCGACCCCCCGCCGGCCGAGTTGTAAAACCAGATGCCGCCGCCGTCTCCCCAGGCGTTCAAATTTCCGATCAAAATGCAATTCGTCAGCGTCAGATTACCCGCTCCGTCCGCATCCCAATTGATGCCGCCGCCCACATTATTCGCCATTCCAGTCGAACTGCTTGCGGGGTTGTTGTTGTTCTGTCCCCCGGTGATGGTCAGATTCTCAAAGGTGGTGCTGAAAACGAAGGAAAATTCGTTGGGATTGTAGGACCCGTAGGCTCCGGGATTGATGCTGAACACCACGTCGTTGTTTTGCCCGTTGATGGTGACGCCGCTGCCCGAGGTGTCGCCTACCAGGGTCATCGGTCCCAGGACTTCAAGGTGAGTGACCGCGTTTCCGTTCCCGTCGACGACGCCGGATTGATAGTTCAGGTTATAGGCGCCCGCTGGAATCTCAATTGTGTCCAACGTTCCGCCGGAAATGTTCACGCCCGCATCCGCATTGGCATACGTAATTGCGTCGCGCAGACTGCAGGATTCACCGCTGCCTTGTGTGCACCGCGCGGTGTCATTTGCATCCAGCGAGTCATTTGGGGTGTTTACATACAGCGTGTTCGATTGCGCGGGAGTTGTGATTTGCGGAAGCGGCGATCCTGCTTTGAGCAGGATGACGCCGTCGGCTCCCAGCGGGCTCACGCGCTGCGCAATCGCCGCAACCACATCGCTCGAAGTCAATGGGCTGCGCGTCACAATTCCTGAGCCTGCAAACAAGGCGCTGTTTGCGCTTGCAGGGTGCCTCACGAGGGCAATCTCCCGCTGCCCTCCGTTCACCGCCAGCACGTCGTCCTGGCCGCTGCCCGCTGCGCGTGCCCGCAACAGCAATGGTGCGGTACTTGCAAATCCCGCCGGGGCCACTCCGTCTAGCGTCTCAACCACGGTCCATGGCGCATCGCCCGTGTTGCCCGCAATCTGCGCCAGCGTCGGACCGCCTTCATGGCGCATCGCGTTGCGCCTCGCAGCGGCGATTTCCTCAGGCGTAAACGGCCGCGGATCGAATCCTTCATGGGCCAGAAAATGCACGGTGCCGTCATGGGTAAGCACTGCAAGCTGCAATCCCGCGTGGCGGTCAAACAGAAATGAGCCCGTTGTCAGTGAAACCGCGTCGCTAACAGGCAGAGTCTCAATCCGCGCTGCGCCCCTCAGCGCTCCAGCGCCGTGCAGCACCATCAGCTGGCCCCCGGCAATCAAGGCGGCGTCTGGCGTCAGGTCGCTGTCAAGATTCGCCGTCGAAATGGCCGTGACCGCGCCCGGCATTTTGTATGCTGCCTTTAACGCAAGACGTCCGGCCCCATTGAGATAAAGATCGGCGAGGTAGCCCTTGCCGGTCTTCACTGCCACCAACAGCGCGTCGGAGGTGTTGCCGCTTCTCAGGCTGTAAGCGGCCAGCGCGGTAATCGTTCCCTGCACGGTCAACGGCTGCTGGAGCGTGAACCCTCCCTTGCCGTTGCCCGTCAGAACATAAAGCGCATTGCCATTCTTCGCCGCGAAAACCAGGTCGATGTATCCGTCGCCATTTACGTCCGCGGCAATCAGCAAATCGGGTTCCACAGGAACCGGGATCATGGTGGCCTGGGGCAGAAACGCGGCTGCGTAACGGCCCTGCCCAGCGTTGATCCAGCTCTCTTTGCTCTGCGGAGCAATCGCATCCAGGTTGCCGCGCAGAATCGCGATCTCGCCGCCCTTCTTCAAGCTATAACCAACCGCAAGGTCCTTCACTCCGTCCACATCGAAATCGGCTGAGACCATCGCCGTCGGCAGCGCCTGCTGCGCATTGAATGCCGCGGCGCCGGTGCCGATGGGTTCCAGGCTCAGTTCCGTTTCGGGTTGGAACTGCGCTCCGCGCGGCGCGGGCTTCGGCGGCGCCGCAGCAGCACTGCCCAGGGCCATCAGCGTGAGCATTCCAATCAAAGCTGTCAGTTGGCGACGGCTGAACTTGGGCAAGACCTGCACAACGGTCATGTATCGGCCTCCTGGGGATCCCGGGGTACCAAAATAAACGCGCGCTCGACCGCGTGTGCTGACGCGAAAGACTATTCAGCGGGAATTCTGTAATCGTCTCTTTGCTGGGCCCAATTAAGAATACCTATGCAATTGTGACGGGAAAACGATCGGAAAAAACGATCAAAAACCTGCCGATCCAGCCCTTTATCATCGCTCTGTGTGGCTGGCCTTAGAATCTTCGCCTACCCCTACTGCACTGTCAAGAAGAACTTGACCTCGAAGAATTTTGCTGCTCCCAAACTCCACTCCGTAGTATCATCAGCCGCACGGTCTTCCCTTTTCTTCAGACCGGTCCCACTGCTGCACCGAAACAACTCCCCTTTCGATCGAAAGGGGGCCGGAGGCAAAATCATGTCTGTCACTCGACGTAGCTTCCTCGAACGCGCTGCCGTCACGGTGCTCGCCGCAGCCGTCCTTCCCAAAGTCTTTTCCCAATCCGGCCACGTGACCTCAGCCGCCACCTTCAGCGAAGATCAGCTTCCATTCTTCGATGGCATAACCGCGGACACATTCAGGCCTCATATCGGCGGGGAGTTCAAGGTATCTTCCAAGAGGGGTTCTCTTGGCACGCTCATCCTGATCGCGGTCGCCGAATCCAACCCGGCGAAGCCCTCTGCGACGAACAAGCCGATGGTTGGCGCCATCCCCAAGCCGTCCACCCAGGCAGCGGACGTTTTCCAACTCACTTTTCGCGGTTCCGGCGCCCAGCTGCCGCAGGAAACCTACACTCTCACGAACTTGTCCCTTGGATCGTTCCCTCTCTTCCTCGTTCCAGACACGATCGTCGGCTCATCACCGCATTATGTTGCGATCTTCAACTTACTCAAGTCCTAGTTACTTTGAAAGCAGATATCAGAAAAGAACGACCGCGCGCGGGAAATGGATTTACCTGCTCCGCCACATCCACCTACCCGCGCGCTGGAAAGATCCCCTGTAAAGCAATGCAGAAGTTGAGTGTCAGGAACGGCTGCATATTGTTATGAGGTTGGCTGCCGCCCGCATTCGCAACCGTAGCCGGGCTCATGGTGACGAGCGAGCCCGTAGTAGCCGCATAAGCCGGGGGCTTGCCCCGCGGTGCCGAGCCAAACGAATTCGATTTTGGGCTGGCTGCATTGCCCACCGTCGTTGCGCACATCACGCCGTGTCCGTGGGCGGGAATCTCGCTGGTGAGCAGAGTAACCGTCGCGCTTCCGCCGGTTTCGCCGATGTCTCGGAGGCTAAGTCCAGCGCCCTCACCGAAATTGAGCGCGGCACAGCCCTGCAGATTGGGCAGCGCGAAGTTTGACGTCCCGTTGCCGCCGTAGAATGTGCCCAGCAACGAGAACACCGCCGTATTCTGCGAAATCGGCAACAATTGCCCATTGCACATGGCCCACCCAACGGGCGCAAAATTGAATGGGAACAATCTGATCTCTGCTACAAATTGATCCGACATTTCATCCGATTCCTTTCTTTCGCAGGTCTTAATTCCGCGAGGGGAATATCCCCTGGAGCGCGATGACGAAGTTGAGCACCAGGTACGGCGCCATGTTGTTATGCGGCTGATTGCCGCCCGTCTGGCCTACATTGTTCACATTCATTCCCGCTCCCGGTGTCCCACGGTAGGGTTGATCGATCGACTTAGCCCATGTGTTGTTGACTGGGCTCACCAGGTTGGCCGCGTTCGATACCCCTGCTGCCGGCGGGTGTGAATGCGCCGGCAATTGCGAAGTAACCAGAGTCACTGAGCTCGAGCCCCCGGCTTGACCGATAACGAAGCCATTGCCCATGTGCAAGGCCATGGCTCCCTGCAGATTCGGCAGTGCGAAGTTGGTCTGCCCGTTTCCCCCATAGGTCGTCCCCATTAGCGAGAACAACGCCTGGTCCTGATTGATCGGCAGCAGTTGTCCGTTGCAAAGCGCCCAGCCCTTGGGTGCAAAGCCGAAGCTCACAATCCGAATCTCAGACAAATACGGTGTGCCCATACCATGCCCTCCAGCCAGTGCATCCTGAGTTCATTAATTCTGCGATGGAAATATGCCGAACAACGAAATGACGTAATTGATCGCGAGAAACGGAGACATATTGTCATGCGGCTGGCCGCCGCCTGCCTGGCCCAGCGTCGCGCCCATCGTCCCCGTGGGGCCTGCCGTCGAGAACTGCTCGAGGGCAGACTCGGCCCACGCTGCGCCACTCGGACTGGCCTCCGAGCCGGCAGCCGCGACCGCCATCAGACTGTGGTTGTGCGCTGGAATCTGATTTAGCGTCAGCGTAACGGTTTCGGTGCCTGCCAACTGGCCAATCACATTCCCAGCTCCCTGGTGAATCGG
>CAWILB010000016.1:0-32041 GCA_963836635.1 uncultured Acidobacteriaceae bacterium | reverse complement strand
GCGGTACCGCTGTCACCGCTGTGCTGCCCTTCGCAGAATTATTCGAGGCGACCAAATCCATGGTCGTGCTGCTGACGGTCGCAGTGGATACCTGCGTTCCCGCGGCGGCCGCCGTGGCGTTGATCGTGACGGTCTATTCGGCCATTTGTCTTCTTCTTTTTACTGCGGTTGCACTATGGACGCAGCAATCTGCGCCCCCGCCATCCGCAATTTCATCGCTTCCCAATGGAGTTGAAGTTCGCGCCGGCGACTTGCATGAGCAGGTAACCGCACTGCGCGACGATGTTCTGCGGGTTCGCGTCTGGCGCGGAGACACCAGGCCGGAAGACGCATCCTGGGCCGTGCTTCCCGAGGCGCGACATGCTACGGTTGCGATCACTCCCGCCGGTGGCATGGGTAATGCGGGCTTCCGCACTTCGGCTCTCACCGTTGCGATCGATCCCGCCACACTCGAGCTCACTGTCCGCGACTCTGACGCCAACATCGTGAGCCAGGATGCGCGCCCAATTCGCTTCGACGGCAATGAATTCCGCATTTACAAGTCGATGCCGATCGACGAACACTACTTCGGCCTCGGCGACAAGACCGGCCCCCTCGACCGCCGCAATCAAGCCTTTACACTCTGGAATACCGACGCCTATCGCTTTCAGGAATCGACCGATCCGCTGTACAAGGCCATTCCCTACTTCATGACGTTTCGTGCCGGCCGCGCCGCCGGCGTGCTAATGGACAATACATGGCGCTCCAGCTTTGACTTTGGCAAAGAGCTGCCGGACGCCTACAGCTTTGGCAGCCTTAACGGGCCTGTCGACTACTACCTGTTCTACGGCCCCACACCAAAGCAGGTGGTTGAAACCTACGCCTGGCTTACCGGCAAGCCTCCGCTTGCCGCCGCTTTGGTCGCTCGGATTCCAGCAGTCGCGCTACAGTTATGAGTCGCAGGCTCGCGTGCTCGATATTGCCAATCATCTTCGGGCGGACCACATTCCCGCCGACGCCATCTATCTCGACATCGACTATCAGGACCACAATCGCCCCTTCACGGTGAATCAGGCGACATTCCCCGATCTGAAAGTGCTGATGGCCAAGTTGAAGGCAGAGGACTTTCATGCGGTGATGATCACCGACCTGCACATCGCCAATTATCCCTGAGCCCACTTATCCTCCCTATGACACAGGAGTGGCCGGCGATAACTTCGTCAAAAATCCGGATGGCACCGTCTACTCCGGCAAGGTTTGGCCGGGCCCCAGTCTTTTTCCTGATTTCACGCGCCAGCAGACCCGCGCATGGTGGGGTACACTTTACCGCGAATTCAAGCAGGACGGCGCCGACGGCTTCTGGAACGACATGAACGAGCCGTCGGTCTTTGACACGCCGACCGCGACCATGCCTGTCAACGTGGTTCACCGCATCGACGAGCCGGGATTCGTTTCCCGCACCGCAACCCACGCCGAGATTCACAATGTCTACGGCATGGAGAACTCGCGCGCCACCTTCGACGGCATGCTGGCGATCGATCCTAACACGCGCCCATTCGTGCTCACCCGCGCCACCTACGCCGGTGGCCAGCGGTACGCCGCTACCTGGACGGGCGACAACTCGAGCAGCTGGAACCATCTGCGCATGACGACGCCCATGATTGAGAATCTGGGCCTGAGCGGTTTTGCGTTCACAGGCGCGGATGTAGGCGGCTATGCAGGCTCGCCCTCGATGGAGCTGCTCACCCGCTGGATCGAGGTTGGCGCCTTCCAGCCTATCGATCGCGACCACACAGAGAAGGGCACTGCCGGCCAGGAGCCGTGGGTAGGCGGTCCGGCGCAGGAAGCCATTCGCCGGCATTTCATCGAGACCCGCTACCAACTGCTGCCTTACCTTTACACCCTTGCCGACGAGGCCTCGCGCACCGGTCTGCCGCTGGTTCGGCCGCTGTTTCTCGAGTTTCCACACGCAGCCTCCGACGGTCACCCCATTGATCTCGATAGCGGAGCAACTGGCGAATTCATGCTCGGCTCAGATCTGCTGGTTGCTCCCTCACCCTACCCCGAAGAGCTTGACGCTTACTCCGTCGAGTTGCCATCCGCCCTCTGGTATGACTTCTGGAGCGGCGAGCCGATCAAGCTGCCGCCGCCTGACCCGCCAATCCCGGGAGCGCCCGACCGCGCGGTCAGTTATTCCACAAGCGTTTCACCCAGACTGGCTGAGCTTCCGGTTTACGTACGCGGTGGCGCCATCCTGCCCATGGAGCCGCTCGTCGAAAGCACCTCTGAGACTCCACGCGGGCCGCTCACTCTTCGCATTTACTCCGGCGACAACTGCGCGGGCCAGCTTTACCTGGACGACGGCAAGTCCTACGCTTTCCGCCACGGCAATTACCTGCGCATGAGCATCACCTGCCAGGTGACGAAAGACGGCCTGCACCTTACGATCGGAGCGCACCAAGGCTCGTACCCGGCGTGGTGGAAGCAGATTCGCGCCGAGGTTTATGGCTGGAAACCGGCGAAAGGCAGTGTCCTCGTCAACTCAAAGCTGGTTCTGGTTCCCCTTTCGCACGAGGCCCACGCAATCGTTTTCACCCTCGCCGACGATGGAAAGGGACTGGAAGCCACAGTGAGGTAGCGCTGGATTTGAAGTAGCGCCGGGCTCCAGGCCGGTGGTATCGCCGATCTCCAGATCGGCTGTAACGTGGGTCTCCAGACCCACGCTTTCACTCCAAGAACAGCCGGGCGACCCCAAAGGGTCGCCCGGCAGCTTTAGATCCAAATCCAGGCCCTCTTACGGCTTCGGGTTCGTGTTCCCAATCACTTCCAGCCTCACATTGGCGATGCCGGTCTTCAGCGTGCCGAGTTCCCTGGCCGCAGCGTAGGAAAGATCGATCACGTGGTTCCCCGGCAACTCGCCGCGATCGGTGACCCTCACCACCACCGACCGGTCCGTGTGGAGATCCACCACCCTCACCACGGTGCCGAAAGGCAGCGATTTGTGGGCGCATGTCATCGCCATCATGTTGAAGCGCTCGCCACTGGCGGTATGGTGCCCGTTCAGCACTTTGCCATACCAGGTGGCGATTCCCCTGAGCGCGTTCTCGACGGTGACCGGCTTCTTCGCCGGCGCGGACACAATCACAGGTGAGATTTCCCTTGGAACTCCGGGGGGAAGGGTTGCGGCAGGACGGGCAAGCGGTGTGTACGCCTGCACCGTCAACGTAGAGTCAGCAAAGAAAGCGGCGGCTATCAGGAGGGATAATGTTGCTCCCCCCACCCAGTACCACCCGGATCTTTTGCCGTTCAGATTACGCGATTTCTGTCGTTCGACCATTTAGAAATTCTACTAAACCAGCCCCTGCATTCAGGGGATTTGGCAAGAGTCTTTTCCGCAAATAATTGAAAATAAAGCGAAGATCCCGCCCCATTTCCGGTGCTTTTCCGGTCTATTCCGGACCCACACAGTCCAAAATCATCTTTCCAGCTCCTCCCGGAGCCGGGCCCCGCGACCTCCCGCTTGCCCCCCAGCCAATGCAACCAACCCACAATCGCACAGTGATAAAGTGGGTTCAAGAGCATTCACCCGTGGTGCCGGACACCGTTATTCCGTCCAATGGTCCGGTAAGCTTGGCTTGAATCTTCAAATGCAGGTCAGCGCAGCACCCTTTTACGTCTTCCTTGCCGCAGTTTGTCTTCTCTACTGGGTCGCGGCCGGTTCGCGGCGGCTCCGGCTGAGTCTTCTTGCGCTCGCCAACCTTTTCTTTCTGGCTCACTTCAGCCTCGTCTACCTGGCCCTCCCGCTCTGCGCCGCAATCGATTTCTTCGTTGGCCTCGGCCTTGGGAGATTCCGGCACCCGGCTGCGCGGCGACTGCTTCTCGGCCTCTCGCTGCTCGTAAATGTGGGCGTCCTCGCTAGCCTCAAAACCCTTCCTCTCCTCACTGGTTCCCGCTGGCAGTGGCTCTTCCCGCTCAGCCTTTCGTTTTATTGTTTTCAGTCTCTTACCTACACCATTGATCTCTATTTGGGCGAGATGGCGCCCACCCGCAGCTTGCTCGATTACGTCGCTGCCGCGCTCTTTTTCCCGTCCATGACCGCCGGCCCAATCCCGCGCATGAAGAATCTTCTTCCGCAGCTTGCCCGCCCCTTCAATCTCACTGCTGAATCTGCCGGCCAGGCCCTGCTCCTTATCGGCGCCGGCCTGGTTAAGAAGCTGCTCATTGCAGACTTCCTCGCCAACAACCTTGTCAATCGCGTCTTTGACACACCGGCCCTTTATTCGAGCTCCGAAATACTCATCGCGGTCTACGGTTACGCCCTCCAACTCTTCTTCGATTTCTCTGGCTACACCGACATCGCGCGCGGCGCGGCAATGCTTCTTGGCGTCGACTTGCCGGAGAACTTCCGCCGACCCTACCTCTCGGTGAATGTGGCCGACTTCTGGCGCCGCTGGCACATCACCTTCTCAGAGTGGCTGCGCGACTACCTCTTCGACTTCTTCCCCAAACGCCGCAAACATCCCGTCGCTTCATACGGTTACGCATTTCTTCTCACATTTACGATCGGCGGCCTTTGGCACGGAATCGCGTGGACCTTCCTCATCTGGGGCGCGCTGCATGGACTTGCGCTAGGCGTGGTCTTCGCGTGGAAACGCCGCCGCACCATCCCTTCGCCTGTCATCTGGGCGAAGCTCCTCGGCGGTTTTGTCACCTTCCATTTTGTTTGCTTCGCGTGGATCTTCTTCCGTGCCGGAACTGTTGCAAACGCCATCGCCATCCTGCGCGGACTGGGTTCGCTCACCTGGTCGCTCGGCAACCTCACACCCGCATTCGTCGCAGTGCTCGCGGTCGCCGCCATCCTTCATTCGTTGCCGGAGCGCTGGTTCCAGTCCGCCTCAACCGTCGCGGGCCGCACCCCATTCTGGCTCCAGGGCCTGGGTTTTGCGGCCCTCATTCTGCTCATTCAAACGCTCGCGGGCCGCGGCTCCGCTCCTTTTGTTTATGGTAATTTTTAATCTCTCCGAGCCGCCGAAGCCCGGGCCGCCGCCGACCGATCAGCAGGACTCCGATCACGCGGACCAAATCGCGCCCAGCACCAGACCAATGCAGCCCGGCCGCTTTCCGCTCAAGACTGCACTGGTTTTCGCCGTTGTCTCCGCGAGCCTGGTCGCCTGGCACTTCAAGGTCGATCCTGGCAAGGGCCTCGATCCAGCCGTCTTTGCCGACGCTTTTCGCCTTCAATGGCCCACCCGGCCGGCCCCGCCGGTTCTAGTTCGGCCCAAGATCAACGCAGCCAATCTTCCCCCCGCCTCACGCGTCTTTGTCGACGAATCCAACAACCTCGGCCCGTTTTTTGCTGCTCTCTGGAAGCTTGAACAAGGCCAGGTTGGTGTGGTCACCGTCCTCCACTACGGCGACTCCCCCACCACGGCCGACCTGATTACAGGTGACATTCGCGCCCGACTGCAAGACCGCTTCGGCGACGCCGGGCGCGGCTACACCCTGGTTGCCAAGCCCTGGGCCTGGTATGGCCATCGTGGCATTGAAATGTCGAGCTCCGGCTGGAAGATACGCACCGGCGTTGGTCTCATCCGCGAAGGCATCTACGGCCTGGGCGGCGCGGCCTTTGAGGGCACGCCGGGCGCATGGAGCAAGTTTCGCCTGACCGAATCGACGCAATCGGAACTTAAAGTGGAGTATCTCGCCCAACCGGGCGGCGGTTCCTTCACTGTCTTGGCCGATGGCAGCCAAATCGCCTCGCAATTGACAGTGGCTGACAACGAAGCCGCGGCATTCCTCACCGCGACGCTTCCGGCCGGAACCAACACGGTCTCAATTCAACCCTCCGCTGGCTCCGTCACCCTTTTTGGCGTCGACTTCCGCCGCGGTGACAAGGGACTGCTCTATGACAGCCTCGGCCTCAACGGCGCAACCACCAGCGTCCTTGCCCACGTAATGCAGCCGCAGATTTGGAAACAGGAACTTGATCACGCCGAGCCTGCGCTCATCATCGTCAACTACGGCTCAAACGAGAGCAGCTTCGGCAAGTTCGTCCATACCCAGTATGCGAATGAGTTACGTCTTGCCATCGGCCGCCTGCAGCAAATAGTACCTGGCGCGTCCATCTTGATCATGAGCCCGATGGACCGTGGCGAACGCACCGGCCTCGACGAGATCGATACCATGAGCACCATACCCGAGATTGTCGCCATTCAGCGCCAGGTGGCGGCTGAGACCCATTGTGCGTTTTTCGACACCTACGACGCCATGGGCTCCGCCGGAACCATGGGGCGCTGGAATGCGGCCTCGCCGCGCCTGGTCACTGCCGATCTGTTGCACCCCACGCCGCAGGGCGCGACCATCGTCGCCGGCCTTTTCCTTCAGCAACTCTCGCTGCGCTATGATCGGTGGAAGATGCAACACGGAATTGCGGTTCCGGCCGCTCCGGCGCAACCCGCCCCCAAACCCACTGTGGCCAAAGTCGCGTTGAATGCGCAAGCCGCAAGCCGTCGCCACGGCAAGAAGGCACGGGCAAAGTGAGCGCGGGTCTTTCAAGGTCAATCAAGCTGGCGGCGGCGCTCGCCGGGTTCCTTGCAATTGCTCCAGTCTTGCCCGGTCGGACCACGGCTCCTTCCACCACCAAAAAGCACACTGCCACTACAACAAAGCACACGCCTGCCACTGGCTCAAAGGCTCGCGCGCATTCAGCTCACACCACTGCGACGCGCGGCGCCCACCACCGCACAGCCGTCCACTATTACGTCCAGCGTGTCGACCCCGCCCGTCGCGCCGAAGTGATTGAGGAGATCGGCAACCGGCTGAAACAGCGCGAGGAACATGCCATCGCCTACAGTTCGTCACTCGATGGTTTCTTTGCCGAGCTCGCGGCTTACGACGACTCTCGCAACGGCGGCGTCGCGCCCACAAATACCGTGCGGGTTCTGCAATGGGGCGACTCCCACACCGCCGCCGACATGTTCACCGGCGAGGCTCGACACGTTTTTCAGCAGCAGTTCGGCGACGGCGGAATCGGCTTTGCTTACGCGGGCCACCCCTTTGCCGGCTACCGCATCTTCGGCTCGCGGCATGGGCAGTCGGCCGGCTGGAAGACCCAGGGTACGCACTTCCTCGCTCTCGGTGACGGCGAGCTGGGCATGGGCGGCATCAGCATTAGCGCCACGCGCGCGGGCGAGTGGATTTCACTCGACGCCCCCTGTACCGGGCTCGACCTCGAGTATCTTGCCCAGCCCGGCGGCGGAACCCTCAGCTTTACCGACAATGGCGGCGACCCCGTCGAGGTCGTCACCTCGGCCGACACCGCGGGCCCCGGCACGTTCCACTACACCTGTCCCTCTGGCGACCACCATTTCGTACTTACCAAGGATGATGGCTCGCTCGTAACGCTGCTCGGATGGGTGGCAACGCAGCCCGGTGTCACATGGGAGGCGCTCGGCATCAACGGCGCTCAGGCTCCGCTCATTCTGCGCTGGGATCAGAAGCTGTTCTCCGCGTACATCAAGGAAAACTCACCCGCGCTCGTGGTGCTTGCCTACGGCACCAACGAGGCAGCCAGCAAGGACTGGGACGAAGAGAGCTACCGGCAGAAGTTCGCCAGCATCATCGATACCATCCACAACGATGTGCCCGAGTCGGCGATCCTGGTGCTTGGCCCAGCCGACCGCTCAATCATGCAGCATCGCGCCTGGCGCACATTTACCGGAACCGACAAGATTGTTGAGGCACAGCGCGCTGTGTGCCGAACCCATGGTTGCGCATATTGGGACTGGCAGCAACGCATGGGCGGCGAGGGGTCGATGCAGCAATGGGCCTACGCCGGCTGGGCGCAGCCTGACCACACGCACTTCACCGGCGACGGGTATCGCGCCCTCGCCGATGCGCTTGTGTCGGACCTGATGGCCACCTACCAAGCCTATAAGGAACACAATTCGCCGAGCACTGACACAGCCGTCCAGGGAGACAGGAATGGAACTGGAAGCACGAATCCTTAAAGTGTTGAAAAGCATTACCAGGAAAGAAGTCAGTCCGGGTCCCGAGGATTCGCTCTTTGTCTCCGGCATGCTCGATTCGTTTGCGCTCACCGATTTTGTGGCGGGACTCGAGGGGGAGTTCGGCATCGAGATCCCCGACTCCGATCTCTCCGCGCGCAAGTTTGACACGCTCGCCAAAGTATCGGCCTACATCTCGGCAAAGCTGGGCTGATCCATGGTCTTTCTCCGCGCCTTCGGTTCCTGCCTGCCTCAGCGCCACGTCGGCAACGAGGAGATTGCTGCGCTCGTCGGCGCCACGCCCAAGTGGATTCTCGACGTCTCCGGCATCGAGGAACGCCGCTACGCCGCCGAAGGTGACACCGTCGCCTCGCTCGGTCTGGCAGCCGCGCAAAACTGCCTGGCCAAAGCTGGAGCGACGGCTGCCGATCTCGGCATGATCCTGGTTGCATCGGGCTCCGCGCCGCGCTTTTGCCCCGGCCCAGCCAGCCAGATCGCTTCCGCATTGGGCCTTGCTGCAACGCCTGCACTCGATATTCCCGTTGCTTCGTGCGGTTCGCTCATCGGCCTTGCGCTCGCCGCCGAGCTTGCGTCCAAGTTCGGTCCGGTCCTCGTCATCGGCACTGAGATCATGTCGCGCTGCGTCCAGCTCACGCCTGAAGGCAAAGACACCGCGATCCTCTTCGGCGATGGCGCGGGCGCTGCCCTGGTCGATCCCGCGATTGGCTTCGCCCGCATCGCAGACTCGATTCTCGCCACCGACGGCGGATCGGCAGAGATTCTCAAGATCGAGAACGGCCGCATTGCCATGGAAGGCCGCAGCGTGATTCTGCAGGCGGTGCGCAAGATTCCGCGCGCGCTCAATGAACTGCTGACACGCAACCAGCTCGCCGCGGCCGATCCCTGCGCTTACATCATGCACCAGGCCAATCTCAATCTCATCGCACGTGTGGCGCAATCGCTCAAGGTTCAAGAAGACCGCTTCTTTGTCAACCTCCGGCGCTACGGCAACACCTCTTCGGCCTCGTTGTTCATCGCCGCCGACGAGTGGCGCGGCGCGAATTCCGGTCCGCTCGTGGGACCGTTGGTGTTTGCGGCGTTTGGCGCAGGCCTGAATTGGGGCGCGTTGCTGGCGCTGCCGGCCGAAGCACCACACCGATGCGCTGGAAGCTGTGTATGCGCCTCGGCGATTTGGCGGAAGCCAAGTTAGCAGAACATTAATTCTTGCTTCCACCATGAACAGAATGTCGGCTATCCTCTGGTGGACGGCTATTCTAAAAGTTCATTCGAGGACCAACACTTTGCGCATTTGGCAATCGCTGCTGCTGGCCTGTGTCCTCTGCCTCTGCGTTCACGCGCGCGCTCAACTGCCCTTCTATACCGATGACACCGGGGTCACCGAAGCCGGTAAATGGCATTTTGAGTTCTTCAATGAGTACGACGCACTGCAGCTTCAGTACCCGAACGTGAGGCAAAACACAGCCAATTTCAAGATCAATACCGGCCTGCCGCACAATCTGGAACTGGACCTCGATGCTCCCTATCTCAACATTGAGCGAACCGACGGAAACCAGTCCTCCAGCGGCGTGGGAGACACTAATTTCGGCATCAAATGGACCTTCCATAAGGAAACAGCGGGCGCGCGGCTCCCGGGTTTTTCCAGCAGTTTCTACGTGGAATTGCCGACTGGCGACTCCAAGCAGCAGTTGGGATCGGGACTGGCTGACTACTGGCTCAACTTCATCGGGCAAAAATCGATTTCGGAAAAAACCAGGATCACAGCAAACCTGGGGATGTTGTTCGCCGGCAACACCAGTACCGGCGTGATCGGAACCAATAACACCCGCGGTAAGGTCTACACCGGCGGGCTTTCACTTCTGCACGATTTCACCACGCGGCTCACGCTCGGAGGCGAGATTTATGGTGGCTATGCGCAGAATGCCGGCCTCGGCCGGCAGCAGTTTCAGGCCATGGCGGGCGGTCAATACACCATTCGCAATGGCCTGCAATTCTGTTTCGGCTTGCTCGGGGGCAAATACGTTGCCAGCCCGCAGATCGGCGGCCAGATAGGATTTGCGGTTGACTTCCCCGACGTCTGGACTTCAGCTCCGCAACACGGCGGGGCACCATAATCATTCGCGGCATTTTGAATAGAATCGATTTCTTCAGAAAGACGGAGGCGGCTCATGGGTTGCAAACCGGAATTGCTAAGAAGTGTTCCCCTTTTTGCCCTGCTCGACGATGAAGAGGCCGGCGTGCTGGCAAGCCAGGTGGAGCTCAAGACATTTGCTGCGCGCGAGCGCATCTACAAAGTGGGCGACCCCGGTCCCCAGGCTTATGTGGTGGTCGGCGGAAAGGTGCGCGTATACACGGTCGACGATGACCAGCAGGAAGTGGTGATCGACGAACCGGGGCACGGCGAGTTCTTCGGTTTCGCTTCAATGCTGGAACAGACGCCGCACCAGACCAGCGCCATGGCGATGGAGGAATCCGAGTGTCTGGAGGTTTCCCGGCACGACATCGAGGTCCTGCTCAGCCGAAAGCCATTGGCGGGAATGGATCTGCTTACAACGCTCGGCCGCCAGTTTCATTCCGCCCAGGGATTGGTGCGGGTCCGCGCCAGCCGGAATCCAAACGATTTGATTGAGCAGGATGCCACCACCGGGGAGAAGGTGGCCGACCATGTCGCCCGGTTTGGCGGGTCATGGTCCTTTATTATCCTGTTCTCTGTCTTGCTTGTAATCTACACCGCAATCAATATCTTCCTCGATAAACAGGCGTGGGACCCCTATCCATTTATTCTGCTTAACCTGTTCCTTTCGATGCTGGCCGCCATACAGGCTCCCGTGATCATGATGAGCCAGAATCGGCAGGACACCAAGGACCGGCTGCGCGGCGAACTCGACTTCGACGTGAACAAACGCGCGGAGTTGGAGATTCAGGGGCTGGCGCGAAGGTTGAATATGATGGATCAAAAAATGGACGATGTAGCGGACATGATTCGCGCAAAGGAGTCCGGGGGGCATCCGGCCGGGCAGTAGAAGCTGTCCACTTTGATTTGCGCCGACAGTCTTGGGCTCCACGCAAAAACGCCGCACCGGGGACCACGATGAACGCTTTGCTCACTGCGGCGATCGCGTTCAGGATGGGGCAACTTCAATCTTCAGTTTTAAGAGAGACGCTCTAGCCCTTGCGCCGGTAATGAATCTGAAACTCGTAGCCTTCATTGGCGGGAAAGAGCGACGCCACGTGGCGAAGCCGCTCGGCCAGCGCGGGCGCGGCAAGCAGCGGATACTCACGCTCGCGCAGATCGTGGTAATCGAAGTCCACTGCCTGTGAAAGCATGTAGACGGCAAGCGCGTCAGAGAACGACGACTCAAAATACGCGTTGCGCGCGCGCTCGTCGATGATGGTCTTGCCGTTCGACGGGGCAGGCCGCGGCTCCTGCGCTTTGCGGCGGGTCTCCCACGCATCCTGGCTGGTTTCGCCGCGCACCTGAGCCTCGGCCTGCGACCACACCAGCGACGAGAAGCTGTCGGGCACGCCCGCGGCCTCAACAAAGTTGTGGGCCACGTTGATAAAGAACTCGAAGGCGAGGCCGAAGCGGTCTTCAACCAGTCGCGTTGAGATAAACACGGCCTCGGTTGAGCCGAACGCCTGGTTGCGATGGCACACCGCGCGATCGCCCAGCTCGACGTTGTAGAGCGGAGCGATCAGCGTCTCGCCGGTATCGGCAATGGCTAGCGGAATGAAGTAGTACGCGCGGCTCTCGAGCGCCGGGGTAATGCCCGCGGGTACTGCGCCCACCATCCGCTCCAGGTCGGCCTCGGAGATGCGCGTCTCGCCCCAAGCGGCGTAGCGGATTCCATTCGCCGCCTTGGTCACGCCTACCTGCGTGGCGACCTTCTCCGCATGCCAAAGGTCGATTTGTGCGCTGCTGGCCATGACTACCTATTCTACGGCATCGCCGTTTAGACTAACCTCGTGAGGGCCTGTTGCGGTTCGTCGCCCCGGGCCGGCGCATGGAGCGGAAGCGATGAGTCGTACGATGCCACTGGAAAAAAATGCGGCGCCGCGCAGCGGCAAGGTTTTCGGCTTTCCGCTGGAGGGCTTCAGCCTGTTTCAAAGCCTGTTGCTCGCAGTGGCGTCTGGTTTCATCACCTTCTTCGCCACCACCTGCATTTCGATCTTCTCCCTGCTGTTCTGGAATGTTCTCGGCCACCACTCGGTAAACTTCGCTGACACCTACCGCTATGTCGGCTTCCCGGCTGGAGTGCTGGTGCTGGTGGTGGCGCTGCCATTCTTCCTCACGCTGTGGGTGAGGGCCAAGGCGCGGAAATGATGGCCTTTGCTCATGGTTTAGAATCGCGCGCGATGGCACACTCCTTTTTCAAAGTTGAAGGGCGTCAGGTCTTTCCAAAAGACTGGGGAGGCTATGGAGACATTCTGCAACACGGAATGTCGATGCACCTCGGCAGACGCGATGGAAGAATCTCTCTCGAAAGAACCGGTCCTTATATTCCTCCGATTACTTTTCCCGGGCAGACCGTAGTCACGACCGAAGCGCGAAAACTTTTGGAGTCTTCCGGGCTCTCCGGATTCGGCTTTCACCCTGTTGAGAAGGCGCACATCGTCGAACTGCACTGGGAAGAATGGGATCTGAATTTGGACTGGCCTCCGAAACTTCCCAAGTCAGGAGAGCCGGAAGACTACATCCTCGCCGAACCGCATAGCGCGAGCACTTCAGATGCCCTGGGCGAGCTGTGGGAAGTTGTTGTTTCGGTAACTGGAAAGATGATCAGTCCACAGTCGATCAGTCCAGATTCGCTTGTGCCGCCATACCCAGGCTTCTCGTTCGATTCGAGCACATGGAATGGAGCCGACGTTTTCAGAGGCGAAGGTAGCGGATGGATATTATGCTCAGAGCACGCGCGCGATTGGTTTTCGAAGACTTGGGGAGACTTTATGTTCTTCGACCAGTTTCCAACCACATAAGACCAAGTCAAGACAAATGGGGCCATTCCATGATGGAATGGCCCCATTTGTGTGACTACTCGCCGCCTTCAGCCCTCCGCAGGCTTGGGGTTCGCGTGATCGTACTTCGCTGTCTTGATCTTCTTCGCGAGCCCAATCTTCGAGAGCAGCCAGATGCCCCAGAAGTTGGGATCGATCTCGTACCACCGGAGGCCGTGGCGTGCGGAAACCGGATGCGCGTGATGGTTGTTGTGCCATCCCTCGCCGCCGGTCAGCAGTGCCACCCACCAGTTGTTGCGCGAATCGTCGCGGGTTTCAAAGCGGCGGCTACCCCACATGTGGGTTGCCGAGTTCACCAGCCAAGTGGCGTGAAGACCAAGCGTGACACGCAACAAAGCTCCCCAGAGGAACATGGCGACGCCGTTCACAAAACCTCCCCAAACCCATCCGAGGGTGAACAGCAGAACGGCGCTCAGAGTAATCGGCATCCAGTGGTATTTGCTCAACCACACGTGGAAGCGGTCGCGGCTGAGGTCGGGCGAGTAGCGCGAGAGCGCCTTGATCTGCGTGTGCAACGCCTGGCCGAAAAGTATCCATCCCGCATGCGCCCACCATCCGCCTTCGCGCGGCGTGTGCGGATCGCCTTCCTTGTCGCTGAGCTGGTGATGCACCCGATGCGTGGAAACCCAGAAGATGGGCCCACCCTCAAGCGACATCGTAGCGAACACGGTCATCACATATTCGATCCACTTGGGCACCTGGTAGCCACGATGCGTTAGCAGGCGGTGATAGCACATGCCGATGCCCACGTTGATGGCCAGGACGTAAAGCACTGCCATGACCAGGAGGCGCTGCCAACTGAAGAGGAAGAGCGCGGCGATTGCGCCTACATGAAAGAGCACCATCACGAAGACCATTGCCCAGTTCACGCCATCGTTGGCGGCGGCGGCGCGGCCCATGCGTACCTGTAGCCGTGCTGGAACATCGTTCAGCGCCTGCGCGCCAGTTGAATCCTTTTTTTCTTGCTTTGAGTCAGCTGAAATTTCAGTCGAGCTTTCAGGGGGTGGGGCGATTAAAGCTGTTGCCATTCGCTCGTTTGTCCTTAGAAAAAGTGGCGGCGCGCCCACTCTTACAACAATTGTATAGGACAAAGTGCTCAGCAGGCTTACAGTATTTGCTTACACTTTCGCAGTATCCGGCATCACAAAAGGGTCAACCGCGGAGCTCCGGACGTCAGTCTCCCGCGCTGCTCGAATCCCCGCCGCCGGTCACAAACAGCCGGGTTATCTGGCCGCGAAGCACCCGATACAATGCAAATTGCCGTCCGGTGGCGCCACGCAGCTCAAACAGCAGCTCACCGCGATTGTCAGCCATCGCGTCGACGGCGTCGATCAGCCGAAGTTGCGGCTTATCGTCAAGGTGCGCGCCGTCAGTCACATACTTGAGCAGCACCACTATGTTGCCATAAAGATCCGGCTGCGCAACCAGCGTAACAAACTTCTCGTTCGCGCCGCTGCCTGCGGTGTGGGCGCTCAAGACCATGGTCGCGCCTGAACCGTACGCCAGCTCGAATACGCGGAACGCTTCATCGACCAGCGGAGGCGGTTCAGGCGGAGGCGCGGCCTTTTGCGTTCTTGTGCTTTTGTGCGGCGCCGTCTTCCTGGTGGCCGGCGCCGGCGGCGGAGTCAAGCCCAGCGCGGTGCGCGCAATGTCGTCGAGCTGCGCCTTGCTCTTGTCCTGGTCCTCAGGATCGGCCCAGGAGTAGTCCCACGGATGCTCCGGCGTGTTCTTTGCATCCGATACCGCGATTGTCTGGTGCATCTCCGGTGGCAGGCCCTTTAATTCAGGCGGAGTAACGCCGCCGCCATCGCCGCCGTAGGAAACCTGGCCGCGTTTCAGTTTTGGCCGGTTGGGATCGGTGGTTTCAACCGAAGAGACTGCCGGGTCCCCATCGCTTGACTGATCGTCGCCGCTTTTCTTCTTGAGCTTCGGCCGGTCGGGGTCCTCTGTGCCGCTGCCCGCGTCCGCTGTCGAACTGCTTCCGCTATCGGCGCTCTTGTGCAGAGTTGGCCGGTCGGGGTCGGGTGGGGATGAGGGGCTGCCACCACTGGATTCGCTCCCGCTCGAGCCCGCATCTCCTGCCTTGTGCTTGCGATGCAGCACCGGCTGGTCGCTTTCGGCGTCATCCACCTTCCAGCTTTGCGCAGGCGCGGCCGCCTTTGGCCTCGGTAATGGCTGCCACTTTCCGTATCCCACCCACGTGCCATTCTCTACGGCGGCGCCATAGACCACGAACAGCCCGGTATTCTTCCCATCCTTCTTGAGTTGGTACTCAATCTCGTGGTCGAGCGCGAGGGGTTGCGGCTGGGCGAGGTAAATGCCTCCGTCCTGCAACTGGTGGCCATCAAAGACGGTGATTGGAATAATCCGGCTCCGGGTGGGATGTTGCTCCTCTCCAAGCCACTCGAATACTGCCACTGACCGAATTTCGGGGGCCTTGTCCTGATTCGCAAGCTGGCCTTTATACTGCGCATGAGCCGGCGCCACCACGAGCGCGGCCGCCAGCGCCAAGACCGATTGGAGCGCGAACTTGAAAGTGCGCGATGACATCCGTGACCTTTCTTGCAGATAATCGAAACCGGGCGGCTTGGGCCGCATTAAACGCCGTACCATCGTGTCTATGAGAATAGCCGTCATGGGAGGATAGTCTTCATGGAACTGAACAAGAAAGTTGCCGATTTTACGCTCAAAACCGATGAGGGCAAGGACTTGCCAGCCTCTCTGATTATGCGGGCAAGCCGGTTGTGTTGTTTTTCTATCCGCGCGCCGACACGCCCGGCTGCACCATTGAGGCCTGCGGATTCCGCGACCAGTTCAAAAAGCTCCTGGCAGCCGGAGCCGTGGTTCTGGGCATCAGCCGCGACACGCCCAAGGATCAGGCCAGGTTCCGCGCCAAATATGACCTTCCCTATACACTCCTTGCTGATGTAGACGAGAAAGTTTGCAATCAGTTTGGAGTGATGAAGGAAAAGAACATGTATGGGAAGAAAGTATGGGGCATTGCGCGGACCACATTCCTGATCGGCCCGGACCAGACCCTGCTGCACATCTTTGAGAATGTGAAACCTGAGGGCCATGCCGAAGAGGTGCTGGTGCTTATCAAGGAGTGGAAGAAAGCAAAAAAGGGGTAGCCGCGGCCCCCGGGATTCCGGGAAACCGAAACGAATCCCGGAATCCAAAGCTTGCCACCCTGTTCGAAATTAAGGACCTGCGGTTGTCTTTGCCGTTACCTTTAGGGGGACCGTGCCCCCAGCGCAATCTGTTCGCAGCCATTCTCTGCCTCATCCCCGCTGGCGCTGTCGCGCAAAATGACACCGGCCCTGCGCCCGACGTCGCGGCTATCCACACGCTCATAGAGCAGTACGCCAAAGCTGTCGATACGGTTGATCTGAAGCTACTCTCGCAAATCTGGTCTCACTCGCCCGAGGTTTCGTTTATCTATCCGCTGGGCGAGGAGCAGGGGTTCGACGCCATCGAGCAACATGTCTTTCAGAACGTAATGGGTGGCATGTTTTCGGTTCGCAATCTTGAGACACATGGAGTGACAATCCACGTGAATGGTGATGCAGCGTGGTCGGAATTCCACTGGGTTTTTCACGCGACGATGCGCAAAGACTCGTCAGCAGTTACCACGCGCGGCGTCGAAACCCAGATCTACGGCAAAGAATCCGGAAGCTGGCGCCTGGTTCACGTCCACTACTCCGGAGATCCCCAAACCGCCCCTTAAGCGGGACGCGGAAATCCGGGCTCTACCGATCCGCACTGAGATGGTCAACCCTCCGGGTATGGCGCACCTAGATGTCCTTTAACTAATTGAAAATATTGACTGAGTAGACTGACGGTATCCCTGCGGTGCTAATGGCGAACTGACTGCCCTTGACCGGTCGCCTTCGATCGAACGCGCGGCGTAGTCGAACCGGGAAGCCGCTCGGGGTTAGGCTCGGTAAATCGATCGTGCAGAACCACATTGAGCAGCGATCTAAAGACCCGGATGCGACCGTTGTATTCGATCAGGCCCAGCTTGCGGAAGCGATTCATGAAGAAGCTGACGCGGGAGCGGGTACTGCCAATCATCTCTGCCAAAGTTTCCTGCGTTATGGGTGGGACCAAGTTTTCCGGCTTATCCGGCTCGCCAAATTCGGCCAACAGCAGGAGGATTCTCGCGAGTCGTCTTTCGCTGGAGTTGAATAGCTGATCGACCAGGTCGGCCTGGGCTCGCATGCTCCGGGCCAGCAGAAACTTCAAGTACATTTCGGAGAGGGAATGCTCCTGGTGCATCACGCGGATCATCTCTCCCCTCTCGATTTTGAGGGCTGTACAAGCGGTCATAGCGCTGACCGTGGCCATGTGCAGCGCGCCTACGCTGGCCAGCGACTCCTCTCCAATGAATTCCCCGGCGGGGAGAAGGGCGATGGTGGCCTCTTTGCCGTCCGGCGAAACGACGGTGAGTCTCGCGCGGCCCGTTTGAAGATAGAAGATGGCGTCAGCCGAATCTCCCTGCGAAAAGAAGGTCTGCTTGTTCTTCAAGTGGACGAGCGTTCGCCCCACTCCTGCTTGTTCCAAGAAGGTGGCAAGGTCAAATGTCATGCTTCTCACCTCTGCCATTGGAAAGGTTGGTCGCGGATGCACTCTTCACGGTTGCAGATAGAAATGGAATCCGCCGTGCCGAGTTCACATTTCCCACATATCGCGGAGACGCCAAGGCGGAATCACAATGAAAGATACGATGCTGACAGGGAGTAACTTCATTGGGAGGCCCGCAGCGAAAGAAGGATGAGGATAGACTAATTGTCTGAATTAACCTTACTCGCTTATTCCTGCAATCTTGGTACGGTTTCCCACATAACCCCCAAAATATCTCCGTACGGTATCTGACGTAACTTGGCGCGTATTTGTACGGTATCTGACATAGCCACGGCTTTATCGGGCATCGTGAGCTCTGCGCATCGTAATTGTGATAGGGTTTTCTCTGAAAGTGAGGATTCCTTGCGCACGAGCGGCTTTAAGAACACTCTTTTGAAGGCTTTGAACGGGGACATTATTGAACGCCTTCGTTTGCAGCCGGTCAAATTCGATGTGAAACATGAAATCGAGAACCCTGGCGACACGATCGATCACCTCTATTTTCTCGAAGAGGGCATGGCGTCGATGACGACCACGTTCAAGGACGGTTCTCAGGTCGAGGTAGGGATGTTTGGTTATGAGTCGGTCATCGGCGTCTCAGCGCTGATGGGAACCAAAAAGAGCCTGAATCGCGTCTACACCCAGATTGCCGGCCATGGCTATAGCTGTCACGTGGAGGATGCGAGAAGAGAGTTTCGCCTTGGCGGACGCTTTCAGTTTCTGGCTCTGCGCTATGTTCAGGCACAACTCGTGCAGGCGATGCAATCCGCGGGATGCAATGCGAAACATAGCTTCGAACAGCGACTCGCCCGATGGCTCCTCCTCTGTGCGGACCGCGCGCACATCGACACGTTCAAGATTTCGCACGAGTTTCTCGCAGACATGCTCGGCGGACGACGTCCCACTATTTCTACGACAGCCGGGATTCTCAAGCGAAAAGGACTCATCGAATACACCCGCGGAGAAATTCGCATCCTCGACGTCCCTGGGCTCACGAAGACTTCTTGCGAGTGTTATCTGATCATCAAAGATCACCTCAACAATTACACAGAGTTCGACACCGCAATCACTGCGTAGCCGCTTCACCCGCCGCAGCCGTAGATGGAGTCCGGGAGTATTGTCTATTGCCCTATTAAAGTCCCGAAGACGCCTCGCATTCAGTCAAACCTCCGCATTCCCTGTGCTACGCTTTGACCATCTGTGGCTAACTTCGAAAAAGCACCGGCAGAGGTCCAGGAGATCCTATCCAAACCAATTCAGCAGCTCGGCCTGAAGCTGGAAGGCTCCCCACTGGAACGCTTCGTACTGCGACTCTACAAAGAGCTGGATGCCAAGAAGCTCAAAAAGTTCCGCCCCAAGTGCTATCTCACCGATGAGTGGGGCTGCCCCAACATGGAACCCGTCATCGGAATCCCGTTCTATTTAGCCGATCCGAAACTGCAGAGTCTTGAGTCGGAGATGAATGACATCGAAGACGCAAGGCAGATCATGATGTATTTGCGCCATGAGGCCGGCCACGCTTTCAACTATGCCTACGCGCTCTATAAAACCGAAGAATGGCGCAGCCTCTTCGGATCGTTCCGTCGTCCCTACCGGGACAACTACAAGCCGGTTCCCTTTTCACGCCAATTCGTGCGTCACATGGAGGGCTGGTACGCGCAGAAACATCCCGATGAAGATTTCGCTGAGACGTTTGCGGTATGGTTGACACCTCGATCCAACTGGCGCAAGCGCTACAAAGACTGGGGCGCGATGAAGAAGCTGCTCTACATGGATCGGATCGGCCACAAGCTTGGCGATTCCGACCCTTTAGTGGGGCACGGTGACACCGATATTACCGTCGACGAAATGAATGAGACGGTCGGCGAGTTTTATCAGCATGCGCTCGATCAGCAGCTCACGCCCGGCGAGCTTCCTCTCGACACCGATCTGCGCGACATCTTCAACGTTTCGAAGCGTCGCAGGAATAATGTGCGCCCTGCGGCCGATCTTTTACGTGAGAATCGCAAGGTCCTTGTCGACAAGGTGAATTATTGGACCGGGGTTCAGCGTCCGCTTATAAAGAAGTTGGTCGAGGCCATCGAAGCAAAAGTAAACACCCTTGGCCTGCACGCCGACATAAAATGTGAAAGGGATTATTTGACGGAGGTCGCGGTGTACGCGACTGCACTGGCGATGAACTACATGACGCGGGGCAAATTCATTCTGCCCTGAATCGTGATTCGCTGCGTGCGTCGCGGCAGATGCAGGCAGACGGAAAGGCGTAATGGCATAATGGCAAACCTCAAAATATCCATCTTGCACGACGTTTGGGAAGAGGGGCCGCCTGAGCCAGAGCCGGAGCCTGTGAAGGCGCCGCGCGGCAAGAAGGGCAAACGTCCGAAGAAGAAAAAGAATCCGCTGTTCGACCGCGAAGAGATATTTGAGGCATTAACAAAGCTCGGTCACGAACCTTCTTATCACGTTCTCGACGGCAAGAATCAATCGCTGCTCGCGCTTGCGAGGTGCGGCGCCGATCTCATCTTCAACCTCACGGAGTCTTATGCCGGCGACGACACGATGGACAAGAACATCGCCGCCTATCTTGAGCTGCTGCACATTCCATATACAGGCAGCAGCCCGCAGGCACTCTATCTCGCCCAGGACAAGTCGCTCGCAAAAAAGATTTTTGACTTTCACAAAATAAAGACACCTGACTTTGCAACTTCGTATCGAGGCCGCACCGATCATTCGCACGACATCAACTTTCCGCTGATCGTCAAGCCCGTCTCCGAAGATGGTTCCATCGGCATCGATAGCGGCTCCGTGGTGGATAGCGTAAAAGAGTTGATGGAACGCATCGACTACATTCATGAGGAATTCGATAGCCCGGCGCTTGTTGAGGAGTACATTGAAGGACGCGAAATCTATGCCGCCATCCTGGGCAGTGAAAACGCCGAGGTCCTGCCGCTGATTGAACTCGACCTTTCCAAGCTTCCCGAGGGCGCCCGGCGGATCGCCGGCCAGGACGTGAAGTTCGATTTCGAGACTGAAGCCTACAAGGTGACAAAATCCGCGCCTGTTGAAGACCTGGACGAGGAGATCACGAAAAAACTCAAAGACACGGCACTTGCCGCCTGTCGTGCTCTCAAGTTGCGCGACTACAGCAGAATTGATATGCGGCTGGACAAGAAGGGCGAGGTTTACGTGATCGAGGCTAACCCAAACCCATGGCTCGCCAGCGCCGCGGAATTCACCATGGCTTCCAGGAAGGCCGGCTACTCGTACACCGACATGATCGATAAAATCGTGGAACTAGCCCGTGCACGTTCAATGTCCTAACGGTCGGGTGCCCCTGGCCCGGGGTCCCCGCGAACGGGCCTTCGTCCGTGAGGTGGATTTCCCGACTCTGGGACCTGGGAAACCACAATTCCCTTTCAACCACTGTCTTCCCAGCGTCGTCATCCTCGTTACAGTAACCGCGCAAGTGGCGCCCGCTCGGCCCTCCTCTATTTGACCCACAATGCCTCCATTCAGCAACGATGCCGAGCGCTTCGAGCGCGACTGGGCTACTGCACACCAGAATCCGGCATCTAAAAGTAAGAGCGCGCTCCAAGACCCGGAGTTTTGGGATTCGCGTCACAGTTGGGGCAGGGGCGCTGGATTTTCGCGATTTCTCTGGCCTACCGGGCGAGAAGGAGAATCGCATTGGCATCGCCCGGACCCTGCCCCCTTTATTCCTCCTCCACCTAACCACAATCGGAAGGAACCCATGGCTATTGAAACAGTGAGCAACAAATTGACTAACGAGGAAGTTGAAGAGACTTTGCGGTCCGTCATCGAGACTCTCATCGACGGGCAGGAAGGTTTTCAAGAGATTGGCGAGCACCTGAAGGATGAAACTCTACGGCGCTATTTCGCAGCCGAATCCCTCAAACGCGCGCAGTTCCGCGGCGAGATTGAAGAAGTTCTGCATCAGGAGGGCGTGCACGACGTGAAGGAAAGAGGCACGGTCGAGAACGTATTCCAGCGCGCCTGGGGCGACATCAAGGCCCACCTCGGCGGCGGCGACCATGCGCTGCTTGAGACCACCGAAGCCGGCGAGGACTCAGCAAAGAAGACCTATGAAGAAGCGCTTGAAAAAGAACTGCCGCTGCCGATCAAACAGTTGCTTACTACGCAATACGCGCATATCCAGATTTCGCACGATTATGTGAAGGCCGCGCGCGACAGCCGTAAATAGAAGCAGACGTAAATAAACAATTAGACGCGTCGTAAACAGCAAAACGGCGAGGGCCCCAGCTCGCGTCCGCTGCGGCGGATGGGGCCCTAAAGAACCACAAGCTCAATTGCAATCACAGTCATCTCGACTGGCGCGGCCACTCAACCAGTGGCCGCGAAGTTGAGGGCTCGCCCTGGGATTTTCTCCGTCTCCATAAAGGAAATGTCATCCTGAACGAAGTGAAGGATCTGCGGTTACCCTTGCAGTTGCCGGGTGCCCCATCCTGGCGGCGCTTCTTGCCGCCAGGGTGGGATACCACGAACTCCTGCCGTCTTTCTAGACCGGTCGGCGGCCCATGCGTCTAAACCTTTTTGCTACACTTCACAAGTCATGATCGCGCCCCCGCCCGGCAAATTGATGACGCGCAGCTTTTTTGAAGCCCCAGCCGAGCAAGTTGCCCCGAAGCTGCTTGGTAAAATCCTGGCCTGCCGCACTCTCTCTGGATGGATCGCTGGCCGCATCGTGGAGATCGGAAGCGTATCTCGGGCCGCACAACGATCCACCCGACCCGGCCGCTCACACTTACCGCGGACCCACGCCGAGGAACCAGGTCATCTTCGGCCCGCCCGGGCATGCGTATGTCTACTCCATCTACGGCCGCTACTTCTGCATGAACATTTCGTGCGAGCCGGAGGGCCAGGCTGGCTGCGTGTTGCTGCGCGCGCTGGAGCCGGTTTCAGGATTGAAGCAGATGGCGCGTAACCGCGGCCTCAGCGCCGACGCATCTCCGCGCGAGCTCACATCGGGGCCAAGCCGTCTCTGCCAGGCGCTCGGGCTCACGCGGCCAAAGCACAACGGCCTCGACATGCTCGACCCCGCCTCGCCGCTGCAGGTGATCGACGACGGGTTCAAGGCGGATGAGGTTCTCATTACGGTTCGGATTGGCATTCGTCACGCAGTTGATTTTCCGCTGCGATTCAGTCTGCCCGGACACGGGTGTGTTTCCGGGCCGAAGAGCCTGACCGGGCAATTGGTTACGATGGTTCGATAAGCTCGCGGCGATGCTCGAGAAATCGACGCACCGCTGGATCGCTTTCCATGCCTATCGCGATTTCATACGCCCGGCTCGCCTCGGGCCGGTTTCCGCTGCGCGCCAGCAGTTCGGCTCGCGCAGCCCAATACGGCTGATACGCTGCGATTCGATCGTCGCCCGCAACTGCAGCCAGAGCCGCAATGCCGGCATCCGATCCCTTCACTTCGGTCAGGGCCAGGGCACGGTTGATCTGCGCAACCGGCGAATGCGTAATCATCACCAGCGCATCGTAGAGCTCCAGAATCGCGCTCCATGCCACCTGATGCGTGCGCTGCCGTTCAACGTGCGCCGATTGAATTGCGGCCTCAAGCTGATAGCGCCCGATCAATCCCATTCCGCCCGCGCGCTTGAGAGCGGCTTCGGCCTCTTCGATCATCGCCGAGTCCCACAATTCAGTCTGCTGCTGGGCCAGCGGCACAAACTCACCTTCAGAGTTGCGCCGCGCCGGTCTGCGCGCCTCGGCATACAACATGAGCGCCAGCAAGCCCCACGCTTCGGGCTCGCCTGGAAGCAGCTCGGTCAGCAGCCTGCCGAGGTAGATGGCCTCGCCGGCCAGCTCGCGGCGCGACCCATCGGTTCCCGCGGCATCAATCCAGCCTTCGGTAAAGCTGGCGTACACGGCGTCGAGAACTCCCTCAAGCCGTTCGGACAGTTCGCCGCGTTCGGGCACCCGAAAGGGAATTCCCGCGAGCCTGATCTTTGCCTTGGCCCTCACCAGCCGCTGCGCCATCGCCGCCGGCGACATCAGGAATGCCGAGGCAATCTGCGCCGCCTCAAGCCCCAACACTACCTGAAGCATAAGCGGAGCGCGAATCGCCGCATCGATGGCCGGGTGCGTGCAGGCGAACAACAGTGCCAGCCGCCGGTCGGGAATCTCGCCGACGTCCGGCTCTTCTTCTACCTCCGCCAGGTTTTCGAGCTCTTCATAGCCGCCGCTCTCGCGCTGCCGGCGAAATCGATCGATCAGCTTGCGTCGCGCCGCAGTCAGCAGCCATGCTTCGGGATTATCGGGGCACCCCTGGCCTGGCCAGACTCTGAGCGCCGCTTCAAACGCCTCCTGCAGCGCATCTTCGGCGGCAGCTACGTCGCGCGTTTGCGCCGCCAGGAACGCGATGAGCCGGGCGCGGCTGCGATGCGCCACGGTCTCAACGAGCGCATGAGCTGTATTGGTCTCTTGAAGATTTGTCATGATGCGGGGCTGGCAGCTTAGGATTTCTTTCCGCCGGAACGTGGTGCGGAAAGTCTTTCAAGTAATTTGACCGAGACGGTGTCGCCCGGCCCTTTTCCGATGTCCTGCAGGATCTCTGCCTTGACGGGCAATTTGTGGTTGCCGTCACCTAACGCCATGAATGAGCTTTGGAAGGAACAGCCATCGATTGTCCCTCTGACTTTTATCAACCCACGCGTTCCAAAAAACGAGGCCGATGCCGGCCAGATGACGTAGGTCCAGCCACCCGGCTTTGGGCTCTTGAGCAGCTGCGCCGTAAATGATTGCTTCAGTTTCGTGGTCGCATTCATTTCATCGCCTCCCGGAATCCAAAAGCAGCGTAACAGGAAACTCGAGCCATCGAGTGCGCACAAATCCCAGCACCAACATGAGGCCGGACCTCCGTCAACCGGCCGGAATCCAGCAGATCGCGGAGGCCGGACCTCACGCGGTTACATCGCCCAGATGGCACGCACTTCCACGATGCCGTGCTGCACACCGGGGCAGCGACCCGCCCACGTCATTGCCGCATCGAGGTCTGGCACGTCGATCAGGTAATAGCCGCCCAGTTGCTCCTTCGACTCGGCAAACGGCCCATCCAGAACCTGCGTTTTGCCGTTGGTTGTGCGCAGTGTGGTTGCCGTGGCCGACGGCCGCAGCCGGTTCGAGCCCGCCAGCACGCCAGCCTGTTTCAGCGCCTCGCTGTACGCGCCGTAGGCAGCGACGCCCTGTTGTTGCTGTTCGGGAGTCATCGCGCCCCAGCCTGACTCGTCCGCGTAAAGTGTCAATAGATATTGCATATCGAACCTCCGATTTTGGATTGTAGGCGCTTTCACGCCTCAATCCGATGACGAACAAAACCAACCCCAATCGACATTGGTCAGAATTCTTTTCCTCGGCTCAGAGCGTAGCTCCAACAGGCGGGTTAACGCCAGAATGCGTCTTGATCGGCTAGAATCTCGTCCATTGGATGTAACCCACTTCACTCCGCGAGGAAACAGCCCAAGTGAAACTCTCTTCCCTCCTGCCCGCGTCCGGCGCTGTCGCGATCATTGGCGCCGCCGTCTTTGCCTGCGCTACCATCGCCCAGGCTCCGCAAGCTCCGCCCCCCGGTGGGCCTGGCGGACCACCGCATTCTTTCCCTGCTCCCACAAACCTGCAAGTGCTTCCGAAAAGCCTGACCGGCCAACAGGTCCACGAAATCATGGAGGGATTCGAGGGGGCTCTTGGCAAGCACTGCAATTACTGCCACGCCGCCGATCCCAAGAATGTAGGCCCCAACGGCCGCCCGCGTCTCAACTTTGCCTCGGACGAGAAGGACGAGAAGAAGATGGCACGGATCATGATCGCAATGACCGATGACATCAACAAGAACTACGTGTCGAAGGTAGCGGCGATGGACGAGATGCCTGAAAAGGCGCCTCCAGTCACCTGCGGAACCTGCCACCAGGGCCACGAGGATCCCCCGGAGTTCAAGCCGGCGCCTGAGCATTGATCGGGTGGGCCTGCCGCGGCCATGCCAGGAATGCAGCATTGAGCAGGGAAGCCTGTTTCTGGTCTTGAGATCTGACGGTTTGACCGTGGAACTGTGAAGCGAGTGTCTGCAGGTTGTTGATTCTATTTTGGTCACAGTTTCACGGCCGGAGAGAATTAATCAATCAGCGCCGAATTGTTGGCTTGAGTTGATGGTTTGACGAGGCGCTGCGACTGTGCATGGTTCCGATCCTTTGTTTCCATTGTGCGCCGGAAGAGGGTAATTGTCCGCAGGAAAACGGGCGGATAAATACCTTTAATTCAATACTTTAAAAGTAAGCCCCCTTTACAGGTTGGGGGTGAGGCGACGGCGGCCAGGGCCGCCGGGCCGCCCTTTACGGCTCAGTAAACGTGTATTCGGTGTGCTGCCAAACGTCGTCAACAAGCTGGTAAAGCACCGCATACACCTTCTTCCCATTCGCCGGGATGCTCACCGTGAAGGAGGTTTCGGTGGTGACGCCGGTCGCAAGCAAGTCGGTCGACCCGAAGCCTTTCGTGCCCAAATGAAGATGGAACAAGCGCGCTTCGTTGCCGTTGCTCCAGTCGAAGGTCTGGCTTGTTGAAAGCGTGCCCGAGGCCGGCGTGAGCGTGGCGGAATCCGCATGCCCGGCGCTACTTACTGGACGGTGAGCGTAACTACTCCAGAAGTGGTTGCCTGATGGGTGGTGGGAGTCGTCCCGGTGTTACCCGTTCCTCCTCCGCCACAGCCGATACCGGCTGACGCGACGAGCAGGACAATGCCGAGGCAAGCTGTGAACCAGATTTTGCCCGCGGTCCATTTTCTTCTGGCGCGCACGAGCGGCAGAATGAGAACGGGCAAAAAGATGAAGGCAGAAGCTGCGCCGGCCACGGTCTCAGTGAAGACCACTGTAACCTGGTAGGTCCCAGCTGGGGTGGATGAGGAAGTTGTAATCGTCACCGTATTGGAGGCGAACGAATAGTTGCACGAGGCTCCTGCGGGCAGGTTGAGGCAGCTTGCCGTGGCCGCGGTTGGCGAAGAGGGCAGAGTGACGGAATAGTTAGCCGTCTGGCCTGGGGTTACTGTGGCCGTCTTGGCGGCAAAGGACGGAGATCCGGCGCCGGAGGAATCGACCTCGAATTGCAGGGTGTTTGACGTACCGCCGCCGGGCGAGGCGTTTTCTACCTTAATGGAGTCGGTCCCTGAGGCTGCAATGTCGGATGCCGGAACCTGGGCTGTAATCTGCGCCGCGCTTACGAATTGGGTGGTCAGCGCGGATGTGCCCCAGTAGACTGTCGATCCGGATACGAATCCTGAACCATTGACGGTGAGGGTGAACGCGTCATCGCCGGCGGTCTCGACAGCGGGGGACATGCTGCTAACGGCAGGCGACGCATTGGGCGCAGTCACGGTTACCGAACTGGAGCCTGTGGCGCTGCTGTAGGTGGCGCTGCTGGCCGAATCTGGCGTGTAGCTCACCGCAAGCGTGTCGCTGCCCGCGCCGAGCGCGCCCGCCGGAATGTTGATAGCTGCACTGCCGCCGCTGAGCGTTACCGCGCCGGAATCGTAGCTGCCGCTGGTCAGGTCCACCGATCCGGTTGGAGCCGGGCCGCCCGAGGGGCCGCTGACGGAGAGGTCGACCTGCAGGGCCTGCGTGGTGAGGATGCTGGTCGCAAGGGGCGTTACTGTGATGGTCGGCGTGATTAACGTAAATGCGGTGACGGTGACCGTGCTTGCGCCGCTGGCGGGGCTGTAAACGGCGGAACTGGACGCGTCGGGCGTGTAATTGACTGTCAGCGTATCGCTGTCAGCTGCCAGCGAACCGGCGGGGATATTGATCTGAGCGTCACCGCCGATCAACGTCGCCGCCGCAGAAGTGTAGCCGCCGCCTGTCAGCGTCACCGACCCGGTCGGCATCGGTTCGCCCGAGGGACCGTTGACCGAGACGCCAACCCCCAGGGCCTGCGTGCTGCGGATGCTCGATGAAGACGGCGTCACGGTCACCGTCGGCGTGAAGGAACTAACGGTCACCGTGCCTGTGCCGCTGGCGCTGGAGTAGACAGTGGAACCCGACGTGTCTGGCGTGTAGGTGATTGTCAGAGTGTCGGTACCGGTCGCCAGCGATCCGGCGGGGATATTAATCTGAGCGCTACCTCCGCTCAGCGTTGTCGAGCCGGAGTTGTAGCGGCCGCAGACGAGCCCTACCGATCCAGTCGGGGTTGGATCGCCCGAGGGGCTGCTGACAGAGACGTTGACTTGAAGAACCTGCGCAGTCGTGATGCTCGATGATGACGGCGTAACCGTGACAGTAGGCGCGAGCGCGGTTTAGGTGAGTTGCGACTGAGTTGCTGGCGGAGTAATTGCTGTCCCCAGCGTAGCTCGCAATTACCAGTGGTATTCCCGTGCCAACGGGCGGGACCCGAACGTGGCGGTCGCAGTTTGATTTGCGGCCTCCAGAATCGTTAGGTAGGAACCGCCGCTCACGGCCAAATCCGAGATGCCGTCTCCGTTGAAGTCACCTACCGCAGCGAAGTTGGGATAATAGGCGTAGGGAGGAGATGGCGGGGGTAAAGTTGCCCGTTCCATCACCAAGAAGTACCGTCACGCTGCTGCTTTCCTCGTTCGCCACGGCCAGATCCGGGATACCATCTCCGTTGAAATCCCCTTCCACAATGGAATTGGGCACGCTGCCCGTCAAAAACAACGTCGGTACCGGCGTAAAGGTTCCGTTGCCATTGCCGAGTAGGACCGCTAACTCGCCGGAGCCGTTCGAGAACTCGCTTGTTACTGCCAAATCGAGAATACCGTCACCGTTGAAGTCGCCCACCGCGACGGAGGTCACAGCGAGGTCCACTGTAAGGGTCGTCGCCGCAGGTGTAAAGTTGCCCTTTCCATCGCCGATTAGAATCGTCACCGTGCTGGACTGTTCGGACGGGCATTCATTGATGTCGTTGCCGCAATGGTTCGCCACGGCCAGATCCAGGTTGCCGTCTCCGTTGAAGTCCCCTACTGCGATTGAAAGCGGATCGTTTCCAGTCGCCGGGCACGTTGCCGTCGCCGTGAAGGTTCCGTCCCCGTTTCCCAGAAGTACCGTCACAGTACCGTTGGCGCAAGAAACGGGAATGTTGCCGCAATTGTTCAGCAATGCTAAATCCGGGATGCCGTCCCCGTTGAAATCAGCCACGGCGATCGAAAAGGAGCCGCCTCCGGTCGCTGGGCTCCCCACCACGGACGTAAAGGTTCCATCGCCGTTACCCAGAAGTACCGTCACCGTGCCGCCACCGCCGATGCCCGCGTTCGTGTTTGTCACGGCAAGGTCCAGGATTCCGTCCCCATTAAAGTCGGCCACGGCGATTGCATAGGGGAAATTGCCAGTCGCCGGACTCGTTGGCGTGGCCGTAAATGTCCCGTCGCCGTTGCCGAGCAGAATAGTCACCGCGCCGGTATCGCAAGTCAGATCACTGCACGAGTTCACCGCTGCCAGATCCGGAATCCCGTCTCCGTTAAAGTTGCCCACGGCGACCGACTCGAAGCCCAGACTTGTTGCTGGGCTCGAGGTGTTTAGAAAGCTTACGCCCGCCGTGCCGGCCCCGAGTGTCGCCGTGCCAAGAACCGAGTTGCCGTTGAAGGTTTCGAGGTATGACACCGAGCCTGTGGGCGCAGTACTGTCATTGCCGCCTACTGTCGCGGTTAGGTTGTAGGTATTGCCGCTGGGGCTTTCAGCAAAGGTGGAGATCGAAGGCCAGAGCCCCGTCACCGTGAGCGCTGCCGCACTGGAGGTGCTGCCCGCATAGGCTGTGGCCCCGTTGGGCGTGCCCGCAAAGACCGCACTATAGCTGTGGCTGCCGACCCCGGGGCGGAATTTGTACGTTGCCGTGCCGGCGCTGGTCAGTTGCGCCGTGCCCACGATGTGGATGTCAGTGCAGTAGGTTGCCGCTGCGTCGCAGAAAGTCACCTGGCCCACCGTGACCGGCGTATTCCCGGCAACAACCGTTGCGGTGAGGGTGACGACAGTTTCGGAGGTGACCGTGGTGACTGCGTTGCCGCCCGACGTGACAGCGAGGGTTGTGGTAGTGGGCGCAGGGGTGGCCCCAGCATGAGGCGCGCTATCCAGGAGGGCAATGCACATTGCTGCGGAAAGAATCAGATGCAGGGGGAGCTGCATTCGCATGGGAAACCTTTCCCGCCCCTCTCGCCCCGGACGGTGACGGCCTCTTGCTGGAAACGGCCCTAGACTACTCTGATTGCGGTGGTTCGTGCAATCTGCCGGTTGTCGGTAAGCGTCAGATTAAATCGCCCGAGTCAAAAAGAAGGAATCTGACTGGAGAGGCTGCGGAAAAAGTCGTTGCAGTCCAAGAAATGCCCCTCAGGGGCTAAAGCCCTCGATTTTTCAAAGGCTTTATTGGCCCGGCTAAAGCCGTGCCCTTGTTACAAAGCCTTAGAAATTTGAGCCCGAACGAGTTTTTCCGCAACCTGCATAGCCCAAAAGAGTCGCCGCGAAGGACGGCGAGGGTGGTTACCGCAATTCGAGTCTTCAGCGGAGATAGTCCAGTGTGGTGTCTCTGAAATTCATACCATGTCCAGAAGAAGAGCAAACGCAGATTCTCACTTACCACCCCCAATCTCCACCCCAAAGAGCAAATGCCGCTCTTTGGGGCCCCGGGAAGTACGTTTGGGGACCCGTGCGTTCAGAATGACAGCGGCGATTCTGTCAAGAACTTTAGAGACAGGCCCTAGATTTCAGGACGGCGCGGACGGGCGAAGAATCGCGCTCCCAGCGCTCCGCCGGCAACGGCAAAGAGGAGCAGCGTGCCTGCGAGAAAGAGGATTGCGAACAGACCCATGCTGGCGCGTCCCTGCGGCGCCAGCAGAAACGCGACTACCTGCGCCACAGTCTGCGGGTCGGCGCCGGACGAGTTCCACTGCGCGACCATGGGACCCTTCACCAGCGATGTCCAGAAGTCGTCCATGGCCTTGCCGTAGTTGAACCAGTATCGCCCGGCATAGAGCAGGAGTCCGCAGATTGCGGCGAAGGTCCACGCGCTCAGGATGCCGGTGACCAGCCCGATGCGGGCGCCGGCGCCGATGGTGATCCAAGCCGGACGCTGCCTGCGCAGATAAAGAGCCACTACCGAAGCGGCGGCAGCCGCCATAAGGAACAGCAGTCCGAGGAAGGTGGATTGATTCACAATCGAATACAGGTAAAAGATCGCGAAGATGGTTCCCGCGGGAAGGGCGAGCTTCATGGCATCGCCTATGGCCAGCTTCCACGCAATGCTGGCTGCATCACGCGGCGGCTCAATGCGCCGCTCAGCCTGGATCGCCCCGGCGCTGGCTTCTGCCTGGTAGAAAAGCTGAGGCAGGCCGCACATGGGGCAATAGGTCGAGCCGTCTTCGATTGCCTGATGGCAGCGAGTGCAGGTAATTTCCATCTATCTATGAGCCTATCGCATCTGGCAGGGCGAATGGGCCAGCCTTAGAAAGCCAATTGGCTTTCGCGCTGCATATCGCAGCGGCCAGCGACAGGCGCCTGGAGCACGGGCCTCGATGCGCTTAACGATCCATTCGACCGCTTCCAAGCGTTCGGCACGCCACCCCGCCAAACAGGGCGACTACGCCTATCTCCTGCATATCGTCCGCTCGCTCAAGAGCGCCGGAAAGGGTGCGTGCATTATGCCGCACGGCGTTTTGTTTCGCGGCAACGCCGAGGCCGAAATCCGCCGTAACCTTGTGCCGCAAAGGCTACATCAAAGGAATCATGGGACGGCCGGCCAACCTGTTTTATGGCACCGGCATCCCCGCCTGTCTCGTCGTCATCGACAAGGAGGAAGCACACGCTCGAAAGGGCATTTTCATGATCGACGCAAGCCCGGGCTTTATGAAGGACGGACCAAAGAACCGCCTACGCGCCCAGGTATTCATAAGATCGTAGATGCCTTCGACCGGCCGCTCGAAGTACCGAAATATGCCCGGATGGTCACCCTCGAGAGATCGAAAAGAACGAGTTCAACCTCAACCTTCCCCGCTACATCGACAGCCAGCAGGCCAAAGACATCCAGGACATCGAGGGTCACCTGAAAGGCGGCATCCCCGCCACCGACATCGATGCCCTCCAACAATACTGGGAAGTCTGCCCCAAGCTGCGAAAGCCCTATTCAAGGCCAACCGGACCGGCTATCTGACCTCGCTGTGAACAAATCGGCGATCCAGACCACGATCTACGAGCACCGGGAATTTGTCACGTTCATCGCGGGTATGAACGAGCATTTCGCGGACTGGCGGCAAAAGAAGCGCGAAGTCATTGCGACAGTTGAAGGCCGGCTTTCATCCGAAGGAAGTCATCGGTACGCTGGCCCAAGGGGCTGCTCGAGCACTACGCCGACAAGCCGCTCATCGATCAATATGA
>CAWILB010000015.1:0-58927 GCA_963836635.1 uncultured Acidobacteriaceae bacterium | reverse complement strand
TGCCCGAAGATTCCATACGGGAACTATCAGTATGGCTGCCAACAGAATCGGGAGCACCCGGTTCCGCGTGAGATTCGCAACGGCAACTCCCAAGCTTGCCGCAATCGAAATGTCGAGAACGGCAGTGTGGCGAGTGTAACCATATGGAAATACCCAAAGGAGTGCGCCACAGCATGCCAGCAAAAAGGGGACGACAATCGGGATCGTATGCAAAGCGGATTTGCTTCTCCACAGTCGATAGACCCCAATGGGGAAGGCGATTGCCACCAAACATGCCAGCAGGGGGCTCTGAAACATATACCTGAACTGGCTCCATGTACCATGCAGTGCAAACGCCAAAAGATTTTCATGGGGTTGTGGGAATGCACCCCTCAGCCAAGAATCGTACCATTGCAACTCGACACTGAAAGGAGTTCTCGCGACGTGCGTCTCGTAAAGAAAGATGTATAGGCCTAATGCTCCGATCTGCCCGAGAATCCATGCTATCCAAATGCCATGCGACGCGGGACTTCTCCAAAGCCGCGAGAGGACGTAAATTCCTAAAGCGCCAACGAACCACACGATCCCGTACTCAGTTAGAATTGCCAGATAGAGAAAACCATGAACGAAAACCACGTCGCGGATACTCCCTCTGTTTAGCGCTTTTTCCAGCAGAACCAAGCAGATTGAGAGAAACAGGAATGCTTGCGTGTAGCCCCGGACTTCCGTGCTGAGATTGATCAGAGTGGGCGAAAACGTGAGACACAGCTGAGCACATAACCCCGCTGCATTGCCCGCGAAGCGCCGAACCCAGAGCATCACAAACCAGGGGAAAAGCGCCCCCGAGACCGAAGGTACGAACCTGAGCATCCACTCCGAATGCCCGAAAATCAACTCCGCTCGCAGAACAGTAATGAACAAAGGAGGATGAGCGACCATCGTCGCAGTGCGATAGAACTCGACCCATCCGTGCCAACTGTGCATTGCCACCATATAGTGCAACGCTTCATCAGGATTCAGGTAGAAATTGGCGGCATAGTGAAACCTCCACACGAGTCCGCAGATTACGATTGCGACTCCAATGCTCCGTGTTCGCGTATTTAATGCACGTTCGGTACGTTCAAGCCAACTCTTCATCGATTCCTTCACTGGGTACCTCCTTTCTATAAATTGATCTGCTCGAATTGCCTTGCCGGAAGGCCTTTTCGAAGCAATCGACGTGCATTTGTGGCCGAATCCGGAATAAAAAGGGCCGCTCAGTTTCTCGACGGCAAGAGCTGCGATAGTCCTTTCCAGGCTCCACGTCGGTAGTACAATTCATGCAATTCGGGTCCAAAAATGGAGATAGCGATTCAACTGTATAGGTCGTCTGTTCCGAAGCAAACCCATCTATAAAAATGCGAGCTTTGTCTATCTTTCAACGACGCCGGTTCCTTGCGGCAATATTGCTGATTGGGGCCGTTTGGTCAGTCGCGCTTTTCCGCCAAAGACTTACCTCCATATACAATCCAGGTTCTGCTCCAATCTTTGAAAGCAAGACAGTTCAGAGCTCGCAGAGTCATGGGAGAGGTATTGCCAGTCCTCAAGGACAGTTCATGACCATAGATCCAACTGGCGAGTTCTTGATAAACTCTATCACCAACAAGCCGGTCTTTATCACTGGAGAAGATGCATGGGCGCTATCAAACCAGCTTGATAACGCGGACATGCAGGCGTATCTTTCGAGGCGTGCCAGTCAGGGCTTTAACGCGATCTGGGTGGGAGCGGCGGACAATGTGTACCAGACAAAAGCACCGGCCAACCGTTACGGTGACGCGCCTTTTAATGGCGCTGACTTCACAAATGAGAATCCATCATTCTGGGCGCATCTTGACAACGTGGTACATCAGGCCGAGACGCTTGGCATCACAGTTTTTCTCGATCCGGGATTTGTGGGAGCGGTCTCCGCAGACGGCTATCTGGCGAGCTACCAAAACACATCTGCTACAACGCTGAAGGACTACGGCGCTTTCCTTGGTGCGCGCTATGCAAACGCCCCCAATATCGTCTGGGCGCTGGGTGGCGACTGGGACCCGTCGACGCTAGCCGTTTCCCAACTAAATGAACTGGCTACTGGCATCCGTTCTGCAGACTCGATTCACCTGATAACGGTGGAAGTTTGCCGGGAGTGTTCGCCCGTGAATCAGTCGAGCATGGACGGCTGGAAGGGATCGCCTTCGATCGATCTCAATTGGGTCTATGCGCGCCCAGCGTCCATGGAAAGCTCCTGCTTCGACAATTACGTGCGCTCCGGGGCGCTTCCCGCACTGGCTGGGGAGGATTGGTACGAGAACGATCATTCAATGACAGGGCTTCAAATCCGGGAGGAATCGTATTGGGAGATTCTGTCGGGCTGCACGCTGGGGAGATTTTTCGGCAACGATCCGATCTGGTGTTTTGGCAGCCCGCAAGCTGTGGCTGGCTGCTATACGGGAACGACATGGCAAGCCGCTTTAAAGTCCCCCGGGTCGCTGGCCGAGGCGTGGCAGGGCCGGCTCATGCGGAGCCGCGAGTTCTGGAAGATGGTTCCGGACATCCATCACAAGGCAATGATCGCAGGGTATGATTCACGTTCTTTTTTCAGCTCAACTTGGGAATCTCTCCGCGCCATACTTCGTAGGGAACCGTACCATTCGGGGAGCGAATCTTCAGTGGCTTCGCGCACCGCTGATGGTCAGACAATCATCGTTTACATCCCGAATGGAAATGCAGCGACCATCACAATCGCTATGGATCAAATAACGGATGCGGAATCGCGAGCGAATTGTTGGTGGTTCAATCCACGCGATGGCTCGAGTTCGCCGATTGGAGGTAGTGCTACACGCGGCACGCGTAGATTCGTGCCTCCGGACGCGAACGACTGGATACTCGTGATCGATAGTCGCGCCGCAAATCTAGGCGCTCCCGGAAGCGGGGAACTGTGATTCCATGCGTGGCATCGAACTACCTGGGCTGAACGAGAGACATACATCAACTGTGGACGTTCAGCGGGCGCAAGAATCAGGGCTAGTTGTCGAATAAGAACCCGCATCTGAACCGCTCTCGCGATTAGATGCCGCGGCGACTGAACGACGCCCCAGGATAACTCCTTTGATGCGGAGCGCGGGCGAAATGCGCCCCTATTCCGGTGTCCCCTGCAGCAAGAGTTATTCACAGACGTCACAAACCTGCGCAGGGTTCAGGCTGCAATTGCCGTAAAGCCGGGGTCGGTCAATGATTCGGGCCTGGGTCCGGCGCACCGTGCTTATTGTTCAAATGCATTCTCGACATCAGGGCATGAGGTCCGCTGTATAGGAACTCGAGGGCAATGTTGCTGCCCATATATCCCAGGAGGCTGTAATTGCCCATTCGAAAGGCATCTTTTGCGCCGAATCGATCAGGAAACCATCCGTATACCGCGGTCATGGTTCCCGCGTATGGGGAGACCAGCGCGGAGATTGAGAAGATGCGATGGCCGTCTTCTCCGCGGCGCCCTGTCAAGGTAGAGAACACGGCATGGCGCAGCCGCGGACCTGGGCCCCTGCATTCGCAGCGGTAGTAGAGAGTATCTTCCCGGAAGGCTTCAGCCAGCCCGTACCGGGTCGTGGTTCCTATCGCCGCGATGGCGAAGTCGGAACCGAATCTCTTGCCGTAACCCTCAGCGCCCTGGCGCCACTCCGGAGGTGCATTTCCCAACTGGTTGATACCCGCCGCGAGCCCGGCGCCGACAATTGGATACGGTCCGAAAGCGTCGAAGGCGTAGTTGGTCGCCCGGGTCTTGAGCGACGGCGGGACGTACGCCGGGCTCTGTCCAGCTGGGGTTGCGAATGCAGTGGCCGGCGAAGGATCGCCGGCTGGGGATGTCGATTGCGCTCTTGACTGCAATGGCGCCGCTGCCATTATCGCAGCGACCAATGCGAGGAGCATCGCCCGGCGGAGGTTTGTGCAGAATGGCTTGTGGACTGATCGCTCACCGCGCATTTCTATCAGGCCTGCCTTACAGGCAAACAGAAATCGCGACTCGGAACTACTCTTGCATAACCTCATCGTCTCTCCTCCGAGCGGCGACGCCCATGTCAGGCATAACTGGCAATGCCAACGATCTGTGACGCCGCAAGGCTGGGCCCATACAGATACTTGCAGAGGGGAGAAATCAGAGGAAGGTCACATTTTGATCGGAACCGCCGGCCCGCTCTCGTGTATCAACTATGCCAGTTTTTGGTGCGACTTTGGAAATTAATCGCCAAGAACTTAGGAATAGTGCACCGAGACGTGCTCCTCTTCCAGCGCTTTGTGCGGCCACTGCTCGCGGGATGCCCGCATGGGTGTCGTGCTGGAGCAGGCGATCTCTACGAGAGCTGATTCAATCCGGCGGCCATTCGACGCAGCGCGACTCAGGTCTTGAGGAGTGAGGAGAGCAGTGGGAGCTCGGATTCCGGCGCTTTTGAATTTGAACTCATGTCACGGTACATTTGATATCTCTCCGCGGAGAGCCCCGAGAGACTTTGCATGAGGGCGTCCTTGAATATCTCAGGCAGGGTGGGCAATGGCTTACCGGCTTGGCCGGCCGATCCAGCTGATTCGCGTTCCCCAAGGATGGGGCACTCTTCGAATTCGACGCATTTGCCGCAATCGCCCGCGAAGCAAGAATCTTCGCATTCCGGTCCCATGTCGTCGCCCTCTGGAGACTGGGTTACGCACACGACACCGCGAAACGGAATCTCGACTGGATTGTGTCCAGCATTCTGGGTAGCGATCTGGAGGCAGTACAGGAGCTGGCTGGCACGCTTGGGATCGATTTGCGACGAGCCGATGGCGTTAAGAAGCTGAAAGAGGGAGAGCTGGATGGAGACCTGTGAGTAAGGGAAGGCGAATTCGAACTTCCTGTCTTTGGCTTTCGAAGGTTTCTTTGATGCGGACATGGCGCGATGGACCCGCATATGGAAGTAGCAATACGGCTTTTCGCGCAGGGCCATGGCATGGCACTTGCCGCCGTCGGTCATGATGTGCCGGCACTCTGTCGACAATTGGGGTATACCCCCCCGTATCGCCTGTAAATAACTTGAGTGTTTTCATTGAGATCGCGAAAATTTCGCCGCCAAATATATGAAAACAAGCGAGTTGCTGTCAGGCGTGTGAGATTAAAGAAGTTATGGGCGCGGGAGGGTTGGTTTTGACCCTCGGGCGCCACGGTGGTAAACGAAAACGGCGCCCCGCGAGGGACGCCTTTTTTGTTGTTATGGGGATAGTGTAGGGCGGGGAGGGGAAATTATATGCAAAAGGCAGCGCGGTTAGCCGCGCTTCGCGCGGGTTAGCGTCGCTTGCGCGACGTTGGCGTGCGCTGACGCGCACGTTGGCGGGTTGGGGCCTGTGCTTTCCCACGTCTGAGAATCCAGAGGTGGGGCACCTCGTTTTGTGGCGGGTTCGCATCATGGAAAGCTGCCGCAATGCGGCGGAAGTCCGGCGTCCGGTCGCTCGGGATGACAATCGCGGTTTGATTCGTTGGGGTTGGAAACGCCGGGCGGGGGCTATTACGAAGCGGTTCCGCAGGGTTTATTTGATTCGCGTTCAGGGGAATGAATGCCCCAGCTGCCTCCGAACTTGTGATTTCCCATCCTTGGCGCAGTGAATTTGAAAAGAATGGGACGCGGCCGGCGTTGGTTAGGTCCGGCCCTACGGGGCGGAGGTGTCGTTTTGGTGCAGATCCCAGGATTCCCCCTTCGACTACGCTCAGGGTTCATCCTGGGCTATTTTCGCGTCGTCCCTACGGGACTTGTCTCGTGGGTGATCGGACTCGACCCCACGTTGAAACGCGGGGCTAATATCCGTTGCGCCTACGGCGCGAGATCAGTCAGGTACGCGGCTTCCCTTGCGGCCAGGGCGCGGGATCAATTCGGCGCCCGGCGCAAAGACAAACGCATGTCCTGTTCGACTACGGAGGTTGCAGAAAAACTCGTGGAACTCGGCGAGGTTCGCGAGAACATCTCGGGGGTTAAAACCCCGATTGTTATTATGGGCCTTATCGGCACGAGCAAACTCGTGCCCTGATACAAGACCGAGCATCCCTCGGGGGTTAAAACCCCGATTGTTATTATGGGCCTTATCGGCACGAGTAAACTCGTGCCCTGATACAAGACCGAGCATCCCTCGGGGGTTAAAACCCCGATCGTTATTATGGGACTTATCGGCACGAGTAAACTCGCGCCCTGATACAAGACCGAGCATCCCTCGGGGGTTAAAACCCCGATTGATATTATGGGCCTTATCGGCGCGAGTAAACTCGTGCCCTGATACAAGACCGAATCCCGGTGAGTTTTTCCGCAGCCTGTGCGGTTGCTTTGCTCCCACCGCACATGGCAGGCTTTCAACTCCCTCGCGCTTTGCGCCCGGTCGCGCAGGATGGCATTCCGGTGTGATCTGAATCACTGGGAAATGGGAGGCGCAGCGTAAACTGGGGCACGGGATTCAATATGAAACGACTTCTGATTGGGGTATACGCCGGGATCACGATTTTGTTGATGATCTGGGGCTATTACCAGGCCATTTACGTCGCGCCGAACGACGCGATGCAGGGCGAGATCTTCAGGATCATCTACTACCACGTGCCGTCGGCGGCGGTGGCGTTCTTGTTTCTTTGCCGTTTCGCTGGCCGGGTCGATTGGGTATCTGGCCTTCCGGCAGAAATTCGCCGGAGCGCGCACAGGTGGCCGATGCGTGGGCGCTGGCCGGGGCCGAGGTGGGCGTGGTGTTTCTGCACGGTGGTGCTGACCACCGGGCCGATCTGGGGGCAGGCGTGCATGGGGCATCTGGTGGACGTGGGATGCGCGGCTGACGACGACGCTGGTGTTGTGGCTGATTTATGTGAGCTACCTGCTGATGCGGCGGTTTGCGGCGGGTCCGCAGATGCAGACGCTGGCAGCGGTGCTGGGCATCTTTGGCGCGATGGACGTGCCGATTGTGTACATGTCGAACCGGTGGTGGCGGACGCAGCATCCGGCGCCGGTGTTTGGCGGGGCACAGGGTTCGGGGATGGACAAGACCATGGTGGGCGCGCTGATGTGGAACATGGGTGCGTGGTTTGCGTGGGGAGTTTTCATCCTTATATTGCGGTTCCAGCTTGAGCGGCAGCACCAGAGGATTGCCGCGGCAGAAGCGCAGGCGGCTCTGGAGGCGTAAGTGGGCGAGGGAGATTCTAATGGTATCCCAGGTCTCATAATCGAGACCTGGGGCACCCACGGAGCGAGGCTGATATAGATATGGATCAAGCGGCGATTCTCGATCATGAGTTCAGGGTTGCGGCGTACATCGTCACCTGGGTGATTCAGTTGAGCTATCTGACGTGGCTGGCTTACCGGTGGCGCGTGCAGAAGCGCCAGGAGCCGGCGGCAGGGAAGAGACAGAAGTAGCGGGCCGGCAAGTCAGAGAGAACAAATGGGAGTGCCGGCCCGCCCTATCCGGAAAAACAAGGACCCGGCGAGGGCAGGGTACCAGGCAAACCAGCCGCAATCGCGGTAAGTGAATCTAGTTTCAATTAGATAAGTGAGCGGTGGTTCGGTGTGCCCCCGGCGAACCCGGCACCTGAATTGCCCAATCCCACCCGAAGGGGTTCTCAAGGTGGTTACCTACAGGTAAGACCACCTAACACCCAAATTCAGGGGCGCAGGGTGTTTGTGGGATAGAGTAATGCCGAAAAACGAGACATGATGACAACGTGGACAGCCCGGAGGCACCACCAGGAGAGGCCCCATGAACTGGCTGATGATTTCCCTGATCTTTGTTGTCACCATGACTTTGCCGGCCTTTTGGGCGGTGCAGTACGCCAACAGATCGAATTCCCAGGCTGCGCTGCGGTTGGCTCCCGCTTCGCAAGGCCACGCCCGCGCGATTGGGCACGGCGTGATTCTGCCGATTCGGGCCAATGTGGCGGCGCTTACCCGCGCCGAGCAGAAGCTGGCGGCGAAAGCAACGCCGAAAAAGCAGCTCAATGAAAGCGCGTTGGACCACCAGGTAGACGATGTGATCCATCGTCTTATCCTGATGAGCTAAACCGGCTGCACTGGCGAAGCCTCCTATAAGACAGAATCTTGACAAGTTTGACTCAGGGGCGGAAGGTCCGGAGTTAGATGTACGTCCGGCGGCACGGTTAAAGGGTCTCCCAATAGAGAAGACGGGCATATATTTCGACGACCCCTTGACCTGCCGTGCCCCTGCTGTACCCAACTCATACCCTCATACAAACGCCTGCTCAGAAACAAAATCGGCTGCTGCCAACTTGGGCTTGGTGGTATCCCACCCATCGAGCACAAGACGCTCGATGGGTGGGGCACCCCAATGTTTCCTTCATCGCGGGTCTGATACGCCGGTGGCGGACCGATACGAATTGCCCTTCCTGCTCAAAGACGATTAGACTGAGGCTTTGAGGGGGGCGCCATGCTGGTAGTGATGAAGGCGCAGGCGACACCGGAGCAAATCCAGGCGGTCTGCGCGGCGATTGAGGGATTGGGGTTCCGTGCGCATCCCATGCCCGGCGCAGAGCGTACGGCGATTGGAATCACGGGAAACAAGGGCGAAGTGGAACGAGGCAATCTCGAGGCGCTGCCCGGAGTTTCAGAAGTCATTCGCGTTACAAAACCATACAAATTGGCGAGCCGCGACGTGAAGGAAGAAGACACGGTTGTCCGCTTCGCGGGGACCGATGCGTCCATCGGCGGCCGGGAGCCTGGCCGTGGTGGCCGGGCCGTGCTCAATTGAGAGCCGCGAGCAGGCCTTTGCCATTGCCGAGCAGGTTGCGGCGGCTGGGGCGCAGTTTTTCCGCGGAGGAGCGTACAAGCCTCGGACTTCGCCGTATGCGTTTCAGGGGCTGGGCGTTGAGGCGCTGCGCATCATGGCCGAGATTCGAGAGCGGTTCGGTCTGCGCATTGTTACCGAGGCGCTGGATGCGGAGTCGCTGGAAGCGGTGGCCGAGTGGGCCGATGTGATCCAGATTGGCGCGCGGAACATGCAGAATTTCTCGCTGCTGAAGAAGGCGGGGCGGCTGAGGAAGCCGGTGCTGGTGAAACGCGGGCTTAAGCGCGACGCTCGAAGAGTTCCTGATGTCGGCCGAGTACGTGATGAGCGAAGGGAACTACCAGGTGATTTTGTGCGAGCGCGGGGTGCGGACGTTTGCCGACCACGCACGCAACACGCTTGACCTGAGCATTATTCCCGCGCTGAAGAAGGTGAGCCATCTGCCGATTCTGATTGACCCGAGCCATGGCACCGGGCGGCGCGACAGCGTGCTGCCGATGGCGCGGGCCGCGGTGGCCGCGGGCTCCGACGGCGTGATGGTAGAAGTGCACAACCATCCCGAGGCCGCGTTAAGTGACGGGCCGCAGTCGATCTATCCCGACCAGTTTGCCCGCATGATGGATGAGCTTGAGCAGATTGCGCCGGTGGTGGGGCGGAAGTTGGCGCGCGGAATTCGGGTGAGCGTGCCGGTGTGAGCGTGACTCGTACGATTGCAGCGGCAGCAGTCGCGGCAGGGTTGCTGATGCTCACGGCTTGCCAGCCGCATGACTTTCCGCAATACCCAGCAAATTATCGCGAATATGCCTACGTAACCAACCAGGGCAGCGCCACTGTGACTGTTCTCGACGTGGTGAATGTGCGGCTGGACCGCGAAATGCCGGTGGGCCAGAACCCGGTTGCGGTTGCGGCGAGCCCGACGCGGAACGAGGTTTATGTTCTGAACGCCGGGGCGCCGGGCGGGCAGGGCTCGATCTCGGTGATCGACTGCGAGCACAACGCGGTGGTGGCGACGATTCCGGTGGGGCGCGATCCGGCTCGATCGATGTGGACGCGAAGGGCGAACTGGCCTATGTTGCGAATCGCGGATCGAATTCCGTTTCGGTGGTGGACCTTGAGGCCAGGCGCGCCGTTGGGCAGATCGGCGTAGGCGAAGAGCCGGACGCCGTGAGCTTTCGCCCGGACGGCAAGACGCTGGTGGTCGCCAACTGGGGCGGCGACTCGGTGACGCGTGATTGATGCCGGGAGCAGGAAGGCTGCGGGCGATGGTGGATGGATGCCCGGGCGCGGCGAGCCCGGTGATTCTGCCCGATTCGTCGAAGGCGTTTGTGGCGTGTTCGGGCGGGCACCAGGTGATGGCGATTGCGCTGGCGCGGCCCCAGCCGCAGCCCGCAACAGATGCGCAGCCGGCGACGCCGGACCGCCTTGAAACGCTGATGGATGTGGGGCGGCGCCGGTGCATCTGGCGCTGAAGCCGGATGGCGGCGAAGTGTTTGTTTCGAATTCGCTGTCGAATTCAGTGTCGGAGATTTACGCGACGACCGACGAAGTGGGCGACACGTACATGATCGGCGAAGACCCGGTGATGGGGCTGGTGTCGCGCGACAACTCGCTGCTGTATGAGGCGAATCTGCACTCGCCCGATGTGACCGTTTACTCGATTGACGATGGCAAGCGGATCGGGGCCGTGCATGTGGGCGATGGGCCTGCGGCGATGGCGTTTTCAGGAGCAGGGACATCTGCTGTTTGTGGTGGATTCGCGGTCGGACGACGTGGCCGTAGTGCGCACGGCGCGAGCCGCAGTTCCGCTGTTTACGATGCTGCCGGCGGGACGGAACCCGAGCGCGATTGTGGTGAAGGCGTTCAAGGTGGAGTAGCGGAGTTGGCGGCGCTTCGCGCGTGTTAGCGGTGTTAGCGTGCTCTCGAGAGCACGTTGGCGTGTTGTTCCTGCTACCTCATATCTGAACATCCGTGCGGAGAACCAATATTCGTGCCTGGTGAGGATGGCCGCCGAGTCAGCGAGAGGGTGAGAGGAACTGCCAGGATGGACGCCGAAATGAGTCGGGATGAAGGTCGAGACACTCTATCCGAATCCATTGGGCCCCCGCCACGAAGAGCCGAGCGCACCGGAAAAGGCATTGCATTTGCCGTTACAACCGCCGTCATTACCGTGATAGCGGTACTGTACGCATCCTTTATTGCGTATGAATCTACCCGGCAGATCGAGGTTCGAAATGCCCTGCGCACCGGCGCGAGTCAAACCGAAGGACAAATCAACGGGCTGCCCAATCCCTTCCACGCGCTCAAATTCTATGTCGATTACACATTCGTTGCGGATAGCCAGACATATACGGGAGAAGCCATCGTTCCGCTGGAACTCGTCCATACGCTGAAGCCGGGCAGCGGTCTGCCTATTAGCTATCTGCGTGAGAAACCCGCGGTGAACCACCCAGCCGATTGGGAGTGGTCGGCGGTCTCGGAGTTCGATGCGTTTGGCGTTGTCGTTGTCCTCGCCGGGGTCGGTTGCATATTGTTTATTCGGCCGCAAATGCGATTCGAACGGAAGCTCGCCTTGGAAGGCGAAGCTGCGACAGGGACGATAACGAGATGCAAACAAACGGGAAGAGGCGGTGAATTCATCACATTGAGTTATGAATTCCGCACCCGGGATGGCGCGCGGGTTCAGGGACGTGGAGAATTTGGGGTTCCGCAGGAGACCGGCGCCAGGATCTTGATTCTTTATCTTCCAGGCAGGCCCAGTCAGAACGCTCCCTATCCGTTATCTACGTGGCGCATCGCAAAGAGGTAGCGCGAGGAATGTTCCTTGCACTCCGCGCTACTTTTTCCTGTCGCCAATGCGCGCTACGCTGAACTGCGCTCCGGCAAAGAGGATGAGCCCGGACACATACGCCCACAGGAGCAATCCCACTGAGACAAAGAACGGCCCATAGAGCGCCTGCAGGTCGAGGTGCGGAAGCACGGCGACAAATATGTAACGCGCCGCCAGCCACACAATACCGGTGATGATGGCGGTGCGCACGATCGGCCGGGGAGAGACCCGCCGGTTGGGCAGCAGCCAGTAAATAGCAAACAGGAAGACGACGACGGCGACGCCGGTGGTGACCGCGAGTATGACCGCGCTGACGCCTTGATAAGCGAGGTTGTCAACGTGGTGGAAGAACACGAGTTCGAGCGCCTGGTCGGCAACTGTGTTCAAGGCCACGCTGGCCATGCCGAGAGCCACCATCAGGAATGCGAGGCCAAAGGCGACCAGCTGGTTGAATAGATAATTGCGACTCTTGGCCACTCCCCAGGCCTGGTTGAGCGCGACTTCAAGAGGCAGAAAGATGCCCGTGCAGGAGATGAGGATCATGACCAGGGAGAATATTTGTGCGCCCTTATGGTTCACCAGAGGCAACACGGCATCCTTGAGGATGTAGTGGATAATCCAGTTCGGCTCTTTGGTTGCCGAGGGGAGAAAGTAGTTGACCATGTTGTTGACTACGTCCACCATGGCCTGGGAGTGAAAGACCGACAGTGCCAGCGTGTAGAGCAGCACCACGAATGGGATGAACGAAAGAATGGCGTTGGCCGCAACGCTGAAGGCGAAGGTGTGGACTTCGCTGTCGAGCAGGTAGGCGAGGAGCGCCTTGCCGTCGCGCCGCCAGCGATACCACTTGGATTTGCGGGCGGATTCGGCGACGTCGACGACGCCGGCGGTTCGAATCTCCGGCGAGCCGGCAACAGGTGAGAGTGTTTCAGTCAATTTTTGGTTCCTTTTTTCGTGTGCCGGAACCATTCCGGCATGCGGTTTACGCCCACGCGCTAAAGAGGAGGTGTCTTCTTCAGGATAGTCCTTTTGACGGATGCAGTGCGATTGCATGGAAGTACGGACGAAGGCAGAGTGGAGTTCAGTCTGCTCGCTGATTGAGGCGCGCCAGTGCCCATCGCGCGGCGGAACGGAGTCCATCGTCGGCGGAGGCGATCCAGGAGGCGAGGGTTAGTGAGAAGCGGGCCAGGCCGCTGTTGCCCATGGCGATGGCGATGTTGCGGCGGAGTCCGTTGAACCCGGTGCGGCGGACGGGCGAGCCATCGAAGAGGCGCTCGAATTCGGACTCGTCGAGGGATCCGAGCCAATCGAGTGGCGGATTGATAAGCTCGGGGCGCGGCGAGAAGTCGGAATCGGTGGCGATGGGGCCGCTGCGGAGGGCCATCCCATTCCAGGGGCAGACGTCCTGGCAGATGTCGCAGCCGAAGACCTGGCGGCCGATGCCGGGCATGAGCGACTCATCGATGGGGCCTTTGTGCTCGATGGTGAGATAGGCGATGCAGCGCGCGGCATCCATCTGGTAGGGGTGGTCGAGCGCGTGGGTGGGGCAGGCCTGGATGCAGCGGGTGCAGGAGCCGCATCGGTCGGGGTGAGGCAGAGTCGCGACGGCTTCCGGGCCTGAAGGCCCTTGGTTAATGTGCGGAGTTTCAGGGGCCTGAAGGCCCCTGGTTCCTCCGGCGGTGATGCTTTTTGGATCTTGCGAATGCAAGGTGTGCGCGGGGGCTAAAGCCCCTTCGTACTCATTGAAGGCTTGATCGGCACGAGTAAACTCGAGCCCTGATACAAAGCTCCTATCTGTTGCCGTTTTTCCAGAGCTAGTGAGATTGCGCCTTTTCAAATCATCGGCTTCCTCAGCGGCTGATGACAGGGACTTCGATGCCGACTCGCTGACGTGCTGACTCGCAGGCTTGCTTGCTTCCAACGACGTCAGCAAAACGGCCAGAAACCCGAATGACCCCAGCTTTGGATGGATGAGGCAGGTGTTCTTGCCGGTCCAGCCCAGGCCAGCGGCGACGGCCAGCGAGCGCTCAACGACGGGGCCGGTGTCGACGTAGGCACGGGATTCGAATGCGCCGAAATCGTCATGCAGCTGCGACTCGAGTGTCTTGAGGCGCTTGAGAAGGACCTTGTGATAGTCGCTCGGAACGCGCTTACCGGAAGAATCGACGCGGCTTGACCATGCATAACGTGCTATCCAGGCGGCGCTTGCTCGCTTTGACTTTTTGGAGGAGAGAATAGGTGGGTCGGTGGCTTCGTCGGAGGGTCTGGAGACCCTCCGTACAGCCGGTCGGGAGACCGGCGGTACGTTGTCCGGTGAGCATCCGGCGCCTCCAGTTAACGTAGTCCCTTGCTCAACCGTTGTAGTGGATAGAGGCACAGTGGGACTTGCGTAACTTGCAAAACAGACGATGGCCGAGCGGGCCCAGGGAAAAGGCGTCTCGACGCGGGCACGGATGAGGCGGCCATCTTCAGCCACTCGTTGGAGATAGCGCATGGTGGCGGAGCGGCCGGCGCCGATCCAGCCAGTGAAGCGGGTGGCGTCACGGTCAGCCAGCGGATAGGGCAGCGCGACCAGGCCGGCCTCGGAAAAGCCGGATTCGAGTGCCAGCGCGCGGGCGCGTTCCGGTTCGAGGGCGGCTGGAGTGTTGCCGGAGGGGTTTATTTGCGGTATTTGGTGCGAATGCGACATGGAACCTGCCGAATGCCGGCTGCGTATATCTGGTTGCTGTTCATTTTTGAGACGCCGGAATCGAAATCGCACAGAGTGACGGCGCTCAGTTTTGGCAAGGTTCGATTTTCCCCTTGCATTTTCAAGCATATCCCCGGAAGAGCAGTTTGGCCCCAGGTGTGCAACTATGAATGAGTGAACGGGCAAGTGCTGAAACGGGTCGGGGCGCGGTTGTGACCGCGCAGAGGAGGTTTCACATGAACGATATTCGGTTGAACACACCGGTGAGAGTCTCCTGCGAGACGACCGAAATCGTCCGCGGGCAGGAAGATGAGTTTTTGGGTCAGCTTGAGCCGATTGTGAGAACTCACTCCATTGAGCTGGATTTGAGCCCGGTGGAGCGCATTGACGCCGCCGGAATTGCGGCACTGATCAGGCTGTATTGCGATTCAGTGCAGGCGGGGCGGGTATTCACAGTCCTGAATCCAAAGCCGCATGTGTTTGAGATTCTGGCGATTGTTGGGCTGGACCGCGTGTTGATGCCCGCGACAGCCGCGAGCGAGCGCGGAACGGCGCTGGGGATGGAACTGTCGGCAGCATAGTTTGCATTTCACGGGGTGACGCGAATTCGCGGGCCGCGAGAGGATGTTTGACAGTTCTCTCGCCCGCTAGCGCGGGCTTTGAATCTTAACTTACATTTCAATCCCCAGGCTGGCGCCTGGGCCTACCTTATTTCGCCCGCGCTGCGGGCTAATGAGAGCGTGGGCCTTGCGACACAAAAGGGTCGCGCGGCCCGATGTGTTTCTGGCAGGAGAAAAAGGGTAGAATCGACTCAATCCTGCCTTGAAAGTGTGGCCGATGCAAACCAGGCTTCAGTTTGCAATTGCATTGTTGATTGCGCTCGCTGCGCCGCCGATTCCCGCTGCGGCGCAGGATGCGGCTTCGGCGAAGGCTTTCCTTGAGTCGGTTTACCAGCAATACCGGCATGGAGGACAGGGGATTGATTTAGGCGGCCATCATGCCGGTCAGTACTATCATTCGTCGCTTCTAACTCTCATTCGTGTAGACGATAAGGCCAACAGTCCTGCTGTCGGGGTGGTTGATGCCGATCCTGTCTGCGAATGCCAGGACTTTGATGGAATCTGGGACCTGAAGATCGAAATCCAGATGCAGGGCACAAATCGGGCGCTGGCCGATGTTTCATTCGCGCTCGTTCCGCCGAAGGGTCGCACCAAGGACAATCTGTATAAGCTTCGAATGACGCTGGTTCCGGAACGCGGCCAGTGGCGGATTTACAACATCGTGGACGAATCCGATCCCAAAGAGCCTTCCGATCTGCGCAAGGAACTCGAAAAGGATATTGCGAGCCTGCGCAAGGCGCCCAAATAGCTTCTCGCAGTGCGGAATTGAGTTGCTTCTCAACCTTTTTTCATCGGTTGTATCGAGATTTAATGCGCCGATGTGACGAAAGGCACAGGCAATCGTATACTTGAGACGATATTCGTAATGTGACGACATGCCGCATGGCGGCGCAGTCCGATGTCTGGATGCTGCGCGCACGCTCAGAAATCACCCTTTGAATTGGAACCGTTGAGCCTCTGTTCGCAATCCCTGCAAATCGAACCGCCCCAGCGCAAACCAACAGACGGAGGCTTTATCCATGGCGCCAGGCGTTCTGGAACAAGTGCCGGCCACTAAGGCAGGCTCAACGAAAACTGAAACCAAGTATGTGTTTTTCTTTGGCGACGGCAAGGCCGACGGCAACGGAAAAATGAAGGATGTGCTGGGCGGCAAAGGCGCCGGCCTGGCCGAAATGACCAATGCCGGATTGCCGGTGCCTCCCGGATTCACTATCCAGACTGAAGCCTGCCGCGAATACATGCGCGGCGCGGTGAGCCCGCAGGTCGACATTGAGATGCTCGATGCGCTGCACACACTTGAGAAACTGCAGGGCCAGAAACTGGGCGCGGGCGAAAATCCGCTGCTGGTGAGCGTGCGCTCGGGCGCCAAGTTCAGCATGCCCGGCATGATGGACACGATTCTGAACCTGGGCCTGAACGACAAGGCCGTCGAATCGCTGGCCAAGCGCAGCGGTAATCCCCGCTTTGCATACGATTCTTACCGCCGCCTGATCCAGATGTTCGGCGACGTGGTTCTGGATGTTCCCAAGAAAAAGTTCGAGCACATTTTCGACGGCGTGAAGGCGAAGAAGAAGGTCAAGTTCGACTACGATCTGCAGCCCGACGCACTCATCGAAATCATTGCCGAATACAAGAAGCTGGTGAAGAAGGAGACCGGGAATGACTTCCCGCAGGATCCGCTCGATCAGCTCACCGAAGCGCGCGATGCGGTATTCAGAAGCTGGCAGAACGACCGCGCCAAGACCTATCGGCGCATCAACAACATCGACGACTCAATCGGCACAGCGGTAAACGTGCAGGCCATGGTGTTCGGCAATCTGGGTGAGAACTCGGGCACGGGCGTGGGCTTTACGCGCAATCCCGCGACAGGCGAACACCTGTTCTTCGGCGAGTACCTGATGAATGCGCAGGGCGAAGACGTGGTTTCGGGCGTGCGCACTCCGTTGTCAATCAGCGAGCTTGAGAAGGCCATGCCCAAGGTCTACGAGCAGCTCAAAGACATTACGCGCCGCATGGAGAAGCACTACCGCGACATGCAGGATTTTGAGTTCACCATCCAGGATGGCAAGCTCTACATGCTGCAGACCCGCAACGGCAAGCGGACCGGCCTGGCTGCAGTTCGCGTGGCCATCGACATGGTGCGCGAAGGGCTGATCACGCAGGACGAAGCGATTCACCGCGTGGAGCCGAACCAGCTTGTACGACTTCCTGGTTCCGCGACTGGTGGAGAAGGGCGAGAAGATTGAAGTGCTCGCCACCGGATTGCCGGCATCACCGGGCGCGGCCGTAGGACAGATTGTGTTCACGGCTGAAGAAGCGGTGAAGCAACACCAGAACGGGGCTTACAAGTCCATCGTGCTGGTGCGCGGCGAAACCACCCCTGAAGATATCGCCGGCATGGAAGTGGCAGACGGCATTTTGACCTCGCGCGGCGGCATGACATCGCACGCAGCGGTGGTAACTCGCGGCATGGGCAAGTGCTGCGTAGCCGGCGCGGGCGACTGCGTTGTTGACGAAGCGAAGAAGGAATTGCGCGTCAAGGGCAAGACCTACCGGCAGGGCGATTACATTTCGCTCGACGGCACCACGGGGCGCGTGATTGCGGGCAAACTCAACACGCTCGAAGCGCAGCCGGACGATCCCGATCTCGTGAAGTTCATGAGCTGGGTCGATCCGCTTCGCAAGCTCAAGATTCGCGCCAATGCCGACATTCCTCGCGACGCCAAGCAGGCAATGCTGTTCGGCGCCGAAGGCATCGGACTTTGCCGCACCGAGCATATGTTTTTTGCAGAAGACCGCATTGAGCACATGCGCACCATGATTCTGGCCGATAACGAGAAGGACCGCCGGGCAGCCTTGAAAAAGCTGCTGCCCATGCAGCGGGCCGACTTTGTTGGTCTCTTCAAAGCCATGGGATCGCTGCCGGTAACCATCCGTACCATCGATCCTCCGCTGCACGAGTTCCTGCCCAAGCGCGAAGATTTGCTGGTGCAGATTCAGCACCTGGTTGACACCAAGCCGCGCTCGCCCAAGCTCAAGGAGCTGCGCACGCTGCTGGCCCGCGTTGAAGAGCTGCACGAGCAGAACCCGATGCTGGGTCTGCGCGGCTGCCGTCTCGGCATCAAGTTTCCCGAGATTACCGAGATGCAGGTGCGCGCCATTATCGAGGCCGCGGTCGCGGTCAAGGTGAAGGGCGGCGATCCGCATCCCGAAATCATGATCCCGCTGGTGGGCTCAATCGAGGAGATGCGCAACCAGTCGGCAATTGTACGCAGTGTCGCGGAAGAAATCTTCAAGGAGAAGGGCGCCAAGGTCGATTACATGGTGGGAACCATGATTGAACTGCCGCGCGCTGCCCTTACCGCGGACCAAATCGCAGAAGAGGCGGAGTTCTTCAGCTTCGGGACCAATGACCTGACGCAGACGACCTATGGGATTTCAAGGGACGACATCAACAGCTTCCTGCCCGCATATCTCAAGGCCGGAATTTTCAAACAGGACCCGTTTGCCACGCTCGACCAGGCAGGCGTGGGCAAGCTGGTGAAGGGCGCAGTGGCCAAGGGACGCAACACGCGGGCCAACCTCAAGGTGGGCATCTGCGGTGAGCATGGCGGCGATCCGGAGAGCGTAAAGTTCTGCCACAGAATCGGGCTGAACTACGTTTCGTGCTCGCCATTCCGTTTGCTCACGGCGCGGTTAGCCGCGGCGCAGGCGGCGCTCGAAGATAATCTGGGCACCGTTCACACCAACAAGTAACGCCGGCGTGGGCCGAGTATAAACAAGGGGCGCGGCCAATGGCCGCGCCCCTTGCCTTTTGAGGTCATTCAGAAATTGCGCTTTCCAACGCCATCTCTCGCCCAAACACCGCGCCGGCGATTCTCCGCATCTCAATAAGAGGATGCCTGTGCTACCACGCGGCTCGTGTTCCCGTACAACCTTGCACGCAGCCCGCGCAACCATGAAAAGAGGCTGAAAGTCACCAATGCTGATTCGACTGGGATACGACATTCAATTTGAGATTCCCGTGCCGGTCGCGATGGTCGCGCTGCTCAACGTCCATCCTTCGCGCGCTCACGACTTGTTGGAGCCCGATGAGCTTAAGACCGAGCCGAATATCCCCGTCACCAGCTATATCGACAGCTTCGGCAACCGCTGCGCACGCTTCGTCACGCCCGCGGGTCTCCTGCGCCTGAGCAGCAGAACGCTCATTCGAGACACTGGCTTTCCTGACATCCTCAATCTCGCCGCCCGCGAAACAGCGGTCGGCGATCTGCCGCATGAGGTGCTCAGTTACCTGCTCAACAGCCGCTATTGCGAGGTCGACCGCTTCAACAACATCGCCTTTGAGCTTTTTGGAAGCGTCGATCCCGGCTGGAGCAGGGTGCAGTACATCTGCAACTGGGTCCACAACAACGTGGCGTTCAACTATCAGCAGGCTCGCCCTACTAAAACCGCCCTCGACGTGTTCACCGAGCGCGTCGGCGTCTGCCGCGACTTCCAGCATCTCGCCATCACCTTCTGCCGCGCCCTCAACATCCCCGCAAGATATGCGACAGGCTATCTGGGAGACATCGGCGTCCCGGTCGTGCTTCCCATGGATTTCAGCGCGTGGTTCGAGGCCTGGCTCGACGGCCGCTGGTGGACATTCGATGCCCGCAACAATCAGCCCCGCATTGGCCGCATCCTGATGGCGACAGGCCGCGACGCCTCCGATGTCGCCATCACCACCGCGTTCGGCAAGGCGGATCTGCGTCACTTTTTCGTAGTCGCCGAGGAAGAGACCGCAAAGTCAGCCGGTCAGCCGGTCATCGAGCCGGCTTTTGGTTCCGGCGATTCTATCCCGACCTGTCTATAGCTGCCTGGCAGGCTGCGCTCGACGTCAATTTGGGCACCGATCACACCAGCAAGCAACGCTGGCGCAAGCCGGAAATGAACGAGGGGCGCGGCCAATGGCTGCGCCCCATGCGTTTTTGGGGATTGCCGGAAAATTGCTGGCGACAACTGAAGTTCATGCCAGTTGAAATCGCAGGCCCCAGCCGACCTATCGTTGCTTATCGGAATGTGATTCCCAAAATGGGCAACCCCGCTGTTAGTCCGGTGTTCCGAATCCGAGTTTCATTTGGCACCCGTCAAAGGCCCCACCGGCCAGCCAAAATGACGCTGATGAGCTAATGGGAGCTTGGCGCGGGATTATAATCACGGTCAAAGTTCCCCCGTCGCAATCCGACTCGGTTTTCAGATTCCTCTCTTCCCTTGCAGCCCGCCGCAAACACGGCGTTCTCCCCGAGTGGCATTTGGTCGAATTCGCAGTTTCCTTAACCCAGGGGTTCTGAACCCATGACACCAGAGCTTTGGGCACGTCTAAATCCGCTATTCCACCAAGCCGTGGAGAAGCCCCCGGACGAGCGTAGCGCTTTTGTCGCGGAAGCGTGCGGCAACGATGCCGAGTTGCACAGGGAATTGGTTGCGCTGGTCGAAGCCCACGAACAGCGGAACGATACCACTGAAAAATTTTCAGACAATCTCAAGAACTTACTCGGCCAAACATACTCCGCGTTTTCCCCCGGCGATATTGTCATAGGTAGATTCAGGATTGTGCGCTTGCTTGGAAGCGGAGGCATGGGTGACGTCTATGAAGCGTTCGATCAGGAGTTATCGCAGGCCATCGCGCTCAAATCGATTCGCCCGGAGATTGTCGCGAGCACCGGAGTCCTGTCGCGCTTCAGGAAAGAAGTCCAATTTGCGCGCCGGCTGAATGGGCCCAATGTCTGTCGTATACACGAACTGTTTATCATCGGCAGCAGCGCCGCACCAACGGGCGCATTCCTGACAATGGAGCTGCTTGACGGAATCACGCTCTCCGACCGAATCAAGCAGATCAGGGCCCATCCCATGGCGCGAGGCACAAGCGCTTGCAAACGATATATGCGCGGGTCTAGCCACGATTCATGAAGCCGGAATCATCCATCGCGACTTGAAAAGCAGAAATATCATGCTCGTCAGTCGGGCCGGTTCCGCGCGCGCTGTAGTGATGGATTTTGGCCTGGCGCACGAAGTGGCTCCTTCGAAGCCGGACGCGGATACGGCGCTTACCCGGTCTGGCCAGTTTGTTGGGACGCCGGAATACATGGCTCCCGAACAATTTGATGGCAGGGAGGTCACCCCCGCAACGGATTTATACGCGCTGGGAATCGTGCTTTACGAGATGCTCACGGGAAAGCGCCCGTTTCCTTCGTCCAGTATCGCGGGGCGCGGCCGTACTCAGGGGCAAGCGGCCGAAACCGGTATCTTCCATGCAGCGCGGTGTACCGCACCGGTTCGATGTGGTGATCGGCAAATGCCTTGAGTACGATGCAAGCCAGCCGCTACCAATCGGCAAAGGAACTGGCGCGGGCGCTGCGCAGCCGGCCGCTGGATCTCCGTAACATGGTGAGCAGTCGTCCGCGGACAATGCTTATTGCGGGAGGCTTGCTGCTTGCCCTCGCTGTTCTCGGCATAGCCTACTTCTGGCAGTCGCGCCAATACTACCAACCGAATGCAGCGGGGAAACGGTCATACCATAAGGGCCTTGCCGCATTGCGGGAAGGGAGCTATCTGAAGGCGACGCGATTGTTCGGCGAAGCAGTTAACCAGGACAGCCGATTCATGATGGCGCATGCGCGATTAGCGGAAGCGTGGTCCGATCTGGACTTTGATAGTATGGCCAAGAATGAAATGCTGATGCGCGACCTCGGGCGAAGACCGCTTGTCGCCACTCGATCGGATGTATCTCGATGCCATCCGCGCGACGCTTACGCGGGACTTTACCGGTGCGCTGGAGGATTACCGGAAGATTCTCGATCGGCTGCCGGATTCAGACAAAGCGGCTGGATATGTTGACCTCGGGATAGCCTTTAAGAGGGCAGGCGACCCTACCCATGCTCTCGAGAGCTTCAAGAAGGCTTCGACTCTGAGCAGCGATAACGCCGCATCCTACCTGCAGGCTGCAATTTTGGAGACCCACCTCAACAAAACTCAGGATGCCAACCGGGATTTCAATCGGGCACAAGCGTTGTATACGGCAGACGAGAATCCCGAGGGCCAGGCGGAGTTGGACTACCAGCGTGGATATCTTGCCAACGAAGGAGAAGATTCAGCTCAGGCGGACACCTTCCTGAATAAGGCGTTGGAAGAAGCAACTCAACTGCATGACGTTCAACTGGAGATTCGCGCCCTTACTCAACTGAGCAGCGTGGCCTACAACTCTCGGAGGTTTGACGAGCTAAGAAAAATGCAGACATAGCAATTAAGTTAGCGCAAGAGAACCAGCTCATGCCCTGGGCGGCAGAAGGGTTGGTTCGCAAGGCGAGCGCAGAGGTCGGCGAAGGAGGAAGCGACAACTTTCAGGAGGCCGACAGCAACCTTCAGCAGGCCTTTAACGTGCTAAATCAGTCTCAGCAGGATCGGGTGCTGGCGCTGGCCAACCTCACCATGGCAAGCCTGCGCAATCAGCAGGGTCGCACCGCCGAAATTCTGCAGCCGGCACGCGCCGCCGAGCCTATTACAGACCCAACGGCTACGTCTTTGAAGCCGATCTGGCCACTTTACTGATTGGCCGCGCTCAAAGGGACGAGGGAAAATGGCAGGATGCTCTTCAAGACTGCCAACGGTTCTATCTCACTGGCAAATCAATCCGGGCGCAACGGCCTCCTCGTGACGTCTGAGGATCTGGAAGGCACCATTTATATCGCCATGGAAGACTATCCTCGGGCTCGCGACCAGTATCAAATCGCTTTTTCCAAGGCTCTCGATAATGTGCACGAAGTCATTTGAGGCGGCGCGCTGCGCAGACGCTTTTTGGCGGATCGGCCAATTCCCCGAAGCGAAGAAAAAACTCTCCCTGGCTTGCCTTCAAGTACCTTCGCCGCGGAAATCGGTGTGGAATCGCTCCTGGCCCAACTCAAATTCGAATCGGCCAGTCAAAGCGCGGACACGATTATCGGGAAGTTTCCAGGATGTCTTTTGGGCGGAAGCGGAATATTGAGTTGGATCGAGCGATCGCAGATGCCGCGCTCGGAAGAACTGCCGGAGCGCGGCAACTGCTGCAAAGCCTGCTAGCGCAGGACGGCTTGCCCAAGGACGAGGACGGAAAGCCTCTGGCTCCGGATGATTTGGCCGATTTCGAATTGGCCGCGGCAAGGATTTACCTGGCCATTGGCGATGCAAGAGCCGCACTTGACCAGGCCACGAAGGCTGAGAGCTACTTTGAATCGAAACACCTGCTGGATTCCGAATTGCGCAGTAGCCTGGTTGCTGCCCAGGCAGCCGGGAAACTTAACGAAACGGCAACTTACAAGCAATTCAGCGAAAAATCCATTGACATTCAGACAGAACTAAGCCACACTTGGCCGTTCCCCCGATTCAACTCGTATATTTCCAGGCCCGATCTAAATTCTCAACTAGAGGCAAATCGCTCGTTGAGGCAGGAGGCGGAAATGAAATTGTCCCATGTCTTTGCCGGCGTCGGCATCGGCGTCTTTGTTTCTATCGCAGTTGGCGCGCTTTTGTTCATTTTCTTGCCCCCAAAACAGACTTCAACGGCCCGGACGATTTGCCGGTGCTCGCGCGCGGGGGGTCTATGGATGCCTTGAGTAAAACGAACAAATGGTCACCAGTCGTTACTCAACCCTGCTCCGGAGTATTTTCTTCATCTTCGGTCAACCCTGTGAACCTCTCCGCGGTGTCGATGGACGGGCTAGAACTCATAACCTATCCATCCGGAAAGAGAACGCTAGGCCCCGCCGAGAGTGTGAACGCTACGACCCTAACCAAGGATTGGTCCATAACTTTCAACATGCGCGATAAGGATGATGACGTAATGACTCCATTTATATTGTGCTTCAGTTATCCACTGATGACCCGTGCAATGGGACGGCCAAGCCGGGGGCCACATCGATTAAAGGTGGCACGTTATACTTGGCAGACATAGGCTCGACGAACCTTGATTTTGATCGACAATATGATGAGGATAACGACAGTTCCTATCGGCTACGTTTCGATGTTAAGAAGTGCGATGGCGATGTTGATACGAAGGATGCTGTTCATTCGCGCTGCAACCATATTTCTCAGGTTACGGTTTCTGGAATCCCATCGCTCCAGGGTAGTAGTTCAGGGTCGATCTTGAGTAGTCTTCCTATTCCGTTTCAATGCAGGGGAGGGGCATGTGATATCGGTTTGGACAATCAATGATCTTTCTCACAAGAGGGTAAGAGCAGAGCATCGCTTCCGCGCATGCTTGGCTCTTCGCACTAACTCCAGTTCCTGATTCGCTCTTGCTGTCCGCATCGTTGCTACTCGTAGATTACCCGATAAATTCGACGAAGCCGATCGCGACCGGGCAGTTGTCCACCTCCGCCGGGCGTTTGTCCGTCACCGGAACCGGGGGGCGGTGTGCTGCACGAACCGTGGATGCGCCTCGGCCGCAGCCGGCCGTTGCGTCATTGCGCCCAAGGCCGAGGCCTACTATGAATCGAAGCATCGGCTGGAATCGGAATTACGTAGTAGCCTGATTGCTGCACAGGCAGCCGGAAAATTAACGAAACGGCAACTTACAAGCAATTCAGCGAAAAATCCATTGACATTCAGACAGAACTAGCTCAACCTGCCTCCCCTCGATTTCAACTCGTATATTTCCAGGCCCGATATCAAACCTCAACTAAGGCAAATCGCTCGTTGAGGCAGGAGGCTGAAGTGAAATTGTCCCAAGGCTTTGTCGGCACCGGCATCGGCGCCATTGGCTTGCTCGCAGGCGGCTTGCTTGCGTCAATGTTCGTGCTTGGTGGTCACGGTCAGCAAAATGGGGGCGACCACAAACCTGAAGCCCGCCGGCACCGCCAACTATTTGGCGGCCAGGATGATTTGCCGACGCTCGCACGCGGTGGGTCTTCGGAATTTTTCAGCTCAAAGCAGTGGACTCCGGTTAATGGCGCAACTACCATCTCAAACTATGCCTGGGCTTATCAGACCACAGGAGTCGACGATATCGACGTGTCGATGGATGGCGTCAAACCGTGCCCTAACCATGGCCATTTACCCTGTAATTACGCTAGCATTCAGGACCCGGAAACGGTTGATGCAACTGTCAGTGCGAACTGGATTATTGAGTTGAGTTATCGCGACAACAGCAATCGGATGATGAGGATCACGACATATGATCTTCAGTTATGCACGAGCTTCCCCATGCTCCGCTACCGGCTCGTTTTCTGCCCAAGCAATCCACTGTATTTGGTCGACAAATCAAAGAAGGGCATGTTTCACCCGAAGTCAGTGAATGAAATGTTCGACACGTTCTATAGACTGGCTTATGACTTCCCACAATGCGCTGGTACGGCCGATTCAACTGATCCACATTGCGATCACATCAAGAAAATAAAGGTCTCTGGCTTAAGTTTCCAAAATGCCAATCAGGTCGTTGTCAATGATCCGTTCACTTGCAGGGGCGGCGCGTGTGAAATCGGCTTTGGCAAGCAATAGTTCAGATCCGTTTACTTGCAGAGCCGGTGCGTGCGATATCGGATTTGGCCCTCTCGCTCAGTTGCCCAAATAACAGCACAAAAGCTGAGCATCGTTTCCTCGATGCTCTGCACTCAGCATGGTCCCATCTCTGACTCGCCCTCGCTGTCCGCATCGCCTTACCCGCAGATTGCCAGATAAATTCGGCCGAAGCCGACCGCGACCGGGCAGTTGTCCCCGTTCGCCGGGCGTTTGTCCATCACCTGAACCGGGGGGACGGTGTGCCGGACAGATTTCAGATGCGCGCTTGGCTGTACGTGCGCCAAAGCGCCCAAGGCCGACAGGAAACCCGCGGCCACCAACAGTGCGATTGTCATCCTTCCCTTCATGGCTGTTCTCCTTTCTTCTCGGTGGCCATTTCCTGACCGCCTTTACTGCCATAAGCGGAAGGCAAAGAAAAAAGGTGCAGCCGCGTTGCTCGTTCTTAAAGCATTTCCCCCTTTCATTGTGTAGCGTTCCCATCCTTGTGTCGTGAATCCAAAGTTCGCTGAAGAGCAACCGCAGATCCTTCGCCTGCGTTTGTCGCCAAAAGCGCGGCAAACTTCGCTCAGGATGACAATTCATTTTTACGTGAACTTTAGACTCTGGACACTGGAACGCGGAGTTATTTACGGCTTCAATTGCTGATGCAGCCAGGCGCGCGCCATGGCCCAGTCGCCCTTCACCGTGCGCAATGAGATGCCGAGTTCCTCGGCAATTTCGTCGAACGTGAGGCCGCCGAAGAAATGCATTTCCAGGATGCGCGCCTGCCTTGGATCAAGTTGCGCCAGCCGGCTGAGCGCCTCGTCTACCGCCAGCACATCGGCGAGCTTTCCATCGGTAGCGGCGATGCCATCATCCAGCGTCACCTGAATTGCTCCATCGCCGCGCTTCTCCGCGTTGTGGGCGCGCGCATAATCCACCAGGATGTTGCGCATCGCGTGGGCAGCCAACCCGAGGATTCTCGATCGTTGTTTCCATGCAGACTGTGGCAGATCCAGGCGAAGATACGCTTCATGCACCAGCGCCGTGGGCTGCAGCGTATGGCCGGCGCGTTCATTCCGCATGCGTGCCACTGCGATTTGATGCAGCTCTTTATAGAGGCTCGCGGCAATTTCGGCTTCCTCCTCGGGCTTCATGGAAGGATGTTGCCGATTTTCTGGGGATGGTTCTGACATAGGAGGCGCCAACGTGGCGTAAGTATAGCGCAGAGCCGTGTTTTCGGGACGCAGAAGGTGTTTGGATAGTCGCGATGCGTCATCCCGCTTTCCACTCCCTGGAGCACCGGGAATGTTGGCTACGACAGGTTCTCGCTCGGCTGGACTTCAACTCATTTTTGAATGCCGAAGGATTGGCCGGAATAAATGGAACTCGCCGACTTGCATCCCATTTCCCCTCTTCGGCGCATAATCCCGGTATGAGTAAAGTGGTGGCTATACCCGGCCCCTCGTTCTCCGTCGCGACGGATTCCCTCGTTCCTACTCCCTCGCACCTCCTGGCTTGAAGCCAGGTCTTTGACCGAAAGATCTTGTCCATTCCCCTCTCAGCGATGAAATCAAAAAGCAGGTCCCTCGACTCCGCTACGCCGTGCTCAGGAGGATGGGGCAACCAGATTGGTACAGCTCTAAGCGGTCAAAAACCTGGGAGCTAGAAGCCAGGAGCCGTTTCAGAAATATAACCCCTCCTGTACCCCCCACCAGCCCCTGTGAAACTGTGAAGGCCAGCGGGCGCACCTGTTTCAGACCCGGCAATCAGTGAGGCGAATCCGAACCGCGTTTATGACGAGCAGGCGGCTTCTTCCACTTTCGCGGCCAAGGGAATCAGGTTAACTAGCCTGGTCAGCTTGAAGCGTTGAAGAACCCGCGGGCTAACGCCGGCCGGCACCCGCCTGACGACTCTACCCTGGCACCGGTCCTTGGCGGGCAGAAAAAACTTGATGCGGCGCGGCCGGAATACCGCGCATTCCTTTCAATCTGGAGGAACGGCGACCGGCAAGTTCCCCGCTGACCCAGGCAAAACAAGAGATCGCAAAATTGTAATAATCTCGTAACTCAATTGTTTTCTGTGGCCTGACAAAGCATTCACAACTTTCAAAAGATTTCACAATTAGTTACTTGCCTTCCGCGCCACCTTAGCGGACACTCTGACGCAATGATGGGTGGGGTCCGGGTGATCCGGATTCCATCGATAGGTCTTGGGGTGGTTGCCCATCCATTACTCAGTTTGAAAAGGCGTGCCAGTTAGAGAATGAACTCCCCTCAGCTTAATCTTTTCCAGGCTTCCACTTTCCGCGGTACCTCGTGTCGATGTGTTGATTTGTACGATTGTGCATCAGTTTTCCTTGCGCTTCTCTGTAACGATTTGCGAGCGGCTGTCACTAAATGGACAGAGCCTTGATGGATGTCAGAGTACGGGTACGGCCAGCAGGCCGAAGGCCGCAACGAAGGGCACAAGGAATATCCGGCAAGAGTCGACGACCGACGTAAAGGGTACCACCGAGAGTTATAGCGGCAGGGTCCGCATCTTTCCCATCGCAGCAAGTCTCCCCTGAGAGGTCTATATGCAACATCGCAACAACTTGCGGTATATGAATCCAGCAGTAGCATTCTGCTTCCTGCTCGCCTTAACCATCTTTGCGGCCGGCTCAAGTTACGCTGGAGCCCAGGCCCCCATCGCAATCCAGGCCAGTCAAGCTCCTGCGATGACCGACCCGTCGGTACCACTCGCGAAGTTTACGCCGCAAAAGGTGCTTGAAGGGACGGCCACCCTGGTCAGCCATTACAACCCGGACCAGAAACTGCGCCTGGTGCTGACGATTAAGGCGCCACACATGGCGGAAGAGGAACAGTTCATCAAGGAACTCACGACCAAGGGCTCGCCCAACTTCCACAAGTTCCTGACCCTGGAACAATGGAACGCGCGCTACGCCCCTTCCGTCGAGGATGAGCAGGCGGTTGTGGACTGGGCTCAGAGCGTCGGCCTGACGGTGACGAAACGCTATTCCGATCGCCTGATCGTGGACGTGGAAGGAACTGCCGGCACGATTGAGAAGGCGTTCGGCGTGACCATCAACAACTACCAGGTTGGCAATGAAGTGGACTTTTCAAACGACCGCGACCCGGTTATCCCCGGCAATCTGACCGGCATTCTGACCTTCGTGACGGGCCTCAGCAATATTGAGAGGCCCCACAGGATTGGGTCCCTTCGGACGACGGTAAAGGGCGCGGACTATGTTCCCGGCCCGATGGTCTCTCAGGGAGAAAACGCGCATGGCGATGGCGACCCTACGAAGGCTCCGGCGGCGCGACTGGCCGCGAAGGCAGATGAGAGCGGATCGCCTTCAAAACCGACGGCCAATGATAACTTTCCCCTGGATTATATGAGCGGCACTTACGCCATGGATCCGGACAACGTTCAAAGTTCTAACGGCTACGACTTTAACGCTTTGCAAAGGCTGAGCTACTGCTGCAACGAGCCGGGCGACTCCGGCGGCTCACCGCCTGAATCCTCGATTGCACTCGTCGGATATGGCGGCTTCGTCGTCAGCGACGTAGAAACATTCTTCGGGAACTACGGGATGGCATACGACCTCAACTGGTACTGCATCGGTGGAGGATCTTGCCCTGGTAATGATGGCGAAGCTCCCCTGGATGTCGAGTATTCGGGTGCAATGTCCAACAGCTACGGCTCCTATTTGGACACCGCGCACATTTATGAATACGAAATGACAAACGGACTGTACACCACCTACGAGAGCGCCTTCAACGACATTGTCAGCGACGGCCACGCGAAGGTGGTTTCAACCAGCTACGGCTGGGAGGAGAATGTGGGATTTTCAGGCTCGGTGGCAACCGGGACCATGCATCCCATCTTCAACACCATGGTGGGCACGGGCATTACGCTGATCGCGTCCTCCGGCGATAGTGGCGCGAGCGCTGGCTGCGGGGACGCGACCGCAGTGGTGTATCCGGCCTCCGATCCCGATTTCATTGCGGCGGGCGGCACGCAGCTGGACATGTATACCAACGGAATCTTTTACAGTGAGACCGCATGGCAGGGCGAAAGCTGGTCAGGCGCTTGCGGCAGCAACCATGGCGGCAGCACCGGCGGAGTAAGCGTCCTGTTTGCTGCGCCCTACTGGCAGACCGATACGACTACCGCCTACCCTGACGGCATTGACGGTAAATTCTACCTTTGGAAGGCCGGCTCGGAATACGTAGAAACCGGCAACGGGAACCGCATGGTGCCCGACATTTCGTTCACGGCAAACCCGGATGTCCTGGGTCAATGGTACGTCTCCGGCGGGTCATGGCAGGATGAAGGCGGCACCAGCATTGTGGCGCCTGAAATGGCGGGCTTCTTCGCCCAGGAGAACTCCTACCTGGACTACGTCGGCGACGCGTGCGGCAGCGGCAGCACCTCGGCTTGTTCTCCGGTTGGCCTCGCATCTCCATTCATCTACTACAACGGCCTTTATGGCGCGCAGCACAACCCCTTTTACGACATGACCAGCGGCTGCAGTGACAATGACGATACAGCGTATTGGAATCTGTTCTATTACTGCGCCTATACCGGCTACGACCCGATTACCGGCTGGGGTTCGTCCAATATGATGCAACTGGCATGGGGCATCAACTGGGAATTATTCCGGCAGATGGCAATCCCTCGATCGTCTTCTTCAGCGGGCCGTCTACGAATACCTGGTACAACACCGACTATCCCATCGACTGGTATCTGATCGACTCCGGCAACGGTTATACGGCACCCGGCTCCGCCGGTTTCACGCAGGGTTGGGACACCATCGAGTCCGACTCGTACAGCAAGCCACACGGCGGCGACGGAGACTCGTTCTATGCCGGCCCGGAGTACGCATACGGACTCTTCGGCTGTCTGGACAACACCGGCGCAGATTGCGCAGGATCATCGGGCCAGGGCTGCCACACAGCCTATGTCAGAGGCTGGGATAACCAGGGCGTCACGAACGTGAATTCCTACGGGCCGGTCTGCTTTGACTCGGTTGCCCCCAACATCTCGGTTTCCACCAACCCCGCGGCAGCCGGCACGATCTGTGTGAACAAATCCGTCACCGTGACGCTGATCGCCGTCCGATCCCGGCGGGAGCAATGCCTCGGGAATTAAGACGACGTACTACGCAATCGACACGGGAGCCTGCTACCCGGGCAATCTGGGTCGCGTGCACGTTTACACCGGTCCCTTTACTTACTCGGGGCAGGGCGCAGAACTACATTTACTACTTCACAGTGGACAATGCGGGCAACTACTCATCTGAGCCGTACACATGGGTCTACATCGACACCACAATGCCCGTTACCACGGCCAGTTTGAGCGGAACCGTCTACACCGGAAACATTTATAAATCCGCCGTGCAGGTGACTCTCACCGGCACCACCACCGGCGCCAGCGGCGTTGCCCACACCTACTACAAACTCGATGGCGGCGCCGCAAATAACTTACTCGTCACCCTTCACCGTTTCGGCGCTGGGCACTCATTCGGTCAAATCCTGGAGCGTGGCTGGTTCCGGTGAAGTCGGGGCAACCACGACCACCAGCTTCGTGATCGATTCGCCCACCACTGCTGCGATGGTCGCATCTCCCAACCCATCGCTGCTCGGCGGTTCAGTCACATTGACCGCGACAATAACGGCTACTCTCTCTGGCACGCCCACCGGCACAGTGACTTTCTATAACGGAGCCACCAGCCTTGGCACCGGTACTCTCTCAGGAGGCGTGGCAACCTTCACAACCACGGCTTTGCCTGCCGGAATACTCAATCTGAAGGCGGAATACCCGACGACCGGTAACTTCCTGGCCAGCAACTCCCCGATTTACCACGAGACGGTGAACGAGAATACCACCACGTCCATAACATCCTCGTTGAACCCGGCGAGCTACGCACAGAGCGTGACCTTTACGGCCACGGTTGCGCCTGGCACCTCCGGAACACCAACCGGGACCGTTAAGTTCTATTCCGGCGCCACCTTAATAGGCACTGGGACTCTTAGCAGCGACGTGGCCTCGATTTCAACCTCGTCGTTGGCTGTAGGCGCCAACTCCATCACGGGAGTCTACTCCGGCGACACGACCTACCTCACAAGCACTTCCGCAGTTCTGAGCGAAGTCGTGAACAAAGCAGCTCAGACCATTACCTTCCCGACCATCGCGGCACAACCGGCCCTCACCTCGGTCGCGCTCGTGGCCAGCGCCAGCTCGGGGCTGACGGTCACTTTCACGACCACCACACCGACCATCTGCACTGTCAGCGGCACTACCGCATCTCTGCTTGTGCCGGGCTATTGCATCGTCAACGCCAACCAGGCTGGCAACAGCGATTACTTAGCCGCGCCAGACCGTCAGCCGGAACATCACGTGCTCCAGGCTACTCAAACCATCACGTTCCCAACCATCGCTACCCAGACGTTTGGTGAGGCGCCGTTTACCATAAGCGCGACAGCAAGCTCAGGGCTGACGGTCAGCTTCGCATCGACTACATTACCGGTCTGCACGGTTTCTGGAACACCGTTACTTTGGTTGCGGCTGGAACCTGCACAATCAAGGCAACCCAGCCCGGCAACACCTACTATGCGGCAGCACTGGCCGTCACGCAGAGCTTTACGGTCAGAAGAAAGCTCAAACCATCACCTTCCCAACGATTCCGGCCCAGGTGGTCGGAGCCAATGTCACGCTTACGGCCACTGCTTCTTCCGGCCTGCCGGTGAGCTATGCGGCGCTCAACTCACGTCACCTGCTCGGTTTCAGGAAACGTGGCAACTATGCTGGCGGCTGGCAAATGCGCCATCAGGGCAACTCAGGCAGGCAATGCCGACTACTCGGCTGCTCCCACGGCGTCGCAGACATTCACCGTCACTGCGGATTGATCTCAACTGAGAATGAAATAACTTGTGGCCCAGGGCAACCTGGGCCACTTGCTTTTGGTGCGCCCGGCATGGCGCACTCACTTGGGGGTGGAAGTCCCCTACACACCCGGCAAGGGGAAGTGTTAGCTGAACGGCAAGGGTGTCCGTCGCGAGGCGGAATCTGGAGGAAGCCGCAGGCAAAGCGCTGGCCTGACGAACAGCGAGCGGATAGAGGCGGCACGGCGGGGTGAGCAGGCCAATCTCTGCAAAGCCCGATTCTTGCACGGAACGCCATGACGTAGATCCGACAGGCATAAGCATGAAGGTGAGTGCGTAATACCCGGGGAGGTCTGGCGGTTTGCCTCTGGGCTACCGGCGTCGTGAGGCGTTGGGATGAATCGCCAGAAGTCAGCAGCGGCCATAGTAGTTCCGCGTGAGCGGGATGAAGGGCCAAACGTGAAGTACGGGAGTAGGAGAGCAGACCTCGATGCAGGACGAAGAAGCAGAAGCGCACGCGAGTGCGGCCAGATCGGAGGCGGATGGGCGGAACCTGTCCGGGGCCGGTCTTGGTGCTGAGTCGGGCACGGCGGCTGTTGGGATGCCGAAACCGGAGGCATCACGGCTGATGGAAGCCGTGGTGGAACGCAGCAACCTGTTCCGGGCCTACGAGCGCGTGGTGCAGAACGAAGGAGCGCCGGGAGTCGATGGACTTTCGGTCTCGGAGTTCAAGCCATGGCTTCAACGGCACTGGGTACGGGTGCGACAGGACCTGTTGACGGGTGTGTATCAACCGGAGGCGGTGCGCAAGGTGGAGATCCCCAAGCCGCAAGGCGGGGTTCGCACACTGGGCATTCCGACGGTGTTGGACCGTCTGATTCAACAGTCACTCAATCAGGTTTTGCAACCGCTGTTCGATCCGGAGTTTTCCGTGTCGAGTTATGGCTTCCGTCCCGGACGCAGCGCCCATCAAGCCGTTCAAGCGGCGCGTGGCTACGTTGCGGCAGGGAAGCGGTGGGTCGTCGATCTCGATTTGGAAAAGTTCTTTGATCGTGTGAACCACGACGTGCTGATGGCGCGTGTGGCGCGCAAGGTCGGGGACGAACGGGTGTTGAAGCTGATCCGGCGCTACCTGGAGGCGGGACTGATGGAAGGTGGGATAACGAGTACGCGCACGGAAGGCACACCGCAAGGCGGACCGCTGTCTCCCCTGCTATCGAATATCCTGCTGGACGATCTGGACCGTGAACTGGAACGGCGCGGGCTTAGCTTCTGCCGCTATGCGGACGACTGCAACATCTACGTCGGCAGCAGGCGGGCAGGGGAGCGGGTGATGCAAGCGGTCACGGTGTTTCTTGAGCAGCGACTGAAGTTGAAAGTCAATGCGTCCAAGAGCGCGGTGGCTCGCCCGTGGGTGCGAAAGTTCCTTGGCTACAGCATGACGTGGCACAGGAAACCGAAGCTGAAGATCGCCGAAGCAAGCCGCAAGCGTCTGGCGGAGAAAATCCGCGAGACGTTGCGGAAGGCTCGTGGCCAAAGCCTGCAACGAGCCATCGAGCGGCTCAATCCCATACTGCGGGGTTGGATCGCGTACTTCCGGCTCACCGAAGTCAAAGGTGTGCTGGAGGACCTCGATGGCTGGATCAGGCGCAAGCTGCGAAGCGTTCTGTGGCGGCAGTGGAAGCGCGTCTATGCGCGGGCAAAGAACCTGATGCGGGCGGGGATAGACGAGGTGCGGGCGTGGCGCTCAGCTACCAACGGGCGCGGCCCGTGGTGGAACGGCGGCGCGTCGCACATGAATGCCGCCTATCCAAAGTCCTGGTTCGACCGTATGGGGTTGGTTTCGTTGCTGGAAGCTCAGCAACGTCTTACATCTGCTTCATGAACCGCCGGATGCCGAACGGCACGTCCTGTGGTGTGGGAGGACGGCGGGAGTGATCCCGCCTCCTACCCGATGAAGCAGGCATTTCTCACGCCCGTAGAAAGATCGTACTATTAACCACATGGCGGCTCACGGCCTCCACAGTCTCAAAGCTCGATTGTGAAACTGTGCTCCCGATCGCGTTACTCGGCGAGAGAAGCGGGCTAAATGTCGCTGGTTCGGAGTTTGTCGAGCACCCCACTACGGCTGGAATTCCTTCGGCTTGTACTCGCCGCCCTTCAACAGTTGGCCGAGAATCTCATCCGATCTCTTATGGCACGGTTCCATTTTCATGTAAGTGTAGTTATCGTGCTCGGAATCAATGACCGGCAACGGTTCTTTGGGGCCGGGAATCTGGTTGAGCATGGTCCATACGCCGGCAGGTGGCGAAACGGTGTCGATGAATCCGAAGCCCGCCATCACCGGCGCCTTGATGCGCGACGCGAAATCGACAATGTCGAAGTAGAGAGCGGTTTTCATGGCGTCGGGATTTTCTGAGGGCCAGAAAGGGTAGCCGGCCTTGCGGCCATGCAGATCGCCATTGGTATCCGCGCCGGCCGGCACGCAAACCGCCACCGCGGTTACTTTGTCTGGCCGCAGTCCAGCAAGGGCGATACTCTGCTGGCCACCCATGCTGCCGCCGGTCAGAACGATTGTCTTGCCGTCCCAATCGGGCCGGGTCACCAAGTAATCCAGCACCCGCGAATCGCGCAGGTACATATTCGAGAAAATACGATTTCTCGCGATCGGTATTGCCGATTGCGTTATAAATCTGCGGAATTCCTCCGGAAGGGTCGGAGGGCAGCTTGTCGTGCGAGTCGACATTGAGAACCAGCCAGCCTTCTGCTGCACGCATAGCGTCGGCGTGTGCGTTCAACGCATAAACGCCCGCGTATTGCAGTTGCACGAGCGCTGGGAATTTTCCTTCTTGCGCGGGCTTGGCGACGTAGCCGTGCGCTTTCGATCCGAGGGCGTCCAAGACGAACATACTCATTTCAACACCGGGCACATCGGTCTGGACAGGAGTGAGTTGACGGATTGATGGGCACCTTGGCCTGCAGGGCAAGCTTGCCATCCCAAAACGAATCGAAGTCGTCGGGACGCGGAGTAGAGAGCGGGATTTGAAGTGGCGCGACAGCAGCGCCTACGGCATAAAGGCCGTTGTTGCGGCCCGTGTTGCCGCCCTTCCATGCGGGCACCAGGGCCGGGCTGCTCTGGGCGGGAGTTGTGGAGCCGGACTGAGCCGCGGATGTGGTTGCGGCATCCCGAGCCGGGATGCCCTGGCTTGTGGCTGCAGGGTTAGCGGGAGCCGTAGTCGAGGCCGCGGCATTCGGCGCAGGCGATCCGGTGTCGAGATTCGCATACGGCTCAATGGCGACATAGATCATCGCGGGTTGATCGCCGACGATCTCAATCTTGTCGTTACCCGAGGTTAAGTCGAGCTTGCCTTCCTTGAGAATCACAGCGTTGTTGCGGCGAATCGTCCACTTATAGGCATAGGTGGGCGCGTCGGGGCCAGGCGTGACGGTCCAGCCGACTGTTTCGCCAAGCTTGTAAATGCCGTCTGCATGATAGGGCGTGAAGGTGAGCTGCTGTTGTATGGGAGGCCGCTGGGCGAATGCGCACGCACCGGCGAGCAGGACTAAGGAGACGAGAAGAGCGCGGGATCGAGTCATGGGAATCTCGGGACGATGATACAGGATGCTGTTCAAAGCGGCCATCGACAAGTCCGGACGAGAGGCGGTCTGAAAGACGCCATTCCGGACGATAAAATCGTCCCTCGGGGGCTAAAGCCCTCGTCGTTATTGGGCAAATTGCGGCACGGCTGAAGCCGCGCCCTTTCAAAACAGGTCTTCGGATAGCTCCTAGCTCATCGCGATTCTGACGGCTGCGCCGTAGTCGTTGGCCTGCCACGACTGGCGAGGCAATGTCAGCTTGAGTGCGTCGGCTTCCTGCGTCCATTTGATTTTGGCATCGGAGCCAAGCACTGTTACGTTCTGGACCTTGCCCGGATTCGTTTTGCCTGCGAGTCCCAACGCTGCAATCTGCGCTTCGTCAGTGGGCCAGCCGAGAAAGATTGCATAGATTACATTGTTGGCCTTGTTGCGCGTGAAGCGAATGTCTTTTGCACTTAGAGCGCTGATGCTCTGGCCTTTGAACGATCCGCTCTCAACCTTGTTTGGTCCTTCGCCGGAGACGGTCCACGGACGCGTTTCAAAGATTGCTTCGCCGTTGATCTTGAGCCACGCCGCAATCTCATCGAGCACAGCAATCTCTTTGCTGTCGATGGTGCCATCGGGCTTGCCCGGCAGGTTGAGGATGAAGGTGCCGTTCTTGCTCACCGTGTCGACGAGCCAGTGAATAGCATCGCGCGGCGGCAGATAACCGCCGTATTGGCCTGGCGTATCGAAGAGCGCGCGCCGGTAGTGCCAGTCGCCGATGCAGGTCTCAGACTGCCACGCGTAAGGCATGATGGCACTGGTGAGGCCGCGCTCGTAGTCGGCCACAACTGACTTGGCCAATTTGTCGGGCACGTTCTTGATGTTCAACACCGCTTCCATTTTGCCGCGCGTTTTGAGGTTGTGGTTGTAGTAGTAAGCGCCCACGTTCATGCCGCCCCAGCCCAGCGGCAGCAGCGAGTTATCGAAGTAAAGCAGGTCGGGGTCGTGCTGATCGATCAGGTCGCGGGTGCGATCGTAGAAGTGTTTCACATACGAGGCATCGGGCAACGCGTTCCTGGGATGCTTCACGCCGTAGAGCATCTGCGGATCTAGCCCGTCCCACCACTGGTTCTTTCCATCGGCTCTTGTCATACGGCCGTCGTATGGCACACCGGCCAATGGGCCGGCCTTGTCGGCGTTATGAGAGGTCTGGAACCACCACCAATTGCGCGCCTGGTGCACCGTCACGCCCAGGCGCAGTCCGTTGCGGCGCGCGGCCGCGGCCCACTCACCCACCACATCGCGATGGGGCCCGTGATTTTTCGCATTCCAGGGTTGATGCTTTGAGTCCCAGGAGTCGAAACCGTCATGATGGTTGGCGAGCGTGATGAACAGCCGAGCGCCTGCGTTTTTGTAGCGCTGGATCAGCTCTTCAGGCTCCCAGTTGAGCAGCGTCCACTGCGCGGTCAGGTCCTTGTATCCGAACTTGGGAGGGATGCCCGTAATGCGGCTATTCTGGAACTTGTAGTCGGGAGAGCCCTCCTCGTACATAGTTGCGTGCGTACCAGTCACCGTCTTCGGGCACGCATTGCGGACTCCAGTGCGCCCAGATGCCGAACTTGGCGTCGCGATACCACTCGGGCGCGTCGTACTGCAACAACGAATCCCAGTTGGCCTGGTACGGGCCGTCGCCAGCGAGACCGTCGATTGGCGCCTGCATGGGCACGCCGTCCCAAGAGCCGCCCGGAAGCTGGACGTCGTCGCCCCATCCGGTCGGCGTCCAGTCCGCGTCGTTCAGTTTTGTCTCGGCGATTTTGCCATCGACGAGCGCGTAGAAGACGCGCTCTTTTTCCGGCAGGGCGCAGAATTCTTCGTAGGTGAGGTTGAGCTTGTTGAAGCCGGCAGGCGCGTTCGCCGCCGACTGGCCCCGTGCTGAAATCGCTCGCGCCGCAGCCGCAGCCGCGACAAGTTTGCAGAACTCTCGTCTTTGCATGGTTCATTGCTCCTTAAAGGCTCGTGATGAAAGTGACCCTCACCTAATTCTTTCCTCGGGGGCTAAAGCCCCCAACCCCTATCAACCGTTTACGGCACGACTAAAGTCGTGCCCTTTCAAAACCCGACTCTAACCAGAGACCATTGCAGATCAGAGATCACCGATCGTGCAGGGTTGTCGCCGGCATCAGTCTTGCGCCATAACGGAATCAGCGGCCACGGAACTTCTCAGCCGCTTTTCCGCGCCTTCGTTCCAATACCCGCAATCCAACTCAAGGAAAACCGATGTGTATGGAATTGCGAGCGTCGATTTCAAAATCACTATGTTGAAAAGTTTGGCGCTTTCATCCAGCTTCGCGATGATCTGCTCATGCTCGAGCACGCGTGCGTTCTGGCCGCTGAGGGTGCGATTGATTTCATCGCGAAGCGCGGTTACGCCGGGGGCGTCTTCTTCTCGCACGTGTTTCAGCTCGGCATCCATATAGATGTTGGCGCGAATATGGCCTGAGGCGTTGATCGCCTCGACGATCTTCTCCAGCACCTGGATGTGATCTTCGCCGGTGTAAATGGTTTCGATTCCAGGATTCGACTGCGCCGGATAGGCTGAATCGGCAACGACGATCCAGTTGCGATGGCCTAACAGCGGCAAAAGGTATTGCAGCCGCTGTTCCCATGTTTGCGCGTCACGTTCAAGACGGGTAGTCAATTTGAACCTCTTCGATTGGCTGCTGGGGAGGGTTTGGAGAGTGGCGCAAGGTGCGTTCCCCAATAGGCGAAGACGCCGACAACCACATAGCAGACCAGGGGAACGATCATGCTGACCGCCATGCTTTTTGTCTCCTGGTAAGCGAGTCCCATAAGCGGAGTGAAAACCGCTCCGCCGATAATCGCCATCACCAGCAGCGATGCGCCCTCCTTGGTGTGTTCGCCCAGCCCCGTGATGCCGAGAGCAAATATGGTGGGAAACATGAGGGACATAAAGAAACTGGTGAGCAGCACGGCCACCAGGCCGCCCCAACCAGGCCGGAGAATCCCGATCAGCAGGAGAAGGATATTGGTGATGGCGAAGACGCCCAGCATTTTGTCTGGATGAAAATGCTTCATCACGTAGCTTGACGAGAATCGGCCTACGGCGAAGGCGCCAAGTGTGCCGACGAGCAAATAGCCGGCGAGCTTTTCAGAAACGTGGGTGTAGTCCTGGGTGTACTGGATGAAGTAACTCCAGGTGCCAACCTGCGCGCCTACGTAGCAGAATTGCGCGAACACCGCCGAAAGGAAGTGAGGATAGCGTAGCAGGGCGAGATAGCCGCCGGTCTTGCGGCTGTCAGTGGCTGCGGTGTCTCCTTCGATAGGCGGAAACTTTGCGCGAAGCAGAAAGGCAGCCCAGAGCAATACGACAGCTCCCAGAACCATGTATGGCGTGATGACCCGCAATGTCTCGTGGGTGAGAAATGCGCCGTAAGTGCCCTGGGCTTTCATCCCCGCAATATCGCTGGTGCTCGGTTCCTGGCCCGACAAGATGTACCTGGTGCCAATCAACGCTCCGCTGATGGCGCCAAGCGGATTGAAGGCCTGGGAAAAGTTGAGCCTGCGGACAGCGGTCGAGGAACCGCCAAGTTGAGCGACCAGCGGATTGGAGCCGGTCTCAAGAAAGCCAAGACCGCTGGCGATGACGAAGAGGGCGAAGAGAAAGAGAGGGTAGCTGCGGGCCATGGCGGCGGGATAGAACAGGAACGTGCCGGTAGCATAAAGGATCAATCCGGTCATCAATCCGGTCTTGTATCCGAAACGGCGCATGACGAGAGCCGCGGGAATGGCGAGTAAAAAGTAGCCGAAGTAGAAGGCCGATTGCACGAGACCAGCTTCAAGGCGGTTGATCTCGAAGGACTTCATGAACTGCCTGATGAGAATGTCGTTGAGGTTGTTGGGGATGGCCCACAGAAAGAACAACCCCGTGACGAGGAAGAAGGCTACCCTGCCGGTGCGCGGCAGAAGAGGTGCAGACGAGGACTGATCCGATGTGCGTTCCGACGGCGGTGCAGTGTGCATTGGTTACTCCGGTGTGGGGCAAACCGCGACCTTACCACAGCGGCCCGACGCCATCAAGCTATAAGCTTCGCTGGCCTGGTCGAGGGAGAAGCGGTGGGTGACGATTTCTTCAGGGTGAAGGTTCCAGCGAACCAGCCGCTCAACCAGTTCCTCCATGAGCCAGGTTGAAGTGACCCAGGAACCGTAGATAGTCTTCTGATCGTGAATGATATCGGGCGAGGGATTGAATGTAACCGTGCCGCCTTCGCCCACCATCACCATCTTTCCCCATTTACGCGTGGCGCGAATGGCAGCGGCACGCGCTTCGGCGTTGGCGGAGCAATCGACGGCGCGCTCGACGCCATAACCGCCGGTGAGGCTCGCGAACCTCGGCGACGTTGTCGGGTCCAGCCGCGAGAACGGTGTCGCAGAGGCCAAGGCGCTGGGCGATGTCGCGGCGCTCGGGAGAGATGTCGATTCCGATGATTTTTTCCGCGCCCAGCTTGCGGCACAAGGCGCCGGCGGCCAGGCCTACCGGTCCCAGACCGGTAATGAGAACGGCATGGTTGCCGTCGACTCCAACTTTCTGGAGCGCTTCGTAAACCGTGCCGAATCCGCAGGCAACCTGCGCGCCATCGAGATAGGTGAGGGAATCGGGAAGCAGGATCAGATCTTTCTCTTCGGCAACAAGGTACTCGGCCATGCCGCCGTCGCGCTGCCATCCGTAGGCGCGGCGATATTCAGTGCTGGTACACGAAATCATGTAGCCGCGACGGCAATCATTGCACACGCCGCAACCTGAAATGTGATAGACAATTACGCGGTCGCCGACTTTGAAGCGGCGGCAGCCGGGGCCGGCGGCGACGATTTTGCCGCAGGGCTCGTGGCCCGCGATCACTCCCTGGTAGCCTTCGGGACCTTTGCCGAGATGCTCGTGATATATGGCGCGAATGTCAGAGCCGCAGATGGTGGATGCTCCTACTGCAATCAGCACTTCGCCGTGACCCGGTTGGGGAACCGGCACCTCCTTCAGCACAACGGTGCTGTTCCCCGGTAGAAATGCGGCCTTCATGGTTGTCTGCATCTTGTCTTGCTCCTCGCCCGCTCGTCAAGGTCTTTGATCGTATGGTTTTGTCAATTCCCACCCTTTCCCGATGAAACTGGGGAAAGGATGGGGCAACCACATTGGTACAGCTTTAAGCGGTCAAAGACCTGGCTGATTTCGCCAGAAGAACTGCATTTCTATCTTTGCCGCGGCGATTACTCCGGTGTAATCACGCCATTCACGTCCCACAGATCTTCCCACACTTGGTTGTCCCTCCAGAGAAAGACCTGCCCTTTGATCAATCGGCAATTGCGGTCGATCTTCTCAATGGCGCTCATATCGTCGGCGCTGAGCGGCTCGCCAACCACGCCGAGCAGGTTGCCGAGAATATTGCGCGGCGTTGCCGAGAAGGGAATTGGGACCTGCCCGCGCTGAACGGCCCACTTGATGCAAACCACGGCTGGATGAATGCCGAGACGTTTTGCGATCTCGAGAATCACCGGATCTTCAGTCGGCGAAGTGTCATCCGGTGTGCGATCGCGCTCCGGCCGTCCCGGAGAGCCTATGGGTGAGTAGCCGATGGGTTGAACGCCGTGGTCGACCAGGTAGCGGAAAAACTCCGGCTGCTGGAAGTGGGGATGCAACTCCATCTCGTTGGCGGCCGGCCTGATGCGCGCATCGCGAAGCACCAGCTCCATCTTTGGGATGGTCATGTTCGAGGTGCCGATGTGGCGCACCAGTCCGCGGTCGACGAGCTCTTCCATCTTGCGCCAGGTACGCATGTAGTTCTGGTGAATGTAAGGGACCGCATTGGGGTTGCGCGCGCTTACGTCGCAGCCCGGGGGGTGATGATTGGGAAATGGCCAGTGGACGAGGTAAAGGTCGAGGTAACCGGCCTTGAGATCGGCCAGCGATTTCTCACATGAGGCAATCACGTCTTCCTCGCCGTGCTTGTCGTTCCAGACCTTGGAGGTAATCCAGATCTCGTCACGACGAAGTCCGCCTAGAAAGAGCTTTTTGAACGACTCACCGATCTTATTTTCGTTTCCATACACTGAGGCGCAATCGAAATGACGGTAGCCAACGGAGGCTGCGTACAGGACAGCCTCGGCCACGGCATCGTGCGAAACGTGGTCCGAGCCAAAGGTTCCAAGGCCGATTGCGGGCATTCTGGCGCCCGAATTCAGGATCCTGTACGGGATGAGAGCAGGATTCACCCCCTGGGTCTGGCGATCGGCGGCAGCTGTTGGAGATTGCATGGATTTCGGGCTCCTTAATCGATAACTTAAACCATAGCACTCGGACGGCAGGTCGACAAGGTGCGAAGTAAACCAGTTTGGGACCTCGGTCAGGAAACCGGTTTGCGGCCGGGGAGAGTAGCGCGCCGGAATGCTCGTTGTTTCCCTTCGAAGACTGTCTCTCACGACTGGCGGAGCTATGCTCTAAACTGGAAAGCACTATTTGTACATAATCAGCGAGTCCCGATTGCTGCGACAAAGACCAGACCGAGGTAAAACACAATGCCGGTGCGTATGAAAGACATAGCGGCTGATCTCGGTATATCGGTCGTAACCGTCTCAAAGGTTCTCCGGAATCATCCGGACATTGGTGAAAAAACTCGCAAGCGGGTGCTGAAGCGGATGAAAGAGTTGGACTACCAGCCCAACTTCGCCGCGCGTTCGCTGATAACGGGCCAAAGCTGGAGCATCGGCCTGGTTGTTCCCGATCTGCTGCATCCTTTTTTTGCGCAAATTGCCAAGGCGATTTCAGCCGAGATTCGCGATCGCGATTATTGCCTTCTCATCTCCTCGTCAGACGAAGATCCAAGCGTCGAAGAGCAGGAGATACGCCAGTTGGTTGCGCGGCAAGTGGACGTAATGTTGATTGCTTCGGTGCATTCATCGCCGAAGAGTTTTAAATACCTTGATGAGCAGAAGGTGCCCTACGTCCTCCTTGATCGCCGGATCAATGGACTCGATGCCAACTTTATCGGTGTCGACGATGTCGAGGTGGGGTACATTGCGACCAAACACCTGATAGAGCAAGGCTGCGGGCGAATCGCGCACATACGGGGGCCGGAGGTGAGCACAGCGGTGGGCCGGCTGGCGGGATATCGGAAAGCGCTTGCGGAGTTCAAAGGCGGACATCTCACGGAGCAGGTGGTGTCGCTCGGCACTTCAGGAGACCACCGCGGCGAACCAGGCGGGTATGGGGCCGCTATGAAGTTGATTCGGGGCAAAGTGCTTCCGGATGCGATTTTCTGCTTCAACGATCCTTCGGCCCTGGGCGCTATACGCGCCATTCTTGAATCGGGGCTGCGCATTCCAGAAGATATTGCTGTAGTTGGATGCGGAAATCTGCCGTTTGTGGACCTGCTTCGAGTGCCCCTCACGTCGGTGGATCAGGGGAGTGAAGCAATCGGGAAGATTGCCGCGGCGCTGGCGCTGAAGCTGGCAAACAGCAAGTCGCGGCCTGCGCTTAGCGCGCAGTTGATTGCGCCTCATCTGGTTGAGAGGGCATCGAGCCTGCGGAGGAGCCCCCTGGTGTCTCGCGTTCCAATCAGCAAGTGAATCGACAATGCTCTAGCCTGCGCTGCGCAGCGACGCAACCCGGCTGCGCGTCGCGGAAACAAATGTCGCGTCTGCGGGCGGCAACGGCTTAGGCGCGTCAGCTTCCAGCGACTCCAGATTGACCTCGACATTGGCCAGCGCGCCAGCAAGCGCGGCATTGGCGAGAGCGATCGACGTCGCGAGGTCGGAGCTCATTCTGGGATTGGTAATGGCTCTGAGGCCGGTTGCGATCTGAGCGATTTCAACGGCGCTCTCACCTACGCCTAATGGAACTCCCGCTGCGAGCCGCAGAGACGCTGCGATGGCTTCGCCGCCGTCTGGCGAAGCCTTGGCAGCCTTGTACGCGCTCATCACTGCGTTGTAGGACTCGGCGTCGGAGTCGATTGCGGCCTTCAACGCTTCGCGCAGCACTGTGAGCCGCGTAATGGCCGCACCGAGCACTTCATCGTGCTGAAGGTAGGCCTTTTTGCCACGCGACATGGATGCGACCATTGCGGCCAGGCCCGCAGCCATGGCCGCGCTTGCGGCTGCGGCGCTGCCTCCTCCGGGAGTTGCCGAGGGTGCGGCGAGCTGCTCGATAAAAGGCTCGATCCCCGCGCGCAGCGTGGCGTTGGGGCCTCCGGCGGCGGCTTTGCCGCTCATTACATCTGCCAGCCGATTCTCAAGAATCAGCGACGAGTCGAAGTTCTCCACCTGCAGGTACCACTCGGCTGCCTGTTCGAGCGCGAGCTTGGGGATGAGCCCGATAATCTCGCTCGAAACGGGCACAACGCCGTAGCGGGCGGCTTCGCGCGTCACGAATTCGAAGACGCGGTGAATGGGGGTCTGCTCAAAGTCAGTCAGGTTCATTGAAACCTGCGCCTGGCCGCGCACCAGGAATCCCGCGCCCTTTACGTAGCGCAGCCCACCGGAGGAAAAACGCACCGCCTTGGCAATTTTTTTTGCGATCTCGACGTCGGGTGTGTTGAGAAAAATGTTATAGGCGATGAGGAATTTGCGCGCGCCAACAATCGGTGGCGCCGGCAGTTGCGTGCAGGCGGGCTTCGCCAAAGTCGGGCAGGCGCGCGGAGTTGGTTGCGATCTCATCGCGGATGCCCTCGAACTGGCCGCGGCGGACGTTTTCCAGGTTGGTGCGTTCGGGCCGAGTTGCGGCTGCCTCGTAGAGATACACAGGAACGCCGAAGCGCTTCAAGATCTCGGCACCGACGCGGCGCGCCATGGCCACGCAGTCGTCGAGCGTTACGCCGCTGATGGGGATGAAGGGCACCACGTCGGCCGCGCCCAGGCGGGGATGCGCGCCCTGGTGGTGGTTGAGGTCGATGAGCTCTGCCGCCTTGCCCACGCCGCGAATCGCAGCTTCTTCAACCGCCTCGCGCTCGCCGGCAATGGTGATCACCGAGCGATTGTGGTCGGCGTCCATCTCGCGGTCGAGCAGGACCACGCCGGGCAGCTTCATGGCATCAACAATGGCGTCGACTTTGGCCGCATCGCGGCCCTCAGAGAAATTCGGTACGCATTCAACAATCGTGTTAGGCACGGCGAGAAGAATAATGACCTGCGGCCAGAGATCGCAACCTTGCATACAGCCGGGTGCGCGCCGCCGGTAGTATCCTGAGTAGCAGTTTTCGGCGCTGCGCGGCGACTCTTTCGGCTTGGGTGCAGTGCTTGGGAGGACAGGTGGGGAGCATGGCGATAACAGAGCTCCGACGACGGCAGCTCCAGTGATTCGCGCGCCGCGCGGCACCGAGTTGCGCTGCAAGGGTTGGCAGCAGGAGGCGGCGCTACGCTGCCTGATGAACAATCTCGACCCGGAAAATGCCGAGCGCCCGCAGGACCTTGTGGTTTATGGCGGCATCGGCAAGGCGGCGCGCAACTGGGAGTGCTACCACGCCATTGTGCGCGAGCTGGAGCAGCTGGGCAGCGAGGAGACGCTCCTGGTGCAGTCGGGCAAGCCGGTCGCGGTGTTTCCTACGCACGAGATGGCGCCGCGCGTGATCATTGCCAACTCAAACCTGGTGGGCAAATGGGCCAACGTGGGAGCACTTTCAACGAGCTCGACCGCAAGGGCCTGATGATGTATGGCCAGATGACGGCGGGGAGCTGGATTTATATCGGCACGCAGGGCATCTTGCAGGGGACTTTCCAGACCTTTGCCGCGCTGGCCGACCGGCATTTTGCGGGTGCGGGCGGGGCGGGCACCCTGGCGGGCAAGCTGGTTGTGACCGGCGGCATGGGCGGCATGGGCGGCGCGCAGCCGCTCTCCGTCACGTTGAACGGCGGCGTGGCATTGGTGGTTGAGGTTGACCGCAGCCGCATCGAGCGCCGGGTGCAAACGCGCTATTGCGACACGCTCTGCGAGGATCTGGACGACGCTCTCGCTCTGTGCGAAGAGGCCTGCCGCGAGGGCCGCGGGCTGTCTGTCGGATTGGTGGGCAACTGCGCCGATGTGCTGCCCGAGATTGTGCGGCGCGGCGTGCATGTGGACGTGGTGACCGACCAGACCAGCGCCCATGATCCGCTGAATGGGTACGTTCCGCAGGGGCTTTCGCTGAGCCAGGCTGCGGAGCTGCGGCAGCGCGATCCGGAGGAATACGTGCGCCGTTCGACAGCGTCGATGGTGGTGCACGTGGATGCGATGCTGGCTCTGCAGCGCGCGGGAGCGGTGACCTTCGACTACGGCAACAACATTCGCCGCTTTGCGTTCGACGCGGGATGCGCCGACGCATTCAACATTCCCGGCTTTGTGCCGGAGTACATTCGCCCGCTGTTCTGCACCGGCACGGGGCCGTTCCGCTGGGTTGCGCTGTCGGGCGATCCGCGCGACATTGACCGCACCGACGAGCTGGCGCTCGAGCTCTTCCCCGAGAACGAGATTCTTACGCGCTGGCTGCGGCTGGCGCGCGGGCGCTTTGCCTTCCAGGGACTGCCGGCGCGCATCTGCTGGCTGGGCTACGGCGAGCGTGCGAAGATGGGCGACGCGATCAACGAACTGGTGCGCAAGGGCGAATTGAAGGCGCCCATCGCCATGGGCCGCGACCATCTTGACGCGGGCTCGGTGGCCAGCCCCTATCGCGAGACGGAAAAGATGCTCGACGGCTCCGATGCCGTTGCCGACTGGCCGATCCTGAATGCGCTCTTGAATACGGCCTCGGGCGCAACGTGGGTCAGCTTCCACCATGGCGGCGGCGTGGGCATGGGCTACTCGCTGCACGCCGGGCAGGTAACGGTTGCCGATGGGACGGAGCTGGCCGCGCGAAAGATCGCCCGGGTGCTGAACAACGACCCGGGGTTGGGCGTTGTGCGGCACGCGGATGCGGGGTATGAGCTCGCGCAGCGAACGGCGCGGGAAAAGGGAATTAAGATGCCGATGGCGGGGAAGTGAGCATGGGTGAGTTGCTTGCCATCCTCAATATCGGCCAGTTCATCACCCTTGCCGGTCCGGCGCGTCCGCGTATGGGAGCCGAGCTGCGTGAGCTTGGAATCATTGAGAATGCCGCGCTGCTGATTGAAGACGGGCGGATCAAAGCTGCTGGAGCTTATTCCGAGATCAAGCCGCTGATTCCGCGGCGCGCCAGCGAAATCAACGCTAACGGTGCTTGCGTAACCCCCGGTTTCGTCGACGCGCACACGCATCTCGTTTTTGCCGGCAATCGCGCGGCTGAGTTCGAGCAGCGCATTGCCGGAGCCACCTATCAGCAGATCGCCGCGGCTGGCGGAGGCATTCTGAGCACCGTGCGCCATACGCGCGCGGCCAGTGAAGACGAGCTGCTGGCCGAGTCGCGCCGCCACCGCGACTGGATGCTGCGCTCAGGAACAACGACGATGGAAGCGAAGTCGGGTTACGGGCTCGACCGCGAAACAGAACTGAAGATGCTGCGCGTGATTCAACGGCTCAACGCTGAGGGCCCCGCGCAAGTAGTCCCCACGCTGCTGGCCGCGCATTGTGTGCCGCCTGAGTTTTGCGGCCGCCGCTCAGACTACGTCCGCTGGATTGCCGAGGAACTGATCCCCGAGGTCGCCGCAGCACATCTCGCCGAGAATTGCGACGCCTTCTGCGACGATTGCGCGTTCACGGTGGAAGAAACGCGAACGGTGCTCGCATCAGCGCGCCGCAATGACCTGAAGCTCCGCGTGCACGCCGAGCAGTTCAAACCGGGCACCGGTGCTGCGCTGGCAGCAGAGCTTGGCGCGGTGACGGCCGACCATCTTGAAGCCGTCAACATCGAGACTCTCGCACAGTTGCGCGAGGCAGGCGTGCAGCCGGTGCTGTTGCCGGGGTCGGTATTCGCTCTGGGGCACACGCAATATCCGCCGGCCCGCGCGATGGTCGAACAGGGATTGGCAATCGTGGTTGCGACGGACTTCAATCCCGGCTCGTCGCCCATCGCGTCGATTCCATTTGTGCTCTCGCTGGCGTGTCTCCAGATGAAGCTCACGCCCGCCGAAGCGCTTACTGCCGCTACGGTCAACGCGGCGTGGAGCCTGGGGCTCGGCAACCGGGTGGGAATGCTCGAGCCTGGCAAACAGGCCGATTTCCTAATCCACGAGTTTTGCGATTACCGCGAATTGGCGTATTTCATCGCCGCGCCGGCTCGGCCGCGGGTGTTTATGGCCGGGAGCGAAGTCGTTGCTTAGCCGACGACGCAGGCATCGACTCCAGTGTGCATTCCGTACCAATGCAGTTGCGAAAATCTGAATACCGAGGGCGCAAAGGTTCGTCGCTGCCCTACGGGGCGCGCGAAGTCTTTCCCGCGTGAACCCAGGGTTTCCCCTTTCCCTTCGCGTAGCTCAGGGCCGGGGTCCACCCTGGGCTATTTTCGACTCGTCCCTCCGGGACGAAGATCCGACGGCGTTCCTCTAGAGAACGTGTTTAATAAATGGCTGTTAAGGCCCGGCATTCATCCCGCAGGGGTTAAAACCCCTCATTTTTCATGCTGTTTTCGGCACGACTAAAGTCGTGCCCTGACACAAAACGGGTTTATGAAACACGCTGTAGGAAGAAACAACACGGGGATTTGTCGCCGCGTTCGCCTTTTGCGGTGTCCCACCCATCGAGCAGGAAGCGCTCGATGGATGAGGCACAGTTTCATCCCCCGTGGGTCGGCGAGGCCGGTGGGGGACCAAAAAGGGAGGTAATTCATTCGGCCGGTGATAGATGTTGGTGTGCTTGAACGGGACTCCATAATTCGGTTGACCCCAGGCGTCCTCCATTGCATTAGTCTTGAAGTGCTCCATTCGGTCGATCTTTGACTCAAACAATTGGTATGCGCTGAAGCCAATACGAAGCTGCGAATTCCGCGAAGGCCGCGCCACCTCGTCGGCGCGCTGTCGCTGGCGCTGCTGCTACTGTTCTGTCGCGCCGCTCTTGCTCTTGAGCCCTCCACTCCACTCGATCGCTATGGCCGGCAGACATGGGTGATGGAGAACGGCCTGCCGCAAAACACAGTGCAAGCGCTGGCGCAGACCCGCGACGGTTATGTGTGGCTAGGCACCGAGGCCGGGCTGGTGCGGTTCGACGGCTTGAGTTTTGCCGTCTTCGATGAGCGCTCGAAGCCGGCGCTCCCGAGCGGGGATATTCGCTGCCTGCTCGCTGCCAGCGACGGCGCGCTTTGGATCGGGACAGGCAATGGGCTGGCTCGGATGAAAGACGGCATCGTTACCTCGTTCACAACCAAAGACGGATTGCCGGAGAACGGGATTCTCTCGGTATCGGAGGATGAGGTTGGCGCGTTGTGGGTCAGCACGAACGCCGGATGGGCGCGGCTGGCAGGAGAGCGGTTTGTGTTAAGTGCGCGTCAGTCCGCGAACGGATCTGAGGAGTATCAGTTCGTGGTCTCGCTGGCGAATGGGAAGCGAGCAACAGCCAACAAAGCCAGGGTTGAAATCGAGCCAGGGGACAGGTCGTTGATCCTCAACGCGGGCAGGGAGCTGCCCGGCACGCGTGTGCAGGCGCTGTTTGCCGATCGCGAGGGCAGCCTTTGGGTTGGAACCAACAGCGGCCTGGCGCGCTTGTGCCAACGGCAAAGTCGAACGCTTGCCGGTCACCGACCCGCTGGCCGCGGCGTCGGTGCTGAGCCTGCTGGAAGACCGCGAAGGCAATCTTGTGGATCGGCACTGAAACCGACGGGCTTCACATTCTGCGCGATCAGCGCTTCCGCACTCTCGACGTCGCGCGACGGGCTTTCGTCGGACGCCATCACCACCGTGGTCGACGATGCCGCCGGCACGCTTTGGGTGGGAACGCAGGAGAGCGGCCTGAACGCAATTGCCGCAAGCGGCAAGGTGAAGACCTAGACGGTGAACACGACGGCCTGTCTGAGCGACGTGATTCTGTCGCTTGCCGCCGGGCCGCATGGCGACATCTGGGTGGGCACGCCGGACGGATTGAATCGCATCCGCAGCAGGCCGTGTCGACGCCTTCACCTCGGCCGACGGACTGCCCGACGACTTTATTCGATCGCTGCTGGCTGACGCGGACGGCTCGCTGTGGATCGGCACGCGGCACGGCTTGACGCACTGGAAGAACGCTGCGGCGCACCGTCGATGCCATGCCGCAGCGCAGATGGAGACGTACACCGCTGCAAACGGGCTGGGCAGCGACCTGGTGGGAGCGATGGCTGCGCGACGCGAACGGCGACCTTTGGGTGGCGACGCTGGCGGGGCTCTCGCGTCTGCATGGGGGCAAGATTCAGAACTTCACCACTGCAAACGGGCTGTCAAGCAATGTGGTTACGGCGCTGTTGCCGCGCGCCGATGGCACCCTGCTGATCGGCACCGAAGGACCACGGCTGGGATGTTGTGGGATGGGCAGCGGATTTCCACGCGCAGATGCAGAACGGCTTGAGCAAGCGTAACCGTGCGCGCCATTCTCGACGATCGGCTGGGGCATCTGTGGTTTGCCACGCAAAGCGGAATTGCGCGCTGCGATTGCGGAATGATGAGTGGACGCGGCGCGGAGGCCGATTGCTCGCACTGGATGGAGTTCGGCACCGCCGATGGCCTGCGCAGCCGCGAGACCGCGACCAACAGCCATCCTTCGGCGTGGCGCTCGCGCGACGGGCGCCTGTGGTTTGCCACGCCCAAGGGGCCTGGTCGAAGTTGATCCGGCGCATTTCCCCGTGAACGCAGTTCCCCCGCCGGTGGCGATCGAGCGCTTCACCGTGGACGACGTCGCTCAACCATCTGCGTGGGGCAGACTCACGAGGTCGAAAGTTGCGGCCGGACACGTTCATTTCGAATTCGATTACGCGGGACTGAGTTTTGTGGCGCCGCAGAAGGTGCGTCTACCGCTACATGCTGGAGGGCTTCGACCATGACTGGACCGAAGCCGGCGCGCGCCGCACCGCCTACTACACCAATATTCCGCCGGGGCACTATACTTCCGCGTGCAGGCCGCAAATAACGACGGGGTGTGGAACACCGCGGGCGCGGCGCTCAGCTTCGACCTCGAGCCGCACTTCTACCAGACGGTCTGGTTTTACGCGCTGCTGCTTGCGGCGCATTGGCTGCGGGCCTCGTGCTGCTGATTCGCTTGCGCGTGAGCCGCGCCGAGCGCGAATTCAAGGCCGTGCTGGGCGAGCGCAGCCGCATTGCGCGCGAGATTCACGACACGCTGGCGCAGGGCTATGTGGGCATCTCGGTGCAGCTTGAAGTGCTGGCCGAGTTGTTGCGCCAACGCCGCGTTGAGGACGCGCAAAAACATTTGAACCAAGCCCGCGAGCATGTGCGCGAAGGCCTGGCCGACGCACGCCAATCCATCTGGGCGCTGCGCACGCAGGATGCGCGCGAAAACACGCTGCCGGTGAAACTGCGGCGCATTGCAGAGCGAGCCGCGGGCAACGGCCTTGAGGCGGAATTCAAGTTTTTTGGCGCGTATCGCGCCGCTGGCGCAGAAACTGAGCAGGAAATCCTGCGCATCGCGCAGGAAGCGATTCATAATGTCAAGAAGCACGCCGGCGCCTCGCAGCTCACTGTCGCACTGGAGTACTTGGCCGATCGAAGTGAAGCTCTGGAAGTGCGCGACGATGGAAGGGGCGCGGCTTCGAACGGCAAACTGGAGTCGAGCGCCCGGACACTACGGGCTTACGGGAATGAAAGAACGCGCCGCGGCCATTGGCGGAACGCTTGAAGTCACCAGCACGCCGGGCGAGGGAACCACGGTGAGACTGAGCGCGCCGGCCCCGCGTGAGACGCTGGAAGAGACGGGAGAACCGGAATTGAGCAAGGAATCAATTCGCGTGCTTGTTGTTGAAGACCATCACGTGGTGCGCCAGGGACTGGTGTCGCTGCTGAAGGTGGTGGAAGGGATGGAAGTAGTGGGCGAGGCAGCCGATGGCGTCGAAGCCATTACGCAGTACCGCAAGCATCAGCCCGACATTACGCTCATCGATCTGCGCCTGCCGCGCATGAGCGGAGTTGACGTGATCCAGCGCATTCGCATGGAGTCGCCGCAGGCACGCTTTATCGTGCTCACCACCTACGACGGCGACGAGGACATCTATCGCGCGTTGAAGGCCGGCGCCAAAGCGTACCTGCTGAAGGGCATGACCACCGATGAACTGATTGCGGCCATTCGCGTGGTGCATGCGGGCAAGTCGCATATTCCGCAGGCCATTGCCGAAAAGCTTGCCGAACGCATGGGCGTTGAAGAACTGACGCCTCGTGAGATGGAAGTGCTTGAACAGATTGTGTCGGGCAAAAGCAACAAGGAGATCGCGGACGAGCTTGGGAGTTTCAGAGGCGACGGTGAAAACCCACATCAACAGCCTGCTGGGCAAGCTCGGCGTTACCGATCGCACGCAGGCGGCCACGGCTGCCATTCGGCGCGGCATCGTTCCCCTTGAATCGTTAAAGAAACCGGAATCACAATGAAGAGTCTGGCGAAGATTTCTGATCGCAGCGTGCGCATTCATACTGGCAATCGCATTGCCCGCGGAAAAGCAGGCGTGGCGGCAGGCCACACCCACTGAGCTGGCCGCGGTTCTACCTTCGCGAGCGCCGGTCATCAACGAGCATATCGAAACCGAGATGCGAACTGCCTCAGGCATCGTGGATTCGCACGGCCGCTATATCGCCGGCGTAGTGCTTATCACGGCGGGATACTCGGCGGATGGAAAGTACTCGCACTACCTGATTGTGCAGGCGCCGGTCGAGATTGGCGGCGTGACTTTGACTCCGGGCAACTACATCTTCGGCTGGACCCGCTCAAGCAATGGCGATTCGCTCAACGTGCATTTCAACGATGCGGCGACCGGCAACCAGGTTGGCACCGCGGATGCGCACTGGCTCACAGGTTCGACGCGCATCGAGAGCCTGCACATCTGGCCGCCGCAAGAGAAATCAATCGTCCAGATCGGGCGCTTCGGAATTTCGTACAAGCTGATCCATTAGAGGACCAGGCGCGCGCCGCTAGCAGGCCTGCGATATCGCCTCGCGGAGTGAGGCGGCGACTTCTTCCTGCTCGCGTGGCTTAATACGGTTGAAAAACGGCAGTGCCAGCATGTGCGGAGCAATCTGCTCGGTGAACGCGAGCGTCTGCGACGGTTCTCCAGACTTTGCTCGATACTCCGGCTGCTGATGAAGCGGAGCAAAGTAGCGTCCGGTTGCAATGCCGTCGCGAGCCATTGCAGCCTGAACTTTCTCGCGATTTACTCCCTCCGGCAACCGAATCACGTAAACAAACCAACTCAGCTTTCGGCGGGGGAGCGCGATGGGGGGATGCTCGACGCCGGGAATTTCCTGGAGTAGCATGTCGTAGCGCGCGGCGGCTTGTTCGCGCAAAGCGAGGATTTCGTCAATGCGGTTCAATTGCACGCGGCCCAGCGCGCAGGCGATGTCGGAGAGACGATAATTGAATCCCGGCTCAACGTGGTCGAGCCACTCGTTGCCCGAGCGGCCCTGGTTGCGCAGACTGCGCAGCCGCGCGGCATGGCTCGCATTGCGACACAACACCGCGCCGCCTTCGCCCGTCGTGATCTGCTTGTTGGGATAAAAACCAAATACGGACATATCGCCGAAGCTGCCCACGCGGCCCGCAGTCGAACTCTGCGCCGATGGCTTCGCATGCGTCTTCGATAAGGGCCAGTCCGTGGCGGCGGGCGATGCTCAGAGATGCATCCATCTCGGCCGGAACGCCGAAGGTGTGAACCACCACGATGGCGCGCGTGCGCGGCGTGATGGCGCCTTCGACCGACGCCGGATCGAGGTTGAGAGTGAAGGGATCGATCTCTGCAAAGACAGGCGCAGCGCGCACCTGTCGCACAGTATTGGCAACTGCGACAAAGGCGAAGGAAGGCACGATGACTTCGTCGCCCTCACCCACGCCGAGAGTAACCAATGCCAGGTGCAGACCCGCGGTTCCTGAACTGACTGCGACAGCGTGATCCACGGAGTGATAGCCGGCTAACGCAGCTTCAAATGCCGCGAGCTCCGGACCGAAGCAGAGATGCGGCGTACGCAGAACAGCCGTGACCGCATCGATCTCGGCCTGCGTAATGTCGGGCGCGGAGAGCGGAATGCGCACGCTCATGCGCGCTCCGCCACTAGTTTCTTGGCGGCGTCGCTCAGCGGCGCAGGTTGCTTGATGAGCAGGCGATCGAGCGGCGCCTCAGCAAGCACGCGCGCGATCGTCTTCGATGCGGTTCCGTCGCCGTAGGGATTCGCCATGCCGGCGATAGTCGCGCGAAACTCACCGCTCAGGGCGCGACCTATCGCATCGCGAATTGCGCCCGTCTCGGCAGGAGCGTCAATCACGTTGCGCGCTCGCTCGCGGCCCTGCTGCCGCATGCCCACATTTACGACCGGCATCGCAAACGAGGCGGCCTCCATGATGCCGCTCGAAGAGTTGCCAACCATCGCGTCAACCTGGCCGAGCAGGCTCCAGTAGGTGATGGCGTCGAGATTCACAAAGATGTGCGTTTGCGCGCGGGTTGCCGTGATCGTCCGCGCGCGTTCTATCAGTGCGTAGCAGCCCGCGTCGGCGTTGGGATAGACAAAGATGAGCTGGCCCGGAGCCGCGGCCATCGCGGCAAAAAATGCGTCGGCCTCGGCGTTGGTATCGCGCAGAATCGTGACCGGGTGCCACGCGGCAAGCAGGGTTGGCGCCACAAACGTGAGGCCAAGACGGGCCTCAAGCGCTTTTCGGTCGAGCAACTGTGAGCGGCGCAGATGGTCGAGCGAAGGCGCACCGGCGCGATGCACGCGCCACGGCTCTTCGCCCATTGCGATTACGCGTTGCCGCGCCGTCTCAGTTGAAGTGAAGTGAATGTGCGCGAGCTTGGTGATGGCGTTGCGAACCTGGTCGTCGATGGCGCCCTGGCTCACTTCGCCGCCCTCGATGTGCGCCACCGGAATGCGCAAGCGCCAGCGCGGTTGCCGCGGGCGCAAGCATCTCGTAGCGGTCGGCGATCAGCAGCAGAATGTCGGGCCGCCAGGCGGTGAGCGCGTCGGCCAGGCCCAGGATCGCCATGCCGATGGTCTTGGCCATGCCGGTGTCGGTGGAGGAGCTCAGCAGGCACTCGATGCGCGCGCTTGATCGGAAATCCGTCGCGCTCGATCTCCCGAACGGTGTTGCCAAACTCCGGCGAGAGATGCGGGCCCAGAACGAAGACGCCGAGATCGATGCCGGGCGTGCCGCCAGCTCACGCAAAGGCCAGTAGAGATGGCTGTAATCGGCGCGCGAAGTAGTCACCACTCCAATGCTGCGCTTTAGACCGGCATTGGACGGGCGCGCTCATCGCGCGTCCTCACCACGATGGTTTTGTTTCGTCTTATTCGTTGTGGACCGGCGTAATTTCGGTTGAATCACAGGAAGAAGTATAAATTGGCGCGGTACACGCTCTGCAGGGGCGCCGTGCGGGTCGCGTAAACTGGAGTGGTTCCGCTAGAGAACTGGCGGATTGAGGCAATGATGCAAAAGAACGGGATTGCTGGCGCTGGCGATTGCGTTGAGCGCAGCCCTGGCAGGCGCGCAAGCCCGCATTGACCCTGAGGCCATACGGCTGAACAATCGCGGCGTGGCGCTGATGGGCCAGCAGTTTACTGACCGCGCAGCCGAGAGTTTTGATGCGGCCATCAAGCGCGACCCAAAGTTTGCGCAGGCTCAAATCAATGACGGCATCGCGCTGCTCACGCTGCAAAAGCTCGACGAAGCCAAAAAGGCGCTGCAGGCAGGACTCGCCCTCGATCCCGAACAGCGCGCAGGCGTGGTACAACCTTGGCCTGGCGCAACACGCCGGCAACGATCTGGATGGCGCGCTCAAAAGCTTTCAGCAGGCTGCAAAGATCGATCCGCATGATGCCGATTCGCTCTATTTCGTGGGCGCCTGCTACCAGGAAATGAAGCAGTACGATAAGGCGATTGCCGCCTTTGAGCAGGCGCTCGCAGTCAATCCGATTCATGCCTCGGCGGAGTTCGGCCTTGCGCGTTCGCTGCAGCGTGCCGGCAAAACCGATGAGGCGCGCGAGCACTTCAAGCGGTTCCAGCACTTGACCAGCACCAAGGTCTCGTCGGCCATCAGCTCTCGCCTACGGCGAGCAGGGACACTACTCCACCGTCAGTACAGTCGCAGAGCCGCAGGCCACCGAACAAGCCATGATTCCGGTAAAGTTGATTGCCGAACCGATGGCGCCTGGCACAAGCGCATCGGCCTGGACTACAACGGGCGGCGCCTGCATGATGGACGTGACCGGCTCCGGCAGCATGGACCTGATCCTGATGCAGAACGGCCCACAGGCCATTCGAGTTTTGCATCCGGACGCCGGTAAATTCGACGACGTTGACGTTGCCCAGGCCGGACTCGGCGTTTCGGGCCGCGCCGTTGCCTGCGCGGTCGGCGACTTCAATGCAGACGGCTTCAACGATCTTGCCGTCGCGCTCGACGATCGCGTGCTGCTCTTCAAGAATCTGGGCCACGGAAAGTTTGAGGACGCGACAGCAAAGGCAGGCATAACGCCACGTAATCATCCAACCGGCATTACGTTCATCGATTACGACCACGATGGCGATCTCGACCTATTCTTGACCGGCGCTCCGCTCGCATCCGGCGGCGAAGCCAATGTACTTTGGCGCAACAACGGCGACGGCACGTTTACTGAGCAGACTGAAGAGACAGGCCTGGGCGGCAACAGCGCCACTTCGGCCGTGATTCTCACCGACTACAACAACGACCGTGCCGTCGATATTGCTGTTGCAGGCGATGGAACTGCGCCGACTCTCTACACAAATCCACGCGAGGGCAAGTATCCCGCGCCGCCGCTCTACGCCGACAATTCGCTACCCCCGACAACTGGCATTGCTGTGCTCGACTACAACAAAGACGGCTGGATGGATATCGCCGTGACGCATGACGGTGCGCCGGGACTCACGCTGTGGCGGAATGTTGATGCGCCCGACCAAATGGGCCGCCGCTTTGAGCGTGTCGAACTGCCACTTCATGACGCCCTGCGCGGATGGGGTCTTACGCCGATTGATATCGACAACGACGGCTGGATCGATCTGGCGGCGATTGTTGAAACCAAGGCTGGCCCGCAGGTGCGCGTGCTGCGCAATCGCGGCGACGGCACGTTTGAAGACGTGAGCCACGCGTCTCGGCCTCGACAGCATAAAGCTGCAAGCGCCGCGCGGGCTGATTGCTGCCGACGTTGACGGCGACGGAGCGCCCGACCTGATCGTTACGCAGTTGGGCGCACCGCCAGTGCTGCTGCGCAACCAGGGCGCGAACAAGAATCACTTTGTGCGCCTCGATTTGGCTGGCCTGGCCGACAACAAGACGGCGATCGGCGTAAAAGTCGAAGTGTTCGCCAGCGGCCTGTGGCAAAAGTGGGAGCTTGCCGGCGCTTCGGGCTACCAGACGCAATCGGCCCCGCAGATCCTGGTTGGGCTGGGTCAGGCGGCGTCGATTGATCTGCTCAGAATCCTGTGGCCCACTGGCGTGCTGCAGGACGAGATCGATCTGCCGCACACGCAGGTAATCGCAATGAAAGAGGCCGATCGCCGCGGCAGTTCGTGCCCGGTGGTCTTTGCGTGGGATGGGCATCGTTACAAGTTCGTTACCGACGTGATTGGCGCGGCGGTGGTGGGCCACTGGTTCACGCCTTCGAGGCGCAACACGCCCAATCCAGGCGAGTGGATCAAGATTGACGGGGGCGATGTGGGCCTGGTTGACGGCAAGGTGAGCGTGCGCTTCATGGAGCCTATGGAGGAAGTGAATTACACCGACCAGTTGCGCCTGGTTGCCGTCGATCATCCGGCGAATGTTGAGGTCAATCCCGACGAGCGGTTCCTCGACGATCCGCCATTCGCTTCGGGCCGCGTGATTGCGAGTGAAGGCGCGCGTTTGCCGCTGGACGCCTGGGATGGCGAGGGCCGCGATGTTCTCGATACATTGAGCCGCCGCGATCACAAGTTTGCCTCAGGATTTGCGCCGCTGCCCTACGACGGATTCGCCAACTTGCATGCGCTTACGCTTGACCTTGGTCCGCTGGATGCACAGGCCCCGCTGCGGCTGCTGATGACGGGCTACGTGAACTACTTCAGCGCAACGTCGCTCTACGCCGCATGGCAGGCCGGCGTGAAACCAGAATCGCCTTACGTTGAGGCGGAACTGCCCGATGGCTCGTGGCAGCGAATTCCCGGCGAGGCGGGATTCCCAGCGGGACTCGAGCGCACCATCGTTGTGGACCTCACCGGCAAGCTGCCGGCGGGCACGCGGCGAATTCGGCTGATGACGAATCTGCAAATTTACTGGGACCAGGTGCTGATCGATCAGACAACGAATGCGGAGTCGCGCACTAACGGAACTGCCGCTCGCCCTGGCGACGCTGCACTTCCGCGGCTACCCGAAGCAGATTGAAGGCGCAAGCCCCGGCGACCTCGACTACAACTACAACCTGCGTGAGCCTTACCGGGCCGTTCCAGCGCGAGCGCGGCAACTACACGCGCATGGGCGATGTTACGCCGCTGCTCAATTCGGTCGACGACCGATTCGTAGTTTTCGGAAGCGGCGAAGAGATTGCAGCCGAATTCGATACCGCGCAACTGCCCGCGCTGCCTGCTGGTTGGAAGCGCGACTATTTCTTCTACGCGAACGGATTTGTGAAAGATATGGATTGGTGGGACGCGTCGCCGTTCACCGTCTCGCAGATGCCTTTTCACGCTATGAGCACTTATCCGTATCCGAACAGCGAGAATTATCCTGAAGACTCCGGCGCGCTTGATTATCAGTTGAACTGGAATACCCGCTTCGACTCGGGTAATCCCGTGCATCTGCATTGGTTCGACTATCAGGTCCGACCGTCGACACCGGCCGACGATCGAGCCCCGCAATTGCGGCCTGGGAACGATTGATGGAAGGTGTTGAAACTGAACTTGTACTGGCGCCGGCGGTGC
>CAWILB010000014.1:0-26694 GCA_963836635.1 uncultured Acidobacteriaceae bacterium | reverse complement strand
CCAACTGCGAGGACAAGAGTGATTTGCATAGAGACCTCTTGTTCTGGTTTGATTTGGCGTTTTGCCTATGAAACGAAATGGACACGGAGGGATGTTCTTAGGGGAAACGCCTCGGAACCTTCAACTTCCAGGCTGGAATCGCCGGTTTAGCTCCTGTCAGCCAACACAAGACGCGGGTTTCTGTTTTCTTTTGAAACCAGTCCAGCCGATAAGATCATCCTTGGCCCCTGCAACTCTGCACAATACTGCTCACTTTTTTCCGAAAAATATGCGAAGGCCGGATCTTCCTTTCGCGCAGCGAAAGCTCCGGCCTAGGTTTCAACAAGATCGCCGATGCAATAGTTGACCTCCTGGAGCGGGAGAATCCTAGAGTTTCTCGGCCCCGGTCGAGTGAACGACAATTGGGAAGTTACTCTCTAACCAAACTTCCCCAATACCCTCATTCCACTGTCTGCGGATCCGGTCGCCGACAGCCTCCGGGCGGTTCCCGGGGATCACGGATAGACCACTGGTCTCCGATCTCCGTTTTATGTTTTCTGTCTTTGCATCCAATTCTCCCCTCCCGCGCTACATTCAATTCAGGGCAGAGAATTCTTCTCGGATGCGGCCATGGATCGCCGGCTGATTGTCAGCCAGCGACCCATGGCCGCATCCGTTTTCCGAGCCAATCTGCTTCAAACCCGCTCAAAAGCCGGCCCGTAACCCGTTTGTTTTCACATCGCTGCAAATAACTCGCTTGTTTTTGAAATTTTTGATGACGCATTTTTCGCTAAACCATTGATTTAAAAGTACTTATTTACAGCCGATACCGGGGGGTAAGCCTACAACTCGCGGCAACCAGCGGCGATACCAAGCAGGAGGCAAGAGGCTAGAAGCTCGCTATTCCCTAATGCGTGGTCACTAGTGCCTGTCTCCTATTGCACCAGCACAATCGGCGCGCGCCAATAATTCGCCTTCTGCGTGGCGGGATCGAGGACAGTGACCTGGCACTCGTACTCGCCAGGCGCGAGACCGTTGATGCCCAGGCTGAAGCTGAGCGGCATTGTGCCCAGGCGGCTGGCGGTTGCGGGCGCAATGGCCGTGGGAGATGTTTCGTAGACCTTGGTATCGCCCTTGTAGAGGCTCACGAAAGCGAACAACGGCGGATTGCCCGTCGATGGAGTCTGCTTGTAGGCCTGGAAATAAACGAAAATGTCCCGCGAGGTGCTGAAGACGCGCGTCACGCTGGGAATCAGTTTCTTGTTGTCTGTAACAAGCGGATTGACCGCATCGGCTTTCAAGCGCTCCTTGGCCTTGGCTGCGTCGTAGAGCGCCTGGTTGAGCACCACGCGCTGACTGCCGAGCACCACCGCGCTGATGGGAATGCGCTTGTCTTCTTTGTTGAGGTTGGGAATGGTAAACGTGGTTTCAAAGGTGCCGATGCGGCCAGTCTCATCGTCGCGCGCCAGAAACTTGATCTGGTAACGCCCGGGCAAGAGTGTAAATCCCGTGTCGTATTCGATGGGCCGATGGGCCAGTTCCGCGGCAGTCGCATCGGACAGCTTGATATTCACGTCGTCGCGCACATTCGACACCGTTGTGCCGCCAACCATGTCTTTGATCTCGCCGACGAAGTCGATCAGTGTATGTTCGTAGCCGCCTTTTTTGGCGAGCGCCAGTTCGCGGCCCGGAATCTTGACGATGATGGGGACGAAGTACTCGGCGCGATTCAGCTGGAAGTAGTCGATCTCCATGGCAATGGTGAGATCGGTGATGGGATCTTCAAGCATGAGCGCATCTTCAAGCTGGCGCTCCTTGTCGACAGAGGTGAACTTGGTGAAGTCCTTTTCGGCGTAATAGCCCTGGCGATAAGTCAGGTCGGCATCGGCATTCGCGGCCAGTGTGATCTTGATGCGGCGGAAGCGGCCGTTCTTCACGGTGTTCGAAGAGTAGTAGCCGAGGACGTAATAATCCGATACCGCATCCTGCGCCTGAACGATGCCGCGATCGAGATCGTTGTTATCGAGGAATGCCTTGCCGCCGGTATCGCTGGCCAGCGCGTAGAGCGTATCCTGCGACTGCCTTGAAGGCTGTCGCTCACTGGCCTGCGCCGCGGCGCCGGTATACATGCCGGAGTTGCCCTGCGATCCCTGCGACGCATCGCCGAGCGGTGCCTCGGCAACAAGGCCGCGCGCATCGACGGTCCAGAAGGTGACGCCGGAGCGGATGGCTTCGTCGACGGTTGCGTGAAGCTGCGCCTGGTTGTCGATGCCGTTGAAGCGCATGCCGCCGGCAAAGTAGATGAGCGATTTCTTCTCGTTCACCCGGCCCAACATGTGCGCGGCTGTTTCGAGTGCCGAGAGCTGGCGATCGGTATTGAAGACGTTGAACTCGCTGTCGTCCTGGCCAAAGGCCGCGCCGGTGTCGGAGCTGCTGGAGTCGTCGGTGGTGTCGGCGAATCCCTGGCCTTCGCCAACCGACATGGTTTCAAGAATGCTCAGCAGCCGGTTGCGATCGGTAGCTGAAGTCCTGCAGAATGTCGACTGCGCCGCCCTCGTAGCGCATGATCGACACCATGTCGGCCGAAGTCAGCTGCGTGCGGATAAACTGCTCGGCCGCGCTGAGCGCGCGGGACTGGTCAGGCGGGTACATGCCCACCATGTCGAAATACAGCGCGATGAGCCGGCGATTTTTGTACTTTTCTCGAACCCACTTGTTTCGGGCGCAATCTGGGAGCGCGCCAGGCGGTTGTAGATGTGGGTGTCCTCGTTGGCGGGCTTCGATACCGGCAGTACCTTCGCGTCCGAGGTCAGGTCTTCGTGTTCGCAAAAGCTAACCTGCTGCGCAACGCCGTCTTCAGTCACCACAAAGTCCTTGGCTGTGAGGCCGGGGATGTAGTGGCCCTGCTTGTCTTTGACCACGACGGCTTCAACCACTAAGCGGGATTCAACGCTGAATGTGGGGCCCTGGCCCGATCCAGCAGCCTTGTTCTGCCCGACCTGTTGCGCGGGCGCGAATACGCATGCAGCACAAAGAAGCGGAATGAGAGGCAGATGGCGCATGGTTAGAACCTCAACCGCAGCTCGGTATCAACCGAGCGCATTCCGTTGGCCGATGCGGGGCGGCCGAAGAGCTCGGCGTTGGCGAGACTCGCGTCGTCCCATGCCGCGTTCCACGCGCTGAACGTGGGATGGTTGAGCACATTGTTGCCGGTGATGGTGAGATCGAGAAACAGTTTGCCGTGCGGCCTGAAGGTGCGCGAAAGCTCGCTGTTCAGCGAGAACTGATTGGGGCCGGTAATGGAGTCGCGCCCGGCAGTTCCCCACTGCCCTGCCGCGGGCGCGGTGTATGCCGCGGCGTTGAGGTGCGTGACACCGGAGGTGTAGATCGATGCGCCGGTCAGGCTGGGCCGAATGATACCCGTGTATCCCGTGCCCGGAACGGCGATCGCGTAAGTGGGAGTCTCCGGCAATCCGGTGCCGACGCTCAAGGTGCTTTGAATTGTCCACTCCTTAAGCAGTCGCCCGTGCCAGCCGCTCATCAGCGTTCCGCCGCCGAGGCCTTCTCCGCTGGTGTATTGCGCTGTCAGGTTCACGAGCTGCCGCTGATCGAATGTTGAGAGGCCGCGCTCGCCGCGCAGGTTGCGCCAGTTCTGCGCAATCGACGCCGAACCGCTCGACGCTGCGCCGCCACCTCCGCTCACGTAGCCTTGCCCGCCCAGCACTGCGTCGTCGTCAATCGACTTCGAATAGGTGTAATTAAGGGTGGCTGTAAATCCGTTCTTGAGACGGCGGCGCAGTTGGAGTTGGCCCGACTGGCGCGTGGAGTTGCCGCCCGACAGCCGATAAGTAAAATCGCTGGGGCAATCGGGACATGTATCGGTGGCGCCGATGGGATAAGTGTTGGGCAGCATCTGCTGCGCGCCGTGCGTGCCCTTCACGCCGAGATAGGTTGCCACCATCTGCAGCGCGAAGGGCAGGTCGCGCTGAATGGCAAGCTGCCAGGTCTGCGCGTAACCGATGCGGTAATTGGGATCGATGGCGAAAGTGCCGGCGGATGCGCAGTCGAAACCGTTGGCCAGGGTGAGCGGGCAGGCTGCGCTGTTCTGAACGCTGAAGCTCTTGGTGAGCGGCGCCTGCTGCGCCATTTGGTTCACGATGCTCTGGTACACCGAGCTGTCGCGATAGATGCCGTAGCCGGCGCGAATCACCACGGTCGACGCGGCAATGGGCCGCCACGAGATGCCGATGCGCGGCTGGAATCCGCGACGGTCGGGCCGCAACAGCGATGCGGGATAATGCGCCCCGGTGACCGGGCCAACGGGATTCGATCCAAGCACCGGCGCAGCCGCAGTGAACTGGAGTTGAGGTCGAGATTGACAAGGCGGCCGAATAGCTCGGTCATTGGCGCGCTGTACTCCCAGCGAAGGCCGGCATTGATGGTGAGAACAGGAAGCACGCGCCAGTCGTCGGTGAAGTACGCGTCGTATGTCGGCTCGCGGAAATACTTGTCGGCATTGCCGAATGCGATGGAGCTGGTGTCGGGGACTCCGATGAGAAAGTCAGCGAGGTCGGAGCCGGTTGTAGAACTCTCAACCGAGCTTGCGGTCGCCGCGCCGGTAAATCCGAACGCGCCACGCGGATTCTGCTGGAAGTTGTCGTTGTACTGCTGATGGCGGTAATCGGCGCCTGCCGAGATGTTGTGCTTGCGTTGATAAATTCCGGCCCCGAGGGAGACGCCGTTGGTCTCAATGCGATTGAACTCACTGTTGCCGTCACCCAATCCCGCAATGCCGCTTGAAAAACTCAGGCTGGGAGGACCCCAGTTCGCTGGCGACTGGTCGTTGCCGCCGATGTTTGCATTGTTGGGGCCGGAGATGTTGATGCGGTTGGCGAAGTTGGGCGTCAATTCTGTTCGGTTGCGGCTGAAAGTGTAGCCGGCAAAAAGAAAAATGCGCGAGCCGAAGCGGTGGGTCCAGTGCAGATTCGCGTTCATGCCCAGCGTGCCGGTTGCATCCACAAAATCGAAGAGACTTACCGAATCGGAGCGGGTGCTCTGGAAGTTGAAGCCGCCGTTAAGACCGTCGCGGCGGCCCACCTGCTTATCGAGACGCGACTGCAACGCGTCTGTGTGGGTGGCATTCAGCACCGGGGACTGGTAGTTGTAACCCGAGGCACTGGGAATGTTGGGATTGGGCATCGGATACAACGCCAGCAGCGCGGCTGCCTGCTCGCTGACGGGCACCTGGTTGTTGTTGTAAGGCAGGCCCGTTATCGGATCGTAGATCGTGATTGGCTGGCCCGCGGCGTTGAGCAGGCCGGCCAGGTTGCCGCTGCGCTCATCGAGCGTGGGAACCAGGCCTGTGTTAATCGCCGCATTGTTGTTGCGGGTCCACGTATAGTTGACGAAGAAGTTGGGACCGCGTGGAAGCAGGTGCGGAATCTTCAAGGGTCCGCCAAAATATGCGGAGCTGGTGATCAGGTCGTAGGCGCTCTTGGCTGTCTCGAATCCGCTGATGGAGTAGGGTCGCGCATTGAGAGCCGCGTTCTGAATGTTGAGAGCAAGCCCGCCGTTATACAGGCCGCGAAATCCTGAGCGCGTGTTGCCGAAAGCGGGATTGGTGGAGTAGCGCGAGGTAGCCGCGTTGTTCACGCTTCCGTTCACAAGGTATCCGTCGTTGCTCCGGTCGTCAGAATCTTCAGGTGGCTTCGGCATCTCGGCAGGGGCATTGTTGGCGGCCTGTTGCGGCTTCTTTTCATCGCCAGACGGCTTGGGCGCGGCGGTTGCGATGATCGGGTTCTGCACTACCTTAGTCTTGGCAAGCAGTTGATCGGTTGGCAGCAGTTTCATGTCCCAGTTGCCGGGCTGCGCGCTGGCGCCGACCGTTACCTGCTGGTGGATCGACTGGAAGCACTGCATCTCGACATCGATCGTCCACTCGCCATCGGCAAGATCGTCGAAGTGATATTGTCCGCCCTGGTCGGTGACGGTGATTAGTTTCTTGCCGTCGTGCGTAGCGGTGACGGTTGCGCCGGGAAGAGGTAGCCCGTCGAACGTGACGGCTCCGTGAAATGACGATGCCCACGCGGGCGCGGAGAGCATCGACAACGTGATGGCACAAACGATATTCCTGATTTGACGCATTTGCTCCTTTGTTCTCTATATCCCGTCTATAGGCCTGCACCCTAGTTATCGGTCGGAACTCTGTCTACGTGATCGATCACGAACATCTCCACCGGGACCATCTGCCTTACCAGCTTGAGTCCGAGTTGTTCCTGCACAGCAGTAAAGACTGAAGGCAGCGTGGAATTTGCCTCTTCGAGCGTTGCATAACGCAGATCGAAGTCGTACTTCCCCTTCAGGCCAGTCTTATCGGCAACCGGTTTCCCTGAAGAGTAGCGTAGTAATCGGGCAAGAACCTTAACTGGCTGGTTCCAGCCTTGCACTTCGCCCGGCCGAAACTGCGAACGATTGGAGTCGCTGTTGCTTGTCTTTAGCTTCGAACCTCCCTTTGCGACCACCAGTGCGTAACCCTCAAAGTTTTTGGCTTCTCGATGGTTGGCCAGGTGAAACCGCTCTTGAAGCAGTCGCTGCAACAAAGGCCTGAGCTGTTCATAGCTAAGACCGACATCGCCCTCCGGCTTGGCGGCAACGTCATAATACGCATCGTCAAACCATTCGGGCTTCCCTGTGAGTTGTAAATCGGTGTCGATTCCGAAGGCCAACTCAATCAGGCCTTCGAGACCGATATTTTGCGCAGCGAATTGCCCCGCTCCCGATGGACTCTCATGGAACTTTTGCCTGTCTTCGGGTAGCTTATCGAAGTCTTCTACCAGCCCGACCGAAGCAACTTCGAACCGGTTGGGCGCTGCGGCCAATGGCTGATCTTGTGCGTTGGCATTTGCCACCTGTCCCATGACAAGCGGAGCCAGCGCAGCGATAGCTAGCCACCCAAACATGATCAACGACCCTCTCGCGTTCATATCTTTCTCCACTGCGGCCCGAAGAGTCGGGATTCGGGCAACGCGCGGCCAGTTCAACGTTTCACTCCATTGCTTCAGTTTGCCGAAGGCTGTTCGATGTGATCGATCATGATCACCTCGCCTGGCTCTTTGTGCGCTTCGAGCTTGAGTCCTAGTTGCTCTTCGAGTGCGGTAAATATGGATGGTCCTGTTGTTGTCGGCGGCGCCGGACTCCCGGCTGCAGGCGTGGCCCCATCGGGCGGCCTCATCATCATGCCTTCGGTTTCGTCGGGCGTCCACGTAAGGTTGATGTCGTATTTGCCGGTGAGACTGGTCTTGTCGATTACGGGGCTGTGAAACTGGAAGGTGAGAAAGCGTACGAGGTTGGCAAGCGGGATCGCCTGAGCGGTAATCTCTCCCGGTCCCACGCGCATCATCCCGCCTCCGCCTGCCTTGCCATTCGGCCCCTTTAACCCATTTTCATACGTGTCTCCGGGAGTGGCTTCCTTCATCTTCAGACCGCCCTTGGCAACCACGAGCACGTATTGCGTCAAGTCTTTGGATTCGCGATGAAACTTGAGGCCGAAGCGGTCTTCGAAGACGGGCAGAAGCATGGCCCATCGCTCGGTTGGCTTGAGGGCGTTCAGCTTCTGCACATCTTCGGCGGCAACTTTGGCTTCGATGTTAAACCGATCAGAGCTGAGCCAGCCCGGTTCGCCGAGGAGTTGGTTGTCGGAGATGCCGAGAGCCTCTCGCAGCAGCATGTGAATGGTGAGGCCGTTGATCGAGATGCCGTCAGGTGTGATCATGATCCGCGATGTCATGCTGCCGCTCTTATCGGGCTTGATGGATACGACCTCGAACGCGGGCAGCGGTGCGGGTGCATCGTTGCCTGGCGCGGCAGTAGTTGATTGCGGTGCACCGGGTGCAGCAGCCGGCGCCTGCGGTGCCGACGGCGCGGGCTGCGCGCGAAGTTGAGCCGCAAACAAAACAATCAGCGCCGCTCCGAATGACAAGAGAAGTGCGAGCTTGCCGCCCGGTCTGCGCATTTCTGTTGCCTCCATTTATAAGATCCTCAATTGGATTGAGTTTGGCCCGTACAAACCCATAGACCCATCAACTAAAGTATTAGTTATCCGAAGACGGAAGGTTTTTCAAATGAATTGGGCACGAAACTCGGTACAGGTTCAAAGAGTCAACCTAGTTCGCTGAAGGCTTCTCAACGTGGTCGATCACAAGCACGTCGTCAGGCGCCTTGGTGGATTCGAATTTCAGACCCAGCGTTTCCTGCACCGCGGTGTACAGACTCGGCGGCGCATTAGGATCGTTGTTGGGCGGCGTGTTCATGGGCACGGCGCCGCGGAACTGCTGGAACTGCGAGTCGTCGGGCGTCCACTTCAGATCGAAGTCGTATTTATCTTTGAGCCCGGTCTGATCGACCACCGGCTTGTCCATCACGCCCGACTGCATCCACGAAGCAAACTCCGCCATGTTCATATTGCGTACGATCAGGTCGCCGAGGCCGCGGAAGTTGAATCCCTGCTGATTGGCGTCCGTTATGGTGGTCTTGGTCAGCTTCGGACCTCCCGGCGCCACCGTGATGGCATACACCGAAAGCTCGCGCGTTTCATGATGGAACTTTAATTGGCAGCGATCGGCAAGCAGCTTCTGCACCATTACACCCATCTGTTTCAGACTTGGCTGGCCGGGCGCATCGGGAACGCCGTCGATGTCGTAGAGCTGGGTAGCAAACCAGTCGGGCGCGCCAACAATCTGTTTCGAGTGAACTCCGTAAGCAAAGGCGATCAGATCGTTCATATTGGTGTTGAAGGTCAGGAAGTGTGTGCCGCGGAATCCGAAGCCTTTGCCCTGGCGCGAGGGATCGCTGGGTTTGATGGTTGCCACATCCAGGCTCGGATCTGCGTCTTTAGCCATCGGCAGCACTGGCTTCGGCGGTTCGGGAATCGCCCACTCGGTTTCGGGCGTTGTGCGGGCCAGCGTTAGTGGCAGCGGGGTCGGCCCCTGGCTCCATTGGCCGTCGATGGTTTTGCCATCGCTGCTCAACTTGCCTTCAAAAGTTCCGCCAATCATCTTCACCGTGAGCTTCACGTTTGAGCCGTCGAGAACGACAGTGTCCACAGGAAACGGCTGGCCGGTCTGATCGATGCTGAAGAAGTTGGCATGGTATGCGCCCTTGTCATCCTTTGTGACTTTCAATGACGAGGCGCAGGTCCTGGCCGACATGAAGGGTTCCCTGCCAGTTAGCAGTAATATCTTTCGGATTGAACGGCGCGCTCGCTGCCGGCGCGGAAGCCACCGCAGGAGCGGGTACGGCAGCAGGCGCAGCCTGGGCGGGTGAAAGTTTCGCACCGATCAGCGCAAACACCACTGCCATCAATGTTGGCGACAACAGGGCAAATCCCAGCTTGAGCCAACGTTCGGGGACACGGTCAACTGAACGTGCGATTGCATGAGGCTTCATTACAGGTATTCCTTCTCTCGCCACACACACGCCCGGCGACGGCTCATTTCAGATGCGTTAGATCAGGACCGGGGATAATTCACATATAAGACGGAGTACGAGGCAATCCGTTCACACGTTCCGTCAATTTTTCTCGAACCTCTCCACGGTAACACGCACGGTCGATGACGTTTTCTTCAAGGAACCCCGCGAAGTCCGATCCCACGCTCGACATCCTTGCTATCGATTCACACCAAACGGGGGGCTCGTGGTGATTGGCTGCGCCCGGTCTCGCCTTCAGTTAGTTCGGTGCGGGCGGCTCAACACGATCGATCGCCAATACTTCCACTTCCCCTTTATCGGGCTTCAGCTTCAACCCGAGTTGCTGCCTCAGAGCCTCTTGAAACGTGCCGCCCGATTCCTGGTCGCTGGCTGCGCTTGTGTCTTCAGGAGTCCATTCAAGAGAGAAGTCGTACTCCCCTTTCAATCCGGTCTCATCGATCACGGGCCGCGGAAGAGTCGCCATTCCGGTCTGCGTTGGCAGTGACGTTGCAAGCATCGGAATCGTCACATCGCGCCCTCCGAAGCGATGGCTGCTCGGCGCGCTCGGCGGCAAATGCGCGATTTCGCCGCACGGTATGGGGAGCGCCGATAGAGACGGCGCTACTGGCGTCGCTTTGCCGGAGTCCTCAGTAAATGAGGTTGTCGCGCAATCGTCGTTGGCGGGATGCGGTCGCAGTTGCGGTCCCAGCGTTCCCGGCTTCTCCAGCGCCAGTGCAAACACCGGCGCCTCGCGCGTCTCCATGTGGATGGCCAGATTGAACCGCTCGGCGAGCAGGCTCTGCGTCATCAGCCGCATCTGGTCTTTGGTTACTTGTCCTGGCGCACGCGCTTCGATATCGAACCGGTCGTTCCTCACCCACTCCGGCACCTTCGATTCCAGCCCTTTGAAAAAGCCGAAACGCAGCGCCAGTTCCTGGGTCCCGTTCAATTTGTACGCGAAGATGATGTAGCGCATGAGCGTCTGATTCTTCGCCGAAAAAAGACTTCCGCTCGGAGACAGCGCATCATTCTTGCTTACCGTGAAATACGCGTTTCCATTATCCAGGGAGAAATTGCTATAGGACGGTCCGCCGGTCTTGTTTTCGCGTACCGAGGCAACTTCGAATTGCTGCTTTCCGCCCGCGGCCTTCTCCCAACTCGCGTCCAGGCCTTGCCCGCGCAATAGCCCAGCCGCGCTGGGCTTCAAAAACCCCGCCAGAAAAAACACGAAAACCTGTATGAGCCACTTGCCCCGCTTCGCCCCCAGTCCCTGCATCATCGGCCAAACCTCCAGGCGAGCCAGCCTGTTGAGCACACCACTGCGGCCCGACCTCGACTTACCACTCTTAGACACCTGACCTCATACAAATGTTCCCCGCCCAAAAGGTCAGTCAACGGCGTCTCTTCACTGTCCGATATCGAACAGTCGGGCCGCGGAATCGGTCACTTCGAGACCGCAAAACGAAATCATCCGAACTCTTAATCATTTAATTTATCAATTACTTACGGCAAAACCATCAATGGCAATCGAGATGCAAGTTAAAGGGCGCAATGGATATCGCCCGCCCTGACATCAAGATAAAGAAGAATCGCCGGTTGATCATCTGGTCTGCCGTCGGAGTGGTGGTTCTGGCAGCACTCACTTTCGTGGTATGGCGCCTGAAACCAGCGTCGCCCACTGTTGATCGCTCCACCATCTGGACTGATACCGTTAAGCGCGGCCCGCTCATTCGCCAGGTGCGCTCCTCAACCGGCACGCTGGCTCCGCGCGAAGACTCGATCGAACTCATCCCGGCGCAAACTGACGCGACCGTGGTGCGCATCCGCGTGTTGCCCGGCGCGCAGGTGACGCCCGACACTGTCATCATGGATCTGGCCGATCCCCAGTTGGAGCAGGAGGTGCTGAGCGCGCAGCTCGCTGTGAAAGCGGCGCAGGCCGACTACAAAAGTCTTCAAGCCACACTCGAAAGCACGTTGATGGACAAGAAGACCGCGGCCGCGCAAGTGAATGCCGATTTTGCTCAGGACCAGTTGCAGGCCCAGACTGACAAGGCGCTATACCAATTAGGCGTAATCAGTGGGCTGGCTTATCAAAAATCGGCGGGCACGGCCGACCAGCTGAACACGCAGCACGATTTAAGCAAGCAACAGCTCGAAGTGAACCAGCGCGCCATTGAAGTCCAGCTTGCCTCGCAGAAGACCAAAATTGAACAGGCGCAGGCGCTGCTCGACCTGTATCAGAAACAGCAGAGAGCGCTCCAGGTTCGCCCCACAATCACCGGCACGCTGGCGCCGCTGGCCACGCCAGTGCAGGTGGGCCAGCACGTCCTTACGGGCACTTCGGTTGCCGAGGTCATCCAGCGCGACAAGCTGAAGGCCGCGTTGCAGATCGCCGAGACCCAGGCACGCGACATCCAGATAGGCCAGCCTGCGTCAATCGACACTCACAACGGCACAATTCCCGGGCATGTAACGCGAATCGATCCCTCTGTAGTGAACGGAACGCGCACCGTTGACGTAGCTCTGGATGGACCATTGCCAGCGGGAGCGGTTCCGCAGCTCAGCGTGGACGGCGTCATCGACCTGGAACGGATGACCGACGTGACTTATGTAGGCAGGCCGGCGCTCGGCAACGAGGATTCGACTCTGAGCCTGTTCCGGCTCGATCCTGACGGCAAGGGAGCCACGCGCGTGCCGGTCAAAGTTGGCCGCGCTTCGGTTGAAGACATCCAGGTGATCGAAGGTCTGAAAGAAGGCGACACCGTGATTCTTTCTGACATGTCGCGCTGGGACGGCGTGGATCACATACGGCTGGAATGAAGACAGTGAAGGAGTGAAGGAGTGAAAGGAGTGAAAGGAAAATGAGAGTCGAATCGCGGAGCCCTTCACTTATTCACTTATTCACTTTTTCACTTATTCACTTTTTCACTCCTTCACTCACTCATTCACCGATGAGCTCATTACGGACTGCGATACATCATTGACCACTGTTCACTCACAAGAAGGGGGATTCGAATGGCAACGGCAGGCACATTGATTGAAATTGAGGAACTGACCAAGGTTTTCTACACCGATGAGGTGGAGACGCATGCGCTCTCCGGCATTCACCTCAACATCGACCGCGGCGAGTATGTTGCTATGTCGGGGCCCTCGGGCTGCGGCAAATCGACGCTGCTCTCCATTCTCGGCTTGCTCGACACGCCGACCGGCGGCCGCTACCTGCTGAACGGCAAACCTGTAGAGAACCTGAGCTTCAGCGAGCGCTCGCGCATTCGCAACCAGGAGATCGGCTTCATCTTCCAGAGCTTCAACCTCATCGGCGATCTGACGGTTGAAGAGAATGTCGAGCTGCCGCTTACCTATCGCGCCGGCATGCCTTCAGCCGAGCGCAAGAAGCGCGTGAAAGACGCGCTGGAGCGCGTCAACATGGCGCACCGCATGCGGCACTATCCGGCGCAGCTCTCCGGCGGTCAGCAGCAGCGCGTAGCCGTTGCGCGCGCGCTGGCGGGTTCGCCCTCCATCCTGCTGGCCGATGAGCCCACCGGCAACCTGGACTCAAAGAACGGCGAAGCGGTGATGCACCTGCTGGCCGATCTGCACCGCGAGGGTTCGACCATCTGCATGGTTACGCACGATCCCCGCTTTGCGCGCCACGCCGAGCGCGAAGTGCACCTGTTCGACGGAAAGGTAGTGAGCGAACAAGAGCAGAAAAAGCTGGAAGAAGAAGCGGAGGCTTGAGCCATGCTGCCGAACCTGCTCGCGCGAGCCTGAGCTACGCCGTGCGCCAGACTTCGCCGCGCGCCGGGTTTCGCATTCACAGCGATTGCTACGCTGGCGCTCAGCGTGGGGATTGCCACCGCGGTCTTCTGCGTGATTGACGCAGTGGTGCTGCAACCGCTGCCCTACGCGCAACCCGGCCGTATCGTTGACTTCGACACGCACAGCGGCGCCGGAGGGTACATGCAGCCGGCGTCGTGGCCGTCGTATCTCGACGAGCGGAATCAGGCCACGTCGTTTCAGGCATTAGCCGGATATTTCGCTGGAGAGAAGCGGCAGCGGAGACGCCGGCTGGTCCCGCGGTTTTGCAGGTGGTTCGCACCAGTTCCAACTTCTTCGACGTATTTGGCGTGCGGCCGATGCTAGGCCGCGGATTCCTGCCCGGTGAAGAGCAGACCGGCAAGAACGACGTTGTCGTGCTCGGCTATGACGCGTGGATGAAGCACTTCAACGGCGCGCGCAGCATGTGTTGGCAGCGCGGTGCGGCTTGACGGCCACACCTATACCATTGTCGGCGTCATGCCTGCGGGGTTCCGTTTCCCGCTGAATACGCGCGACGGCCTCTACATGCCGGTGCACCTGGATGCCGCCACGTGGATGACGACGCGCGGCGGCCATTGGCTGCGCACGGTCGGCAGACTTAAAGACGGCGTGAGCGTGCAGCAGGCGCAGGCCGACCTGCAACACGTCTTCGCCAATATCGGCAAAGCATATCCCGATACCGATGGCGGGCGCACGGTGCGGCTGCAGGCGCTTTCACAGTCCGTCGATCAAAAGAGCCGTGGTCCGTTGTGGGTTTTGCTTGGCGCGGTGCTTGCAGTGCTGGCCATCGGATGCGTGAACATTGCCGGGCTGCTGCTTTCACGCGGCGTGAAGCGCCAGCGCGAGATGGCGATGCGCGTGGCGATTGGCGCGGGACGCATTCGGCTGCTGCGGCAAATGTTTACCGAGGGTTTGCTGCTGGCGCTGGCCGGCGCGGGTGGCGGCGTGCTGCTGGCCTGGTCAATACTCGACCTGATGCGCGCGTTTCTTATCAAAGCGCTGCAGCGCGGAGCCGATATACATCTCAACTGGACTGTGCTGGGCGCGTCGGTGGCGTTGGCCGTTGTGGCCAGCCTTGCGGCGTCGCTTTATCCGGCGCTCAAGCTTTCCGGCGTCGATCCCAACACCGCGCTCAGAGCCGGCGGCAGCGCAGGCACTGGGCGCGGCGAGCATCGGCTGCGCGCCGGATTTGTAATCACGCAGGTTGCGCTCACGCTGGTTTTGTTGGTTGTGGCTGGACTGTTGATGCGCGTTGTAACGCCGTTACCGGCATGTCGATTTGGGATACGATCCCGCTCACATTCTGGCGGCCGATCTGCACGTTGCGCCGGTGCGCTACGACGGCCGCGATGTTGTGGCCGATTTCTACAGGCCGCTGCTCGAACGCGTCTCCCGCATTCCCGGAGTGCGCGCCGCTGGCCTCATCGACATGCTGCCCATCGAAGCCTGGGGCTCGAATCGCGACGTGCACATCGCCGGCCAGCCGCCGTATCCCAAAAATTCCGAGATGCTGGCAGAAACGCGAATGGTGTCGACCGGCTACTTCGACGTCTTCGGGATATCGACGCACGCGGGAAGAGCCGCTGAGTCCGGCGCTCGACAAGAGCGGCAACAAGGCCCCCACCGTTGTGGTGAACCAGGCATTCGTCAACGCGTATCTTCCCGGCGGCATGGGCAACTCCACACCGAGGCTCGACGACGCCAAGCAATCCCGACGAATACACCCAGATTGTGGGCTCAACCAGCAGCATACGCCAGGACCTGCGCGAAGAGCCGCTGGCGGAGATGGATTATCTGATTGATGAGATTCCACCGGCGCAGAGCTCCGCCGCGCTGTCGGCCATGGTGCTGGTGGTGCGCGCCGATGGCGATCCGCACCAGTTGATCGAGCCGTTGCGGCAGGCGCTGCACGATGTCGACCCTACCGTTCCGTTCGATTATCCACGCACCATGACCGATGTGGTGAATGAAGAGCTGGTCTTCGATCGCATGGTGGGCTGGCTGTTCGGGATCTTCGCTTCGATGGCGCTGCTGCTGGCGCTGGTGGGCCTCTACGGATTGGTGAGCCACGAAGTGGAGCAGGGCACGCGCGATATCGGCATCCGCATGGCGCTTGGAGCGACGCGGCAGAGCGTGCTGGGCATGGTGCTGGGCCGCGTGGCCTGGATGCTGGTCGCGGGGTCCGCTGCGGGGCTGGTGCTGGCCATAGCCGCGCGCAGGCTGATCGGCATCGTGATCTACTTCGACGCGCAAAAAGAATCCGGCAACTTCGTTGCGATTGCAGTCGCTGCTGGTGGTTGCGGGATTGCTTGCCGCGCTTATTCCAGCGCAGCGCGCCGCATCCATCGAACCCATGCAGGCATTGAGAGCTGAGTAAAGGCTTTGAAGATGAGATGGAGAGAAGGCACGAGATGAAAAACCTATGGAACGATCTTCGCTACGCATTGCGACAGCTTCGCAAGAATCCCGGATTTACCGCGACAGCGGTGATTACGCTGGCATTGGGTATCGCCGCAACCAGCACGATCTTCTGCTGGATTCATTCCACTCTCTTCAATCCCATTCCCGGCGTCGCGCACACCGCGCAACATGATCACCATCCAGCGCGGCGAGCGCAATGAACACGCTACGCCGCCGCTCTCATACGACGACTATGTCGACCTGCGCACTCAGGCTACGACCATCTCCGGGCTGCTCGGTTATCACGACGACTTTATGGCTCTCACCGGCGCAGACATGCCGGTGCGCATCTACGGCGTAATTGCTTCGTCGAATTATTTTGAAGTACTTGGCGTCCATCCCATCCTGGGCCGCACCTTTCTTCAATCCAACTTCGACGAGCGCGACGGAGCGCCGGAAGCAATCCTCAGCTATGCGCTTTGGCAGAACCGCTTCGGTTCCGATCCCGGAATCGTGGGCAAATCCATCCAGGTGAATCAGCACAGCTACACCATTGCGGGCGTAGCGCCGCGCGGATTCGAAGGATGCAAGTCAGGCCTTCGCGCCGATATCTGGTTTCCGCTTGGCATGGACGACAATCTTTTCGGGTTCAGCAATCATCGGCAACCGCGGTGTTTCCTGGCTTAATGTGCTCGGTGTTCTTCGTCCCGGCGTCAATCCCCGCCAGGCTGAGAACGAGCTTAACCTGATCATGCAGGGCATTGCCGGCCGCTACCCTGAAACGCATCTTGGCGACAATCGGCTCTCCATCGATCCGCTTTGGCGCTCGCCATTCGGCGCTAACGTTTATCTGGCCGGCACGCTGCCCATTCTGCTTGCACTCGCCGGCCTGCTGCTAATGCTTGCCTGCGCCAACGTTGCCAACCTGCTGTTGGTGCGATCGATTTCTCGTCGTCGCGAGTGCGCCATCCGCCTGTCCCTGGGCGCGGGTCGCTGGACGCTCGTGCGTCAGTTCCTCATCGAGAATCTGTTGGTGGCGCTCGGTGGCGGGGCAGTCGCGTTGGCAATCACATTCTGGTCGGCAAGCATACTCGGTAACTTTCTGCCGGGCATTTCTTCGCTGCCGCTCGACATCAACGGCCATGTGGACTTCATGGTGATGCTTGCTACGTTCGGCGCGTCCCTTGCGACGGCCATCGCTTCCGGCATTGTTCCCGCGTTGCGTGCCTCGGCACTCGCTCCGGTTACGGTGCTCAAAGATGAGGGCCTCAGCGTCTCGCCAGGCATTCAGAAGTCGCGTCTCACCTCCGCGCTGGTCGCGGCGCAAATCGCATTGTCGATGGTGCTGCTGGTTTGCGCCGGCCTGTTTGTGCGCAGCCTCAGCAAGGCTCAGAGCGCCGACCCGGGTTTCGACCCGAACAATGTTTATCTGGCATCCTTCGACTTCGATCCTCAGGGCTACTCGGACGCAAAGAAAATTGAATTTGAGCACCAAGTCCTTGATCAGGTAAGAGCACTGCCGGGCGTCCGCTCCGCGGCCCTGGCGGACTTCTCACCGCTCAGCTTCACCATTCACTCCAGAGGAGTCCTCCCCGAGGGCTACGTTCCGCAGCCTCACGAATCGGTCGAGGTCGATAGCGGTAACGTGTCACCCGACTACTTGCAGACCCTGCGCACGCCGCTCGTCGCGGGCCGCGAATTCACGAGCTCCGACAACGCTTCTACCGCGCCCGTGGCAATGGTCAACCAGGCACTGGCCGATCGCTACTGGCCTGGACAAAATGCGATCGGCAAACATGTGCAGGTTGGAAGCAGCACGTTTACGGTTGTGGGATTGGTCGCGAACGCCAAATACCACCGGCTGGTGAGAGAAGCCGGCGCCGCTCATTCTCTTTCCGCTCGAACAGCGCTATGACAGCAATGTAATTCTGCACGTCCGCGTCAATGGCGACCCCGCGTCCTACGCTCCCGCAATCGAGCGCGCGATTCACAGTCTCAATCCCGACCTGCCGCTTTACGGCGTATCCACGCTCAAAGAAAACATGTCCATCGGCAATGTATTTGAGCGCATTGCGGTCACCCTCGCCAGTTCCTTTGGCCTGCTTGCAATGTTGCTTGCCGCGGTAGGCATTTACGGAGTGGTGGCATACACTACGCGCCAGCGCACGCACGAGATCGGCATCCGCATGGCGCTGGGCGCCGGGCGCGCCGATGTTTTCCGCCAGACTTTGCGCCAAGGCCTGCTGCTTACGCTCATCGGGCTTGCCGCGGGCGTCCTGGTGTCGCTGGCGTGCACGCGCTTGCTGCGCGGAATGCTCTATGGCGTGGCCGCCGACGATTGGCTCACCTTTGTTTCAGTAGCGGCGGCGCTGGCGGTGGTGACGCTGACGGCTTGCCTCATACCGGCGCGCCGCGCGGCATCCGTCAATCCGATGACCGCGCTCAGAACGCAATAACCAGAAGAGGGACCGGCTCGTCCGGAGGTCAAACGATGCATACTTTATGGCTCGATATTCGTTATGCGCTGCGGCAGATGCGCAAGTCGTCGGGTTTCATAACGACGGTCGTTCTTACGCTGGCCCTTGGCATTGGCGCGAATACAGCCATCTTTACCCTGGTGCACGCGATTCTTCTGCGCTCACTGCCAGTCACCAAGCCCAATCAACTGTGGCGAGTGGGCGATAACGATGACTGTTGCGTCGATGGCGGCTTTCCGGGCGGTGCGTCCGATACCGGCGACTTTACCATCTTCTCCACCGACCTCTACGACTACCTGCGCGCGCAGACGCCGGAGTTCGAGCAACTGGCCGCGGTGCAGGCAGGCCAATGGTCCTGGGCAGTGCGACACGGCCAGGGGTTGCCGAAGTCGCTGCATGGCGAATTTGTTTCAGGCAATTATTTTGCAACCCTCGGTCTAGGCGCATTGGAGGGCCGACTCTTTGCCGATTCCGACGACACGCCCAGCGCGCCTCCAACGGTCATCATGAGCTACCAGGCCTGGAAGGGCGAGTTTAGCGCCGATCGAAATATCATCGGTTCGACCATCTTCATTCAGACGCATCCGTTCACCGTCATCGGGATCACTCCGCTGGGCTTTTTCGGCGATCGCGTCTCCGATTCGCCGCCCGACTTGTGGATGCCCGTCAATACTGAGCCCTACGTACGCGGCGCCGGGTCCATTCTCCACCACGGTGAAGATCACTGGCTGTACCTGCTGGGCCGCGTTCGTGCCGGCCAAAGCATCCCGGCAATCCAGTCGAGGATGACGGCATCGTTGCGGCAGTGGCTCTGGACGCGCCCGGTGCTCCTGCAGTTCGGCGGAGCCGCGCTCATTCCGAAGATGCACGTGGTTCTTTCCCCCGGCGGAGGCGGAATCCAGGTGATGCAGGACTACGTTGGCCAGGGATTGAAAGTGCTCATGATCCTTTCCTCGATCGTGCTGCTCATCGCCTGCGCCAACATCGCCAACCTGATGATGGCCCGCGCCACCACCCGACGCGCGGAGCTCGCTGTGCGCATGGCGATTGGGGCCGCGCGCCCGCGCATCCTGCGCCAGATTCTTACTGAGAGCGTGCTTTTGAGCTGCCTTGGCGGCGCTTGCCGGTCTGGCCGTGGCGTACACGGGCTGCCGTCTGATCCTCGCACTGGCCTTCCCTGACGCACATAATATTCCTATTGACGCGAGCCCCTCGCTGATCGTGCTTGGCTTCGCATTCGGAATCTCGCTGGTGACAGGAGTGCTGTTCGGCGTCGGTCCCGCATGGCTCTGCGTCGCATGCGCAGCCCGCCGAGGCTTTACGCGGAGTGAACCGCAGCACCAGCGACCGGTCGTCGCTTCCGCAAAAGTCCCTGGTCATCTTCCAGGCCGCGCTTTCAGTCGTTCTGCTTTGCGGCGCGATTCTGATGACGCGAACCCTCGCCAACCTGCAGAATCAGAACTTCGGTGTCGAGACGCACAATCGCTACGTTCTACACTTCGATCCCGCTGGCGCCGGATACACCGCGGAGCGACTTCCATCCTTGTATCACCAGATTGAAGACCGCTTCTCGGCCCTCCCCGGAGTTCGCAACGTCAGCCTTGCTCTGTACAGCCCGCTCGAAGGCGACAACTGGGGCGAGTGCGTAATCCAGCAGGGTCACCCCGCTCCCAAGGCAGGCGACAACTGCGGTTCAACGTGGGTGCGGGTCAGCACGCACTACCTCGATTCAATTGGCGTGCCCGTTGTGCGCGGCCGCAATTTCAACGATCAGGACACGGCCGCGTCTCCCGAGGTCGCGCTGGTAAATGAGACCTTTGTCAAGCGATTCTTCCCCGGCAAAGATCCCGTCGGACAGCGATTCGGCATCGATTTCCCGCAGTACTCAGGCGCGTGGCAGATTGTGGGCGTGTTTCGCGATTTCAAGATGAACGATCCGCGCTCAAAAGTTCGCCCTGTGTATCTGCGCCCGCTCACGCAACAGTTTATGGGCTACAAGGAAGCCGACATGATTGGGGGCGAAGTTCAGTCGATGAACGTGGGCTCCATGATCATTGACTTCAACTCTGCGCCATCCAACGTCGACTCGCTTATTCGCCACACGCTTGCCTCCATCGATCCAAACCTTACGGTCGAAGATCTTCGGTCCTTCGAGCTGCAGGTGGCCGGCAACTTTAACACCGAGCGCCTCATCGCCCGCCTCACCATGCTCTTCGGTGTTATTGCGCTGGCGCTGGCCTGCGTGGGTCTTTATGGAGTCATGTCGTATTTTGTCGCGCGGCGCACCAGCGAAATCGGAATCCGCATGGCGCTCGGCGCAACGCGCAATTCGGTAGTGGCGCTGGTGCTGCGTGGCGCAATGTGGCAAATCCTCATCGGCCTGGTGCTGGGCATTCCAGCGTCACTTTATGTCGGCTACCTGATGAAGAGCATTCTTTACGGAGTAGGAAGTTACGACCCATGGGCTCTCACGCTGGCGCCCGTCATGCTGGTCGTCTGCGCGACATTCGCCGGCTTTCTGCCGGCGCGCCGCGCAGCATCTATCGAACCCATGCAGGCTTTGCGCATCGAGTAACGAGGAGAAGAGACGGAAATGAATTTCTTTCGCCAGGACATTCGCTACGCGCTGCGCCAGTTGCGCAAGTCACCGGCCTTCACGCATCACAGTTGTGCTTACGCTCGCGCTCGGCATCGGCGCCAACGCGGCCGTCTTTACGCTCTTTGACCAGGTGCTGCTGCGGCTGCTTCCGGTTTCGAATCCCCACCAGCTTGTGCGGTTTACTTGGACCGGCGGATTCTCAGGCGACGGCAGCAGCTTTGGTGGCGACATCAGCAATTACTTCTCTTACCCGGCATACAAAGATCTGCGCGATCGGAACCAGGTCTTCTCAGGCGTGATAGCCGCCGACCGCACCGGTGCCGGAATCGGATGGCACAACCAGACCGAGAACAAAGATACCGAGATCATTTCAGACAATTACTTCCAGGTGCTTGGACTGCGTCCGGCTCTCGGCCATCTCTTCGGCCCTCAGGACGACACTGCGAAGAACGCGAACCCGGTCGCGGTCCTGAGCTACGACTACTGGAAGTCGCGATTTGCCGCCGATCGCCGGTGTAGTAGGACAGACACTTCTGGTCAATGGACGCGCCTTCACCATTGTCGGCGTCGCTCCGCCCAACTTCCAGACTGCCATCGGGGGATACCGCCCCGGCCTCTTCGTCCCCATCAGCATGTCTGAAGTAGTCATCCCCGCGTTTGCGCCCGGCGACAACCTCAATAGCCACCAGACTGTCTGGCTCACGCTGATTGGCCGGCTCAAGCCCGGTATGAGCCCGTGAACAGGCTCAGGCCGGCCTGGCTTCATTCTGGCATTCTGAACGCACCTACGAGCTGACGCTTTATAAACACCACTCCCGCGTTTCGACAAGGAATTCCTTGACTCGCAGCTCAAGGTTCTCGATGACTCCGCCGGATTTAACCCCAGCCGTATCGACATGAAGACGCCTCTCATCATCCTGATGAGCATGGCCGGGCTGCTGGTGGCCATGTGCGCCATCAACGTGGCCACGCTGCTGCTTTTGCGCGCCGCCGCACGTGCCCGCGAAATGTCAATGCGCTACGCGCTCGGCGCAAAGCGCGGCCGCATCTTGTCGCAGCTCCTGGTTGAAGGCGGCCGTGCTGGGAATTGCGGGCGCAGCCATTGGCCTGGCGCTTGGCGCCCGTTGCCGCACTGTCGCTGGTTCGCCTCATGACCGCCTCCGATCCAGGCACGGAACCTTACTCTACGTCGATCGATTCGCATGTGGTACTGTTCACTCTCGCCGTCTCAATTGTCGTGAGCCTGCTCTTCAGTATTGCGCCGGCCTTCCATTTCCTACGCCCCAACCTGGTGCAGGCGCTGCGCCAGAACACCGGCACGGCCACGCGGCGTTCGCAACTCTTCCGCAAAATCGCAGTCGGCATGCAGATTGCCCTCAGCGTTCTTCTGCTCGGCGGCGCCGGCCTGTTTGTGCGCTCACTGAATGACCTTCGCTATCAACCGGTCGGATTTGTGACCACGAATCTCATCACTTTCTCCCTCGACCCCACGCAATCGGGGTACGGGGATGATCGGACTGCACAGGCTGTCACCGGCGCTATCGATGCCATCCGCCGTATTCCCGGCGTAACGATCGCGGCAGCCACGAACGACTCTGAACTGACCGGCAACGGTAATCGGGCATCCTTCTCGGTGCAAGATTACAAAGCTCCCGAGGACGAGAAGCTTCACTTCGAAGAGCCTTATGTGACGCCTGGTTACTTCACAGTGCTCCGCCAGCCGATCCTTACCGGCCGCGAGTTCACTGAGTCCGACGCCAAGGGCAAGCCGAGAGTTGCAGTGGTGAATGCGGAGTTCGCCAACAAGTTCTTACGGTTCGCCGCAGAACGCGCTTGGCCGCATGATTGCCGAGGGCCGCGGCCCCGACATCAAGTTCGACACCACCATCGTGGGCGTGGTGGGCAACGTCAAGCACCAGGACCTTCGCACCGATATTGGGCCCGCGGTCTATCGCGCCTATCTGCAGCTCGACCACCCGACCGGTGTTCAGTTCTATGCGCGCATCGTTGGCGTCGCCGGAAGTTATCGAGCCGGCCATCCGCAGCGCCGTGCATCAGCTCGACCCCACGCTGGTGGTTGACGGCCTGCGCACCATGGACGCGCAGATCGATCGCAGCGCCTCAGACGAACGCGCCCTCGCGTTCCTGGCCATCGGATTCTCTGCCCTCGCAATGCTGCTTGCCGGGGTGGGACTCTACGGCGTGCTGGCCTACGCCACTGAGCAGCGCACCCGCGAGATCGGCGTAAGGCTGGCGCTGGGCGCGCCTCGCTGGTCGGTGGTGTCACTTGTGCTGAAGGAAATGGCTCTGATCGCAGCGATTGCAGTGGTCGTCGCGCTCCCGTCGGTGGTCGGACTGGGCAAGCTCATCAGCAGCGAGCTTTACGGCGTCACGGCATTCGACCCACTCGCCTTATCCGCGGCCCTCGTGCTCACCGCCGTTTCAGCCTTGGTGGCCGCGGCATTGCCCGCTCGCCGCGCGGCATCCATCCAACCCATGCAAGCCCTGAGAACGGAATAGGAGAATCTCGATGATCGCTCAGGACCTTCGTTACGCATTTCGCCAGCTTCGCAAGTCAACCGGCTTTACAGTCACTGCGATCCTGACGCTTGCACTCGGCATCGGCGCCACCACGGCCATCTTCACCGTGGTGTATGCCACTCTGCTGGCGCCCATGCCCTATCCAAATCCAGACCAGCTCGTCATGGTCTGGTCAAAGATCCAGGGCGACCGCAACAGCATCGCCGCGCAGGACTTTCTTGACTGGAAAAGTCAGAACAAGGTATTTGAGGACATCAATGCCTTCAGCGGGGGCAGCTTCAACCTTGCGACGAAAGATCAGCCTGAGTACATTCAGGGCCAGTCAACGACGCCCGGTATGTATCGGATGCTGGGCAACCAGTTCCTCTACGGCCACGACTTTCTCCCCGAAGATGGCGTCGTCGGCAAGGACCGTGAAGTTATCCTGATGAACAAGCTTTGGAAACGTCTTGGTTCCGACCCCAATATCGTCGGCAAATCCATCCAGCTGGACGGCATTCCTTACACCGTACGAGGCGTGTTGACGCCGGGTCAGGCCGACCGTCTTGACAACTGGCTAGTCGTGCCACTGGCCTTCACGCCGGACCAGATCAATCACGACTTCCATTGGCTGCTGGCTATGGGACGCCTCAAGCCCGGCGTTACGCTCAAGCAGGCGCAGGCCGATATGGATTCAGTGACGGCCAACATCGCCAAAGACAACCCCAAAAGCAATAGAGGCTGGGGAGCAACGGTCGAATTGCTTCACAACGACTTCATATCCAAAGACGAAATCACCATGTTGTGGATTCTGCTCGGCGCCGCCTGCGGGCTGAACATGATCGAAGATGGGCTATTTACGGCTCTCGCTGGATGACGCAGCAAATTGTCCGGCAGCGCCGGACGCGGAAATCACGGGTGCACGTTCTCGGGTCAAGGTTTTCGTCATCCGGGCGAGAGAGGATCTCCAGATCGCTGCGGAGGTCCGCTCCCTCCTCCGGTGAAAGGGAGCGGCGCCCCGACGGCCTCGAGCGAGCTGCACCTTCCCGTGGCCACGCTCCTATCGGCTGATCACGACCTTCAGCGCTCCTGTTTCTGCCGCACGCCCGAAGGCGTCGTACGCCTCGAGCATCTGGTCCAACTCGAAGTGGTGGGTGACGAACTGCTCGCCGTCCAGCTGGCCCGAGGTCAGCAGCCGGAGCAGTGTGGGTGTCGAGCACGTGTCGACCAATCCGGTGGTCACCGTGACATCGCGGATCCACAGCGATTCGAGGTGCAGTGTTGCTGGCTTTCCGTGGACCCCGATGTTGGCCACGCGGCCGCCCGGCCGGACGAGAGCGGTGCACAACTCGAAGCTGTCCGGCACGCCCACGGCCTCGATGGCGACGTCGGCACCGAGGCCATCGGTCAGGCCCTGCACCACGGCTATCGGCGTCGTCAGACCCGTTGTTGACGGTCACGTCGGCCCCGAAACGCTTGGCGGCGTCCAGTCGGGCGTCGGCGAGGTCGATGGCCACGATGTGGCTCGGCGAGAACAGCTGCGCCGCCATGATGGCGGCGAGCCCGATGGGTCCGGCGCCGACGACGGCCACCGTGTCGCCCGGCTGGACCTGACCGTTCAGCACGCCGACCTCGTAGGACGTCGGGAGGATGTCAGCCAGCATCAAGACGTCCTCGTCCGCCACCCCGGCCGGAACGAGGTAGGTCGACGTGTCGGCGAAGGGCACCCGGACCAGCTCTGCCTGTGTTCCGTCGATGAGGTGACCGAGGATCCACCCGCCGCCTCCCAGGCACTGCCCGTAGTGGCCCTCCCGGCAGAAACGACAAAATCCACAGGCCGAGATGCACGAGACCAGCACGCGCTGACCGACCTCCCGTGTCTTCACGCCAGGAGCCCACCTCGACGATGGTGCCGACGGCCTCGTGCCCGAGGATCCGGCCCGGCGTGGTCTCGGGAACGTCGCCTTTCAGGATGTGGAGGTCCGTGCCACAGATCGTAGTGGCGTCCACCCGCACGATGACATCGCCGTCATGCTCGATCTCGGGATCGGCCACCTCGCTCCAGCTCTTCCGGCCCGGTCCTTCGTACACGAGTGCTTTCATCGTCTTGCCTCCGCTTTCCATTCAGGTGCATCGTGCGACCGCGACCACCACGACAACTACGGACCAACGTCCTATTCCGTCGGTTCTTGCCGCGTCCCCACCGTCAGGCTTGGTCGGCACTTCGGCATCCTCCCACCACGTCGTGACTTTCAACATCACGCAGCACCGTGAATGCCGCCCCGGCCCGTCGCAGAAGACGTCGACGTCTGCGCAGATGGTCGGATCCGACAGGATGCCCAGGTTGATCTGGTCGCGGTATAAGCGCGGCGACGCCGATGCCCTGGTTGCCCACGAGGGGAACCACGGGGAAGCCTCGACCATCCGGCGCCCTAGGCGTAGAGCGGCACGCTGGGACCAGGAACGTTGGTGACGATGAGATTGAAAAATGGCTGGTATTGCAACAGCTTCGCCAGGAGCCCAAGGAGGGACTGCGGCGGGGTTGAAGCAGGCGCAACATGGCATCGCCTGCCAGTTCCTGGTGCTCGCTCTTGTGCGCCTTCGACGCTGAGGCGATGGTGACCAGGTTGGAGGCAGGGTCGCTCTTCCCCACGGGAGCCGGACCGAGCAGGCCGAGACGCGGTTCCCGAGCCGCGGCCGAGACCGGTGGCAAGGCCCACCGGAACCAGGGCCTGCACTTCGGCACTCGAGTCCAACGCTCCATCGTTCGCCATGAGACGGTGCAGTCCATGACAGACGAGGGTGAGGACCACGTCGTTCACGGTCGCGCCGTTCGCATGGGCGATCTGGCGGATCTCGTCGAGGTCGAGTCGGACGAGGTGCAGCTCGCGCTGGGGACCGGTCCGAGCGTTGAGACCGGACTGCGGTGCGATCAGGCCTAGCGCGGAGCACCGAGGTCATCGCGGTGGCCTTGGTAATCGAGGCGCGTGAACGCCGCGCCGGGTGCAACGCCGTCCACCCGCCCCGGCGAACACGGAGGGGAATCTCAGCCAGGCGAAGCAGATCAGATGCTGCTCCCGACAGTCCTCGTCGGGGATCGTCGACTTGCCATTGGGTTGCATGGACGGAGCGGGGCTCAGGCGTCAGGTCCAAGAGTACGGTGGCCAACTCGGCTGCCGCGATCCTGTCGGCCATCGAGTGGTGGAGCTTCTCGATCAGAGCAATACGGCCGTTCTCCAGGCCATCGACAAAGGTGAGCTCCCACAGTGGTCTGTTGCGAGAAAGCGGTGCGGCCAGGAGCTCGCCGCAGAGGGTGAGCAGTTGAGACTCGGTACCCGGGCTCCGGAGTCGGCGGAGGACCACGTGATCGGCGACGTCAAAGCCCGGGTCATCTGTCCAGACCAAAGGTGCCTCGTGAAGAACGGCGGCCTTCGG
>CAWILB010000013.1:0-44341 GCA_963836635.1 uncultured Acidobacteriaceae bacterium | reverse complement strand
GGCACGCTCGTCTTCAAGCGTGTCGCTGATGGAAAACTTCTTATTGCTTTCGATGGCCTTCTTGATCGCGCTGTGGGAGAGAGTTGAGTCCTCCTGGAGGACGTCGACCATTGGCCGCCAAGCCCTGCGCCATGCGCATTCCATCGTCTTCGCGCAGGAAGACGAATCCGCGCTCGACGCCGGTGAGCTGCAGGGTCAGCTGCAGCAGCGCGGTAAGGATTTCATCGATCGCGCTGCCCTCGTTGAGCTTGCGAGCGGCATCCAGAAGAAACTTGAGCCGCTCCATGTCGCGCGGCGGGCGCATCCATATCGCCTTGCTTTTGCTGTATCTGGCGAAAGGAGGCGAGCAGTTCGCCAAATGAGGTGTGAATTGCACTGCTCTCAGTTTCTTCGTCGCTGCGGTGATGAAAACGGAGAGAGACGCTTTTGAGAGAGCCCAGTTGGAGCACGTCGCCGGGATGAAGCCCGGCGCGGTCAACGCGCACGCCATTCACGAAGGTTCCGTGCGTGCTGCTCTGGTCGATGACGATCCAGGCGCCACTCTCGTGCACGATGGTGGCGTGACGGCGCGAGACCAGCGGGTCGGGCACAACCAGATCCTGGCCGGGAAGACGGCCGAGAGACGTGGAGTCGCTGCGGAGAACCAGGGTGTGGTGACCGTATGAGTCGGTATAGCTAAGCGCGGCGTCGGGCATTTGGACCATTCTAGAGCCTGTTATCGGCCTTGGCTCTGCCTGATTTGGAATTGCGATTCCTGCGAGACGGCTATGGCGGCTGAGAAGGTTGGAAATGGAGGGGGTAAGGTGGGGTAAATGGCCGGAAAACAGTCATTTGCTGATATTTAGAGCGGTGAACTGGATCACATCGCAGGGTTTGTGCGCAGCCCTAAAATGAGACCCGTGAAAGCAGAAACTGTAAAGCGGGAAGAACGCGCCCTCAAGGACTCTGAACGACAGAGATTGCGGAGCTTGAGGCGAAGCGGGCCGAGCTGAAGCTGGGCGGCGGCAAGGATCGTATTGCGCGCCAGCATGCGACGGGCAAACTGCCGGCGCGCGAACGCATTGCGCGGCTGGTGGATAAAGAGAGCTTTGAAGAGATCGGGCTGTTCGCGCGGCACCGCGCCACGTACTTTGGCATGGCCGACAAAGAACTGCCTGCCGATGGAGTCGTGACCGGCTGCGCGACCGATCGACGGCCGGCTGGTGCACCTGGCCAGCCAGGACTTTACCGTGGCCGGCGGCGCGGCGGGAGAGACGCACAGCAACAAAGTTGCCGAGATGATGGGCATGAGCATGAAGACCGGCAGCCCGTTCGTCTTCATCAACGACTCGGGCGGCGCGCGCGTGCAGGAAGGCATCGACAGCCTGGCCGGCTATGCGCGGGTCTTCTACAACAACGTGATGCTCTCGGGCACGGTGCCGCAGATCTCGCTCATTTGCGGGCCGTGCGCGGGCGGCGCCGCCTACAGTCCCGCGCTTACCGATTTCATTATCCAGACCGAGCAGGCGCGCATGTTCATCACCGGGCCGCAGGTCATCAAGCAGGTGACGGGCGAAGATGTGAGCGCCGAGGAACTGGGCGGACCGCAGTCGCAGATGCACTACTCCGGCGTAGTTCATCTGATTGCGCGTAACGACGAGCACGCCATTCAGCTTTGCCGCCGGCTGCTCAGTTTTATGCCCTCGAACAATCTCGAAGACCCGCCGCGGATGCCCTTCAACGCAAAGATCAAATCCGACGGCGAGATGAATAAGATTGTGCCCGCCGATCCCAAGATTGCCTACGACGTGCGCAAGGTGATCGCGCGTGTTGTCGATGACGAGGATTTCCTTGAGATCCAGCCGGGGTTTGCGGCGAATATCGTGATCGGCTTTGGCCGCCTGCAGGGAAGGTCCGTGGGAATTGTCGCCAACCAGCCCTGCGTGCAGGCGGGCGCGCTCGACATCGACGCTTCAGACAAGTCGGCGCGGTTTGTGCGCTTCTGCAACGCGTTCAATATTCCGCTGCTCACGTTTGTGGATGTGCCGGGATTTTTGCCCGGGGTGGAGCAGGAGCGCGGCGGCATTATTCGTCACGGCGCAAAGCTGCTGTTTGCGTACTCGGCGGCCACGGTGCCAAAGATCACGGTGGTGCTGCGCAAGGCGTATGGCGGCGCATACATCGCCATGTGCTCGCGCGGACTGGGGGCCGACCGCGTGCTGGCATGGCCCACTGCCGAGATTGCGGTGATGGGCGCCGAGGGCGCGGCGGAGATTGTTTTCAAGCGCGAGATCGACGCGGCGGAAGACCAGGCAGCCAGGCGCAAAGAGTTGGTGGACGAGTATCGCGAGACGTTCTCGAATCCCGTATGTTGCGGCGGGGCGCAGGCTGGTGGACGACATTATTGAGCCGGCGGAGACGCGGCGGGTTCTAGCGCAGGCGCTTGAGTCGCTGCATGGCAAGCGCGAGATGCGTCCGCAGAAGAAGCATGGGCTGATTCCGCTGTAGACAGTGAGGTCAGGAATATGAAGTTGAAGAAACGGACGCGTCGGCGAATGCGCTTTTGAAGGCGATGGCGGAGCGCCAGGAGCAGCTGGAGCGCCAATTGAGCGCGCTGTCTGCCACGGTTCAGTCGCTGGAGAAGCGATTGACCGAGCAGAGGCGATGTCGCGGGTCTTCAGCGCGGACGAAGGAGCAGTTGAACTGCAGGTGGAGAACGGCAAGCGCTGCGCCGGGCAGAAGCACAGCGTGAAGACCGCAGATCAGCGGCAGCAATTGCAGCAGCCGCGGCGGTGTGCAGGCGAAATGGCAAAGTGCGTAAAGTGCGCACGTTGCCTGCGGCGCAGGATGCCGGAAGCGCGTGGTCGCAACAAGGCCGCGTGGCGCGTGTGAGTTCGCATAACGTGCGTTGATTCCTGCGCCGGTCGGAGCAAAACCATCGGAAAGGGAAGGGCGCATTTGAAGCTTCGCATCACCATTGACGGAACAACCTACGAAGCCGATGTGGAAGTGGTGGACGAGGAAGAAGAGTTTGAAGAGGGCGAAGGCTCGCCGTATGAAGAGCCGGCTTTTCTGTGCCGATGACCGCTGACGCCGCAGCGCCGGAAATGGAAAGCGAATGCCGCAGCCCGGTGATGGGGCTGGTGATTCGTGTGGAGGCAAAGGCGGGCCAGCAAGTTGAAGCCGGACAGCGCGTGATGGTGCTTGAAGCAATGAAGATGGAGACCCACTTGACTGCGCCGCGCGCATGCAGAGTGAAGAACGTGCATGTTGCGCAAGGCGACCCGGTGAAGGTGGACCAATTGCTGGTTGAGTTTGAGTGAAGGGCTGAGAGATGAACTGCGCGCAGGATGAATTCGAGCGAAGTACCGGGCATCAAGTTTGTGGATCACGTTGCGATTGCAGTAAAGCAAGGGCGAGCTTGAGGGCCAGGTGAACGCGTACGAGCTGGTGGGGTTTGAAGAGATTCACCGCGAAGAAGTGCGCGGGACCGACCAGGTGCGCGAGGTGCTGCTGAGAATCGGCGAGGGGCCGAACCTGATTCAATTGCTTGAGCCGCTCGCGCCGGAGTCGCCGGTGCAGAAGCTGATCGACAAGAATGGCGGGCGCGGAGGGATGGCGCATGTGGCCTTTCGCGTTGAGAACGCGCAGCGCGCGTTTGACGCAATGAAGGCGAGCGGCTTTCAACCTCATCGACAAAGCGCCGCGGTCAGGCTCGCGCGGAACCACGGTGTTTTTTGTGCATCCCAAGTCGCGCGTCGAGTTTCCATTCGGATTCCTGATCGAAATGGTGGAAGACGGCAGCGAGTGCGAGGCGCAAGCGGGTGAAGCGAAATGACGGCGGCGCCTGCTCGAAGAGTTTCCGCCAGTCACGACCGCGGATTGGGAAGCGGCAATAGCGCGCGACCTGAAAGGGCGCGGACTACGCGAAGAAGCTCATTTGGCGTACCGATGAGGGGATTGCTGTAAAGCCATATTACCGAGCCGAAGATCTTGATGGAGTTGCGGGACTCGACGCTTCGCCGGGCGAATTTCCATTTGTGCGCGGGACTCGAGCCGAGGCCGGATGGAAAATTCGCGAAGAGATCGAAGCGGCGACTGCGGAAGAGGCAAATCGCGTGGCGTGCGCCGCGATTCGCAGCGGGCGCTGAACAGATTGCCTTTGTGAAGCTTGCGGTACGCGATAGAGCCGAGCTTGAAGTCGCACTTGCCAATCTGGATGGGACTCCAATTCACTTTGAAGTTGCCGATCGTGCTCTGATCGAAGCTTTGTTCGATTGGTTCAGCCGCCGCGAGAGTGCTTCTGCGGTCGCGGTCTCTACCGGGTTGCGATCCATTGGCCGATGTCAGATTTTGCGCCGAAAACCGTCTTGAGGGCGCCGGAAGGATTTGCGCCATTCACCATTGACGGGGCGCGATTTGAGGAAGATGGCGCGAATGCGGTTGAAGAGATCGGACTGGCGCTGGCGGCGGGCGCGGATACGCTTGCCGAAATGGATGCGCGCGGATTGGCGCGGATCGTGTTGCAGCCGCGCTCAACTTCCGCTTCGCCATCGGCGCCAATTTCTTTTTCCAGATTGCCAAGCTGCGCGCGTTCCGGATGCTGTGGGCGCGGGTGGTGGAGAGTTTCGGCGGATCGCGCGAGGCTGCGCGCGCGCGGATTGTGGCGCGGACCTCGCGCTGGAACAAGACGGTCTACGATCCGCATGTGAACATTTTGCGTGCCACCACTGAGGCTGTGTCGGCGATCATTGGCGGCGCGAACTCGGTAGTCGTGGCGGCGTTCGATGAGTGCTATAAGGCTCCCGACGAAGCGAGCCGGCGGCTGGCGCGAAACACGCAGTTACTGCTGCGGCACGAGTCGATGCTGGGACGCGTTGCCGATCCCGCGGGCGGCGCTTACTATGTCGAAGTTCTCACTGACGCCATTGCGCGCGAAGCGTGGAAGCTGCTGCAGGAGATGGAGGCGGGCGGGGGATTCAGCAAGCTGCGCGATCGGGGACGGTTAGCGGAAAAAATGGCGCGGAGCCTCGCCGCGCGCGAGAAAAATGTAGCGACGCGCAAACGCGGTTTTACGGGCACAAGTTTGTACGCGAATCCGGCGGAGCATGTGCTGAAGCAGATTGATTTTGAGCGCATGAATGCAGGGCATCGCGGCGCGCGCATGTTTGAGCAGTTGCGGTTGCGCACCGAGCGGCACGCGATGGCGGGCGGGCGAGTTCCCGAAGTTCTGCTGGCCGAGATCGGCGACGCAAAGATGCGCGGCGCGCGGTCGAACTTTGCAGCGAACTTCTTTGCCTGCGCCGGATTCAAAACGGAGAAGCGCCGATTTGAAAACGCCGCCGGGATCGCCGGGACAGACGCGGATCTGATTGTGCTGTGCAGCTCTGACGCTGAGTACGAAGGTATTGCGACGCCCTTGATAAGTGAGATCAACAGGCTAGGCCGCAAGACGCCGGTGATCGTGGCCGGGAATCCCGAGAGCGGCGAGAGATTGAAATCCGCCGGCATCGCTGATTTTGTGCATGTGCGCAGCAATCCGATTGAAATGCTCGCAGGGTGGCAGGAAAGATTGGGGATCGCAAAGTAAGATGCGGCCGGATTTTACAAAAATCGATTGGAGAAGCGAGACTGCACCGAAGAATTACGATGCTTCTCCGCGCAACTCTGAAGACTGGCTATCGCCTGAGCACATCGCAATCAAGAGATCATACTCCCGCGAAGATTTGGCGGGCCTCGAACATCTCAACTATGCGGCGGGCGTTCCTCCGTTTCTGCGCGGGCCTTACAGCGCCATGTATGCCATGCAGCCGTGGACGATCCGCCAGTATGCGGGCTTCTCGACGGCTGAGGAGTCGAATGCATTTTATCGCCGCAACCTGGCAGCGGGCCAGCGAGGGCTCTCTGTGGCATTCGATCTTGGCCACGCATCGCGGATATGACTCCGATCATGAGCGCGTTGCCGGCGATGTGGGCAAAGCCGGCGTGGCGATCGATTCGATTCTCGACATGAAGATTCTGTTCGACAGGATTCCGCTCGATCGCATGTCGGTGTCGATGACCATGAACGGCGCGGTGCTGCCCATCATGGCGTTTTATATTGTCGCCGCCGAAGAGCAGGGCATGAAGCCCGAGGCGCTTAGCGGAACCATTCAGAACGACATTCTGAAAGAGTTCATGGTGCGCAACACCTACATTTATCCGCCTGTGCCGTCGATGCGCATTATCGGCGATATCTTTCGCTACTGCGCTGAAAAGATGCCGAAGTTCAACTGCATCAGCGTGAGCGGATACCACATGCAGGAGGCTGGCGCGACGGCCGAGATCGAGCTCGCTTATACGCTCGCCGACGGCCTCGAATACCTGCGCACCGGCGTGAACGCCGGACTCGACGTCGACAGTTTTGCGCCGCGCATCTCGTTCTTCTGGGGCATCGGCATGAATCCGTTTATGGAAATTGCCAAGATGCGTGCCGCGCGAGTGTTGTGGGCCAAACTGGTGAAAGGCTTCGGCGCAAAGAATCCCAAATCGCTGGCACTGCGCACGCACTCGCAAACTTCGGGCTGGAGCCTGACCGCGCAGGACCCGTACAACAACGTAGTGCGGACGTGTGTTGAAGCCATGGCTGCCGCCTTCGGGCACACTCAGTCACTGCACACAAACGCTCTGGACGAAGCTCTTGCGCTGCCGACGGATTTCTCAGCGCGAATCGCGCGCAATACGCAGATTTATCTGCAGCAGGAGACCGGTATTACGCACGTGGTCGATCCGTGGGCGGGCTCGTACTATATGGAGCGCCTGACGCACGAGTTAATGCACGCCGCGTGGGAGCTGATCCAGGAGGTCGAGGGGCTTGGCGGAATGGCGCGCGCGATGGAAACCGGACTGCCGAAGATGCGCATTGAAGAAGCTGCGGCGCGCCGTCAGGCCAGGATCGACTCCGGCATCGACACCATTATCGGCGTCAACGCATATATCGCCGGCGAGGAGACGCAGATTCCGGTGCTCGATATCGACAATGGCGCGGTGCGCGAAGCGCAGCTTTGCCGGCTCGAACAGTTGAAAAGCGAGCGCAATGGCGACGCGGTGCGGGAGTCGCTCGACCGGCTGCGCCACAGCGCGGAGTGCGGCGAAGGCAACCTGCTCGAATTGGCCGTAGATGCGGCCCGGAAACGCGCCACGCTGGGCGAAATTTCGTCGGCGCTTGAATCGGTATGGGGTCGCTACGAGGCTTCGACGCACACAGTTTCGGGCGTCTACGCGGCGGCGAACACGAGCGGCGAGTTCACGAAAGCCAGGCAGATGGTTGAGGATTTTGAAATGGCCGAAGGGCGCAGGCCGCGCATCCTGGTTGCAAAAATGGGCCAGGACGGACACGATCGCGGTGCGAAGGTAATTGCAACCGCGCTGGCCGACATCGGATTCGACGTCGATATGGGGCCGCTGTTTCAAACGCCGCGCGAGGTGGCGCGTTTTGCCGTAGAGAGCGACGTTCATGCGGTCGGCGTGTCGAGTCTGGCCGCGGGGCACAAGACGCTGGTGCCGCAGTTGATCGAGGAATTGCGCAAGCGCGGCCGCGAAGACATTCTTGTCGTCGTGGGCGGAGTCATTCCTCCGCAGGATTACGAATTCCTCTACAAGGCGGGCGTGTCAGGCATCTATGGACCCGGCACGGTAATCACCAAGGCGGCGCAGCAAATTGTCGAGACATTGAGTTTGGGCCTGGTGGGGGCGCGCGGCTGAAGCCGGCGGCAACAATGAAAAGCGCGCTCAACGTCCGGCCAGGAGTATCGACGCCGCATGCGCCGCGCGCTGAAATGGCCCATTCAATGTACACGCGCGAGCAATATGTCGAAGGAATTTTGCGCGGCGACCGCAGAGTGCTGGCGCGCGCCATTACGCTGATTGAGAGCGCGCGCGAAGCGGACCGCGAACCGGCGGGACAGATTCTTGAGGATTGCCTTCCGCACAGCGGCAACGCGCTGCGCGTGGGCATTACCGGCGTGCCGGGCGGGGGCAAAAGCAGCCTGATTGAAACGCTCGGCCGCTATCTTGTCGAAGAAAAGCAGCAGAAGGTTGCCGTGCTGGCCGTCGATCCCACCAGCCAGATCTCGGGCGGCAGCATCCTGGGCGACAGAACGCGTATGACTGCGCTGGCTGCAAACGAGAATGCCTTCATCCGCCCCTCGCCTACGCGCGGAGCGGCAGGCGGAGTTGCACAGCGCACGCGTGAAGCAATGCTGCTGTGCGAGGCTGCCGGCTACTCGAACATTCTTGTTGAGACCGTGGGCGTTGGCCAGACCGAGACCGCGGTGCGCGGCATGGTGGACTTCTTTTTGCTGGTCACGTTGGCCGGCGCGGGCGACGAGTTGCAGGGGATCAAGCGCGGAGTGATGGAACTGGCCGACGCCGTAGTTGTGAACAAGGCCGACGGCGCAAACCTGAAAGCCGCTGAGAAGGCGCGCAGCGAAATTGAGAATGCATTGCACCTTTTTCCATTGGCGGCCTCGGGCTGGGCACCGCCCGCGATCGCGTGTTCGGCGCGGACGGGAAAAGGTATCCGCGAATTGTGGGCCGTGGTTGAGGAGCACGCAGAGCTGACGCGTAGCAACCGCTGGCGACAGACAGTGCGACGGGAGCAGCAGCGGCAATGGATGCGCGCGTTGATTGAGCAGCAACTGCGGCAGCACTTTGAATCAGATCTCAGCGGTGCAGGAGCGGATGTCAGCGTTGGAGCGCGAGGTTGTAGAAGGGCAGACAACAGCGTTTCGTGCCGCGCAGATGTTGCTGGATGTGTATCTGAAGACGAAGTAAGCCGGCTCCCGATCGCCGACTGCATGATTTTGTGCTTTCCCACCCATTCTGCGCGTTGCTGTGGCAACCCGCGGAATGGATGGGGCACGGAGACTAAAGCTTCCGTCGCACGAATCCTAGCGTTCCCGTTGCTTGAGAAGCGCTTCGAATACATCGTCGAGCGCGGACTCCCATGATGCCAGTTCCACGCCGAATCGCGCGCGGAGTTTTTCGTTCGACAAAATGGAATTCAGCGGCCGCTGCGCAGCCGTTGGATAACCGCTGGTGAGGATCGGAGTGAGCGTCGGAGATCTCGCTCCCAGTAACTCTGAGGCACGCGTGAAAATCGCATCTGCGAATCCAAACCACGAAGTTGAACCCGAGCAGGTCATGTGGTAGAGGCCCGCCCACGAGGCCGAATCGCCGAATTGTCCGCCCAAAATTCCTTGAATCACAGAGTAAGTTCCGGCAGCTAGTTCGGTGGATGTGGTGGGCGCGCCGATTTGATCGTCGACAATCGAGAGCTGGTCGCGCTCCTGCCCCAGGCGCAGCATGGTGAGCAAGAAATTCTTGCCGTGGCTGCCGTAGACCCAGCTGGTGCGAAAGATGAGGTAGCTGCCGCCGACCGATTCAACTGCCTGCTCGCCCGCGAGCTTCGACGCGCCATACACGCCGAGGGGATTCGGCGCGTCGGTCTCAACCCAGGGGCCCTTCTTTGATCCGTCGAAAACGTAGTCGGTGGAGTAGTGAACGAACACCCTGTTCGAACGCAGGCACTCCTCGGCCATGGTGCGCGGAGCATCGGCGTTTACGGCGTGAGCCAGTTGCGAGTCTGCCTCAGCGCGATCGACGGCCGTGTAGGCGGCCGCGTTGAAAATGATGTGGGGGTCGGTTTCGCGGATGAAGGCGCGTAGCTGCTCCGGCATTCGTGATGTCGACAGTGGGCAGATCGACCGCGGCAATGGAACCTGCGCCGGCAAAACTCTTCTGCAGCTCAACCCCGAGCTGGCCGGCGGAGCCAATGATGAGAATGCGAAGCTGACTTAAATTACTATCCCGGCCTTGCGTTGCATTCTCATCCATTTACTTGTTACCCTTCGGTCGCGGGCTGCACCCTTGACTATCATACCGAGCTAATTCGAGCTGCGGCTTGCCGGAGGCACGATGCCATTCATGCGGAGATACTCAACCATCTGTCCGTAGTGGTCTAACATGTGCGCTATGCCGAGGGAGGCCATTCCGGCGCGGGTCCCGTTCGCCGTTGTGATGAACGCATTCTCTGGCGTGATGGCGCCGACGTAGGCATGGGCCTGCGTTAACGAAGCTTTCAAAGCGTCGAGAATCTCAGCCTTTGTTTTGAGCTTATCGATATTCGCGCTGTTGTCGGCGGCCGGCGTTGCTGGATCGTGAAAGAAATATTGGTTTGCTTCCGTGACGTGTTTGATCTGCTGGCCAAAGGTGCGCACGCCCTTGAACTCACCCTGCGTCGGCGCGAAGTCAAACTTGTCTTCAGGCATGGCCTCAGCTGCGGACACAAACTCCTGTTCGATGCCAGAGAGGAGTTTTTCATAAATCTGAGCCGGGGGCACAGGTGTGCCGATCGCGGGTTTGGCAGGTGCGGCGGGCGCGGGAGCTTGGGCCGCCGCCAGCGTTGAGAGGGTGAGAAGCAGCGTACAGATGCAGGAACCGTGTGCAATTCGGCTTATTTGAGTCATTTTCAATCCTCCAGTGGATTCGGGGCCGTGTGAAGGCAATGTATCAGATCAGGGTGAATTCTGGAGCCCCAGGTTGAGAGAGTTCACTGGCAGGAAGCGTACGCAACAGATTCCCCAGTACAATTAATAGGGAGAGTAACGGCCTTGAATCGTGTATACATGGACGCGAATGCAACTACGCCTCTGCTGCCCGAGGTGGTGGAAGCCATGCGCCCGTACTGGACGGAAATGTTTGGGAATGCGTCTTCGATTCACCGGCAGGGGCAGGAGGCGCGCAAGGCGGTGGACCACGCGCGCGAGGTGCTGGCCCGGTTTTTCAACTGCCGCGAGGCCGAGGTTGTGTTCAACTCCGGCGGCACCGAGGGTGACAATACCGCGATCTTCGGTTTGCTGCGGCCGGGCGACCATTTGATTACAACGTCGATTGAGCACTCGGCGGTGCTGCGCGCGGCAGATCGGGTGGCAGAACGCGGTGTAGACGTAACGTTTGTGGGACCGCGGCGCGATGGGCTGATCGATCCGGAAGAGATCAGGCGCGCGTTGCGGCCGAAGACGCGGCTCATCAGCGTAATGCTGGCCAATAACGAGACCGGCGTGCTGCAGCCGGTTGAAGAGATTGCGAAAATTGCGGCCGATGCCGGCGCGTTCTTCCATATCGACGCGGTGCAGGGCGCGGGCAAGGTCGGCTCGACGTGCGGCAGATCGGCTGCCACCTGATCTCGATCAGCGCACACAAGATGCACGGGCCCAAGGGCGTGGGCGCGATGTTTGTGCGGCGCGGAACGCCGATTGACCCGCTGCTGGTGGGCGGAAGCCACGAGCGGCGGCAGCGCGCGGGGACTGAGAATGTGCCGGGCATTGTTGGACTTGGATGTGCCGCGGAACTGGCGATGGAGAGCCTTGAAGACGGCACCATTGAGCGGCTGGCCGTTCTGCGCGACAGGCTCGAGAATGGCTTGCTGGGCGTTGCCGGGACGAAGTTGAATGGTGCGGGCGTGCCGAGAGCGGCCAACACCACGAACATTACGTTCGATCAGCTCGAAGGCGAGGCGCTGGTGATTGCGCTCGATTTGAAGGGCGTTGCGGTGAGTGGGGGGTCGGCGTGCCACTCGGGCGCAACCGAGCCTAGCCACGTGCTTATGGCGATGGGACTGGACAGGCACGCGGCGCTGGCTAGTCTGCGTTTGAGTTTGTTGAAGACCGTGACCGACGCGGATGTGGAGCATGTGTTGAAGGTTGTGCCTGAGGCGGTGGAACGATTGAGGGCGCTGGCGCCAGAACCAGTGGTCAGTGCTCAGTGATCAGTGGTCAGTTATTCTCGACTGCGGAAGAACTCCCATTGAGGTCAAGCAAATCCGCGAACTAGAGCCCTCTAAGAACTGGCCTATAACTGTTTCATCTTCGGAAAGGTGAACTTCGGTCGCAGCGCCTGGACCGTTTAGCCGACAAGCGATACAAAGAGCCTTGCCACCTTCAGATTCGAATCGAATGGCGTTGTCGTAAGTGACTGTCTCAAGGTCAGCCCCTTGCCCAGCGGACCATTCGAATTCAAACACTTCTATTTGCTTGATCGGTCTCGATCCGTAGAAATTAATTGTGCAAGGAGCGACAATAGCGCCGGTCGGGTCAACATCAATGCCGCGTGGATTGTCGTCGATGGAAATAAGTATCTTCCACCAGTCAGTGAACATCAGAGGGGTCTCGGACCATTCGCAACTAAAGTTCACGTATTTGTGGACCCACTTTCCTGCGATTTCGTCGGAAAGCGGAACCGAGAAACTTGGAGATGTAATATGCGCACCAGTCATCTGAAGGCATGGAGCATAAACCTGGTAGATTTGGCGACCAATCAGCCCCTGAAGGGCTTGCAGGCCAGCTTCCGAAATTTGGGCGCAATACTTCCCCGTTGATATCTCCGAATTGTTTCCAGTGATCATTGCGGTCATTTCTTATCTTATTCCCGTCTGGCCTAATTGCACGGCTCCAGTTCGGCCCTCGGTTTTTGCATGCTGATCGCGAAACCGCTACTCTTGAAGTAGGTCGGGTCAACTTGAATTGCGAATATTCCCATGAATGAGCACACAACAATCGCCGTAGCCATGTCTGGAGGGGTTGATTCCTCGACAGCGGCGGCTATGCTCGCTCACTCGGGTGTGACGGTCGTTGGCCTCACGTTGCAGCTCTGGGATCAGACGCGGCTAGCAGGCAGGCACGGCATTCCGGATGCGCCGAAGGCGGGGCGCTGCTGCTCCATTGACGATGTGTACGACGCGCGTCGTGTGGCCGAGCACCTGGGCATTCCGTACTACATCGTCAATCAGGAAGAGCGGTTCGAGCGCGACGTGGTGCGGCCGTTTGTGGATGAGTACCTGGCGGGGCGCACGCCGATTCCGTGCTCGCTATGCAACAACCACTTGAAGTTCGATCAGTTGCTCAAGACCGCACGCAGCATTGGCGCGGAGCGGATCGCCACCGGCCACTACGCGGTGAACGAGTACGACGAGGCGCGCGGTCGATGGATTCTGAAGCGGCCTGCTGACCTGGCCAAGGATCAGACCTATTTCCTCTTCGGGCTCACGCAGCAGCAGCTCTCGCGCACGCTGTTTCCGCTGGGGCACATGACCAAGCCGGAAGTCCGCGGCGTGGCGCGGGAGCATGGACTTCGGCTGGCTGAGAAGCCTGACTCGCAGGAGATATGCTTTATTCCCGGCGGCGACTACAAGCAGTTTTTGACTGCGTATCTCGAGGAGCAAGGCGAGGCGATGCCCCAGACCGCGGGCGAACTGGTTGCTGCAAGCGGAGAAGTGATCGGGCGGCACGAGGGAATTTCAAACTTCACGGTGGGGCAGCGCAAGGGATTGAAGGTTTCTTCGCCCTCGCCGCTGTATGTGCTGAACATCGATTCCGCCAGCCACCGCGTGACGGTGGGGGCCGATGCGGAACTCGCCACGCGGACACTGCGCGCGCGGCGGCTGAACTGGATCAGCATTCCCGAGTTGACTGCGCCGATGCGGGTGCGCGCGAAGATCAGGCACCGGCATGAGCCGGCATGGGCAACGCTTGAGCCTGCGGGGCCGATGAAGTGGTTGCCACCTTCGACGAGCCGCAGCGCGCGGTGACGCCTGGCCAGTCGGCCGTCTTCTACGACGGAGACGAGGTTGTTGGCGGCGGCTGGATCTACTGAAGAGCGAGTCAGCAAGTCGGCGAGTCAGCTCGCGAGAACGTAAGGGAGTGGTATCCCACCCTTGGCGCAAGAACAGAGACGCGCCAAGGATGGGGACGCAGTTCGTGGCTGATTGAGATCGGTCGGGATGGGTTCGTGGTATCCCACCCTTGGCGCAAAGAGCGCGAACGGATTGGGCATCCAGCGAGCCGGCAAATCTGCGCAGAACAAAAGCCCGCGCGTCTATTGCCTCACCGCCCATGCCATGCCGTCGGGGTTGCCGCCGGGATGGATGCGGCCGACGATCGCAAAGGTCTTTAGGTCAATTACGGCGACGTTGTCGTCGGGGCTGCATGCGACGTAGGCGCGGGCGCCGTCGGGCTGCACCAGGATTCCGCCTGAGCCATGGCCGGTGGCGACGCGGCGGATGACCTTCTGCGATGCCACGTCGATGACGACGAAATCGGGGCCAGCTGAGATCAGGGCCAATCTGCCGTCGGGCGTGAACTTGAGCCGATTGGCGCGCTTGGCATTTGCGTCAATAGTACCCGTCACTTTCTTCTCATTCACATCGATCATGTAGACCTTGCCGTCGATGGGGCTCACGGTCCAGGCCTGCTTCAGGTCGGGCGTGACGTCGAACCCCTCGTTGCGATCGCCACCGGGAATGTTAGTGAGTTGCCAGTCGCCACCCGGCGGAAGAATCGGACCGGGCGGCATTCCTGGCGGCGGACCTGATGCGGGGCCGGGCATGCCCGCGCCCGGCGGCGGCAATGGCGGAGGGCCGCCGGCCGAATAGGTGTCGAACTTGTCGAGGATCGTGACTGAGCCCGAATTTACATTGGTTGTCACGATGCGGCGCGCGCCGGGAAACACGTAGATCATGTGGGTGCGGTTTTGGCCGATGCCCATGATCCAGTCGATCGTGCCGGTTGCGGGATCGTAGCTCGCAATCGACCTCGCAGCTTCGGCGGTGAACCACACCTTGCCATCCTGAAACATCAGCCCATGGGGGCCGCGCAACGCGCCCGTATCGATGGGGGTGAGCTCTTTCCGCGCGACAAGATCGACTGGCGTAATGGAGTGGTAAGCTCCGAAACCGTAGTTCGACACGTAGGCGGTTTTGCCGTCGGAAGAGGCCACGATCTCATGAGGATCGTTGCCGACCGGTACGTGAGCAACCACCTCGAGCGTAGTTGGATCGACGATGACCAGCGCGTGGTCGCTCTTGGAAAGGATCAGAAGCGCCGGGTTGGGCGTGGATTGCGCGGCACAGCGAACGACCGCAAACGGTGCGACGAGCAGCGCCGCAAACAGCACTGCCAAACGGGGAAGGAATTTCATCGCGAGGCCTCCGCGACAATAGTTGATTAGATAAACATGCCGGAATCGCCCTGGGTCCCGTCGGCACGCGGTTTGCGGTTAGTTGGCGGTGCAGGCGCGCGCAGCGTTTCAACCACGGCTTTCATGCATGCCAGCGCGCCGGTGAGTTGGCGCATCGGTTTTGCCACGGAGTCGTTGACAAAACCTGCGGCCTGTTCGGTCTTGTCGAGGAATGACGTAACCATGACGTCGACGCGGCCAGCCTGATTGCGCACACGCTCGCTGATATCGGTGACCGTAGTCTGGATGCTGGTGGTTTGTTCGCGCAGCGAATGGGCGAGAACGGCCAGATCGTCGGTAGTGGAATCGATCCTGGGACCAACGCGCACCAGCAATTCGTGGGTTTCAGAAATGAGCGGCGTAATGGTTGCGCGAATCTCGTCGATGTCTTCGCGGACCGCTCCGGCCGCTTTACGGACGCCCACGAGGATGGCGAAGAGCAGGAGGACCTGTAGAAGCAACGTTCCTGCGACGACAGCGGCTACTACGATTTGAAGGGTTTGAGGGTCGAAATGTGCCATCTTGATTGATCTCGCACGAAGAGCCCGCGGAACCGCGTCCGGTTATTGTATGGGAATTTCCCCGTGGCCACAGGAAGCATAGTGCCACGGGCCGATAAACGGCAAGCTGCAATTGCCACCGAGCCCGGAATCGTCGAACTGGACAATGAAGCCAAACCCGAACGAACGGCGAAACCGGTTCCGCGTGCCGCCGGCCGAGTCAGCCGCAGAACCAGCCGGCAATCATTCCGGTGCAGACAATCTCGCGGAGCCGGGAGCAAGATCCCGGGTCGGTCGACAAATCTCGAACGACTTATTACTCGTGGATCTCGCTTTCGGGTTCGCCTTCGACCGTGGCCGAACGATACGCCTGACGGCCTGCGTCAACGGCAGCCGTTACCCGGCCGGTCTGTTCAGCTACCAGGTTCTTCCCGCGCTCCACAAACTCTTCCCACTGCGCGCGTCCCCGGTCGACAGCCGCACGGCCGCGATCGACGTATTCGCCCACCTGGTCCTTGCTCTTATCCACAAGGACGCTCACCTGCTCCTTGCCCTTGTCGACGAGTTCACTAACACTCTCGGCAGCCTGCCGGCTTTTGTCACGGAGATACTCTGTACCCTCGCGTGCGCCCTTTGCAATCACTTCGCGCGTCTCTTTGCCGCTTTTTGGAGCAAAGAGAATTCCAGCGAGTGCGCCGATACCCAATCCTGCCACGAACCATGCCAATCCGGATGAATTGTTGTCTTCTGCCATAATAGTGAGCCCCTTTCATTTCGCTACGAAATCATCTGAGGGAATCAAATCCCCTTCAGTGTATCGCAAATGATTACCATGCGTTGTGATGCGCAAAGTGAGCAATGCGTCTGCGTGGACCGTCGATTCGTTCCCAGAAGCCGGCTCGGCAAATGCCGGCGGTCTGCCTCCAACTGGCAGCTGAATCTGCGTTTACGAGCCATGAATAGAATCTTGTGGGCAGGCGCCTGCCAGCACCTCGGCAAAGTGCAGGGCGGTCCGGCCTGAGAGCTGGGCGATCTGCTCGCGGCAACTAAAGCCATCGGCCACGAGGATGGTTTGAGGGCTGGATGCTTCGACGGCGGGAAGCAGGCCCTGGCTGGCGATGGTCTTCGAAATCTTTATCTTGCCGGCCTCAAAGCCGAAGGGTCCGGCCATGCCGCAGCAGCCGGCCTCGATGAGTTCGACGCTTGCGCCGGTTTTGCGCGAGCAGCGCAATTTCGCTTGCGGGGCCGCCAAAGACGGCCTTGTGATGGCAGTGGCCGTGGACGAGGATCTGAGTTCCTGCGAGCTTGCCGGTGGCGAAATCGGGCGCATGGGCGGCGAGAAAGTCGGCCAGCAGCCAGACGTTGTCGCTCAGACGTTTGGCGCGGGCGTCGTTGGGGAAGAGCTCGAGCAGTTCGTCTTTGAAGACGCTGGCGCAGCTTGGCTCAAGAAAGATGAAGGGGAGGCCGGCGTCGATCTGCGGCGAAAGGCGGGTGAGAACGCCGGCCAGATAGGAGCGCGCGGAATCGAGCAGGCCGAAGTCGTAAAGCGGGCGGCCGCAGCAGATGTGGCCTGTTGGTGTTTGCGCGTTGAATCCGGCGGCGGTAAGCACGGTATCGGCGGCCGAAAGAGTGGCGGGGTGGTAGTAGTTGTTCCAGGTGTCGGGCCACATAAGGACCGTGGTTCGTGGGTCGAGATTCGTGGTCTCCCTGGTCCCCAAGCGCGGGGGACCAGGGGCACCCGAAACGCGTGCATAGGTGGAATTCCAGGTCTCAAACGCGGGATCAGGGGCACCCAGTTTGTTGGGAGAACGGCGAGTGCTTTGAAAGGTCTTTGACGCCAGGCGCGGCAACTTCCGCTCCTGGGCCACGCCGGCGATGTGCTTGATTAGCGGGCTGGTGAGCGGGCCGGTCAGGATGGCGTTAGTGAGCGCGGGAGCGAGAGATCCATATCGCGCCAGGCGGTCGGCGAAGCCGAAGATGTAGTGGTGCAGCGGATGCGGGCGGCCTTTGTAGCGCTGGGCCAGGAACTCCGATTTGTAGGCGGCCATATCCACCTGCACCGGGCACTCCGACTTGCAGGCCTTGCAGCTGAGGCAAAGGTCGAGGGCTTCATGGACGGATTCGCTTTGAAAGCCTTCATTGCGGAGTGAGCCGGCCAGCATCTCCCACAGCAGGTGGGCGCGGCCGCGCGTGGAGTGCTGCTCCTCGCCGGTGGCGCGGTAGCTGGGGCACATGACGCCGCTAACGGTGTTGCGGCAGGTGCCCACTCCGACGCAGCGCTCGGTGGCGCGGGTGAGGGAACCGGTGTCTTTTGAGAATGCGAAGTTGGTTTCCCTGGTCCCCGTCGATGCGGAGCCTTTTGCGAATGCGAGACTGGCCTCCCTGGTCCCCAATTGCAAGGGACCAGGGGCACCCTCATGGGTGGAATGGCGAAGATTCTCGATCGGATCGTAGACGCGCACCGCATCGCTGAGCTTGCCGGGATTCATGCGGTTGTCCGGATCCCACAAGGCCTTGAACTCGCGGAAGGCCTCAATGAACTCGCTGCCCGAACATGCGGGGCAACAGAGCCGCGCGGGCCTGGCCATCGCCATGCTCGCCGCTGAGCGAACCGCCGAAGGAAATCACAACGTCAGCCGCGCGCTCAATGAACTCGCGGAATTTTTCTATTCCTTTTGGAGTAGAGAAATCGAAATTGATGCGGATGTGTACGCAGCCCTGGCCGTAGTGGCCGTAGAGTGGGCTGCTGTAGCCGTACTCGGCCATCAGCGCAGTGATGGCGCGCAGATAGTTGCCAAGCTCGGCGGGCGGAACGGCAGCGTCCTCCCATCCCTCCCATCGGTCGGGCTCGCCGGGCACAAAAACCATTGCGCCGAGAGCCGATTCGCGAACATGCCACACTGACTTTGCTTCTTCGGGCGTGCAAATGTGCGCTACCGGCGCTTGCGGCCACGATCGCGAAGCGCGCGCAACAGCTTCGGCCTGGGCGAGCGCGTCTTCAGCTGACCACGCGCCCATTTCGACGAGCAGAAAACCGGAGCCGGGCGGCAGATGGTTGAGTTCTTTGAGCGCCAGGCCTTTGCGGCGCATGAAGTCGACCAGCAGATGATCGAAGCCTTCAAGGCCAATGGGCTTGTGTTCGAGGGCGAGAGGAACGGCGTCGGCAGCAAAGAAGGCATCATCGAATCCAAGCACAGTCAGCACGCGGAAGGGTGGGCTGGCGGTCAGGTTCAACGTTGCCGAGACGATGTTGACGCAGGTGCCCTCAGAGCCGACCAGCGCGCGCGCGACGTGGAAGTTGTTCTCGTGCAGAAGCTGGTCGAGGTTGTAGCCGGAGACGCGACGGGGAATGTTGGGGAACTTATCGCGGATGAGAGACGCATAGCGGTGCCGGAGCAGCGCGAGGCCCGCATAGAGTTGGCCCAGGCGGCCGCCGCCGCTAATCAGCGCCTCAATCTGCTCGGGAGGAGTGGCGCCTACAGTCAGCCTGGTGCCGTCGTAGAGAACCACGTCAAGGGATTCCACGTTGTCGACCACTTTACCGCCGAGCAGGCCGTGCACGCCGCAACTGTTGTTGCCAATCATGCCGCCCAGGGTGCAGCGGGAGTGAGTGGCGGGATCGGGCGCATAGGTCAGGTGATGAAGCTCGGCCGCGTCGCGCAACCGATCGAGAACGATGCCGGGCTCGACGCGTGCGGTTTTCGACTTGGCATCGATTGAGCCGAGTGCATTCATAAAACGCGAGTAGTCGAAGACCACGGCTACATTTACGCATTGGCCAGCCAGGCTGGTGCCTGCGCCGCGAGGCAACACCGCCGCGCCCACCTGGCGGCATGCCGTCAGCGCGGCTTCAACGTCGGCAACGTCGCGCGGAAAAACAACGCCGATGGGGAGCTGGCGGTAGTTCGACGAGTCCGACGCATAGAGCGCCCGCGAGCCAAGGTCGAACTGCACCAGTTCAAAAGGATTCGGGCCGCGAAGGGATCTCTTAAGCAGGGATTCGAGTTCGCTATGGGCCGAGAAGCGCTCGTGATCAAGCGGAGACTGGCGGAGCCGCGATTGAAGAATTGCGAAGGGAGAATTGCCCACCAAGGAATGGTAGCGCGTTGACCGCAGCCGGCGCGTGGAGATAAACAAGAGCCGGAGAACGCGGGTTTGGCCTATGATTGTTTCCTCAAGGGAAGGAACGGTATGCGGTTACCGGCAGCTAGCCTTATCAATTCGACATTGCTGTGTTGCGCCGTTCATGCCGCCACCATTCGCGGGCAGGTCTACGATACGTCCGGAGCGGTAATCGTGCGAGCCACAATCCGGGTGCTGGATGAATCGAGCCGGAATACGGTCCTAAGCACACATCCCGACCAGGATGGACGATTCGAAGCGCCGGGGCTGGGCGCAGGCAATTACCTCATTGCAGTCTCGTCGCCCGGCTTTACTGAGAAGCTGATTCGAATTGGAATGTTGCGCTTTAATGACGATTCGTTTCAGAAAGTTCAGCTGGAAGTTCTCGATTGCGATGCTCCACATGTGAACTGCGACATCATCAGCTCCGGGCCGTACACAGATCCTCACCCAATCGTGTTTCACGGATCGCTAATCATCCACCGCTCCGATGCCGTGGATCTCGAAAAAGGCGTTGTTGTCCCATCTGTGGCAGGTGCAACCGACTTCAACGTGAGCGTTCAGAACGGCGGTCTTTATTTCACTCTTCTTAACAAGGCAACGATTGTCGAATCGTGCAAGGCCGCCGCACGCCGTGGCAAAACTGTCAACAAAGTCGAATCGGTACGCATCGATGGATTGGGTCCGGGAACCGAAATCTGCATGAGAACGAATCACGGAGACTTCGCGAAGTTGTTTGTGGAGCAATTGATCGAGCCCGGATCGGAACAGATCGCGTTGCAGGTGGTTACGCGCGCCAAGTAGGTTGCGGGGTTGCGGGTAGTTGGCCCTATCCTGCCTGCATCACCGCGCGGTTCGCCTTTGCGGTAGCAGCGCGCGTACGGAGAACTTCCTCGACGTACAGCACCAGGTCCGCGAGCGGAACAGCGGCGGCCACGCAGCTCCAGACGATAATCTCGGTAAATTTGTCGTCGATATTGAAAACGCCCTGAACCACGCGTACTTCAAGAAAGATGATGGCGCAGGCAAAGCTGCGCGTCATCCACTGCCGGTGAAGCTGAATCTTGCGCTGCAGAATGAACGCGAGCGCCATGATGGTGCAGAAAATCCAGATTGCCGCGTCCAGGAGCGTGGCAATGACGAGCGAGAACTGAACGGGGTCATTGTTGTACATGTGCACGCATTCGAAGTGCTGAATATAGATGCCGATGGGAGCGCCAACCAGGCAACCGGCTACATAGAAGCGGCCCATGACACGATGAAGCTTGGTGAAGCGGCGGCGCAACCGCTCTGAAAATTGGAAAGGTCCGAGGAGCAGAGCGCACGCGGCGGCCAGGCCGTGGGGCAGCAGAATCCACTTGAAGGGCGAGATATGCAGCCATTCCGGGTCGGCGGAGTTGATGAGGAAGCTCTCGTTGTGCCAGAGCACATAGAGGTACATGAGCGAGATGAACGTGAAGAGGAGGAACTTGGGGCGCAGCCAGGAAGGACGCTGGGATGGCGCGTGGGCAGCAGGGGAATGGAGGGATGCAGCTAAGTCAGCTTTCACGAGATTGCTCCTTGGGGAATCCTGGAGTCGAATACAGGTCTATGCTCCCACGGACCGCTGTCTCAAATTCAATTTGGCGAATCAGGGGAAGCCTCGGGGAGAAGCCAACTGTATCACAGGGGACAAATGAGGGACTATCAGAATCTCACGCCGGACTTTCGACGTGAAGGCGTTGGCGGTTCCTGGAGGGAACCTGGCTATTGTTCTGTCTCAGTAGTTCGAGTCAGATAAAACGCAAAGGACAACCGCGGATTCTTCGTTTACCACCCCCAAATTGAAGTACATTTGGGGCCCCGTGCGCTCAGAATGACAGCGGTGGTTTTGCCAAGAATTTCTGAGACAACACATTAGGTAGTCGATGCGGGCGTAGTGCCGAGCAGCTTGTTGATGACATCGGCTGCAGTGTACGTATTCGCTCCCGGAGCCAGAAACTGGCCCACGGTGTTCAGATCGTCGCCCACTGTCACCAGCGCCGGCTCGACTGCGCCGCCGCCCCGAATTTGGGATTTTCCGACGTTTGCCAGCAGAGCATTGCAAAGGCATTTGCGGCCCATTGTATCCTCAACCGCGCCGCCTTTGGCCACGTAGCTGGTTGGCGGTTCGGCCGAGCAGCGATAGCCTTCCCTGCCATCGGGCGTTACGTACGCCTCCCGCAGAAAGCCCAGATCGCACATGCGTTGCCGAGCCTCGTACACGCCCGCGTCCGATGAGGTGCCATCCAACTGCGCAACCTTAAAGGGAAATCCGGTGGGCGACGCCAGCGGATCGGTGAACACCGCGGCGTTTTTTGCTGCGGCCTGCGCCAAGAGCTCCCTCTTCAGATCGTCGCGGAGTCCCGATTCCTGACTGAACGCGAACGCAGTACCCACCTGAATACCGGCCGCGCCTTCCGCAAGCGCCTGGCGCAGTTTGTCAGGGTTTCCATAGCCGCCCGCAAGCCAGAACGGGACCGCTAGCGCGCGCAGCCCGGCGAGATCGACGCGATCCCGCTCACCGTACACGGGCTCCCCCGCCTCGGTCAGTTGCAGCTTTCCGCGTGGAGGCGCATTGTGGCCGCCAGCCGTGGGGCTCTCGATCACAAATCCATTCACCTTGCCCGAAGCGCGCCGCAACATGGTTGTCGCCAGCGTATTTGATGACACAATCGCCAGGAAGCTGGGCCGCGTCAATTTCGGCAGCGGCCCCTCGGCGTAATCTGCCGGATCGAAGCGCATCCTGGTGTCGAGGTCCGCCGCTGCGCCAGTGACTGCAAGCTTGTACTCGGCCGAACACTGCGCTGCATAAGCGTCCAACACCCCAGGAATCTGCAACGGAATTCCAGCGCCCATCAGGACGCAGCCCACGCCGGCCAGCATCGCCCCGTAGATTGAAGCGAGATGGGGAATCTGCACCTTCTCCAGATAGTTGATCCCTACCGGATTTTCGTGTCCTTCGCGCGCCAGAAACACTTCAATAAAGTTGGCCACCATGCACAGCTCCGACAACTTGCGTGGTTCGTTCTGCTGGTGCATTGGCGTCAGCCGATACTGTGCGTCCTCCGATTTGCCGCCGGGGACGAAGTACTCATCCCACACGCGCCGCGCCATCGCTTTAAACGGAAAAGCCTCAAGGCCGTGCCACATGGCTCCGTCTTTGTCCCCATCGCCGAGGCGGCGCACCAACAGGGCGTCAAGCGCCGTGCCCGACACTACGCCGAGCTGCCCGAGCCGCGAAACGGCCTGCGCCAGGCGCCAATTTGACACGCCTACGCCCATACCACCTTGAATAATTGCGTGGAAGCTTAAACACTCTAGGATTGTTCCACACTTTAGCGATGCCGCGCAGTGAGAAATGACCACTATTCCGCGGGCGGAACGTCACGCGCGTCGAAGCGGTTTACCGCGACGGCCACTCCTGAACCACGACGCCGAGGTTGTTCAGGTCCTGGATGGCGGCTTCGAGGTGGCGGCGGACCTGGGGGCGAGCTTTGGCGGGAGCCTCGGGCGATTCGGCGATGGCGATCACGCGGCCGTAGTGCCATGCGCCGACGGGGATGGCAACAATGGCGTTGTCGAGGTCGGCAGGGCGCAACTGCAACTCCTGGCGGCGCGCGCTAACGGGCCGCAGCAACGTGCCCTGGCCCACGGAGCTAGTGTTTGCATCTGCCTGCAGAATGCGGAGGGTAATCATATCGGGCCCGACAATAACGAATGGATTGGCCCATTGCGCGGGCTCGTGAATGTCGATGTAGAGGCTCTTGGTGGGTAACGGAATCAGGTTAAGCTGTGCGCGCTCCTGGTCGAGCTGGCTCTCTTTCGCCTGGGCCTGCTGCTCGGCCTTCACCGCGTTCTGGGCTACGCCTTCCACGGCGCGTTCTTCCTTACGGCAAGCCATAACAGCGATAGGAAGAAGCAGCCCGATTGCGGCAATTCCCTTGATTTTCGAGCGAAAACTCACATTTTCAAGGATAACAGGCAGGGGCGGAAGCCCAGCGAGTTATCAGTGGTGAGTTTCCCACCCTATCGCCAGGTTGCCGCCGCAACCTGACGATAGGGTGGGGGTAGCCGCAGCCGCAGGATACGGCCTATTGGGGCAGCAGCGCGTGGGCGATGGAGTCGAGCATGCCGTTGAGGAAATTGATTGACTCGGCTGCCGAGTAGCGGCGCGCAATCTCCAGCGCTTCATTGATGATGATAGGAAACGGCGTCCATTTGAAGCCGATCATCTCGGCGACCGCGGCGCGCAGCAGATTGCGGTCGACTGTGGGCATGCGGTCGAGACGCCAGTGGCGCGAGTGGGTCGTAATCAGTTCGTCGATCTTTTCCTGCTGCTCGATGGCAACGCGGAACAGGTCCTCGGCAAAACCGCGCACCTCCGGCTTGACTTCGCCGGCGGCGCTCCAGAAGGTAGCGCGAACCTCCTCGGGCGTCTGCTTTCCCTGGTCGGCCTGATAAAGCATCTGCATGGCCAGTTCACGGGATTTGCGCCGTGTCCCTTGAGTCAAGCGCGGCCGCCTTCACTGAGCTTTCGTCTTCAGACTCACCATCTCAATGGCCGCAGCGGCAGCCTCGAAACCCTTGTTGCCGGCTTTGATGCCGGCGCGGTTGAGGGCCTGCTCAAGATCCTCGCAGGTAAGAACGCCAAAGCAGTGCGGAATGCCTGTCTCCTGCTGCGACTGGCCGATACCGCGCGCCACCTCGTTGTAGATGGCCTCGTAATGGGCGGTTTCTCCGCGCAGCAGACAGCCGAGGGTGATGATTGCATCCGCCCGGCCGGCGTTTGCGATTTCGCGCGCGGCGGCGGGGATCTCCCATGCGCCGGGAACGCGAACCACTCCAATATCGGCGCGCGCTGCGCCGCTGCGCAGCAAGGCATCGAGAGCGCCCTGGAGCAAACGGTCGGTGATAACCGCGTTCCAACGCGCCACCACGATTGCAAAACGCATGCCCGCAGCGGAGAGATCGCCTTCAAGCGCGACAATCTTTCCTTTGGCGGGATCAGTCCAGGCCCAGAAGCTGAAACGGTGGTCAGGCTCGGGTTCCACGGTAAAGAGGCGCGACTTCCAGTGCGTCTCCTCGATGGGAGAAAGCCGCGCAGCGAAATCGCCATCGACGTTGGCGCGCAACCACGATTCAACCGCCTGATGAGTGGTGTCGAGCGACGTGGTTTCGATCAGCAGATCAGCGGTAGCGGGGAACCGGCCGTCGACGAATTCGAGATTGCCGAGGGGGACAAGAAACGAAGCTCCGCGCGAGCCTTCTTCATTCCATCCTGCACCGGTTTCGAAGCCTATAGCGGCAAAGAAGCTGGCCAGTCGCTCCCAGGCAGCGGCGCTCGAGGTGGAGCGCAGGATCGAGATGGCCTTGATCATAGGTCCATTCTAACTTGCAAGCTTGGGGAGGCCAGAAAGTGCGGAACCCCATCCTGGCGACAAAAACAAATGCGTCGCGAGGGTGGGGCACCCGCGGATCTAATGCCCTCGCAAAACAACTTAGGCCGGCTCATGGCCGGCCCCAATCAACATGCATGACCGCATCGCGACTAAGTTGTAGAGCGCGGCTTGACTTCAATTGTGGTGGTGGGAACGATTGGACTGGAGCCGCTGTAGGTGCAGCCGGCGTCGTTACCGGCGCCGAGTGGAGGGGGCGGCGTGCAGGCAGGCAGGCTCGGGCTGATCTGCTGCGTATCCTTGGGCGGCGTCGTCGCATTTACCGTCACGGGAATGCTGATGTAATGGATCTCGTTGTCGCCGGCCGTCGAGACGAAGAAGATGGTGTGGTCGGGAGTAAAAGCGCCGGTCAGCGGCGCAGTCACATTCGCGCAGCCGGCGCACGGCGTGAGGGTTACGTAGTTCACCGCTCCGGCGCCCGAACCCGAAGCCGGAATGTAATAGGGCAGCAGGGCATTCGTCGTCGCCGAAGCCGAGGCTGGTTCATAGGTGACGAATGCGATATTCGATGAGACGGTTTGCGCGCCATTCACTTGCGGAATCGAACCCGTGACGACCTGGTTTGCGGCGGAGGCATCGACGCTCGTGATGCTGGCTTGCGTCACAGTGCTGGTAAGGGTGAGCGGATTCATCGTCTGCACGCCGGTCACCGCGTTGGTGGTCACCAAGCACTCATCCGGAGTTGCGATCCCATTGGATTGAGTGGTGGACGGGATGGTTACTGCGATGTCGTTGAGCGTGATTCCGCCCCCTCCGGTTACTTCCGCGCCCAGAACATGCTTGCCGTCGATGGTGGTGCTGACGATATCGGATTCGATCGGCTGCGAATCGCCCTGCGGATAGAACTGGACGGTTGCGTTGTTGCCCACGGTTCCGGTTGGGCACCAGGTATGCGCGGTGGTGGGATTGCCGCTGAAATAGGAGCCGACGCCGGGAATCAGGATGGCCGGGAACTGCGCCATGATCGGCGGAGCCGTATTGGGAGCGGCAAAGCATGAGGGCTGCGCGCCGGGCGGCAGCGGAGGGCTCGGCGGCAATGCCTCCACCGTCCACCCTGTATTCGCGTTGTAGACGTAGAGCGTGTCGGCGTGGCCGGTGACGGGCTGGACGTAAGGGTTCACTGTCGAACAGGAGGCAGGCGTATTGAGCTGAGCGTTGTCGTAGATGTAGAGCGTCTGGCCGTCGGGCGTCCATTGTGCGGCAACTCCCATGCCGCCAAAGGTGATCGCCGTGCCCCCCGCAGTTGGGTAGAGATAGAAGAGATGCCGCGCCTGGTCGTTGATGAGCAATTGGCTGTTGTTTGGCGCTACTGCCAGAACCACTCCTGGCACAGACGGGTCCTGCTTACCCAGCGTGTTGGATGATGTGCTGAACGTCATCAGTTCGCGTGCCGAGCCAAAGTAAAGGGTCGATCCGGCGCGGTCCATCACCAGAGAGTTGGGCACGTAGGGCATGCGAACGCTGGAACCCACCGTGCCGGTACTCAGCTCAATGGGAACAAAATACAGCGAGTTGCCGGGAGAAGCGAACCACGCGAAATCGCTTGCCGTGCCGGGAACAGCAATGGATACCGGGTTGGAGGAGATCGCCACGCCGGTGCCGTTCAGTCCAATTTCGTTGATCGGGGCGGGGTTGCAGGTCGCCGGCTGGCAGATTGCGTTGATTGAGGCCGCACCGGGAAAGAGTGTTGAAATGAGGCCGCCGGTGTTGACCGAAATATCAATGGGGTCGGTGGACTGATAAGAGAGGGATAGGCCGGTGATGGTTTGGCCTTTGGTATCGAGCACCGTGGTGGACAGGTTCTGGGGAGTGCCCTGAGCAAGCGTGCCTGAAGTTGCGCCATTGGCGAGGGAGACGCTGATTGATGCCGGTGGGCAGGTTGAGAAATAGCCAGCCGATGAACCGGAACCTGCAATGGAAGCAGTGATAGCGGTCGTGCCCGGCTGCTCGGCAGTGATCTGGTTGTTGGTGCTATTGATGGTAGCCACCGACGAGGTGCCCACAAAGAAAGTCATGGTGCCGATGGAGGACTCGCAGGCGGGAACGGACGAAACATTGGGAGCGAGTTTGCCGGGGCAGGCATAGTTTGCGGGTAAGACCGATGAGGGCGCGCAGAGTTCGTATTGGGTTCCGTTGCTCACATAGCAGGCTTCGGCATCGAGTTGGGCTACGGCCCCCTGCGACTCGCATTCCGATGGTCCATCGAGGCTGATTGAGGTAACCGGCGCGTGAATGTAAACGGCAACAGGATTCGATGTGACCGAGTCGACTGAGGCGGTGACGTAAGCCACGCTGTAGGGAAGGTTGCCAGTGGAAGGCAGGGGATTGGGGTAATTGCAATAGGTGTAATCTGCAATTCCGCCGCCTGTATTTCGATTCCAGGTGCCAGCGCAGATGTTGCCGGTGGGCGAGAGGTCGACAAGCTGGTTGTTGCTGGTTCCCCAAACGTATTGCCTGGCACTGATCGCGGCGGATGTACCCTTGCAGGTGAGGGCAGTGGGCCCCTGGACCTGTGTGGTCTGGCCGTACGCGAGCGAGATGCCGGAAGTGAGCGGCTGAAGAGTAATGGAAGCAACCTGCGTGATACCCAGGCCGTAACCCAGACCATTGCAATAGTTGGCCGCCGGGTTGCGGGTGCAGCCGGAGATCGAAATCCCGGCCGGAATGGCCAGGCATAGCAAACTGACAAGCGTCAAAAACCGCCGCATGAATCCTCCCCGCCCCGCATCAAGGAACCGCGGAACGGTCTCTCCCGTCAAAAGAAAAATGAATTATGACCGCCCATTACACCTTTGCCAGATGGCGTGCTGCCGGTAGAACTGCCCCAACAGCTTCGCCCGGACAGCCTCATCAAGACGGCCTGCGAGGCGTATGAAGCTCATCGATACTCCAAGAAAAAAGTGTATCAGGGCAGACCCCCCTCTGCCACGGAGCCAGATGTGTGGGGTGCCTTCAAAAATAGACTCGGAAAAGCGCGTTTCGGGAGCGGGGAAGCGTCCGCGAAACGTCATTGCGCCGGCATGTACCTGGCAAACCAGTTCACCGCGCGGTCCAGAACGTCGCGGCGATGCGCGGGGTCAACAAAGCCGTGGCCCTCGTTGGGGTAGACGACGAGTTGCGTGGGTACATTCTGGTCGCGCAGAGCATGCCAGAACTCGTAGGACTGGGGCGCGGGACACTCACCGTCCCGATCGCCAACCACCTCGAGCGTGGGCGTCGAGGCGTTCTTGATGAAATCAATCGCCGAGCTCCTGGCGTAAACCGCCGGATCGTCGTACACCGAGGCCCCGAAGTAAGGAATCATCCACTGGTCGATGGAGTTTTCGCCGTAATAGCTCAACCAGTCTGAGATTCCAGCGCCGGCCACGGCCGCGCGAAAGCGGTGCGTCTGCGTGACGGCGAACATGGTCATAAACCCACCGTAGCTCCAGCCGGTCAGGCCAACACGGTTGGGATCGACGGGGTATTTCGCCGCAACGGTGTCGACTCCGGCCAGGATGTCGCGCAGATCGCCGTAGCCGAAGTCCTTGCGATTGGCCTGGGTAAACGCCTCGCCCTCGCCGAAGCTGCCGCGGGGATTGGGAAGAAGAACAAAGTAGCCTAACGCCGAGAATGCCTCGGGGCTAAGGGAGCCGCGAGGGTTGAAGCTCGCGAGCTCAGCCGCAGCCGGCCCGCCATGCACCTCTACGATGAGCGGGTATTTCCGGGCCGGGTCGTAGTTGCGCGGGAACATAAGCCAGCCCTGGATGTTGAAGCCGTCATTCGACCACTCGATGGAGTCGGTCCTGCCCCAGAACGGCTCCACGCCGTCGTTGAAGTGGGTAAGCTGCCGAAACTCGTAACAGGCATTTGGATTGTCGGCGGGAGGATTGCACTCGGCGCCTACATCCCTGGCATACCAAATCTCAGGCGGCTCAGAAAAAGAACTCTTGATGAATGCGAACTGGCCGCGTTCATAAGAAAGGCTCATCTCCATGCGGCCATCGCTGATGCTGGCAGGGAACTGGAAACCGACCACATTGCTCCGGACAGAGAGGCTCGAAGGCGAGTCCTGGGCCGGCGAGTCCAGGACCAGAGTTCGCAACTGGCTGAATCCCCCGGCAAGCGCTGAATAGTCAATTTGGGCCTGTATAGTCCATGAAATCCAGGCGGCGGATTCATGTCGTCCGGCGGTAAGATTCACGGGTTCCTGAGCGCCGGAGGCGGGTATAACGTAGACATCTCCGCCGGTCGATCCCTGGTCGCTCATCAGACCGCCGATAAAGGCGATGGATTTGCCGTCCGGCGACCAGCGAGGCACCGCGATTTGCAGCCCGTGGAGAGGGCCGGAGACGGCGACGGGGTCGAGAATGGCCTTCGGTAGAATCTCGCCGATGAAAGACCGGCGGCCATTCCGGTCCGCAAACTCAATTCGCTCCACCACGCGCTCGGTGTAGAGCTTCGCCGTCCACCAGTTGTTTTCTCCTGGCGGGTCTGCGGCAACGTAGGCAAGGGTTTTCGAATCGGGCGCCCAGTCGAACTCGTAAACGTGAGTGTTGGCCGGAGTGATGAAGTCGACGAGCGGCGTAACACAGTTTGCCTCTGAAGCCGAAGAAGGTTTCGAATCTCCTGAGGCTGCCTCTTTGCAGTCCTGGTCAGAAGGAAGGGGTACCGCAGCAACCCGCTGCACCTCAACTCCATCCTCGCCAATTACTCCCGACGGCGGCTTCATGGCAGCCAGAGCGCCAGCCGGCCGGGTAGCGCCTTCGACATAAAGAAAAGCGATAGCGCGGCCGTCCGGGGAAAAAGCCGGCTGGTTGGCGTAACCTTTGAGCTCGGTGATGCGGGTCGGAGGATTCGAGTCCAGGTGACTGATATAGAGATCCTCCTGGCCTCCGGGGGTCGCACAGTCTGAGAAAAAGGCCATCGACCCAGAATCAGGGAACCAGATCGGGTTGCTCTCGCGGCAGTGCTGGTCCGGCGTGGTTGCCACGGTGACGCGTTCCGCTTTCTCAACCGCGTCCAAAGGGGCAACAGAGATGTGGCCGCCTTCAATCCAGGCCAGGCGCTTGCCGTCGGGTGAGATGGCAACCTGCGAAACGAACCGCGGATGGCCCAGGCTGCGTAAAAGTGGCTCCAACTTCGCCGAGGGCGAAGTCGAATCCTGAACGGCAGGCGCAGCTGGGTCTGGAGCCTGGGCAAAGGCGATCTGAATGGTCGGGGAAAGAAAAGTGACTGCCAGGAAGGCCAGAGGCCAGGGAATTGGAAGTCGCGGACGCATAGTGCAATGCTACCAGTGGAGCGAGCGGGCCCGGAGGATCAGGAGACTGACTCGCTCGCTTGCCTATCGCGGCGGACAGGTTCGCCTCCCGCCGCATCGTCGGTGAAGATCTCCTCAATCCGCAGCCCGAACAGCCGCGCCAGCTTGAATGCCAACGGCAAACTGGGGTCGAACTTCCCGGTCTCGATCGCGTTCACCGATTGCCGCGACACTTCAAGCCGGTCGGCAAGATCGGCCTGCGACCAGTTTCTTTCCGCGCGCAGTACCTTGAGCCGGTTTTTCATCTGTACCTCGCTTTGACCACGGGGTAAGAGAATGCCGCGCAGAACCAGAAGATGGGGTAGACCCAGATGAGGTCCATGGGCCGGGCACCGGCAAAGTCGGTAAGGTAGCCCCACACCGTGGTGACAGCCAGGCAGCCACCGATGCCCCCCAGCGTGCATTGCACCAGCACGTTCCGCATGAACTCGTCCGTCTCGTCATTGAGGTAGCGGCCCGTCTCATACAAGGCCCAAATGATCGGCAGAGCGGGCAACACGGCAATTGGATAAGCAGGCAACTCTTTCCAATGGGTGAGGCGAAGGGTGAATGCGGCGGTAAGCGAACTAAGAACGCAAAGGGCCGCCGCCACCCACATGCGGTGAACATAGCGGCGTTCAACCACGCTTTTTGGATTGCAATAGATGATTCCCATGATTGGTTTCCGTTACCTAAAGACAGCTAAACTTTACAATTATTGTCCAGACTATGTCAAGCACAATCTACACAAAATCATGCTTGCTTGTCATTCGCGCCTGTCGTCCACCGAAAACCGCCAGATTCAATAATTTGGCTGCCAGCGTCGTCTATTCTCAATTCGTGGGCTTCAGCGAGTTTCTGGGCAATCCCGCCACCGTAACGCACCTGCGCGAAAGCGTGCGGGCGGGGCGATTGCCGCACTCGCTCATCCTCGCCGGACCCGCCGGCGCCGGCAAATATACCTTGGCGCTGATGCTGGCCAAGGTCGCCAACTGCCTCGCTCCGAGGGAAACAGACGGCCTTCCGGACTTCTGCGGCCGCTGCTCGAATTGCACGCGGATTGGGGCTGCTGGAAACCTGGAAGAGTTGGTTGCCGAGGCGGTTGCGGCGCGCGAAGACCTGCGCGAAGTCGACAAGCGCGAAACGCGAATCCTCATTCAGACCCACCCTGACGTTCTCGTCATTCCGCCCGATCCGCCGCAGCTTTTGATCAAGATGGGCCAGGTGCGCAAAGCCATTCACATGGCCTATTACCGCCCTCCAGTTGAGGCGCGGCGCTCTTTCACCATCTTTACTTCGTCAGCGTTTATGAAAGAGGCGGCCAACAGTCTGCTCAAGTTGCTGGAAGAGCCGCCGGACCATACCACGTTGATTCTGCTGACTGAAAACCCGCAGGAGCTGCTGCCGACCATCCGTTCGCGAGCGGTAATTCATCGCCTTGGCGCGTTGCCTGCAAGCGCCGTGGAGGCATTGCTTGCCGAGCGGCGGCCTGAGCTCAATACGCGCGACCGGGCGCTGACTTCCCGACTTGCCGAGGGGACGGTAGGCAGGGCGCTCACGCTCGATCTGGCCAAATACCTCAGCAGCCGGCAGGATGCGCTGGTGATTCTGCGCGGCGCGATCCGGGAGCGCGATTACTCACAGCTCTTCCAGGCGACGGAAACCTATCGCGCGGGCGCCGAGGGGCAGCAGAAGACGGTGAATCTGCTGCGGGCCCTCTGCAGCCTGCTTGAAGATCTTCTGCTCACGGTTGCCGGGACCCCGGCATTGATTCGCAACCTTGACCTGGAAGCCGAGCTGGCCAGGCTCTCGGCGGGGCTGACTGTCGAGTGGATCGATGCCGCCGTTCGCGCGGTCGCGCAGGTTGAGCAGGGAATGCGGCGCAATCTGCTGCGCTCGCTCTCGCTCGACGCCATGGCGCTCAGCCTTGATCGCGCATGAGTCCGGACGAGGCCCCAAAACATCTTTTCAGTTTGCGGATAAATCAGAGGGGCGAGGCGCCGGGGTGCAAAATAACGTCGCGCTGCTTGACATTGACCGCATAATGGTAAGAGCAACCTCCACAGATCGCCGGGCATCTTTCCGAGTACGAGATTTCCCCAGGCATTGGGCCGGCCCGGAAAACAGACTGCGCAGGATTCAGCCGTGCGCGAGACCGGGCACCTTTCTCCGCTGAAAGGCGGGGCATGAGCAGTCGCAGCGGAAAGCGGCAAGCAGAAGATTGAACAACCGCAATGGCCGTGGCAAGGAACTTTTTTCTGTTTTTTTAGAAAGGTCGATGGCTTATGAGTCTCACGTCTGCTTTCCAGACAAGACGCTTTGAAACCGGGATTGAACATGGCGCGCCAAGATCGAACCTGAGGAAAAGTCTCCCCACCGCTCTCCCCTTCCGGTTTCCCGCGCAAAACATTGAGATGGACGGCAAAACCGCCACGCGGAATTGTTTTATCTTCAAAAGCAAATCCAGTCGCAAACGCCGATGGTGATTGTGCTTGAAGATGGCGAGAAGATTGAAGGCTGCATCGAATGGTACGACCGTAACACGCTGAAAGTGCGCGGGCGCACGCGCATGCTGGTGTATAAGTCTGCCATCAAGTACATGCACAAGCTGGGAGAAGTCGGCCAGTAGCACAATCTTGGGTGCCCGATCCCCGGGGCCCCCACAGACCGGTCTTCGTCAGTGGAGTGGATTCGAGCTTTGCTTCGATGGGAGGGAACTCCTCAGCGCAATCCCTGCTCCCTATTGCCTTCTCCCTGGTCCCTGTACTTTCCCAGCCTTGCGCAGGCGGTCGCGAATCGCCACTCCAATGCCGTCGTTCGGTGGCAGAGGGCACAGAATCACGGTGCATTTCTGTTGGTCCAGCCTGCGCAAGCCGGCGTAAAGCAATTGTGCCATCTCCTTCGGCGCATCCCATCTTCCCCAATCGAAAATGCGAAGGGTGACTGGCTCGCCAGGAGCGGGAACACCGCCAGGGAGCATCACGCCGACGGTTTCACCAACAATCCGCGGACGGCCTGGGAGATAAGTGAGGCAAGCTCAGTTGCGCTCATTTCCGGCTTATCTCCGTCCGTTTCGAGCAGAATCAATCTTGCCTGGGGCGCGTAGTGACGCAAGCCGACGCCGGGCGAAGGCAGTCCTTCGGCGGGTGTTTCGCTGGGATCTGCCGACAGGCCGAAAGATCTCCACCGGGCCGGCGACATCGCGAATCATCTCGGCGGTGATAGCACCTGGCCGGTATATCTGCATGGGCATTTGACGTTCGGATCGAGGACGGTTGATTCAACGCCGTGGAAAGCCGGACCAGCGTCGAGGACAGCGTCGATGCGTCCGTCCAGATCGCTCAAAACGTGGCTGGCGGTAGTCGGGCTCACGTGGAAAAGCGATTGGCGCTGGGCGCGGCCACCGGCACGCCAGCGCGGCGGATGAGTTCGAGCGCGACAGGATGGGAAGGCATGCGCAGGCCCACCAGCGGCCGTCCGGCTGTAACCACATCGGGAACAGCCCGCGGAGCGCGGCAAAAGAAGAGTGAGCGGGCCGGGCCAGAAGGCCTGCATCAGTCGCGTCGCCGAATCGGGAATCGCGGTAACCAGTTCGCGAACCAGATCCATGCCGGAGACATGCACGATGATCGGGTCCCATGCAGGACGGCGCTTGGCGGCGAAGATTCGCTCGACGGCCGCAGCGTCGAGAGCATTGGCGCCGAGCCCGTAGACCGTCTCAGTGGGCAGCGCCACCAGCCCGCCTGCGCGCAGGATTTGCGCGGCCTGCTCGAGCGCGTCGGCAAACTCCGGCGTACTCGGGGTTGTTGGGGTCGACCATCAGCCGCAGCGTCTTCACCGTTCCATTTTCGCTGCTTATGCGTTGGCAGCGCCACCTTGTGTCCGTTGTTAACTTTCGCGCAGACAGCGGGAAAGATAATGACAAACTCTTGTATACTCGCTCATTACCATGGCCAGTAGAGACCGAGATCAAATTCCGCGTCGATGTGCCGACCGCGTTTGAAGAAAGGCTCGGGGGCGCGGGATTTCATCTTGTAACGCCGCGCAGCTTTGAGTCGAATGTTTTGTATGACACCCCAGACCGCCGGCTGCGCGCGCGCACCGAGATTCTGCGGATCAGAAGCTATGCCGGCAAGTGGACCTTAACCCACAAGCGTCTGCCCGAGGACGGTCCCGGAGAAGACAAGCACAAGCACCGGATAGAGACAGAGACTGAAATCGCTGATGGAAAGGCGCTCGCCGAGGTGTTTCATTCGCTCGGGCTTGTGCCGCGTTCCGTTATGAGAAATGGCGAAGCGAGTGGAGCGATGGCGGGGGCCATTGCGTGGTGGATGAAACGCCGATCGGCAATTATGCTGAGCTCGAAGGCTCGGGGGATTGGATCGATAGGGTCTCGGAGCGGCTGGGCGTGGACTCATCGCAATACCTGACGCTGAGCTACGGGCGGCTGTTTGAGCAGTGGCGCTTTGAGAACGGCAGCCAGGCGCAGGACCTTACGTTTGAAGCGGTGCGGGGAACGTAAAAGCAAACAGATTCGTGATCGGGCGAGCAACTGTGGCCTTGGTAACCGCCGGTCGTGGGTCCAGTGTCATTAAAAGCAGCCAATGGCCGATAATCCTGACCGGTAGCGGCGGCGAGGCATTGCTGATTCTTCAATACGAACGGGCCGCATCGTCGTTGGCCCGGTGTGGACACAACCGTCCTGGAATCACTCGGGACACTCGTTAACGCCTTGATGCGCGCGTGCGGCAGCGTTGCTATCGCAGGATAGAATAGGAGGCGTGCACGGCTGCGTGAAGCGGCCGTTTTGCTATGGCTGAATTTACCAAGGCCTTGGATAATCTCGACAAAGTATCGTTGTCCATCGCGCTTATCGGTCCCGATGAGCAGCGGCGCACTGCGATGGTCGAGGCTTTGTCTGGCAATCAGGGCGTTACCATTCGGGAGTACGTTTCCTATCCCCAAAGCATTAAGGAACTGTCCAGGTTGCTTGAGCAGCACTACGACGTAGTCATCATCGATGCCGACAGCGATCCGGATTTTGCAGTGCGATTGGCGGAAAATCTTTCCGCCGGCGGCCGCGCCCATGTGATGGCGTATTCAGGCGATCCCGACGTCAGGCTTGGCCATCCGCTTTATGCGCGTGGGCGTGCGCGAGTACTTTACTTTGCCTCTCAACCGTGACGAGATCGCCGCGGCGTTGTTTCGCGCGTCCAGCTCGCCCGTGGCTCAACGGCGAGTAGCCATGGCTCCAAGCAAAGTGCTTACGTTTCCTGGGGACAAAGGGCGGATGCGGCGTTACCACCATCGCAGCGAATTTCGCAGTTACGCTTGCGCAGGAGTCGGAGCGCAGCACGTTGCTGATCGATCTGGGGTTGCCGCTCGGGGATGCGGCAATCAACATGGGCATCGTGCCGGAGTTTTCAATTGCGAATGCCTTGCACGACTCCAACCGGCTCGACGCCAATTCTTCTCCAACGCTGGTTGCAAAGCACTCGTCAGGCCTGGGAGTGCTGGCAGCGCCGAGAGAGTTTCAGATTGAGCAGCCCGACAGCGAATTCGATTGACAAGCTGCTGGGCTTTGCGCGGCAGGAGTTTGATTTCATCGTTGTCGATGCCGGGTCGCGAGTTGACCTGATGGATTCCGAATTGTTTAACAACGAAGCAGTGATTTATCTCATAACGCAGGTAGGAATTTCAGAATTGCGCAACGCCAATCGCATGATTTCGCGTTTTTTTTCAAAGCGCGACTGGGGACTGCAGGTGGTGCTGAACCGCTACAAGCCGGCCACGCTGCTGTTTGACGACAGGCATATCGAAAGGGCGCTCACGCGCCCGACGCAGTGGAAGATTCCCGACGACTGGGCCAGCGCGCGGCGCACGCAGACGACTGCGACGCCGCTTGCGCTCAATGATTCGCAGATTTCGCTTGCGATACGACAGATGGCGCGCGTTGCGTGCGGATTACCGGCCGACCGGGAAGAAAAGAAGGGCATGTTCAGCTTTTTCCGGTGAGGAAGGCAGCGTTTCGGGGCCCGCTGCGCAACATGTAGCCTTACGCCTCGCTGGCCCCGTGGCACTTCTTGTATTTCTTCCCGCTGCCGCAGGGGCAGGGATCGTTGCGGCCAACCTTCTCTCCGGTGCGCCGCTGCGAAGGCTGGCTGGCGTCGCCGCCGCCGGCGCGCGTTGCCGCTTCAAGCTCGCGCTGCTTCTTGCGGTGAAACTCTTTCTCGAGCGCGTCGATGGTTGTTGACGGCTGGCGCGTGGGAATCGAAATTTCGCGTGGAGCTCCGTCACCGGCAAAAGGCTGCGATGCGCTCGCCACTGGCGGAGCGCTGGGAATAACGCGATTCGGCCGCGGCGCAACATCGACGGCCTGCCCGTCGGGCCCGATGATCTGCATCCTGAATAGGTAGCGGACCGTGTCTTCCTGGGCCTTGGTCATCATGGCTTCGAACATATCGTAGGACTCGCGCTTGTATGCCACCAGCGGGTCCTGCTGCGCATAGCCTCGCAGGCCGATGCCTTCCTTCAGGTGGTCCATCGAGAGCAGGTGGTCTTTCCACAGTCCGTCAATAACGGTCAGCATCACCATGCGCTCGTGATAGCGCATGGTGGCCGCGCCCAGGACCTTCTCTTTGGCTTCATACGCTTCAGTCAACTTGGCGAAGATTTCCTCGCCTAGTTCGTGGCGAGTCAACTCTTCGAGCTTCAACCCGAAGTCCGAGAGCTTGACGCCGAATTGATCGACGAGTCTTGGTTCAAGCCCCTTGTAATCCCATTGATCGGGGCGGACGCGCTCGTTGCAGAATTCATCGAGCAGATGAGAGAGGATTCCGCCGACGTAATCCTCAAGGATCATTTCGCGCTGATCGACGCCTTCAAGCAACTGGCGACGAAGTCCGTAGACGGCCTCGCGCTGCTTGTTCATCACATCGTCGTATTCGAGCAGATGTTTGCGCGATTCGAAGTTTTGCGCTTCAACGGCCTTTTGCGCGCCCTCGATGCGGTTGGAGAGCATCTTTGACTCGATGGGCACGCCTTCTTCCATGCCCAGCCGCTCAAGCAGCGTGCTTATCCACTGCTTGGCAAAGATGCGCATAAGGTCGTCTTCAAGGGAGAGAAAGAACCGCGATTCGCCGGGGTCGCCCTGGCGTCCGGCGCGGCCGCGAAGCTGGTTGTCGATGCGGCGCGACTCATGGCGCTCGGTTCCCAGGATGAAGAGGCCGCCGGTCTGAATCACTTCTTCGTGTTCGCGGCTCGCGCTTTCAGCATGTCCCTTGATCGCTGCCTCCCAGTCGGTTTCGGTGACTTCGAATTCCTGGCCCTGGTAGTAGAAACGCAGGAATCCAGCAGGCGCCATGGGGTTGATGGCTCCCTCAGCCACGCTGACGGCGCGCGCCTTTGATGCGCCAGTAGCGTCTTTCGACTTCACCAGTTCCTGGCGGGCCATGAACTCCGGATTGCCGCCGAGTAGAATGTCGGTGCCGCGGCCGGCCATGTTGGTTGCGATGGTGACCATGCCGGGGCGGCCAGCCTGCGCGACGTATTCGGCTTCGCGTTCGTGCTGCTTGGCGTTGAGCACCACGTGCTTGACGCCTTTGCGCTGCAGGATCGCCGATAGCCGTTCCGATTTTTCGATCGAGGTTGTGCCGACGAGGACCGGCTGGCGCTTTTCGTGCAGTTCGGCGATGTTGTCGGCGACGGCCTTGTATTTTTCCTTCTCGGTGCGGAAGACGACGTCTGCGTTCTCAACGCGCAGCAGAGGTTTGTTGGTCGGGATGACGACGATCTCGAGGTTGTAGATCTTTTCGAATTCGGCGGCCTCGGTCTCGGCCGTGCCGGTCATGCCGCTGAGCTTTTTATAAAGGCGGAAGTAGTTCTGGAAAGTGATGGTGGCAAGGGTCTGATCTTCCTTGCGGATGTTCACGCCTTCTTTGGCTTCGATTGACTGATGCAAACCGTCGGACCAGCGGCGGCCGGGCATCAGGCGGCCCGTGAAAGTGTCAACGATGATAACTTCGCCGTCTTTGACGACGTAATCGACGTCGCGCTTGTAGAGTGCGTGGGCCTTGATGCCGGTTTCGACGTAGTGTTTCAAGTCCCAGTTTTCAGCGTCGGCGATATTGCCGATTCCCAGCGCCTTCTCGATCGTCTCCCAGCCCGTGTCCGTGACCCCGATGGTGCGCTGCTTTTCATCCACAATGTAATCGCCGCTGAAGTACTTTTCGCCTTCGCCTAGCCGGATGCCCAACTGCTCCTGGCGGCGCGTGTCGCTCCACTCCACCTCTTCGCCCAGTTCGAGTTGGGGAATGAATTTGCGCACGCGGGCGTACTTGTCGGTGGTCTGGTCAGTGGGGCCGGAAATAATGAGCGGGGTGCGCGCCTCGTCGATCAGGATCGAGTCGACTTCGTCCACGATGCTGTAATAGTGGCCGCGCTGCACGCAATCCTTGATGTCGAACTTCATGTTGTCGCGGAGGTAGTCGAAGCCGAACTCGTTGTTGGTGCCGTAAGTGATGTCGGCTCCGTATGCTTCACGGCGCTGCTCGTCGCTCAGGTCGTGGACGATGACGCCGACGGTGAGGCCGAGGAACTCGTAAATCTTGCCCATCCACTCGGCGTCGCGCTTGGCCAGGTAGTCGTTGACGGTGACCACGTGAACGCCGTGACCGGCGAGCGCGTTCAGGTAACAGGAGAGCGTGGCGACCAGTGTTTTGCCTTCGCCGGTCTTCATTTCGCTGATCTTGCCCTGGTGCAGCACCATGCCGCCGATCAGCTGCACGTCGAAGTGGCGCATTTTGACGGTGCGCCAACCGGCTTCGCGGACGACCGCGAATGCCTCGGGCAGGATTTCGTCGAGCGCGGCCTTCTCTGCGGCCTTAATCTCTTCTTCGTCGGTGATTCCCTTGAGACGGTCGGCGATGCGGGCACGGAATTCGGCCGTCTTATCGCGCAGCTGCCAGTCGGCGAGCAGCTGAATGGACGGCTCCAGCACGTTGATGGCGTCCACAATCGGCATAAGCCGCTTGATGATCCGCTCATTCGATGTGCCAAATATCTTTGTTAAAACCTTATCGAACGGCACAAATTTCTCCAATACCAGTGTAAATGGGTCATTCCTTTCGATGGAGCGGGCGAGTAGCCGCAGCGTAGGCTTGATGCGCATGGCATCACTCCAGCGGTGGCATGCGCCTGCTGAAGGCCGGGCGATCTACGAAAGGAGGAAAGGAGGCGGGCGTTGGAACTGTCCGGCCAGATCCGGCGCGGGAAGCGCGCGTCTGAGGCAAGGAACCGAACCGGCAAACAACATGCTGAGCGGAGAAACCAGGCCAACAAAGTAGATTGGCAGCAGATTGAGAGCCGCGCCGGAAATCCCGGAGCGCGATGACGAGGCAGCGCGATGCGCGGTCGCCGATGCTCCAGACTCCGCCAGATGGCCGTCGGACAAGAATGCTATGAAGGGATTCGCGTAACCACGGGCATTTTCGATGTCGGAATGCGCGCGCGCAAGCGACGCGAGCGTGATGGCGGCAACCGTCACCCAAATCCACGCGCCTCTTGATCGATTCCCTATCATTACTACAGCCTCATCTAATATTGTCCCACAAGCGGGCCCTGCGCGATCATCGCCGCCTTAGGCAGCGGCGTCGCGCTTGCGTGGCCGGCCGCCGGATTGGCCGTTGCGTTTGGCGGCAGTTACCTTCGCGGGGCTCATCGATCTACCGCCTTGTGCGCCTAGACGGCTTGCCATCCACTTACGCGACCCCAGGAATCCTTCGAGGAGCGCAGGAATGTAGATGTCTGCATCCAGCTTCGGAAAATAAATACCGAAACCCGAGGGGGAGATTTCGATAGAGCTCAGTTGGGCAGGAGTCGCGCATTCCAGACCCTCTGCGTCGCGAGGAGAAAACGCAATTTCGAGATTTGTCGAGAGACGTACGACAATGCGGTCGAGACGGCGGTCGAAGCGCGCGGCAACTGCATAAGGATGCGAGGCGCGCATCTCTTTCGCTTTCTGGTTTGCCGAATTGAATTGGTCACTCTGCGCCATGGATTCTCTCCCATTCGGTCAACAGTAGTCCAAGGTTGGCGTTAAGCGCGCGCTGGATTGCGGCGATTGTACGCCGTGCGAAGCCGTAATTCTCGCGCAATGCCACGCTCTGCTGCGGTCGATCCAATTCGAATACTGCTTCATTGCCTTGGCCGATTACATGCACGTGCGCCGGTCGATGATCGTTGAGGTAGACGACGACACGCAGGGCGCCAATCCTCAGAACGGTTGGCATGGTGGAAGTATAGCATAAACCCAAGCGTTTGGGTTTATGACTAATTGTGCAACAAAAAACCCCCGGCGAACCGGGGGTCTTAAGAGTTCCTGGTATCCGAGGTCCCCAACTGCGAGGGACCTTGGGTAGCCGATTTGAGGCTTATAAAGCTCAGGCGCTGAAGAGCAGCACGCCCGCCTGTTTCTCTTCAGTTTCGTCCGCGGTAATGGGGCGATAGAAGAGCTGGTTGGCGTCGAGGTAGACCTCGAGGAACGCAGGCCGGGTGGTAATCTGCCCGGCGATGAGCGCCTCTGAGAGAGGATCTTCGACGTAGCGCTGCAGGGCGCGGCGCAAAGGACGCGCGCCGTAGCTGCGATCGACGAGGGTCTTTTCGAGGATCCACTTTTTAGCGTCTTCAGTTACCGAGATGGTGATGGACTTCTGCGCGAGGTTGGCGTTGAGTTGTCCGACCAGCAGCTCAACAATCTGGATCAGGTCGGCGTCGGAGAGCGACTGGAAGAGAATCACTTCGTCGAGACGGTTGAGGAACTCGGGGTTGAAGGTCTTCTTCACCTCGTTCTTGACCAGTTCTTCAACCTTCTCGCTGACCAGGTCTTCGCGCTCGCTCTGGAAGCCGAGGCCCTGCTTCTTCTGCAGGTGCCGCGCCCCGATATTTGAGGTCATGATGAGGATAGTGTTCTTGAAGTCGACCGTGTTGCCCAGGCCGTCGGTCAACTGGCCATCCTCAAACACCTGCAGCAGGATGTTGAACACATCGGGGTGCGCCTTCTCAATTTCGTCGAGCAGGACCACTGAATAAGGCGAACGCTTGACGCGCTCGGTGAGCTGGCCGCCCTCCTCGTAGCCCACATATCCCGGAGGTGAGCCGATGAGCTTCGAGACCGAATGCTTTTCCATGAACTCCGACATATCGAAGCGGATGAGCGCCTTGTCGGAGCCAAAGAGGAACTGCGCCAGGGTGCGGGCCATTTCAGTTTTGCCTACGCCGGTCGGTCCAAGGAACAAGAACGAGCCAATAGGACGATTCGGCGATTTGAGGCCGGCTCTCGAGCGGCGGATGGCGCGGGCCAGGGCGCTGATGGCCTTGTCCTGCGAGATGACGCGCTTGTGCAGCTCCTCTTCGACGCGGAGCAGCTTCTGCGTCTCTTCTTCCTTGATGCTGGTAACGGGAACGCCGGTCCAGCGGCTGACCACGTCTTCAATATCCTCACGGCCAACAATGCCGGCTGCGGAGTCGTCGAGGTGGTACTTGTCGCGCAGGGCGCGCAGATTTTCGCGCTCCTTGCGCTCCTCGTCGCTGTAGAAGCGGGCCTTCTCAAACTCGTGATTGGCGATCGCCGAATCCATGCGGTGCACGATGAACTTGATGCGTTTCTGCACCTCGGTAATTTCTTCCGGAAGCGACGTCTGGCGCAGCTTGACCCTCGCCCCGGCCTCATCAATCAGGTCGATGGCCTTGTCGGGCAGGAACCGGTCGGGGATGTAGCGGTTAGAATGCGACACCGCAAACTCGACCGCAGCGTCGGTGTAGCTGACCGCGTGGAATTTCTCGTAGCGGTCTTTGATGCCCATGATGATCTTGATAGCATCGGCTTCATTCGGCGGGGGCACCTTGACGGCCTGGAAGCGGCGTTCGAGCGAGCGATCCTTCTCAATCGACTTGCGGTACTCGGCGGGCGTGGTGGCGCCGATGCACTGGATTTCGCCGCGCGAGAGGGCGGGCTTGAGGATGTTGGCCGCGTCGAGCGATCCCTCGGCCGAGCCCGCGCCCACGAGCGTGTGCAACTCGTCGATAAACACGATGGAGTTCTGATTCTCCATCAGCTCTTTCATGATTGTCTTGAGCCGCTCTTCAAACTGGCCGCGATATTTGGTTCCGGCCACGATGAGCGAGAGATCGAGACCGAGGACGCGTTTGTCGGCAAGGAAGCTGGGCACCTCGCCGTCAGCGATGCGCTGGGCAAGGCCTTCGACGATGGCGGTTTTGCCGACGCCCGGCTCGCCGATGAGCACCGGGTTGTTCTTGGTGCGGCGGCAGAGGATTTGCACGACGCGTTCGAGCTCGCCATCACGACCGACGAGCGGATCGAGCTGGCCGTCCATGGCGGCCTGGGTCAGGTCGCGGCTGAACTCGGCCAGCAGGCTCGACTCGCGCTGCCGCTGCTGCGGCGGAGCCTTCTCCTGCGTTACGCGCGCCAGTTCCTCGCGAATCTGGGCCAGCTTGAGGCCGCGCTCCTGAAGAATCTCAGAGGCAAAGCATTTTTCTTCGCGCAGCAATCCGAGGAGCAAATGTTCCGTGCCGATGTGCTTGTGGCCCAGCCGCTCGGCTTCTTCGGCGGCGTAGGCGAGCACGCGCTTGCACTCATTCGAAAGCGGAAGGTCGACGCTTGTCGAAACCTTCTCGCGGATGGTGGTGTGCGCCTCAATCTGCTTCCGGATCGACTCCACCGATGCGTGCGAGCGCAGGAAGCGGTTGGTAAGCGCCTTGTCTTCGCGCAGTAACCCGAGCAGTAAGTGTTCCGTCTCGATATAAGGCGAACCAAACTGGCTGGCCTCGTATCGCGCAAAGAAGATGACTCGCCGCGCCTTCTCCGTGTAGCGTTCGAACATTGGAATCTCCCAGTACCCAGGCTATCGGCAGCAGTGGCCGTCCGCTTAGACTTGAACCCGGTGACGAAATTTCGTTCCCGATCCCATGAGCCGAATACTATCTGCCTGGGACCTCGTCGCCGGGCGGTTCCGCTTTTGGCTTCAGCCCAACCGCGCGCGCCCTTCCGCTTGAATCGCCGCCGAGAGCCCCTTAACGAAAATCCGAGTTCCAGCTCTCGAACAGCTCTTTAGGATGGTTTCGGGGCCAGTCCTGGCTCCTGTGTCACCGGTCGACGAGCTGCCGGAAGACTCCCATCCTGTTGCCGCAGCCTGTGCGAGGCAAGGAATACCGGCCCAAGCTGTTACTTATATGACTCAAAAAACGCCACAAACGCTGCTTTTTCCGCCGGAATAACCTCGCGCCCTTCAGTCCGGATCAACCGGCCGCGGACATCTCTCTAAGTTTTCCGTTTTCAAGACGCAGCGTGCGGGTACACCGCTGCGCCAGTTCAAGGTTATGGGTAACAATGACCGATGTTAACCCGTGGCCGGAGTGCAGACGTTCGATGAGTTCAAAGACGCGGCCCGCAGTCACCGTATCCAGGTCGCCGGTGGGCTCGTCGGCAAGCAGCAGCCGAGGGTTGTTAACCAGCGCGCGAGCCATCGCCACGCGCTGCTGTTCGCCGCCTGAAAGCTCGCCGGGGCGATGGAGTCCGCGATCCTCCAAGTCCACCTCTTTGAGCCAGTTAGCTGCCAGCGTCATCGCCTCCTGCTTTCTTACGCCGCGAGCCAGCAGTGGCATCGCAACATTTTCAAGCGCCGAAAACTCGGGAAGCAGATAGTGGAACTGCCATACATAACCGATCTCCCGATTGCGAAACGCTGCTGCCTGCCGCGGGGAGAGTTGGGCTACGTTGGTTGAGGCGCAGTATACAGTTCCCGCGGAGGGCGTATCAAGAGCACCAAGAATGTGCAAAAGTGTGCTCTTTCCTGCGCCGGACTGGCCGACGATGGCCACCATCTCGCCGCGCATGACCTCGAAGTCGAGGTTGT
>CAWILB010000012.1:0-22728 GCA_963836635.1 uncultured Acidobacteriaceae bacterium | reverse complement strand
TGGTCATTTGACGGCGCTGTTTCTCACCATGAAGGGGCTGCCCATGACCTACAATCGCGACATGCAGGAAGATAAGGAGCCTTTATTCGACGCCGCCGACCAGGTTCGCTTGTCGCTGGCCATGACCGAAGGAGTGGTCCGTTCCGCGAAGCTGAACCACGCCCGGCCGGCAGCCGCGGCCGAAGAAAGTTGGGTAGTGGCTACCGACTTGGCCGAGGAGCTGGCGCGCCGGGGCACTGGCGTTCTATCAAGCGCACCAGATTGTGGGCCGGCCTGGTGTTGGAGAGTACGCGGACCGGCCGGAAGCCGTCGGATTGGACTGCGGAGCAATTGCAGGCCTTCGCGCCGGAATTCGCGCGGGAGATGGCCCGCCTGTTGAAACCCGAACAGGGCATGGAGAGCCGCGAAGTGCACGGCGGTACGGGGCCGCGCGCGGTAGCGCAAGCTCTGGCACAAGCGGAAAAACGGTTGTCGCAACTGCGTCCATGAACAAGAGTTTCCGGCAAGGGCAGATCCTGAAATTAATTCGCATCCAACCCATTCACACGCAGGAAGACTTGGCGCGGGAACTGAAGGAGACGTACGCGATTCAGACCACGCAGGTGACGCTGTCGCGTGACATGCGCGAATTGGGTCTGGTGAAGACTCCGGATGGCTACCGCCAGGTTGCGCCGGCGTCGGGACCCGAGTTTGCTTCCATCGCGGCGGAGTTCGTCTCGGACATCCGGATTGCTCAAAACCTCATCGTGTTACGCACTTCGCCCGCTCATGCGAACTCCGTCGCCGTGGCGCTGGATCAGGAGGAGTGGCCGGAAGTGTTAGGGACACTGGCCGGCGACGATACGGTGTTGGCGATTACGCCGGGACAACGAAGCTGCGGCGAAGCTGCGCGAAAAATTCCTTGAGATGATCGGAGGCGGTCAGCCATGAGCCCCGTGCGACGGCTAGGGATGAATGGATAGAGTGACGCCGGTCTGCGTCGATGTACTTCCAGATCCTGACGAGCACCGGCACCGCCTTGCCGGTTGTGGCGCCGGTAGGAACCACGCAATTAATCTGTACGAGCCCCAGAATAGAGCCTACGATCGGACCCGCATAGGCCACCGTTGCATTGGCCCCACCGATGGTCACGGTCTGTAACGGGTTCAACTCCTTGGAAGCGGGCTTAGCGACGTCGGCACCACCAAACCCGTACGCGGGGATAGGGTTGGATTATCATCGCGCCTTGCCGGTCAGATACAACAGGATAGTATCGCCAACGTAGGCGGCATTCGAACTGGTGTTCAGCGTGTAGAGCGACGTAGTCGCGCTGAAGTTGAGCGCCGCGGCGCCATTTTCGCCAGAGCCATCGGCAGTGAAAATGCCCGGGGCGGTGGCCGTGACCGTAACAGTGCTGTTAGCCGGAGAGAGCGTTCCGTTGGTCAGTATGACCTGCTTGCCGGTTCCTTGCGTCACTTCATAGGGAACCTGGGCTGTCACCTGGTTCGGACTCACGTACAACAGCGGGGCCGGCGTCGTCAATGGTCAAGCTGACCCCACCGAGTGAGGTAGCCACGGATCGATTCACGATGGACATCGGTACCCGGAACCGCGGGCCCTATATTGGTTCCAAAAATGGTGACCAGTTCTCCGGGACTGACCGAGGCCGAGCCTGGAACTGGCTACATTTGTAATCGCCTGGATGGACGGGATATTGGCAACGGTCAGGGAATACGGCCCGGAAGCTCCGCCGGGCAACGGATTGGTGACGACCAGATTCAAAGTTACGGCGGTGGTCAACTGGGTAAGCGGGAACGATCGCCAGCAGAGCCGACGGACTCAGCACAGTAGTCTTAAGCGGTGTCGCAACCCCCTGCAGCGAGGCGACGGTCGCGTTATAAAAATTGCCACCCGTGATCGTAATCGTTTGTGCCACGGAGGTGAGGGGCAGCGTGCCCGGCCAGACGGTCGCAATATATGGGGTAGAACTGCTCACCGTAAAACTGACAGTGGCGGATTGTCCCTTCGCCGCGGACGTTCCGCTCACTTGTGTGACCGTGATCTTGCCGGTATACGGCGTGGACTGAGGGGTTAACGAAGTCGGGTCCACCGAGACCGTCAGAGTGATCGGACCACCCGGTAAAACTACGCCAACAGTCGGAGTGACGGACATCCAGGTTGCGCCGGACGCCGCCGTGAACGAGATCGGTTCGCCATCGGTTGAGAGTTGAAGAGTCTGGGTGCTTACCGGACTGGGCGGGGCCGAAAAAATCAAGGTGGTTGGACTTAAAGACAAAGTAGATGACCCAGGCGTCACGTTCAGCGTTACCGGTATGGTCAGGACCGTCCCCAGGTCCGTCAGGGTAACGGTTATGCTGCTCGTGTATTGAGCCACGGCGAGCGCGATCCTGCTCATTGGCCGGCGTGACGTGCAGAGCCAGCAAATGGCCCAGCGTATCTACGGCCGCATGCACTTTCGATCCTTTGCGCCGCTTGGCTCCGTCATAGCCTGCTCGCGCTCCAGATTCCGGCGTCGATTGCAGGGTACGGCTGTCCAGGATCATCGCCGTCGGTTGTCCTTTGCGCCCGGAGAACTCCCGCAACAGCATTCGCAAATCCTCCACCATGATCTCGAAGCAGCGGGCCCGAATCCAGCGCTGCGTTTGCTGATAAACCACCGTCCAGGGAGGCAGATCGTTAGGCATGTAACGCCACTGACCGCCGGTGCGAACGATGTAGCGCAAAGCGTTGAACACGGCACGCAACGGGTAGCCCCGCTGCGCCGACTCCTCTTTGCACAAGGCCAGATACGGAGCCACAAACGCCCATTCCTCATCCGTAACGTCGCTGGGATAGCCCTTTCGATTCGGCTTCATGCCTTGAGCATGAACAGTTTCGACCGGAAATCCCTATCCCAATGCAAACAATGGAACAAAGTTAATAACAGGCTCTAGAACTGGAACTTGGTTGCAAACTGGATCTGCCGCGAGGTGGTCGACGTTGCCGTCACCACGCCGGCTGTGGGCGAAATCGACGAAGGCGTCAAGGTTTCCACACCGCTGCTGGAAGAAATCGTTGGAGCCGACGTATATACCACTTCATTCGGCGTCAGGAAGTTCGAGTGATTCACAATATTAAAGAACTCGGCACGGAACTCCATCTTCAATCCTTCGGTGATGTGGGCCTGTTTCGAGACGGAGAAGTCCAGCTCCTTGATTCCGGGACCGACCAGCGAATCGCGGGACACGTTTCCATAGGTGCCGTAGATCGTGTTGCCTCCCCCAGGGTTGTCGATGCTGACCGTCGGCTGAATGAAGGCATTGGGGTCGAAATACTTTCCCACGGTATGCGGATAAAGGCTGCCGCTGAAGTTTGGGTTCCAGCTCGGGCGCACAGGGTTCCTGGAGTCGCCGTTGCCCGCCGCGTTGTATCCAAGCTGCGGCGAGAATGGGAAGCCGGTCTGCAGCGTCAGGATTCCGCTCGCGGTCCAGCTCGACACCAGAAAATCGACCGGCTTCGAAGAGTGATTCAGAAAGTGCTTCGAGGCGCCGAAAGGCAATTCGTAGCTCCCGTTCACGCTTGCGGAATGGCGCACATCGGTTGCTGCCGGACCCCAGTCGACCTTGGGATTCAGCGGGAATGAGACATAGGCCGGAGTGTTTCCGCTAACGCTGGTGTTCCAGGCGGAGCCATCGTCGAGATTTTTCGAGTAGGTGTAGTTGCCGCGTAATTGAAATCCGTTGCCGAAGTTGCGGCGCACATCGGCTTCAAGCGCGCCGTAGAAGCCCACGCCTTGCGACACCCACGAGGTGGAGTTTGCCAGGGCCGGATTGGCGTAGGCCGTGCTTGGGTAATACACATCGCCATTCGCAGCATAGCTTGGCACAGGTTCGTTCATGTCCTCTGAAAGAATCTGGTGGTAACTGTGGAAGCCCACATAACCCACCGTGATGGTTGTCCTGGGCGCCAGTTCCTGTTCAATGCGGAGGCTCCAGTCGAGCACTGACGGCGTTGAAATCGCAGGATCGACGTTGCTGGGTGAGACCGCGGCCGTCGAGGTTGGCAGCGCCGTCAGGCTCGAGACGGGAATCTTCTTGTAGACATTCGCAGTGTTGTACGGCGCGGTCTGGTCGAGGCGATAGTCAAGTGTGTCGAGCAGGCCGTGGTACACGCCGAACCCGCCGCGCACCGCGGTCTTTCCGTTGCCCCATACATCCCAGGCGATTCCCACGCGCGGGTTGGGCAGAAACTTGGCTTTGTTGGTCCAGAGAGCCCGAGTGCCCACCATCGGCGTTGTCTGCAGTACGCCGTCCACGATCTGATAATTGCTGGCGCGGCCATGCGATGCGTTCCAGCCGTTGGTCGACTCCAAACGGAATCCGAGCTTGACCTCGAGCCGCGGCGTTACTTTGATGGTGTCTTCACCAAATGCCGCCGACTCGTACGAACGCCATCCCAACTCGGTGGGGGAGGGAACTTCAGTAAATGTGGCCACAGTGCCTTTCAAAAACGTCTGCTCGGTGCTGAAAGAAGCCTGCCCATACTGGTACTGCGCCAGCAGATCGTTCGATTGCACACGCTGCAGCCATCCGCCGGCCTCAATCTGCTGCCGGCCTTTGGACCAGTAAACGTGGTCGTCCTCGGTAAACAGGTTGCGTGAGCTCCGGTTGTTGCTGCCGGTATTCAGCCCGGCGCCGGTAATAGCCGAGGCTCCGTTTGAAGCTGTGCTGCCGCTGATGACGATTGCGCCCGCGAGGATTGCTGCCCACCCACCCCGGTACGTCGACCGGCGTGTAACCCGTGAAGAAGTAGCTGCCGCGCGAATAACCGAATCGCGCAGTGTTCAGCAGATTGGGCGAAAAGACATGCTGCTCCTGCACGCTGGCCACCTGTTCACGCAGGCTCTCGTTCACCAGGCTGTAGGGATTGGCTGACGGGGTGTTCGCAGCGCTGTCATCGACGGTGTAGACGCCGAAGAGCAGATCTTTGCTGCTCAGGTTGTCGTCGAACCGCGTGGTTCCAAAGTCCTCGCGGATATGCTGTGGCGGATGGCTGAATGCTTCGGCAATCCCGCTGGGTTGGCCGTTGGAGAGCAGTTCAGGCCCGTTCTGCACAGGCCAAAGATTCAAGAGCGGCGCGACAGCCGAATTCACGCCCACGTTCGCCAGGCCCGAAGACGCGCAGGGATTTGGCGCCGGCGTTACCTGGCCGCACGGCAGATAACCTAGCCGCGCCTCATTGTCAGGAACCAGCGTAACGGCGCTTAGCCCCCAGTTCTGCCGGAAACCCTCATAGTTCCCGAACAGGAACGCTTTGTCCTTCTTGATCGGTCCGCCCAGAGCGGCGCCAAACTGGTTGCGCTGGAACTCGGGAATTGTTGCCTGGTCAAAATAGTTGCGGGCATCGAGCGCGCTGTTGCGCAGGAACTCGAAGGCGCTTCCGTGCAGCTGGTTAGTGCCTGAAGTCGTCACGATGCTCACCTGCGCGCCGTCGCGCTTGCCGTAGTTGGCGCCATAAGTATCGCTCACTACGTTGAACTCGCGCACCGCGTCAACGCCCAACAACTGGCCACTAGTCCCACCTGGCGTCACGTTGATGAGCGATGCGCCGGTATATTCAATTCCATTCAGCAGAAACAGGTTGTCCTGCGGCCTGCGACCGCTCACGCTGAACATGTTACCCACTGACGAATTCGAAGTTCCAATGCCGCCAGACCGCTCGCCGGAGTAATTCACGGTTGCCGGATTCAGCGTCAGCAATTCGTCGTAGCTGCGTCCATTCAGGGGCAGCGCCTTTACGGCATGCTCGTCAATCAGGCCTGAAGTCTGCTGCGACGTGACATTCACGCTCGATGACTGGGCCTCGACAGTAACGTCGGTGTGCACGGTGTCGACGCCCAGTTGAAAGTCAACCATCAGGCTTTGAGCCACCACGAGGGTGATCCCCGTCCGCTCCTGCGCCGCAAATCCGTCGTGCAAGGCGGTCACAGTGTAATTGCCCACCGGCACGCTTGGCGCCGCATAGCGGCCGTCGGCGCCGGTAGTCAGAATTCGGGTTGCGCCAGTCTCGAGTTGCTTCACCGTCACCCTCGCGCCGCTCAGCGCCGCTCCGGTGGTGTCTCTTACCGTGCCGCTCAGTGTTGCGCCCACAATCTGCGCATGTGCCGCCATGCTGCCGGCAACAATCAATACAAGGGCAATGATTTGAAGTCTGAACTGGATTCTCATGGAACCTCCTCGAAATGTTGGATCGAACAAATCTCGTATCCGGCGCGAACAGACGCACGCCTGCCTTGGCCACGCGATCCTCTCCGAGTGCGTCGGATTGAAGCTGGCGCGTTGTGAAGAAATCAGCGGCTATCGACAGATGTCAGCGAGAGTTGCCTTGTCGAGAATGCGGGCGGTAGCATCGCGAACCTCAAGCAACAGCTTGAAAAGTGGCCGATGCTTGGGGTCTTGCTGAACACGATGGCGGAGGGATTCGGCATCCTCAAACGGGGCAAGGGGGCCATCGATCATGCGCAGCACCTGCCCCAGAAAAATCTCCTGGGGAGGCCGCTGCAACCGGTAGCCTCCGTTAACGCCGCGTGTGCTGTTGACAAATCGGCCACGTTTCAGGTCCCGCAGGATCGTCTCAAGGAATTTCTCGGGCAATTGTTCCTCTTCGGCGATGTCGTGAATCCTCACCACATCGTCTGAATAATGCCGGGCAAGCACCACCAGCGCCTGCAGGGCATAAAGTCCTCTTTGAGAGATCCTCATTGGGTGTAAGTCTACCAATTCGAGGGACCTCTGCGCATAGTGAGTTTGCAGCGGAATCTACAGAGAAGAACTCACATGAATAATGTCTACTAAATCACTAGACTTTGTCAAGTAGATAGGGTTTATATTGTATTCGCCGTCGAAACCATCCCCCCCGCTACCCCAAGCTTCTTCGATCGGAATCGTCTTTCGGATTTCGTCAGCAATGCCCGTCCAGAATCAAGCAGACGGCCTCAGGAAGGGAGCTTACGCGCCAGTCCGCGAGCCGGACGGCTTCAGCCAGGTCCGGTCTGTGACGCTTTGCGTCGCCCTCGATCAGGATCGTTGGCATTCCCAGCCCGCGGCCAAACTGGACGTCGACAAGCGAGTCGCCAACCATCACGCTCTCAGCCGCTTTGATCTGGGGGAAGGCATTTAAGGCCTGCTCAAACATCCCCGGCAACGGCTTCCGGCACTGGCATTCGCCTTTTTCATGTGGGCAATAGAAGAATGCGTCAAGCCTTGCCCCAGATCTTCCCAACTTCTTCTGAAGCGCGGAGTGGATTGCCTCAACGTCCGCGGCTGTGTAGAGCCCCTTTGCGATGCCGCGCTGGTTTGAGACCACGATGGTTCGCAGTCCGGCGCCATTCAACCGGGCAACGGCCTCGGGCGCACCGGCCAGCAGATAAAGCTCTTGAGGGGAGCGAACATACTGGCCCTCCGGAGCTTTTTCATTGATCACTCCGTCGCGGTCGAGAAACACGGTGTGAATCTTGCCGGAATTTGGAAGTTTGGCGGGCGGCAACACATAATCACTATAGCAACGCGGTTTGTGCGTTCTCCCAGCCGGCGCTCGTTGCAGTCCTCGGCCAGCCGCGATAACATGACAATTGGTGCTTTTGACAGCGGAATCCGCAGGGCGACGCTCGCGAGCAGAGAAAGGTACGCCACAACCGGCCCTCAACAACGGTTTCGGCCTCAATCTTGCAGTCAAAAGCGCTTCGAAATGCGGAAGTGGTGAAATTGGCAGACACACCATCTTGAGGGGGTGGCGCCGAAAGGCATGCGGGTTCAAGTCCCGCCTTCCGCACCAAAGATCCTTGAGTCCTGCGCAATGCGCGGGCTTTGAAAGCAGTTTGAAAATGCAGATTCTGTTTTACTTTGTCCTCACCGTTCACATCGTCGTTTGCATATTCCTTATCGGCGTGGTGCTCTTGCAGCAGGGCCGTTCCGCCGATCTTGCCGGCGCCTTTGGCGGACAGGGCTCTCAAACCGCATTCGGGCCCCGTGCGGCGGCCAATTTGCTCACTCGCCTCACTACCTGGTCGGCAGTCGTCTTCATGTGCACATCCATCTCCCTGGTCGTTCTCTTTGTGCGCTCCAGCGGAGGCAGTGCAACGCACTCGGTTACCGAAGGCGTCAAAGCTCCGGCATCGGCTCCGGCCAAGCCGGGCAAATAGACGTCTTCGCAGTGGCTGAGCCGAATTCTGAATTCACATGAAAGGGCAGACTGCGAAGTCTGCCTTTGCCGCTTTTTTTGAGGCGCGCTCTTTCTCAGAATCAAGGCGACCGGGCCGGTTTGATTGAGTGTGTTTATGAAGATTCGTTCGCGTGCGCCGCTTCGTCTCGGCCTGGCTGGAGGCGGCACTGACGTCTCACCTTATTGCGACGCATTTGGCGGCGCGATCCTGAATGCAACCATCGGACATTACGCCTACGCAACGCTGGAACCGCTCGATGACGATTCAGTAGAACTGGCTTCCGCAGATCAGCAGGGAAGCACTCGCTACCCGAGCACGAGCCGGCTCAAGCCCGACGGTAATCTCGACTTGCTCAAGCACATCCACAACTTCGCATTGGAGAAGTTCGCCGCCGGAGAACCTCTCAGCGTTCGCCTCACCACCCGCGTCGATGTGCCTCGGGGCTCGGGCCTTGGCGGATCGTCTACGCTGACCGTTGCAGCCTTGAAGGCCTACGCGGAGTTTCTTAGCTATCCAATTGACAACTATGAACTTGCCAACGCCGCCTGGGTGGTTGAGCGCGAATGGGCCGGTCTGCGCGGCGGCCGCCAGGACCAATATGCCGCCGCATTTGGCGGATTCAATTTTATGGAGTTCGGCCGCGATGGGCGCGTCCTCGTGAATCCCCTGCGCATTACGCCTGCGGTAGTCTCAGAACTCGAAGCATCGTTGCTGCTCTTCTATACCGGCGATTCGAGAGCCTCGGCATCCATCATTGAGGAGCAGGCGCATAACGTGGAGATCGGCAACGCGACGGCTGTTGAAGCCATGCACCAGATCAAGCAGGAAGCTGTGCAGATGAAGGAGTGCCTGTTGCGCGGCGACTTCGATCAGCTTCATCGGGTTCTGCGTTCGAGCTGGGATTCAAAGAAGTCGATGGCGAAGGGCATTGTGAACGAGAAAATCGAGGCGCTCTACAACTGTGCGCTGCACGCGGGCGCCTTCTGCGCCAAGATTTCAGGCGCAGGCGGCGGCGGATTCATGATCTTTCTCACTGACCCCATGCGCAAGCTGCAGGTGGCAGAATCGCTCAACCACAGCAACGGCGGGGGAATTGTGTACGGATGCCACTTTACACACGCAGGCGCGCAGGCGTGGAGAGTGCGCTGACGAACTCGGCATGTCTCAGATTGAGGCGGCTTATTGGATGGATCCGGAAACTACCGCCGCCCATTCTCATTTGTATTAATCTGCATCTCACACCAGCCGCGAGCAATTGCTACGCCGGTCCCCAGGCCGAGGCCCCGGCGACTGATTTGTAATTGCTGGGGTGGATGACCGGCTGTACTGCAGGTCTCCAGGCCGTCAGTAATCTCGAGGAGCCTGAATTCCGAGTAGACGTCCCGACCTTCCGAACTCCCCGGCCGTTGAAACTCATTTGCTTGTGCTTATAGCAGCCTGATAGATTCGGGTATTAACTCATTTGCTGCGAATCGTCTGAAAGCTCACTATGCGGTTTTGGAACTTGCATCGGAGATGGCCGGCCGCGAAAGACCTTCAGAGTTCAGCCCCAGCCGGGCTGCGCACTCCGGGCGGGAAGATGGGGAGCCATCGCATTGTCTGACCCCTCAAAGATCAATCCGCACAACCGCGGCCGATCCGGCTCGCAGTTTGATGCGCTGCGCCGCAAACCTACCATGAGCGATGTGGCGCGGCTTGCCCGAGTTGGTACCATGACGGTTTCGCGCTTTCTCAGCGGAACCGTTCCTGTTTCAAAAGAGACCGGCATGCGGGTTAGAACCGCCATTGATCAACTGCAATACCGTCCAAACGAATTGGCGCGAGCGTTTCGCGGACAACAAAGCCGAACCATCGGCTTGATAATTCCTTATCTTTATGATCCGTTTTTTGGTACTTGCGCCCACGCTGTAACCACCGTTGCGAAGGAAAAAGGCTACAGCGTCATCATCGCCACCACTAATGAAGATCCCGACACGGAATACATCGAGGCCGAGCAGATGTTGCAACGGCATGTTGACGGCCTTTTGGCCATCCCGTCTCGCATCAACAATTCGCGACTGTCGCGCGCCATGCTGGGCAAAACCCCGATCGTGCTCTTCGATCGGCCCGTCGCTGATCCCGCTCTCGATGTAGTGCTGGTGCAGAATACCACCGGTGCCCGGCGTATTACCGAGCACATGATCGAGCACGGCCATCAGAGGATTCTATTCATGGGCCTCAGCCGCAGTTTATACACAATCAATGCGCGATTCCTCGGCTATCGGCGCGCCATGCATGAGGCCGGCCATTCTGAGAACGCCTTCTTTGGCTGCGAATCCGAAGAGAATACCCTGAGTTTCCTCAAGGATGTGCTGGAGGCGAAGAACCCGCCCACCGCTATTGTTACCTCCAATACGCTGGCAACGCGTTATGTGCTGAGCGCGTTGGCCCACATTGGCAAAAGGATTCCGCGTGATGTTGCCTTCGCCGGATTCGACGATTTCGATCTTGCCGAACTCGCTACGCCGCCGTTGACGGTGGTGCGCCAACCGGCAAGCGAAATCGGCAGAGTCGCGGCCAGTCTGCTGTTTGAGCGTATTGCCCACAAAGAACTGCAGCAAACCGGCAATCGAATCGTGCTTCCGGTTGAGATCGTTTTGCGCCGTTCCTGCGGATGCAAGCATCGAACCCCGGTCGTAATTCATTAGAAAATGAAGCCAGCCGCGCGCACTCCATCGCGACGCGGCCGTTTCAGCGCCATTCATGAATCGATCGCGGTTCCGGAACACGCAGCACCTGGAAAAGCATTTACTGGCTCCGACCTGTATCCACGGTCTCAAGCTGGGTAATCTGCTTTTTCATCAGCTCCGCATCGGGGCCTGGGGGAGTGTAGGTGAGACAGTTGCGAAGGTGCCCGAGGGCTTCGTGGTATTCGCCGTGTCCCGCCTCGATCACCGCCAGCAACTGTTCGGTTTTGGGCGCTACGTGATTGGGATCCATCGCCAGCGCGGCGAGGGCGCTGGTTTCGGCGCCACCGCTATCGCCGGAATTTAATTTGCCCAACGCATCGTAGTACCAGACTTCGGGCGAACCCGCAGGATTCAATTCGAGCGACCGCTGCGTGGCGCTCACCACGCTTTTCCAGTCCTTGCGGTTGGCCGCCAGGCCTGCAATGTGTACATATGGCGGAATGAATCGCGAGTCAGCGGCGACCGCTTTATTCAAAGCGTCCGAAGCATCGTCCGGCTTATCAGTTTCCTCGATCGCGCCAAGGTGATACCACGCCTCGGCAAACTGCGGATCAATCGAGACAGCTTTCTGCAGATCCTTGCGGGCTGCGTCGGAATGCTTTGCAACCACCTCCGCATGGGCCTTCTCAAAGTCCTTGATGGCATCGCTGGGGGCTGAAGCCGTTGTTGCGCTCACCGTAGAACCAGGGGCGGAAGAATCGGGCGTAAGTGAGATGGTGCCGATCGAGGGATCGTCGGTGAGCGAGCGATCGGCAATTGTGAGCGTCGTCGACCGGAATCCATCCACCGGGGCTGTGACCGCGCAACCGACCAGGGCAGCGGGAGTCACGTGTGTCAGATCTGCCTTCTGCGTAACCACTTCGCTCTGCCTCGGCGCCGCTTCGATATTGAAGCCTCCGCTCGAGTCCGCAGTAGTGTTGTAGCGCACTTTGCCGCCGCAGGTTACGACGATCGGAATTGGATCCCACAGCGCGCGCACGCCTTCAACCGATACCTTGCCATAGAAGCGCATACTGCCCGTTTGTTTATTCATGAGCTGGTCCATGTTGGAGTACTTGCCCACGTCGCTGGTCCCTTCAGCACCACCTGTGTTAGCGATCGACGAGGTTCCCTGCGCCAATGCACTTCCGCAGAACACCAGCAAGACCAACAGCCCGACTGCAGCCGATATGCGTCTCATTGATTCACCCTCCGAATTGAGGTCCATTATACCGCCGGGAAAGAAGCCGCGATACCGTTATCACTTCTACACTTCGAAGCAACCAACGCGCCATCAACTCCAAGTCCCCGTGCCTTCTTCAATCGTGATGTACCGGTTCAGGGGAAGGTGTGTAACGTGCTCGATGGCGCCGCTCGGCTGCGGCCAATGTATCTCCAGGCTGTCGATTGCGGTGCGCTCTCCAATGCCCAGAATCAAGCGCGGATCGTGAGAAGACAAAAAACTCCCGCCTGCCACCTGGTCGCGCCGCCGTTTCAGGTCGCCGGCCTGCCAAATCACTCGCGCGCCCACTGCATCGCGGTTGCATTTGCGGCCCACCAGGCGAAGCCCAAGCCAGTTGTTGCGTTGGCCTGCATGATTCCGCAAAAGCACGGGCGCTTCATTATTGATTCCGATCAGCACACTCACTGCGCCATCGTTGTGAAAATCGCCAATCGCCAGCCCACGGGCAGGGAAGGTCTCCTGGAAAACCGGTCCGCTCTTCGCGCTTACATCATGAAAAACTCCGCCGTCATTATGAAAAAGCAAAAGACGCTGCCGCCATTGGATGTTAGACGAGGCAACGCCGAACAGGTCGTCAGGAAAACCATTGGCGGCAATCAAATCGAGGTTGCCGTCATTGTCATAGTCAAGAAACTTCAGTCCCCAACCACTCATCCAGCGCGTTGACATGCCAATGCCGAGCTGCGTCGCCACATCTTCAAAAGTGCCGTCCCCGTTATTGCGGTATAGCGAAAAGAATTCCTCGTCGATGTTGGCGACGAACAGATCGATCAATCCGTCCTGGTTGAAATCCGCTGCATCCACTCCCATCCCCGACCGGGCGTGGCCTTCTGCGCTGTAGGCGACCTCGGAGTCAAGTGCGGCCTCGCTAAAAGTGCCCTTGCGATTCATAAACAGAAAATTGGGCACCGTGTCGTTGGCAACAAACAGATCCATCCAGCCGTTGTTGCCAAGGTCCGCGGCAACAGCGCTCCACGATTTGCCCAGGTGACTTGAGATCCCCGCTGCCTGGCTCACGTCGGTGAAGGTGCCGTCTCCATTGTTGTGAAAAAGCCGGCTTGGCATGGGACGGAAAAGAGTGGGAATGCAGTAGTGATGCTTGCCGGAGACATCGACGCCGCAACCACGGTCGGGATCGAACGCGGCAAACTGGCAGACAAACAAATCAAGCCTGCCATCGTTGTCGTAGTCAAACCAGAGCGCGGTCGTATTCCAGCCGGGAGCTTCAACTCCGGCCTTTTGGGTTACGTCGGTAAAGGTTCCGTTGCCGTTATTGTGGTAGAGAATGCTGTTACCGCATTGTGTAACGTAGATATCCGGATACCCATCTCCGTCATAGTCTCCAACCGCTACGCCCTGTCCAAAGCCACCCCCGCCTACTCCGGCTTTTTCTGTCACGTCCGTAAAGGTTCCGTCGCGATTGTTGCGATACAACGCGTTCCGCATCGGGCTGGATGGAGTAAAGAAACTCGACTTGCCGCCGTTGACGAGATAGATGTCCATCCAGCCGTCGTTGTCGTAGTCCAGAAAAGCGCATCCCGGACCGCTGCTCTCGGGCAGGTATTTCTGCTCTGATCTGCCGGCATTATGAGTCCAGGTAATGCCCGATCTGGAGGGTGGAATTTCTTCGAAAACCGGCGTCGCGGCAGAGGCAACGGCGCTCGCCCACGGCGTCGCGGCAAGGGGCGCAGCCACAGCGCAATCTGCTGCCAGGCGGAGAAGCGAGCGTCGCGAAATGCCTTGGTGGAATGAGGGGACCCGCTTGTTCATCGAGAAGAGAACCAAAGAGTATAATCGGGGCCTGATGCAGGCAGTGTCAAACGATCTCAGGCGGCTGGTCATTTTTGCGATAACGATCTCATTGGCAACGTCTGCGGGCTTCAGTGCGCCACTTTACGGCATAGATCGGCAGAGCCAGGGAGATCCGTCCTCCGCTGCCTCACAGCTCTCATCGCTCAAAAGCAAAGCCGTTGAGGAGGGCGAGGCAAATCATACTCAGCAGGCCGTGACAGACTACCAGCATGCGCTTGCCCTTGATCCAGGGTGGAAAGAGGGCTGGTGGAATCTCGGCATGCTGGAGTACGAGGCGCGCATGTTCAAAGACGCCTCGTCGGCCTTTCAAAAGGTTACCGGATTCGTGCCCGGACTCAACATGGGCTGGAGCCTGCTTGGGCTTTCGGAATTCGAGACCGGCGATTACGATCAAGCACGCGCCGATCTTCGAAAGGCGCAGTCGCTCAGGTTTGCCGACGATGCTGAGATTGTCCGCGTCTCCACCTATCACCTCGGCCTGCTGCTCATTCGAAATGGTCAGTTCGACCAGGCGTCCGATCTGCTCCGCTCGAATCTTTCTTCGGCAACGCTCACCGACCAGGTGACGATCGCTCTCGGCCTCGACGAATTGCGCGTTCCGTTGCTTCCCAATGAGCTCGATCCTTCGCATGATGACCTCGTGGCCGCAGTGGGTGAGGCCGCCGCACGTTCCGATTTCGATCGTTTCACTGAACTCGAGCGCCAGCATCCTGACTTGCCCTATCTCCACCTGGCTTATGGGCGAGCCCTCGCACAGGCAGGCCGCCGCAACCAAGCCGAAGAGCAATTCCTGGCCGAGACAAAAATCTCTCCTGACAGCGCGGCGCCCTGGATCGAACTGTCTCATGCCAGGCAGAAGGATGGCCGTACTGCCGAGGCATTGGAGGCGGCCCGTGAGGCAGTCGCAAAAGAGCCGAAGGCCGCACAGGCACATTCATGCCTGGCTTCGGCCTTACAGGCTGCCGGAAACAATGAAGAAGCCGGCCGCGAGCTGCAAATTGCCGCGAGTATGGCGGAAATTCATCCCGTGCCTGAAGCACGCCTGCTCAGTATCTACAAAAACAACTCGGGCGCGGTGATTGCGTCGAAAGACGAATACTGGAACCAGGCCCGGCGCGCGTACGTGGCTGGAGACTACTCCCAGGCGGCAACCCAGTTAAAAGCCTGGCTTGCAGTCATGCCTGAAGACGGTACCGGTTGGGCATTGCTGGGACTGTGCGAATATGCCCTGCACGATGATGCGAACGCCCTCATTCACCTTGACCGGAGCGCCCGGCTGGGCATGAGCGCCACTGCCGATTCAATTGACCAGGCGCGCCTTGTCTACGGGACACTGCTGGTGAGCGTGGGCCGTTTTGACGAGGCCGAAACCGTGCTTACGTCCGCCGCAAACGCCGCGCCATTGAAGGAACAGGTTGAGTTTTCTCTCGGCCTGGCGCTGCTGCATCGCGCCCAGCTGCCCAAGGCTGTCGATGCGGCGGATACTGCGCTGGTCAAGGCTGCGGGGCAGGTCGCACTCCAACTCGAACAAAGCCAGTACGACCAGGCGCTGCCGGTTTTGCAATCGCTCGTCAAGCAGTATCCTCGGGCCCCATTCCTTCATTACGCCTACGGCACGGCTTTGCTGGCAGTCTCGCAGTTTGACCAGGCCTCGGCTGAATTCATCGCCGAACGCGCCCTCTCTCCGAAGAGCGAGTTGCCGTGCCTGCGCCTGGCGTCGATCGAGCTTCGGCAGCATCGGCCTGAGCCGGCCGGCAAATGGGCTCAGTGCGCCATTCAGCTTGCACCAAATTCCGCCGACGCCCATTATCTGCTGGGCAGGGCGAACCTTGAATCGGGCGACGCCAACGCCGCCATAACCGAACTCGAAATGGCTGCAAGCCTCAGCCCTCAGAGCCCAGAGATTCACTTCAACCTCGCCAGAGCCTATTCCCGCGCGAAGATGGAAGACAAGGCGCAACGCGAACGCGAAATTTTCTCAACCTTGAATGGCAAGCAACAGCTGAACACAACTGCTCCGCAATGATGGCGGCTCACCGTCGCTATCCTGCCCTTTACTGGTTGTAAATCCCTTGCCGGAATGATATTGTTGTCATCGTTTCAATGCGGGGACGCAAGCACTCCGCAATGCGCGATGCCGGGAGCGCATCCGTCCCCACCGGTCACCCGTATCGACGTTCTGCCGGGAGTTGCCATGCTCCGATTTCTTCGCTTCGCCCCCGTCATCCTGCTTGCTGGCGCCATCTCCGCGCAGGACGGAGGGAAAGCCAGTTCCACCCCTCCAACCTTGAGCGTCACCACCCGCCTGGTCTTTGTAGATGTGCTGGTCAAGGATGCGCATGGAAGTCCTGTCCGTGGCTTGACGCAAGACAGCTTTCAGCTGACGGAAGACGGAAAGCCGCAGACAGTTGAGTACTTTCTGGCCCATGTGCCCCAGGACACCGCGGCAGCCACGCCGGCGCCCGCCAACCCGGCCACGGAATTCTCCAACGCCGATGCTGTTCAGCAAATGCAGCCGCTCACCATTGTTCTCTACGATCTGCTCGACATTCCAAGCGACGACCAGTTAGTTGCCCGGCAGCAGATGCTCAAGTTTCTCGATGCCTTGCCCAAAGGCGACCGGATCGCATTATTCGCCTTCTCCAATAACCTCCAGATGGTTGAAGGCATAGCAGGCAGCCCGGCGCTGCGGGCGGCCGCAACAAAAATGGGGCGCCCAACCGATCGCGGCCTCAACGACTCGAAGAGCGAAATCTTGAATGACACGCAGATTGCGCAAAACGCCGCAGCGCAATTCGCATCCACCGGTAACGCCGCGGGAAATAGCGGGTTGACCCCAAGCGGAACGGCGATGCAGCGCTCCATCGATACTTCCAATTCCCAGAACTACGACGTGAGAGCTCGCTCGACGATTGACGCACTGGGCAAGCTGGCGCAAACCATGGCAAGCTACCCGGGTCGCAAGAGCCTCTACTGGCTTGCGGAGAGCTTTCCCCTCTCCATCGATGTGGTAGGAGCTCCAACCAATACAGATCCGTCGGGCGTTTCGGCCCAGCAATTCAACTCCTCGGTCACAACGCTGCAAGGCCACTTCAGTCAGACCTCGCAGCAGGAGATGAGAACCACCCTCAACCGCATGGCGAGCGCGCGTATTGCCGTCTATCCAGTCAGCATCTTCGGCTTGGCCACTCAGCAATCCGTCGCTTCGGTGGGCTCTGCGACTGTTTTCGCCCAGAATCCGGGCGATCCACGCGGCGGGTTCTTCACACTCGGCAACCTGAAAAGTGAGATGGGCGATCTGGCGCGCGAAACCGGAGGCGAATCGATCTTTGGCAACAACGACATTGCAGGCGCAATGAGGCGCACCCTCGATGACAGCGCCACGTATTACACGCTGGCTTATCGGCCAACGAATCAATCCTGGGATGGGCAGTTCCGCTCCATTCATGTCGATGCTACGGGAGCCGGTTCTCTGACCTATCGCCGCGGCTATTTTGCTTCCGAGGATGCCGCGCCAGTCGCCAACGCCGCCGATTTCGTCCACTCCATGCAGCCCGACGGCGAAATTGCAACAGCGCTCAAACTACATGCAAAGATCCTCCACGCTGCACCCAGCCCTCCCGGTCTCCAGGTTGAGTCCACCGTCGATACTACTGATGTGACCTTCACCACATCTCCCGACGGGCATAAGCACGCTAAACTTTTCGTTCAGCTGGTGGCCTATAACGACGCCGACGCGAGCTTAAAGTCGGTACCGCAGACCTCCGGCACGCTGAACATCGACCTCGATCCGCAGCGGTACGAGTACATTCTCAAGGCGGGCATCGCTTTCCGGCAGCAATTGGCCTTAACGCCTGGCAACTATCATGTTCTGCTCGGCGTTCAGGACCAGACCGGCCAGAAGCTGGGCACAGTCGACATGCCGCTGGCCATACCGGCCCAATGAGAATAGCTTGACTTAGAATCGTTCATGGCGTCGGTTGGCGCCTGGCGGAGGAGGAGTCTGCACGCAAACCAGGCAGATGCCGTCTTAGCACGGAGCGAAATACCAATATGGCGAGGTCAATATTCGCGACGCTGCTCGCGTTCATCTCCTTTCTGCCTGCTTCGGCGGAACGACTCACCGTGGCGCAGTTCCGTCAGACTCTCGCGGGTTACATCGCAGCCCGCAAATCCGATGAAGCCATTGCCAAAAAATGCGAGGCCGTCGAGCTTACCGAGCAGTTGACGCCTTCCACGCGCAACGCCATCGGGAATGACCTCAATCTCGGACCGAAAACTTCTCTCGCCCTTCAAATGCTGGCCGATATTTCCAGCTTCCTTGACCCTCCTGCCAGCGAGCTTCCACAGAAAGACGCACCAACCGCCGGCGCGCTTAACGAAATGTGGCTTCAGGCCATAAGTTTTTCGGCGGTCACCATGCACCACATGCCCGATCTGATTGCCACGCGTGTTACGCACGCCTACGATGACCGGCCCCTTCTGCAATCGGCCAGCGGCTGGACTCCCGCCGAAAACCCGCTGCGCCTTGAAGGAACCACCAGCCAGTTGATTACCTACCTGAACGGAGAAGAAGTTCCAATCGTCGAAGGCAAGCAGGCCGCCGCGAGCAGCAAAGAGCAGTCATCGCCTATCGATCTCAGCACCACCGGTGAATTCGGTCCCATCTTGTCGGTGACGCTCACTGACTCACTGAATGGCAAAGTCACCTGGAGTCATTGGGAAGAAGTCTCGGGCCGTCTCACCGCGGTCTACAATTTTGCGGTTACTGAGCAAGCGTCGCACTACGCGGTCAACTTCTGCTGGCAACTGCTCACGCTCGAAGTCTCTCATCGATTCAAAGGAAGCATGAACCAGCTTTCAACCGATTGCTACCACGGCCGTCCCGGCTATCACGGCTCCATCGCCGTCGATCCCGATAGCGGCGCCGTTATGCGGATCACAATCGAACCCGAATTGCCTCCTACGATTGCGCTAAAGCGGGCCGCCATGTCGATTCAGTACGGAACAGAGGAGATCGGCGGAAATAAATACATCTGCCCCCAGGCCGGCGTGGCTCTTTCGCTTGTGCACTACTCTCCCACCCCTGAAACGGCCGGCAGAGATGTCCTTCGCATCAATGAGACGTCGTTCACAGGTTTTCGCCGCTTCGGATCTACTTCCCGAATCATCACAGCTGAAACTCCGCAATAGCCACGGCACGAGCGCGCTCACGACACCACTGCGCGTTTATGGCTTGGCCTTCAGGTGTGGCCTGGCAACGGAAGCATCGACAATGCCTTTGCCTTCCAGCAGGTTGTAGAAGTGATCCGCAGCCAGGTTGTGAAACTCCTCGGTCAGGCCCGAAGGCCAGTGAACAGTCACTTTATCGATCGTTCTTGCAGCGCCCAGGCCGAAGTGCAGGCGCAGATCGTTTTGCGACAGATAGCTGCCGCCGCTGTGCACCTCACCAGTCTGCGTCATGCCGCCTGCCACTACCGTCATACGTGCGTTGAGGGCCAGGCGATTGCTCTTTACGCCGTCCAATTCGAAACTCACCCAGTGCCGGCCAGGGATGCCGGGATTGCGCAGAATCATCGGCTTGCCATCAAGATCCTCAATCACAACGTCCATGTTGCCGTCATTAAACAGGTCGCCGACGGCCACCCCACGCGACACCCGCTTTTCTTTGAGCGCCTCTCCCGCTTCATCGCTGGCATCGCAAAAAGTTCCATCTCCCATGTTCATCTCAAGGATCTTCGGTTGCCGGTAGCCGCCTCCTGAGGGCAACTGGTCAACTTGGGGATACACGTGACCGGTGACCGCGATGATGTCATCCCAACCGTCGTTATCCAGGTCTACAAATGCCGTGCCCCACTTCACCCACGGAAGGGAAGGCAAGCCTACGCCCGCGGGAAAGGAGTCTTCCTTGAAATCCCAATTGCCTTCGTTTCGAAAAAGAAGATCGTTCTCATCAGTAAAATTGGTCACGTAGATCGACGGGCGTCCGGTGTGGTTGTAATCGCCCAGAGCAATGCCCATTGAGGCCTGCTCCGATCCGTCGTCGCTCACCGCCGTTCCCGACTGCAGGCCGATTTCGTCGAACTTGCCATTGCCCAGATTCTTGTATAGATATTTCGGCGTCGAGTCATTGGCGACATAGATGTCCGGCCTGCCGGTGTTGTTAAAGTCAGCCCACACCACGGTCATGCCGTAGTAGCCGTCCGGATCGTCGACGCCGGCGGTCTTTGATACATCGGTAAACGTGCCGTCGCCGTTGTTGTGGAACAGTGAGTCACCCGCTCCCCGCAGACCGCGCGGTCCGCACTGCACGTCAAGCCCCTTGTATTTGCAAAACGATGCGCTCCCAAACGACGGCAGATCGTTCAAGTGGAAATCGACGTAGTTGACCACCATGAGGTCGGCAAAACCGTCGTTGTCGTAATCGCCAAATGCCGCGCCAGTCGAATATCGGCCATCGGCCACGCCGGCTTTGGCCGTAACATCGGTAAACGTGCCATCGCCGTTGTTGCGGTACAGCACATTGCCGCCCAGGCACGTCAGATACAGATCGGGCCAGCCATCGTTATTGAAGTCGCCTACCGCTCCACCATTACCAAAGCAGGCCGCATTCAGTCCCGCCTTACTGGTTACGTCGGTGAACGTGCCGTCGTGATTGTTATGGTAGAGCGCACCCGCCGGCTTGATGCCCTTGTTAGCCTGCGCGACCGTGGGTGCGTTCGTAAAGTAGATGTCCGGCCAGCCGTCCCGGTCGTAGTCGATCAGGAGAACTCCGCCACTCATCGATTCCACAATGTATCGCTTCTCAGGATCCGAAGCATGAGCGAATGTGATTCCCGCCGATGTAGTGATGTCCTCAAGCTGCGGCACCGGCCGACCGGTGCATTTCAACAACTTGCCGCCCGGCGGTGGCGGAGGCGGCACAGGATGCCCTGATCCCATCTGCGCCGATGCGACTGTCGACGATAGGAATGCGAAAGCAATGGCGCGTGACAGCGATGCTCGGCCGCGGAAATTAAACAATGCAGGGACTTCCTTTCGCTATGGTGTTTGCTTGAGTGAATCGGCCACGCGCGCGCGTGCCTGTTTCTTCAAATCCTTGTAAATTGCCAGTTCGCGATCGGCATCGGCTGTCTGGCCAAGCTGGCGATAGACAGACTGCAACTGATAATGGATGTAGTCTTTATCCGGGCTCAGTCGCGCCGCCACTTCAAGATGCGCCGCGGCCTGCTGCCACTGGCTGCGGTCGGCATAGATCTTTCCTGCCTGGTATTGTGCATTCACATAGTTCTCGTCGGCGGCCACAACTTTAAGAAAAAGCGCCAGCGCCTCGACTGTCTTTGATTGCTCAAGGTCGACGAATCCCAGATGATACTCGGCATCCAGGTCGCCGGGTGCAAGCGCAAGTTCGGCCTGAAACTGGCCGGCTGCTTCCGGCCAATGTTCCCAACGCAGATAGGCAAGCCCTTCGTAAAAATGCGCCTTCAGCAGAGCCGGATTTCGGTTGAGCGCTTTATCGAGTGTTGCAATGGCGCGGGCAAAGTCGCCAATCTCGGTCCAAAGTTGCCCTACAAGCAACAACTCATCATCGTTGCGGGGTTGCCCTTCATAGGTCGAAAGCACTTGTGTCGCTTCCTTCATGTCGCCAAGGTGTGCCAGCGACGCGGCCCAGGCATAACCTGTTTCACCATCTGTCATGCCTTCTTCGCCCATCGGAGCAAAGGTTCGGGCAGCCTCGGCATAATGGTCAGTGGAAAAATACGAGATGCCGAGCATGGCGCGAAGAGCTTGCGACGTTTCACCCTGATCCACAGCCCGCGCCAGAGCTTGTGCTGCCGCAGCATAATCGTTGACCTTGAACGCACAAATTCCCAGGTTCTTATCCAGCCCCTGCAGATTCGGATCCCACTTCTCGGCCTGGCGATAGCTCTCAAGCGCTTCTGCGTAGTTCTTGCGAACCGCCAGCGACGTGCCCAGATCGCTGAATGCCTGCGCAATAACAGGAGTGAGCGCTGCCTCGCGCTGCCGGGCCAGATCCAACTGTTCAGGCGTCGGATTTGGAGCCGCAAACGCATCGTCGTTGGCGGTTGCCGGAGCACGTTGCTCCGCCTGCTCACGGGTGAGGGGCACAACGGCTGCGCCCCCTGCCTTGCCGCTGCTCGACATCATCTGGCTCACTTCGAGCTGCGTCTGTTTCATCACCTTGTTTTCAAGGGCGCGCGCCTTTTGGGCAAAGGTCTTGCCTTCCTCCTCGCGCCCGCTCTGTGCAAGAATGCGCGCCAAATTCACGTAGGCGCGGCGAATCTGGTAGTTGGTGCGAGCCTCGTCGCTGCCCGTGTTATCAACGGCCTTGCGCAGCATCGCCTCGGCGCGATCCATCTTTCCTTGTGCAAAGGCATTCAAGCCGATATAGAGAAACGCATCGGGCAGCGCGGGATTAAGACGCGAAGCTGTCTCCAGGTACCGGTCCGACTCGTCATAACTCCGATCCTCGCTCAGGGCAATACCCAGCATGTAATTGCTGATGTAGTCATTAGGGTAGAGCGCGGCTTCGGCACGGAACTCCTGTTCGATGGCTGGCGTCGGCTTCCAGTCGTTCATAAACAGTTGCGCCAGACCCAGAAAGTAGTGCGCGTGCGGCGTGCGCGGGTCGAGCGCCAGCGCCGTGTGAAACTCGCGGACCGCCGTTGGCATGTCGTCGCCATCGCGATAAGCGCGGCCAATCAATACATGAAGCGAGCCGCTGTCTCCGGCGATGCGCTTCA
>CAWILB010000011.1:0-10436 GCA_963836635.1 uncultured Acidobacteriaceae bacterium | reverse complement strand
CTTGATGCCAACTCGATAACCCGAATCCGTAATACCAGAAGCTATGGACAACGAATTGGTTCCAACCGCGAACTCATTGAGGGCGTTGTTGCTGTTTTGAGTAACAGTCGGATATGGTGTCAACACCTGCAACGGGAATTGCGGTGTCGCCGTTCCGATACCCACAAAGCCGCCGCTGGGATTGAGTAAGATGTTGCCGTAACTGCCGACAGTTAAACCTTTGCCTCCCGCCCCGCTTTGCAGAGTGATGTTTGCGCCGTTGCTTCCCGCGATGCCGGTTGAGTTGCCTCCCGCTCCCGCAGTAAGCACGATCGCGCCGCCTTTTCCGCCGGCCGTTGCGGTCCCGGTTGAGCTGCCTCCGGCTCCGCCTATCACTGTAAGCGCGGGGTCACCGTTGGCGCCTGTCACACCGGAGGTGCCGGGAACGGAATTCACCTGCAAATCGGCGCTGGGCGAAGTAGTCCCTATACCGATTTTGTTTCCTGACTGATAAAGAACCGAGTTGCCCAGTGTCGCGGAATCGATCCACACCGGTAGATAATTTGCCGTACCGGATCCTGCCGGCGAGTTCGCAGCTACTGGCGGCGGCGACGAATTAGACGCTGCATTTAGCGCTGCTGCTGCGGGCGCGAGGCGTGAACCCAGCGCGGCTTGCAGTTGATCGGCGGTAACAAAGTCGGTGGCGCTCTTGCCGCCCAGAAAATCGGCGTTGGCGGCCTTGAGAGCATAAGGCACGCTGATCAGCAGCGTCCTGGCCTTGGGCGCCTGGCCGGCAATCTGCACCTCAAGCCAACGTGCCGCGCCCCCGGCGAACAAGTCCAGCGGAAGTCCATCCGGCAATGTCGCGCCCAGCCTGGCTGCATAGTGGCCAGTCGTGTCGACGGACAGATTCTGTGTCTCCACCCAAAGCGGTTCGCCCCCGGTTTCATCCTTGAAAATCAGGAATGTCACAGACACGATTCCGCCCAGCGGCTTGCCGGTCTCGTTAAGCGCCGTTCCGGTGTACTCCACGAGCGGCGGAACCGGTGTCGAGGCGGATGCGGCCAGGGGCGTGAGCGCAACGGCAGGTGCTTGCGGTAACGCGATAGCTGGCAGCGCGAGAAAAAAGGCGATTGCGAACCAGGACCGGGTGCGATTCATTGAAGAACCTCCAATGGGAAGGGATTCTATGGGAATGTAGCGGCGATGCGCCGGGCCCGCATTTTGACTGTTGAATTGGTCCGAAGCTGGATTCGCAGTAGCGACGGGGATCCTTGCGCCGGCTCGAAAGGCAGCGTTACCTGCCAATCCAATCCCCCAAAACTAACAAATCGGCGTTCAACTTGGAAGTGTTTCTTGCGGAGTCGGCCGGGGATGCCTCAGCGCTTAGAGCATTTCTCCTGAAGGTGTGAAGTGTGGGTGCCCCACCCTCGCCGCGTCTCTGCTTTTGCGGCTAGGGTGGGAACGCTCTAAATCAAGAGGAGAAATGCTCTAGGTCAGGAAATGAATGGCTGGCCCGGGCTCCCGGCCTCCCATGTCTGAAAAATCTATATATGGCGCACACGGCCACCCTCGGTCCAAGCCCTGGGGGACGGTGAGGATTCTCGCTTGGTTCCTTCCCTAACTCGCCCAGCCCTTCACAAAAAAATCTGCGCTTTGCATTTAATTTGCATCCCTCGGCGCACAATCATCCTATGTCGAACTCCACAAAGCCGCACCCGTCCAGCATTCCCTGCCGTTCCCCATCTCCGGCTTCCGGTATTCTTCTCTTAGAAACTGTGAAGTGGAGAAACCGGGTCGATTCGATTCAATGTCTTAGCGGAACACGCTTCACGGATTCACAGATTTTTGCCGGCTTATCGATCCCATCCGAACTTTCCTGGCTCAGGAAATCCGCAATCGCCGCAACCACCGTCTCCTGCTCGTCGGAGCGCACTTCTGCAAACATGGGCAGCGCCAGTACCTCGCGCGCGGCGCGCTCCGCCTCAGGGAAATCGCCCTCGTGGTAGCCGAGTTGCTTGAGCGCATCCTGCATGTGCAGCGGCACGGGATAATAGATCTCCGACCCGATTTGCCGTGCCGCCAGGAATTCCCGCAACGCATCGCGCCGCACCGTGCGAATCACATACTGATGCCAGATGTGCCTTGCGCCCTCAATCTCCCGCGGCAGCACGACGCCATGCACGGGGTTGAGTCCGCTCTCGGCGAGCCCGGCCTTGGCAAAGAGCTGGTGGTAGCGGGCAGCCGCCGCGCGCCGCGCCTCGTTCCAGCCGTCGATATACTTCAGTTTCACTCCCAAAACGGCGCCCTGGAATCCGTCCATGCGCGCATTCCACCCGATCTCGTCGTGGTAGTAGCGGCGGCGCATTCCGTGCGAGCGCAGCATCTTTGAGCGCTCGGCCAGCGCATCGGAGTTGCAGGTCACCATGCCGGCTTCTCCCGCCGCGCTCAGGTTCTTGGTGGCATAAAAGCTGAAGGCGGCGATATCGCCCAGCCCGCCGGCTTTGGTTCCCTTCCACTCCGCGCCCCAGGCCTGCGCCGCGTCTTCAATCAGGGCCAATCCCCTCTCTCGTCCAAAACCAGAAAAAGAATCCCAATTGCAGCACTGACCGTAGAGGTGCACTGGCAAAATCGCCCGCACGTCTGCGCCCGCCTCTGTCTCAAGCACCCGCTCGACGGCCGCGGCATCCAGATTGAACGTCGCCGGGTCGATATCGGCCAGTAGGGCCGTGGCGCCCACGCGGAAAATCGCGCTCACCGAGGCGAAGAAGCTGAACGGCGTTGTAATCACCGTCTTGCCGGGGCCGATTTCGGCCGCAGCCAGCGCCAACCACAGAGCATCTGTGCCCGAGGAGCACCCTATGCCGTGTGCCACGCCTAATTGCTTAGCGCCGTCGCGCTCAAAGGCTGTCACCGCGCTGCCCAGCGTAAACTGTTGCGTCTCAAGTACCTGCTCGATGGCGGCAAGCAATTCCTGGTGCAGCGGCTCATATTGCCGCTTGAGGTCGAGCATGGGAACGGGCTGGGATTTCGCGGCGGGAACGGAGCGCGGAGGGCTGACGGCGGGTTGCACGCACCCATTTTACCAACGGCGTCTTTGCCTTCGGGGTGGCGGAGCGCACATTTGAGCATCTAACCTCGGTGTAGCAGGGACGTTTTGGACTGTCCTCGATTTCACGCAAGGAGAGAGGGATTAGCCTGCGGAACCAGGCTTTTAGCCGGCCGGAGTTGAAATGGTTGGCGAACCCTTATATTGTTGTCACATTGCGGGGAGTGTTGGCTCCGGGTGTTCCGGCGCCATCTTCGCGGATTGTTATCTTCACAAAAATGCGATTCAAGTTAAAAATCTACGGAAAGCAGGAGATCGGCACATGGAGAGTAAGCCGGCACAAAACATTCAGGATACATTTCTGAACACGGTGCGCAAGGACAAGACCCCCATCACCATTTACCTGGTCAGCGGCGTGAAACTGACCGGTAAGATCAGGTCCTTCGACAAGTATTCCGTGCTCCTCGAGAACAACAGCCAGGAACAGTTGATCTTCAAGCACGCAATTTCAACGGTGGTCAGTAACCGCAGCGTAATGCATACTGAGCATCGTCCTGCCGCTGCTACGACCCCGACGGGGATTTCGGCGGTTCCAGCGTCGACTACACCTCAGACTGTGGAACAACGATAAGCCGCGGGGAGCACCCTCGATTGCCAGGCGGGGACCAGCAAAAAGGCGCCGCCGCAAATCAAACTGCGGCCTCTCATAGTACTGACCGCAGACGCCTGGCGTCACAGGCGGCGATACTCGAGGGCCGATCACCCGTTGGCCAGCTTGAGCGCGCGGTCCTGGTGGGAGTGGAGTTTGGACGCGTTAGAAGGGGTGCGGCCGGCCCCCGATCATCTGCGCCAAGGGCAGAAGACGACATTGAAGGCGTTTTCGCGGACGCCGGCGCCCTTTCGCCGGTTCGTTCTGTCGCACCCGCGGTAATGTCTGTTTCGAGCTCGCGCGCGCCCATTGCGCCCGGCGCGGGTCTTGACGCAGAGGAGTCACTGGCCGAGTTTCGCGAGCTGGTTTCGAGCGCCGGCGGCACTGTTGCCGCCGAAATTCTCCAACGGCGCCCGCATCCCGACCCGGCCACACTCATCGGCTCGGGCAAGGTGGAGGAGATTGCCGGAGTCGCCGCCTCGGTTGAAGCCGATCTAGTTCTATTCGACCACGATCTTTCGCCCACGCAGCTTCGCAATCTCGAACGCCTGTTGCCTTGCCGCGTTCTCGACCGCACCCAGCTCATCCTCGACATTTTTGCCCGCCACGCCCGCACCCGCGAGGGCCAGTTGCAGGTCGAACTAGCCCAGCTCCAGTACATGCTGCCGCGCCTGGCCGGACGAGGCAAACAAATGTCGCAGCTCGGCGGCGGTATCGGCACCAGGGGCCCCGGCGAGACCCAGCTCGAAACCGACCGCCGGAAAATTCAAAGGCGAATCGACCAGCTCAAGCTGGATCTTGATGCAGTCCGGAGGGTGCGAAAGCAACAGCGGCAAAGGCGCGAGGCTGTGCCAGTACCGACGGTAGCGCTGGTGGGCTACACCAACGCCGGCAAAAGTACGCTCTTCAACATGCTTACCGGTGCACAGGTGCTTTCATCATCGCGCATGTTCGCCACGCTTGATCCCAAGCTGCGCGCCATTGAACTGCCGAGCCGGCGCAAGGTGCTTTTGTCGGACACGGTCGGCTTCATTCGCAATTTGCCCCACACCCTCGTCACCAGCTTTCGCGCCACGCTTGAAGAGGTTAGCCAGGCCGAGGTGTTGCTGCACGTCCGCGACGCGTCGTCGACCTACGGGGAAGAGCAGAAGATGCAGGTTGAAAAGGTACTGGCCGAGCTCGATGTGCTGGCCAAGCCGCGCATCGAAGTGCTGAACAAAATCGACCTGATCACGTATGACGGACGCCAGGCGCTATCTCCCATCGCGGCGTCACGCATGGCGAAGTTGCGGTTTCAGCGCTCACCGGCGAAGGCTCTGAGGACTTGCTGCGCGCCATTGACGAGGCCCTCAAATCGGACCCCATCGTTGAAGCCGAGCTGCGCGTTCCGCAGCACGAGGGCGCGGCGCTGGCGGCGATCGACGCCGGCATGATTGTGCATGAGCGCGAATACGAGGGCAACTTGGTGAGGCTTTCAGTGAGCGGCCCGGCATCGCTGATCGGACGCATGAGAAGGTTTCGTGCACGAAACGAATAGAAATTTTTCAGTTCGACGTTCTGACCCTGCGCGCCTTTTGCCTGCTCTAACTCACCGCTTTCATCGTTCTTTCTTCAATCTCCGCGTATGCTGTAAAGTTCGAGCCGCCGCAGTGGGCATGGACGAATCCGGCAGGAGGCGCCGATGAACTCGACCAAAACCAAGGCAGTTCCCTCCATCACCACGCTGAGCTCGCGCGAGGTGTACCGCAATCACTGGATGCGGCTGCGCGAGGACGAGATCCTGCGCTCGAATGGGGCGCACGGCATCTACGGAGTCGTCGAGAAAGACGACGCAGCCATCATTATCCCCATCGATAACGGTCGCGTGTGGCTGGTTGAGCAGTTCCGCTACACCATCGGCGAGCGAGCGCTTGAGTTGCCGCAAGGCGGCTGGGAGATGGAGATCGACCAGGCCGAGGAGCTGGCTCGCGGCGAGCTGCGCGAGGAGATCGGGCTCGAGGCAGCCGAGATGACCTGCCTCGGCATGACATGGATTGCCTACGGCTTCACGCGCCAGAAGCAGCATGTCTTTCTTGCCACGGGGCTCACTCCCGCGCCCGGCGAACGCGATGCGGAGGAGCACGACCTGGTTCCGCGCTCCTTCACCGTTGAGGAGTTTGAGCAGATGATGCTCGACGGCACGATTCGCGACTGCTGCACGCTGTCGGCCTGGGGCCTCTACCTGATGTGGAAGGCGCGGCACTAAATCACGACCTTGTAGATATTCCCGCGATTGTCCTCGGCTACGCCGCGGATTTCAGTCATCTGGCCGGGGATATCGCGGCGATAGAGCTCGACATTGAGCAAGGTGCCATTGGAGCCGGTAAGCGCGCTGCGAACGTGCAACGGCGTACCGAGCACATTCGCGTTATAGTACCCGCCCCCGTACACTGCGTCCCAAACCTTGGGCCAGTCCACGGTGGGCGCGGTTCCAGCGTCGGTGCGGCGTGCGGCTCACCAGGCCCCATGCTCCTTTGCACACTTCACCGCCGGCGAGCGTCACGCTCATGTTTCCTGAGTTGAAGGCGCCGGTGAGTTTGGCGGAAAAGACGGGGGGTGCGGTCTGGGTAGCCAACGGACCTTGAACCGGATAGAGCCGGCCGTCACGGTAGCAACCCGAAAGCAACAAAAGAGCAGAAAACAGAACAAGCGCGCGTGTCTTCATGGCAGAGGCTCCCCTTGCAGCCTCAACACTCATTTGGACGCACGGGCAGTGTCAAGAGTTTGCGTCGGCCCCGAGTTCAACCAAACGCGCCGCCTACGGCCGCTCTGCCACCGGAATCCACGGTGAAGGATACACCGGTCCAATGTACTCAGCGCGAGGACGAATGAGGCGGTTATCGTCGAGCTGCTCGATCACATGCGCGGCCCAGCCGGCGATGCGGCTCACTGCAAAGATGGGCGTGTAGAGATCGATGTCGATACCCAAGGTGGCGTAGGTTGAAGCGGAGTAGAAATCCACGTTGGCGTTGAGCCGCTTGTCGGCATTGATATAGAGCTCGATGGCGCGCGACATCTCGTACCATTTGATCTGGCCGGAGTCCTTTCCCAACTGCTCGCTCATCTTGCGCAGGTGAGTGGCGCGCGGGTCCTCTGTCTTGTACACGCGATGGCCGAAGCCGGAGATCTTCTGCTTGGCCGCCAGCATGTTCTTCACGTAGTCCACCGGGTCGGCGCCTTCCTTATCGATCTTGAGCAGCAGGCGCATCACGCCCTCGTTCGCGCCGCCGTGCAGCGGGCCTTTGAGCGCGCCAATGGCGCCGGTGATGGCGGAATGAATGTCAGAGAGGGTTGCGGCGATGACGCGGGCGGCAAAGGTGGAGGCGTTGAGTTCGTGGTCAGCGTGTAGAACGAGTGCGAGATCGAGGGTCCTGGTTGCGGTTTCAGAAGGTTTCTCGCCATTCAGCATCCAGAGAAAATTGCCGGCGTGGTTGAGCGAGCGGTCGGGGGGAACAATCTCTTTGCCCTTGCGAATTCGATCGTAAATCGCGACGATCATCGCGATTTGCGCTGTGAGGTTATAGGCCTTGCGCACATTGGCGTCGTGGGTATTGTCTTTTTCGTCGGCGTCATAAAAGCTCAGCGCCGACACCGAAGTTCGCAGCACCTCCATGGGCGTGGCGGAGGTGGGAAAGCTGCGCAGCATGTCGATCACCCGCTGGTCGAGGGCGCGCGCCAACGTCAGTTGCGCGCTGAACTCGCGCAGTGCCAGCTCGTTGGGCAGAAATCCGTTCCATAAAAGAAAGGTCGTCTCCTCGAAGGTCGAGTGCTCGGCCAGCTCGTGAATGTCGATTCCCCGGTATGAAAGTACGCCGGCCTCCCCGTCAATCCAGCAGATTCCCGAGTTGGCAGCGACAATCCCTTCCAGGCCCTTTCCAGCAACAACGGTCGACATAACCTTCGCATCTCCCTTTTTTCTTATGAGTGTGATGCCAGCGTTCGAAATAGAAAACCCACTACCTGGCGCCGCGGAAAAGCTCCGCCCGCTGAATTATGGTTGGCTGGCCTCTTTTTAGAAACCCTCAAAAGAGATGTGGCCTGGCACGATCCAGATATGGCTTAGCGATCTTCAAAAAACGACGTTCGAGGCGGTCTGTCCTAAAAAGTGCAGTAAACATGTTTATAACCGAGCGGTTCGCTGCTTGTCACTTTGTGCGGGAATTAACCGCGTTCCGCCATCCCGGAGCCGCCGCCTGGTACCACCTTCTTACACACCAGCCGGTCCGGTCCGGTATTCTGTAGCTTCCCCGGAGGCACACAGCAGGACCGTTCCGGAAAAAACGCCCGGCGATAGCCGGACGAAGCCTTAACGCATAGTTGAATGAAATGGCTTGCGGAACAAGTTCTTTTAGCTTGAATTGCGTCTAATCTTCGCATCGACGCGCTCACTCCCGCAGCGGCAGGATTCACAGGCCGCGAGGAAACGAAAGGCATAAAAATGAGTGAAATCGACACTACCACCTCAACTATTGACGACGTACCCCGAACACATTCGGGTGCGCTTCTGGCAGTGCTCGCCTTCGCGCTCTTGGCCGCGCTCGGCGGACTGATCTGGTGCTACATCCTGGGCGGCCGGCTGACCTCTCAGCAGCAGGAGCTGGCTGACGCCCGGCAGGAAAACGTAAAGCAGGCCGCCGCGCTCCGTGAAACCGACGCGCGTCTTCACGTGGCTACAGACGAGCTAGCCAAGTCGCTGGGCCTGACGCAAAAACAGCTTGATGAGCGCGCCAACGATATTCTGCACCGCGAGCAGGTCGACAGCCAGCGGCTGCAAGCCGCCCAGCAGCAGACTTCGCAGCAGCTCAGCGCTGTTTCCAGCGACGTTTCCAACGTCAAGACCGATGTGGGCGGAGTAAAAACCGACCTCACCCACACGCAAAGCGATCTGGCCACCGCAGTCAATCAGCTCCAGTCGATCAAGGGAGACCTGAGCAGCACCAACAGCGTTATCGCGCGCAATCACGATGAGCTGGTTTTGCTTGAGCACAAGGGCGACCGCAATTTTTACGAATTCACCCTCTCGAAAGGCGAAAAGAAACCCGTGGGAACGGTGAGCCTGGAGCTCAAGAAGGTCGACTCCAAGAAGAACACCTACACCCTGGTGGTTTACTCCGACGATAAGGCCGTGCAGAAGAAGGACCGCGGAATCGATGAGCCGCTACAGTTCTACAGCGGCAAAGACCCGGGGCTGTTTGAGGTGGTTGTGAACGCGATCAAGTCAAAGAACCAGGTTTCGGGCTATCTCTCCTCGCCCAAGTCTGCGCCCGTTCCTCCCACCGCTGCGCCTAACGGTCAATAACCGGCAGGTGGGGCGTAAGCTTAAGCACTGGCTGGTACCTGAAGCTGAAGGTCAGGTCGAGGTCTTTGCGAGCGTCCCACTGCTGCATGGTCATCTTGTAGGCAGACACTACCGTACCCTCCACGGTTTGCCCTGGCTGAATCACTGTATCGAGGGGCGAAAGGCCCGGTCCGTGCGGAATGGGCAGATCGGGATAAGCCACCCAGATGCGGTCGTAATCCGATTTAGGTGCGGAATAGCTTGAGTCGACATGGGTCTCGTCCTGCTCGGTCATGTTGGTAATCACATTCACCAGTGACAGCGGGCCCTGGCTCTGGTTTTTCAGCCTCACCTGCGTAAACACAAAGACCTGGTCGAAGCTCTCCTTTGCCATGGGCGCGCCGCTGGCGTCAAATCCCGAAGTCTCGGTGTGGATGGGATGCGCCCACACGTTCAGGATTTCTCCGCTCGCCACGGGCGGCTTTTCGTTGGCATAGATATACACGAATGCCGCGATCGACAGCGCAATCGTGGAAACGATGATGGCTTTGCCCAACTGGCTTGTGCCCTTGGTGAGCTCTTCGCCCTTAGCGGCGTCGTCCAGTCCCGTCGAATCCTGCTGCAATAAGCTCATGGCGCGGGCCCTTTCCCGATGCGCATTATCTTATCGCCAACTGTATTGCAGACACCATGATTTGTTTTGCACAAGGCAAGCCGGACCTGCGCCGCCTGTTCCTCTGAGCCCCAAACCCCTCAGAACCGGCAGCCAATAACTACCAGTCCGGCGGCTTCGAAATCGGCTTATTGTCGGAACCCATCACTGGATCAGGGAATTGACAGACGCCGAGGTAGGGTTTTAGGTGGCGGACGTCAGTGGCGAGATTCCTCAGTGTTACGGCGGAGTTATCGGCGGGAGTCAAAAGTGTTGCGGGCAATCCGGCCTCCTGCACGACCAATCGAAGCGGCTCCTTCAGGTCGGTATCGTTTGTGACAAGGACGGCGTGCTCAAATGTCCCCACAAATGCGTCCCGCACCAGATGTGAGCCCAGATTCAAGTCCGATCCTTTTTCTTCGGTCTTGACCACGCACACAGAGTCGGGAGCGGGAAAGGGCGCCAAGCCGGGGGGCCAGAACTGGCACGGCCTTACAAGTGGCATCCACGCATTTGTAACTTGAAAATTGCCGAAGTGAATATGCAAATTGGGCAATGTTCCGAATGCTTTCAGGTATGTGTTCTGGTCCTTTGGAGAGCTTGGATTTCGGCCGCCGGAAACACGCGCCGTGTAGTAGTTAATAGCAATGATGTTGCATGTCTTTGGAAGCGCGGCCTCGCAAAGCGCAAGTAGGTTGAGCCATTTATGTCTGGTTTTTCGTAGAGCGCGATAATACAGATTGAATCCGTCCACATAGACGATTGTGCGCATGCCGTGAATTCTAATCGG
>CAWILB010000010.1:0-105919 GCA_963836635.1 uncultured Acidobacteriaceae bacterium | reverse complement strand
GATTCTTCAACCGATTGGCTTCCTCTGCGATCATGTAGAAATTCTCTACGACGTGGATAAATTTTTTCGTGAGTTTGCCGTCAAACTTGGTATACGATTAGAGCGTCCTTACTCGCTGAATACCTCTCTGGCCTTGGCAAAGACAGTTACTGATGTCGCGGAAGTATCCTTAAAGCGACTACGAACGTAACTTACCTTTGTAACGGAAGTACCATTTATGCCGAAGCTCTCACATTCGGCGCAAGAAGTGCTTTCTTTTTGCGAAATTTGTCCGATAGAATAAGGGCGGTCAATCTTCCCGGGTCCTCATAACGTCAATTAAAACCGCGAGCTTTTACGGGGTTTGTTTTCGAACTTCGCGCGAGTGAACCGTGATTCACCGTCAGCATAGATAGGAGTGTCGAGTGTCCTACGGAAATGAAAGTCAAGCGGCGGAAGGACTCGTTGAGAGAGTTCAAGAGGTCGCTAAGGTCTATTGTCCTGAATGTGGCGCCAGTCGCATTCGCAGAGTCGAGCGCAAGGGCTTCATGCAGAAGCATGTGTATCCATTCTTTGGCTATTTCCCGTGGCATTGCCGTGAGTGCCGCCAGTATGTGCTTCTTCGCAGGCGCTACAGCAGGAAATCGAGCAAGAAGCAGTATGTGGAAAGAGGCAGTTAGGCTCTGAAGTAATTCTTTAGCAGGAAAAGCACGTTTGCGGGCCTCTCTGCGAGCCTGCGCATAAAGTACGGGTACCATTCACGCCCGAATGGTATATAGACGCGAACCTTATATCCTTCATCCACAAGTGCACGTTGCAGATCGCGGCGAACGCCGTATAGCATCTGGAACTCGAATCGGTTCGAATCGATTCCGCGCTTTCTGGAGAAGGTTTTTATCGCGGTGACCATCGCTTGGTCGTGCGTCGCCAAGCCGTGGTAGATGCCAGAGTCGAGAAGCAATTTGCTCAATAGTACAAAGTTGTCATCTACCTGGCGCTTTTGCGGAAATGCGACTTCGGGTGGTTCCTTGTACGCTCCCTTGCAAAGCCGGATTCGGATTCCGCTTGCCAATAGCTGTTCAACATCGGCTTGCGAGCGATAAAGGTACGCCTGGATCACAACTCCGATAGCGCTCTTTGTCTCAGGCCGCGCATTCAGTCGGCGCACGATGTCGAGCGTTATCTGGGTGAGGCTTGAATCCTCCATATCGACGCGGACGAAGTTTCCCGAAGACTTGGCGTGTTGAGCAAGACTTGCGGCAATTGACTCTGCTAATCCGGGCGACACTTGAAGTCCCATCTGCGTGAGTTTTACGCTGATGTTCGCATTCAGTTTGCGCTCCTGAATCAGGTTGAGAAGATGGTGATAGATCTCGGCGGCCCGATGGGCCTCGACCTCAGAGGTTACGCTCTCGCCCAGCGAGTCGAGGGTAACCGCCATGCCCTGGTGGTTGACTGACTCCGCTACGCGCAGCGCGTCGACGATCTCCGTTCCAGCGATGAACCTCGAACTGAGACGGGTGCCGATCGAGGATTGCTCGCAGAACCGGCGCAATGCGCGATTGCGGGAGAGTGCAATAAAGGTCGAACGAAGTACAGGCATCTTAAGCCCCTGCCGCGGAGCGCTGAAGTTAGCGCTTCTCTGCGGACTCTACAGTTTCGCACAGAAAAACGGGCCTGGAACTGCGCCATAACGCTGAAGTTGCAGGCAGATTTGCTGGAGAAGATACACCCGCCTGCCAGCGTCTGCTGCCCGCTCACTGCACCTCGTAGACCTGGCTGCCGTGCGCCGGAATGGTAACCGAGATCTCTTTGCTGTCCTTGGTCTCCGAGTCATCCCACTCGCTTGTTGCCGAATGTTTTTTCCCGTCAAGTCCAAGCTGGCTCCATGTGACTTTGACGGTTGTGGCACTTTCGCCAAGGTTGAAGAAGCCGAAGTACTCCTTGTAGCCGCGCGCGCCGGGCTCGTTGATGCTGGCCCGCCACACGCGCACATTCTCGAACCCCGGACCCAGCGTCGAAGCATCCAGCGGCCGGCTGTAGGTGGCGTTCTGGTTCATGAACAGCATGTTCTGGTTGCTGAGCAGCGACCGGGTCAGGTCGTCGAGTTTGGTCAGGTTCGCGCCCAGGATGAGCGGCGAGCGCGTGATACACCAGAGTGCGAATTCAGTCTTTTGTTCATCGGGTGTCTCCCGAGAGTGACGCGGTTCGCCCATGCCGGGATGCGGCGTCAGCGATCCCCACGGCAGCATGTCGGGATCGGGCCAGCTTCCGGGACCGGTGTAGGTGTACCACTTGGCCAACATGTCGAAGTCTCCGCGCAGCCCGAATGGATATCCATCGGGAGTGTGGTGCTCAAAGGTCCATCCGTCCCAGTGGTCGTTGGTAATGCGCCACATCTGAGCGTATTTTTGCACCTCGGCTGCGTGCTCTAGATTTGTTGGCCCCGGCGAAAGGCTCAACACCATTGGCCTGCCTGCCTTCTGAATGGCAAGTGCAATCTGCCGGATCTCGGTAGGCCGATAAGGGTGGTCGCTTATGCAATCCACCTTCAGATAATCCACGCCCCAGCCAGCGAACGCCTTGATCTGGGAGTCGTACCAGGCCTGCCCGGCGGCGTTGTCTTTCACACCCCAGTTGCCATCGTCCCAAGGGCACGGATCGCCTGTATCGGCTGCATCGGATGCCTTGAACTTTGATCCGGCAATGGGCAGATTTTGCGCGGTAGCCTCGCGCGGAATTCCGCGGACGATGTGGATGCCGAATTTGAGGCCCTGGCGGTGGACCCAATCGCCCAATGTCTTGAACCCGCCGCCGTCGGCGGCGGAAGGGAACCGGTCGGGCACCGGGATCAGGATGCCATTCCCGTCGATCAAATACTTGCGTTCGGCGAGATTCCTCCCATCGGGATTCGCCATATACCAGCCCTCGTCGATTACCGCGTATTGCCACCCATATTGCTGGACGCCGGCCAGCACCGTGACATTCGCCTTGAACTGTTCCTCGTTGATGGTGAGCCCGTACGCATCCCAGCTGTTCCATCCCATGGGAGGCGTGGGAGCCAAAGTCTGTGACTGAATCGTCGATCCAAACAAGGGGAGCGCAGCGAATAGAGCGATGAGAAAACGGCAATATCGAATCATTTGGAAACGTATAACACAAAGCACCGGGGGCGTGCAGATTCTCTCACGGAAACTCCTGGTGTTCATCGTGCCCTTATCCTGCCCGCGCCGCCCTCGTATATCCTGTTCACGCCCGAACCTTCTTATTGAGGAGCGCTTCCCGCAATGGTTTCAGGAATGTCGACTTCGCGTCTTTTATCGGCTTTATTGCTGTCTTCGTTCGTCGCCCCGCCAACGTTTGCACAGCCCGCGCACACTGCCACCGTTCCGGTTCTCATGGTAAGCGATATCCACTTCGAGCCCTTCTGGGATCCTGCGAAAACAGTGCAGCTTGACGCGACTCCAGCGTCGGGTTGGGCTGCGATTCTGGGCGCGGCTCCGTCACCGAATCGGGAGGCGGAGTTTGACAGTCTTGAACAGGCTTGCCACACGCGGGGCGCCGACACTTCATACCCGCTTTTCGCATCGAGCCTCAAAGCGATGCAATCGAGCGCATCGCGCGCGATATTTGTCACAGTCAGCGGAGATCTCATCGCGCACTCTTTTGCCTGCAAGTACGCCAAGGTCTTTCCCAATGCCAAGCCGGGCGACTACCATGCCTTTGTTGAAAAGGCGATCGAGTTCGTCATCAGCTCCCTGCGCACTGCGTTGCCCGGAGTTCCAGTTTATGCATCGCTCGGCAATAACGACTCCGATTGCGGCGACTACCAGCTCGACGCAAACAGCAGTTTTCTCGGCGCCACGGGCAAGATTCTGACCGCCGATGTTGGCGCTGCCGAATCGAAACAGGCGCGCGAGGACTTTGCGATTGGAGGAAACTTCAGCGTCTCAATGCCTGAGCCATTCGGGCACGCGCGGTTGATTGTCCTCGACGATCTTTTCATGTCGCTTAACTACCAAACGTGTGCTGGAAAGGACGACTCCTCAGAAGCCACAAGACAGATTGCCTGGCTTCGCAGAGAGCTTGATCGGGCGCGACAGGCCAAGGAAAAGGTGTGGGTGATGACGCACATTCCGCCCGGAGTGGACGCATACGGCTCGGCGCTGAAGGGCCAGGCAATCTGTGCCGGTAAAGATCCGACTATGTTTCTTGCCTCCGACGATCTGTCTGACGCGCTCGCCCAATACGGCGATGTGGTTTCGCTGGCCATCTTCGCGCACACTCATATGGACGAGATGCGGCTTATTGTTCCCGCCAAAACGAAGCATCTCGATCACGCCGTTCCCGTAAAGCTCGTGCCCTCCATCTCTCCTATCGACGGCAACAACCCGTCGATTACCGTGGCGCAGGTCGATCCGCGGACGGCCACGCTGATGGATTATCAAGTGATCGCTGCGTCAAACCAGACCGGCGTCGATACAACGTGGACAGAGGAATACGACTACAGGAAGACTTATAGCGAGCCCGCGTTCTCTTACCCGGCGCTCGCCACACTCATCGGCGAGTTCACGGCCGACAAGGGCGCCAAATCGCCCGCCAGCCAGGCCTACATTCGCAATTATTTTGTGGGAGACCGCTCCGCCGAACTCACGCCATTCTGGGGGCTCGAAGCCTGTGCCCTCGTCAATCTTACGGCTGACAGTTTTCGCACGTGCACGTGCAGCAAGTAGGCGCGCGGCCTTCGGCTATCCAAGCGCGTTGCCCTCCCACCCTTCCGCGATGGCGCTGCGGAAGGATGGGACACCCTCATCGGTGGGAGATTAACGGCGAGCTACGCGCAGCGCTTGGCCTGTTGCACGTGCGCGCCACTACAATGGCCGGCATGACGCCGCGTTCCCTGACTCGCCGCGAGTTTCTTTCCTCGACCGCCGCAGCCGGCTCCGCTGCTACTTTTGCCAATCTCGCGCCTGCTGCCATCTGGCCTGAGCCGTTGCCTGCTTCTTTGCCAGGTCTGTCGACTGCAGCGCCCGAGTGGGCTTCGAAGCCCATGCGCTGGTTTCAGCTCACGCTGGTTGAAGACGACCCCATCCACTACGACCCAGCCTTCTGGCTCGACTACTTCAAGCGAACGCGCACCGAAGGGGTTTGCCTCAGCGGTGGGGGATGCGTGGCCTACTATCCCACGCAGATTCCTTTTCATCACCGCAGCGCGTGGCTCGGCGACCGCGACGTACTCGGCGAACTTGTCTCCGGCTGCCGCAAGATGGGCATGTCTGTGCTCGTTCGCACCGATCCGCACGCCACCTACGACGATGCGAAACAGGCCCACCCCGACTGGATCGCGGTCGATGCAGAGGGCAATCCGCGCCGCCACTGGTCTTCGCCCGAGATGTGGGTGACCTGCGCCTACGGCCCTTACAACTTCGAGTTCATGACCGCGGTGCACAAAGAGATCATGACTCTTTATCGTGCCGACGGCATCTTCCTCAATCGCTGGGACGGGAACGGCATCTGCTACTGCGTCCACTGCGTCGAAAACTTCCGCGCTGCCGCAGGGCTCGATCTTCCGCGCACTACCGAACCTGCCGATCCTGCCTACATCGCATGGCAGAAGTGGCGCCGCGAACGCCTCCTCGCGCTGATCGATCTTTGGAACTGAGACCATTCGCGCCATCAATCCTGAATCCAGCTGCATTCCCAATAACGGCAGCGGCGCACTGAGTTCACTTGACTCGGTCGAGCTCAGCAACCGCGCGCCAATGCTGGTTGCCGACCGCCAAGGGCGCAGCGGCCTGGCTGCGCCGTGGTTGATTGGCAAGACCGCGAAGGAGTTCCGCGCCACCATGGGGTGCGAAGCCGGTCATCGGCCTCTTTGGAGTGGGCCTTGAAGAGCACTATCGCTGGAAAGACAGCGTAACCAGCGACGCCGAAATCCGCATCTGGACCCTCGAGGCCATCGCCAACGGCATGCGTCCCTGGTGCAGCAAGTTTTCTGGGACGCTGCACGATGAGCGCTGGCTCGACGGCGTCGAAGAGCTCTATGTCTGGACCGAAAAGAACCGGCGTCACCTCGAACACGAGCGCTCGCTGGCGCGCGTTGCGATTGTCTATTCGCAGCAATCGGCGTGGTATTTAGGCGACCAATCACGTGCGAAACTTGAAGACTACGCGCTCGGCTGGTGCCAGGCGCTTATTGAGTCTCGCATTCCGTTTGAGATGGTGCACGATCAGTTGCTCGACGCTGCGCACCTGGCGAATCTCAAGGTGCTGATCCTGCCCAACATCTCAGTGCTCAGCGACGCGCAGTGCGATCAAATTCGCGCTTTTGTTGCTGCGGGCGGCAGCATTATTGCCACGCACGAAACCAGCTTGCGCAACATTGACGGCTCGCCGCGCGCCAACTTCGAGCTCGCCGATCTTTTCGGAGTCGATCTTGCCGGCAAGCCGGAAGGTCCGATGCTGAATTCCTACATCCGGCTGGAGCATGATGCCGAGCCGGCGAGTCCATTTTTTCGCGGTATCGAGCACGCCCCGCGCGTCATTAACGCCGTTCATCGCCTTCCGGTCACTCCCCGCGAGAATTTCGCGCACACGCCCTTCACGCTCATCCCCAGCTACCCCGATCTGCCCATGGAAAAGGTCTACCCGCGCGTTGAGAAGACCGATATCTCCTGCCTCTATCTGCGCCAGCCTGCCGGCCGCGTGGCCTACTTCCCCTTGGATATTGACCGCACCTTCTGGGAGGTTCTCAGCGCCGACCATCTCGCCATTCTGCGCAACACACTCTTGTGGGCGTTCAATGAAATCGCGGTGGTCGATGTCGAAGGCCCTGGCCTGATCGATGTCAACGTGTGGCGAAACTCGTCGTCGATCACCGTTCATCTGGTGAACCTCACCAACCCCATGGCGATGAAGGGCCCGTTCCGCACGTTTTACCCCATCGGTCCGCACAAAATCCAACTCAACCTGCCCGTCGAGATTCGCGTTAAGCAGGCACAACTTCTGGTTTCCGGTACCAGCGTGCTAATTGAAAGATCGGGCGGTCAGCTTTCAGTTACTGTGCCGTCGACACTCGACCACGAAGTTGTCGCCATCGATCTTTGAGCCGCGCAGCCTTCCCATCCCTCGCGGGCATCTGAGCGAGCCTGGCACGGGTTGCGTGCGATAAGCTGTTCGAGTGAGAGTTTCACTCCGATTCTTCGGCCGCCGGCTGTTGGTCGCATTCGCCGCCATCGCCGTTGCTTTTGTGGGCGGGAACGCAGCGCTGGCGCAGGCGAGCGGCTTCAATCCCGCGCTTCCGCTTACGCATGTCGATCACGCGGCCAATTCCGCGTGGGCACAGAAGCAGCACTACGTTGTTCTGGTTTCGCTCGACGGCTTTCGCTGGGATTATGCCAGGCGCGACCACGCCGAGCATCTGCTGGCGATCGCCAAACAGGGCGTTTGGGCGCCTGAAGGAATGATTCCCAGCTATCCCTCGCTTACGTTTCCCAATCACTACACCATTGCGACTGGCCTTTACCCTGAGCATCATGGCCTGGTCGCCAACAACTTTTACGATCCGGCGCGCAATGCCCGCTACACCATGAGCGATCCAAAGGCCGTCACAGATGGTTCGTGGTATGGCGGCACGCCGCTTTGGAGTCTTGCTGAGGTCCAGGGTATGCACACCGCGATCCTGCTTTGGCCGGGCTCCGAGGCTGAGGTCGCGGGCTTTCGCCCCACCTGGTACGCGCGCTTCGACTCAAAGACCGAAGCAACGCCCGAGGCCCAGCAGGCGCGCATCGACGATGCGGTGGCGCTGTTGCGGCTGCCCGACGCGGACCGTCCTCATTTCATCGCGATCTATTACTCCGAGCCCGATCATGAGGGCCACGAATTTGGCCCGGATGCTCCCGAGACTCGCGCGGCCGCGTTGAAGATGGACGCTGAGATTGGCAAGCTCAGGAAGGCGCTCAATGCGACCCGCCTGCCCATCGACCTGGTGGTGGTGAGCGATCACGGAATGGCCCACTCGGAAGGCCCGTGGATCAACCTTGACTCTTTTGCCGATCTGAAGGGAACCGAGACGGTGGGGTCACTGCTTTATCCATCGAGCGAAGAGGATCGTATTCGCATTTACAACCAGCTCAAAAAGGCGTCGTCGCAGTTCATGGTGTATCGGTTGAAGAATGTGCCTGCAGAGCTCAATTACAACCAGAATCCACGCGAGGGCGATCCGGTAGTGGTGGCAACGGGGCCTTTTGCCATTCGCGCGCACACGCCGGACGCGGGCATTACCGATCATCCGCCAACGGCGGGAATGCATGGGTTCGATCCGGCCAAAGTTCCGGCGATGAAGGCGAGTTTTTTTGCCGCCGGGCCTGACATTATTCCAGGCAAGACGGTTGCACCCTTTCAAAACGTCAACCTTTACCCGTGGATAGCACACATGCTGGGCCTGAAGCCGGCAAAGAACGATGGAAGTCTCAACATCCTGTCGGGTACGCTGCGTGACGGCGGCGCCGAGCGGGATCAATAACAGGAGCAAGCAGGAATGGGTCTGGTACTTGGAATCGATGGCGGCGGCACGCATACGCGCGCTTCGATCGTGGATGGCGAGTCTGCCAGCGGCAGTAAGACGCTGGCGTTTGCTGAGAGCGGATCCATCAAGCGTCTTCGCGTGGGCGCTCAGGCTGCGGAAGAGAATCTTCGCGCCCTGCTGAAGGAGATTTATGCGCAGGCCGGAGTGACGGGCGTTGCGGCTGCCTCTTGTGGCGTGGCCAGCGCCTCCATGCCCGGCATTCACGAGTGGATCACGGCCGTGCTGCGCGAGTTCGGTGCGGAGAAATCAGAAGTGGTGGGCGACGAAGTGATTGCGCTCGATGCAGCATTTAAGGGAGGGCCGGGAATTCTGCAGATCGCCGGGACGGGCTCGAATACAATTGGCCGCGCGCCCAATGGCAGCAGGGAATGCGCCGGTGGGTGGAGCTCGCGGCTTGGCGACGAAGGCTCGGGTTATTGGATCGGCCTGCACGCGATTCGCCGCGCGCTCAAGGCTTACGACCACGAAGAGCCGACCGAGGTTTTGAAGAGAGTTGGCGATATCTGGGGCACGGCGACGATCGAGGAACTTGTAAATCTGGGCGACAGCACGCCAGGGCCGGATTTCGCTGCGCTCGCGCCGACAATAAGCGAGCTTGCAGCGATGGGCGACGCCGTGGCGATTGGAGTTTTGCAGCAGGCAGCGACGGACCTGGTTGATTTTGTGTTGCTGGTGCGCTTGAAGCTCAGGCGCAAACATGCAATTGGAGGCGAGGTCCCGGTTGCGTTTACCGGCAGCGTAATTGAAAAAACTCCGCTGGTGCGCGAAGCTTTCTTCGCGGGCCTGCAAGCTGTTGCGCCCGCGATGCCGATTTGCGAAACTGCGGTGGTGCCGGTCGAAGGTGCAATCTGGCGGGCAAAAAAGCTGGCGGGGATCGGCGCGTAACACAACTCCAATAATGGACCAAAGCTACTTCGCAAGAATATGAGTTGACCGCGGCGCGGCAGCTTGAGAACGACAGTATTCGATAGGATGAGGCTAGAAGTGAATCTTAAACCCCGCTCCCGGATTGCCGACCGTACCGCCGCCGGTTGTGATCTGAGTGGAGTGGTTCGCGTTGGCTTCAATAACCACGATCGACACCACAACGCCTACCACCACTATTCCTCCTATCACCGTGGTTGGCTTCGAAAGATACCAATGTGAAGACGGCTTGGTTGGCGGTGGAGCGGTTGGGGTTGTATTGTTTTCCGTGCTTTGCTCTTCTTTGAGTTTGTTGGTTTCGTTGATCGTTCTCGATGTTGAAATGCCGTCTTTTGAAGCTGTGACCTGGAGCTGCCAGCTTCCCTTTATCTGATTAACCACGAGGCCCGGTGCGTGGGCTATGCCGTCGGCGCCGGTCTCAACCGTTAGACTGCTGGCGCCACTTGCAAACGACCCTCCGGCGCCCTCCAATCCGGGATGAATAAAGAAGAGCACGATAGCGCCGGCCACTGGCTTGTGGTTCTCATCCTGCACCTGCACAATTGGCTCGCGGGCGGTGCGTTCGCTGATGTTGTTGAGCGGAGCCTCATCGCTGAGAATCACGATCTGGAGGCTCCTGGGCGGCGCGGCCGGCTCCTGCGCCTGGAGCGGCAATGTTGGTTCCAGCACCAGCAGCAGAATTGCCAGCAGCGCAACGAGAGAGTGTTTCTTGGTCATAAGGCTCTTCATCCTAGTGTGCAGTCATCGAATTCGATTCGCCGACGGAGTTGGTCAGAGTGACACTGACGCCGCCAATGGTTATAGAAGAGTTGCTCAAGTTGAATTCCTGTTCGTATGAGAACGAGCTCCCATACTGGATCGAGGAGTCGTTTGTGTACCACGTCGTGAAGTCCTGGGAGACGTCAACCTTCAATTCAGGATCTGAAATACTCGATCCGGGGGAAGCGGTGAAGTCAAAATTGGCTTGACCCATATCGCGCGTGCTCGAGAATCCCATCACGGTTACTGTGATGGTATCGCCGCTGCGGAACAGTGTAACGCCCGTGATCACCGGCGCCGTTGCGGGCACTTTGATGACAACCGGCACAATACCGGGCGGAGTAACGTCCTGGCCGTTGGCCTCGAGCGTGAGCGTTACGGTGATAGTTGCGGCTACCGTGCCGGTCTGGATTGCGATCGTCGGCGTGGTAGTGGAACCGGCAGGAATGGTGAAGTTGAATGTTGTGCCGCCGGAAGAGAATTGCACCGATGGATCGACCACCCCTCCAGGAGTGAGCGGTTCGACAGTAAGGGTCATTGTTCCGTTGAGCGTCAGCGGGTAAGCCTGTGCCAGCGTCAGCGTGAGTGTTGGCTGCTCGCCGGGCGCCTCGCTGCTCGGACCGCTAAACGTGGCCCCCAGGTTCGGCAGGGCGACTGAGAAGGTGAGCGATGCTGAAGTAGTGTTGCCTGCCGGATTGTAGACAGCGATCGAGCCCGGCGAAGTCTGCTGGAAGAAACTGGCCGGAATCTGCGCGGTCATCTGGGTTGAGTTCGCGTAGGCGCTCGGGATAGCTTTACCGTTGAGCTGCACGACCGAGGTCGGCGTAAACCCGGTGCCGCTGAGTGTGATGGTCGTGGCCGGAGATCCGAAGGGCGCGCTGGTGGGCGTGATCGACGTGAGCGCAAGATTTGCAATTACATCAACGGTGGTGGTAGCGGTTGCCGTTGCATAGTCGATAGTATCGATCGGCACATAGGTGGCGCTCAGCGTCTGGTTACCGAGGGGCAAAGTAGTGCCCGCGGGGGGAGAGTAAGTAAAGGTGCCGCCAGGCGGCGTGGCTGTGGCATCGAGTTGCGTTGAGCTGAGCGGCGTACCGAAGCTCATCGTGCCGGGACTCGGCCAGGTGATTACCGGGGTCGCCTGATTTACCTGAATGGTGATCGTCGCGGTCGTAGTCTTGTAGTCGGTGGTGTCAGAAGGCGTGAAGGTAACGCCAAGCGTGTGCGAGCCAACAGGGAGAATGGTTCCCGCCGCCGGACTGTATGTGAAGGTTCCGGCGACAGATGCGGTGGCGTTGAGCTCGCCGGATCCAAGCTGCGTGCCATAGATGATGGCTGCGTGCGTCGGCCAGATGATGGCAGGAGTCCCCTGGGTAATGGTCAGCGTCCCATTTACAAAGCTGAATGTGTAATTGGCCGCCGCCAGCGTGCCGAGCGCGGCTGTAATCGGATAGGTGCCGGCGGTTGAAGTGAGAGTCGCTGTCGTCGTGAGGGAAGCTGCGCCGCTCACCACGCTTTGCGTGTCGCCGTTGACGAAGCCTGTGATGGTATCTGTGAAGGTCGGATTCGCGGTATCGTAAGCCCGGCTTGCAATGTTCGCCGTTACCGTCAGCGTCGCCTTGTTGACGGTCAGAGATACGGTCTTGGTGACGGTGGCGTAATCGGTGGTGTCGGTTGGCGTGAAAGTGACGCTGAGTGTTTGCGAACCTGCGCCCAGCACTGTGCCTGCGGCCGGCGTGTAAGCGAAGCTTCCGGCTACCGTGGAGCTGGCATCGAGCTGGGTGGCGCTCAGCGCTGTGCCGTATGTGATAGCCGCGGGAGTTGGCCAGGTGATAGTGGGAGGAGTCCCCTGGGTAATGGTCAGCGTCCCATTTACAAAACTGAATGTGTAATTGGCCGCGGACAATGTGCCTAGAGCGGCAGTGATTGGATAAGTGCCGGCAGTGGAAGTGAGAGTAGCCGTAGTCGTGAGGGAAGGTGCGCCGCTCACAACGCTTTGGGTGTCGCCGTTGACGAAGCCGGTGATGGTGTCAGTAAAGGTTGGATTCGCCGTATCGTAAGCGCGGCTTGCATTGTTCGCTTTTACCGTCAGCGTCGCCTTGTTGACGGTCAGAGACACGGTTTTGGTGACGGTGGAGTAATCGGTGGTGTCTGTCGGCGTGAAAGTGACGCTCAGCGTTTGCGAACCTGCGGTAAGCACTGTGCCTGAGGCCGGGGTGTAGGCGAAGCTTCCGGCTACCGTGGAGCTGGCATCGAGCTGGGTGGCGCTCAACGCCGTGCCGTATGTAATCGCTGCGGGAGTTGGCCAGGTGATGGTGGGAGGAGTCCCCTGGGTGATGGTCAGCGTCCCGTTCACAAAACTGAATGTGTAATTGGCTGCCGACAGCGTGCCAATCGCGGCTGTAATCGGATAGGTGCCGGCAGTTGAAGTGAGAGTCGCCGTAGTCGTGAGGGAAGGTGCGCCGCTCACCACGCTTTGGGTGTCGCCGTTGACGAAGCCGGTAATGGTGTCGGTAAAGGTCGGGTTCGCCGTATCGTAAGCCCGGCTTGCATTGTTCGCTTTTACCGTCAGCGTCGCCTTGTTGACGGTCAGAGACACGGTCTTGGTTACGGTGGCGTAATCGGTGGTGTCGGTGGGCGTGAAAGTGACGCTGAGCGTTTGCGAACCGGCACCAAGCACCGTTCCTAAAGCGGGCGTGTAGGCGAAGCTTCCGGCTACTGTCGTGCTGGCATCGAGCTGGGTCGCGCTCAGCGCCGTGCCGTAAGTGATCGCCGCAGGAGTTGGCCAGGTAATGGTGGGAGGAGTCCCCTGGGTGATGGTCAGCGTCCCGTTCACAAAACTGAATGTGTAATTGGCTGCCGACAGCGTGCCAATCGCGGCTGTAATCGGATAAGTGCCGGCAGTGGAAGTGAGAGTCGCTGTCGTCGTGAGGGAAGCTGCGCCGCTCACCACGCTTTGCGTGTCGCCGTTGACGAAGCCGGTGATGGTATCGGTGAAGGTCGGATTCGCGGTATCGTAGGCCCGGCTTGCATTGTTCGCCTTTACGGTCAGAGTCGCCTTGTTGACGGTCAGAGATACGGTCTTGGTTACAGTGGCGTAATCGGTGGTGTCGGTAGGTGTGAAAGTAACGCTCAGCGTTTGCGAACCGGCGCCCAGCACCGTGCCCGAGGCCGGCGTGTAGGCGAAGCTTCCGGCTACCGTGGAGGTGGCGTCGAGCTGGGTCGCGCTCAGCGCCGTGCCGTATGTGATCGCTGCGGGAGTTGGCCAAGTGATGGTCGGCGTCACCTGGGTGATGGTCAGCGTCCCGTTCACGAAACTGAATGTGTAATTGGCTGCCGACAGCGTGCCGAGCGCGGCTGCAATCGGATAAGTGCCGGCAGTGGATGTGAGAGTCGCCGTCGTCGTCAGGGAAGCTGCGCCGCTCACAACACTTTGCGTGTCACCATTGACGAAGCCGCTGATGGTATCTGTGAAGGTCGGATTCGCGGTATCGTAAGCCCGGCTTGCATTATTCGCCTTTACCGTCAGCGTCGCCTTGTTAACAGTCAGAGATACGGTCTTGGTGACGGTAGCGTAATCGGCGCTGTCGGTAGGCATCAGAGTGACGGAGAGCGTTTGGGTTCCAGCGCCAAGCACCGTTCCTGAAGCCGGCGTGTAGGCGAAGCTTCCGGCCACCGTGGAGGTGGCGTCGAGCTGGGTAGCGCTCAGCGCCGTGCCGTATGTGATCGCTGCGGGAGTTGGCCAAGTGATGGTCGGCGTTACCTGGGTGATGGTCAGCGTCCCGTTCACGAAACTGAATGTGTAATTGGCTGCCGACAGCGTGCCAATCGCCGCCGTAATTGGATAGCTGCCGACGGTGGAAGTGAGAGTCGCCGTTGTCGTCAGGGAAGCCGCGCCGCTCACCACACTTTGCGTGTCGCCGTTGACGAAGCCGGTGATGGAATCTGTGAAGGTTGGATTCGCAGTATCGTAGGCCCGGCTTGCATTGTTCGCCCTTACGGTCAAAGTCGCCTCGTTGACGGTCAGAGATACGGTCGTGGTGACCGGAGCGTAATCGGTGGTGTCGGTGGGCGTGAAAGTAACGCTCAGTGTTTGCGAACCAGCGCCCAGCACCGTGCCCGAGGCAGGGGTATATGCGAAGCTTCCGGCCACTGTTGTGCTGGCATCGAGTTGGGTAGCGCTCAACGCAGTGCCGTAGGTAATAGCCGCGGGAGTTGGCCAGGTGACGGTGGGTGTGACCTGGGTAATGTTTAACGGAGTACTTGCCAGCAAGGCGGCCGGGGCATAGTTCGGGTCGCCGCTGTAAGAAATCTGGATGGTATGAGCTCCCGCAGAGAGGGTCGACAACGAGTAGGACGCCGTGGAAAGGACTCCCGAGAGAGGTGTCAGCCCAACTATCCCCAGCTGATTCGCACCATCGAAAAATGTGACATTGCCGGTTGGAGCTACGCCGCCTGCAACGCCGGTGATTGTTGCACTAAGGGTCACAAGGGTGCCGTAAGCGGCGGTTCCGGGTCCCGCAACGCTTCCGGTCACAGTGCCCTGGGCGATCGTGATTGGGGTTGTAGCCGTGTTATTGGCGTGGAAGAGCTGGTTCCCGGCGTAATTCATTTTCAGCGTGTAAGCGCCGGGAGCAGGAAGTTGCGTCGAGACGTTCAGGGTGGCCTGCGCGTCATTGCCGTAGTAGTAAGGCAGCAGCTCATCAAGTGAAAAATCGCTCTGAGGAATAGGCACTTCCCCAGTTGCGGCGTAGTCGAGAAAACCGTCGCCATTCATGTCGCCAGTAACAATGAATCCTGGTGCGCCGTTAAAGGTCGACGTCCCGGTATCCGCTGAGCTTACCTGGGTCCAAGAGTTGGCACTCTGCCGTTGAATCTCGGTCACAAAGATGTCGCCGTTCGCACCAGCGGCCGAATAGACCAGGTTCCAGCCTGGAGCAACAGCGGCATTGGCTGCGGGCTGACCGGTCAAAGGGAAAGGTGCTCCGGCAACTGCTCCGGCGTTGGCCGCCGGATAAGTGAGTGTCAGCGGGAGATTTCCGATCCCATCGTTCTCAAAAATGAGGACGTTGCCGGTATCGAGGCTCCCCATATAATTCGATCCGGGGTCGGCGATTGCCACATCGGGATAACCGTCGCCGTTGACATCGGCAATCGTCATGCTTTGCATGTAAGTCGTTTCGGCGGAAAACTGCGTCTCGCTCCCAAGCGTGAAACCGGCTTCGCCCTCGGTATTGAGGGTATTCAGGAGAGTCAAAACAGCCCCGGGAGTGAGGTCGCCGTCGGGATATGTGTACTCCTCGATCACGATGTCGGTGGTGCCATCCTGATCTAAATCGGCCGCACCGGCACTTATCACGGAGCCATTCGAGATATCGAAGTAGGTGTACGGACCATAGGTGTCGGTAGCAAAGGGGCTGATGACTTCGAGGAATCCGCCACTTCCGTCGATGACGGCAATGTCGTTGTAACCGTCGTTATTGAAGTTGCCCAAAACCACCTGGCTGGGAGAACTCACAAACGAGCCGCTGCCGAATTGAACCGGGCTCTGAAAGGTTCCGTCGCCATTTCCGAGCATGTAGTAGGCTTGCAGCGGCGGTGGCGCAGCTGTAACAGGCGGGCCCGGGCACACCACGACCAAATCGGGAATGCCGTCGTTATTGATGTCGCCGACCGCAAAGTCTACAGCGTCGCAAACGGTATATATGTCCTCTTCCGTTTGGAATGCGTTGGCGCCAGTGCTGAGAAAGACCTGGAGGTAGGATGCAACTGCCGGATACCCGTAGGAACTGCCAGGCATGCCTACCGCGTCGACGTTTCCGTCGCCGTTCAGGTCCATGGAGATGAGTTTTTGGGTCCCGTAGCTGTCAATCTGTCCCGCGGAGGTATTGAAGTATGCGCCTGGATTCGCGACCTGCGCGAGTTGCGCTGTTCCCAGAGCTATGTTTGGTCCCGTAGCCGGCTTGAGGAGAAAGTTAACCGGGCCTGTAGGAGTCGCTGCATCGGTGGCGACGGTGCGCGTTGCAGTGCCACTGAGAACAGAGATCAGTGTCGACCCGTATGTGAACGCTGAAGGATTGGCTGAGACAGTCGTGCTGACAGAGTATTGCGAATAAACCTGGAAGGTTACCAGCCCGCTTGTGAGTGAACCGGTGATGACCTGAATAGGAAGATTGGCCGCAGTGCTGAGATCTGCGGCGGGAATCGTGGTTAGAATCTGCGTCGCTGTAAAGCTGTTCACCGGCAGCGAGACCCAAGCGTTGTTCAAGTAGATCTGGGGCGTCGAGGTTCCATCGAAGCCGAGACCGTTGAGCGTAACATTCGTGTTGCCCGACCCGGCAATTGCCAATGCCGGACTGATGGAGTTGAGCGAATAGACCGTCAACTGGATGGGTCCGGCTGTGGCGGGTGCGTAGTTCGTGTCGATTGCCGAGTAATTGGCGCAGATCGCGATGGCTCCCGCTGTGTTGACGTAATAAGCGAGCGTAGCGGTTCCTGACGCAATGGTTGAAGTACCGATGTCGTTGAGATCGGAGGAGCAACTCGCAGAGTTGCTTGAGATGTAGAAATCGATGTTGCCGTCAGGCGCGGGTACGCCCGCTGGGCCGGTGACGGTTGCGGTCAGGGTTGTGTAGGAGTCGACGCCCACCGGATTGGGAGAGGCAGCAAGGGTGAATGAGCTGAGTGGGATCGACTGCGCATTCGATCGCAGCGGGTGTCCGAGAGTCAGAACCGCGGCGGACGAAACAAATGCCAGCATTGACAGGCGGCGCATCATTGTCCGCTCCGTACTGCTGGGATAAACAGAACCCGAGCGGTGGGACTGTCGGCCTGAATCAACCATCCAGGGACCGACCCCGGCTGCGCGAGCTCAAAGACGGCGTTCCCGCCAAGCGCCGAAAGCTGCGTGGGAGAGCAGGCGCAAGCGGATTGCGCTGGCTGAGTTACCCCGGTCAGATCGATACGAAGCAGCGAGCCATCGGCGCGGCCGGCCGCGACCGCCCAGTGGCCATCCTGCGATGCCGCAACCGCAAAAGGTTGATTAACGCCGTTGGCGCTGTTGGCCAGCGTCGTGGCTGTCCCGTTGTGATAACGCGCTACTGTGTTTACCGAGGAATCGGCGACCAGCGCGTCTTCAGAACCGGGCACAAAATTCATCCCGCCGAATCCTCCCAGCGTCGCGAGGGGTGTGCGGCTTCCGTTGGCGGTGGTAGACGTTACAGTGACTCCGGTCTTTCCCGCGCTCGCGGCTACCAGCAGGGTTCCGGCGTCGCTCACGGTTGCCGCCTGAATCGCTGTCGGCGAATTAACCGTGCTTGCCCCCGGCGATTGTGGAAGACCGGTGACCAGCAAGATCGAGGTCGAGCCCGAGGCGAAGATCGCCGCATAAGCGCCATGCGGTGAGAAGGCGATCTGCGAAGAGGGCGCGAGACTCCCAACCAGCGTGACCGGCTGTTGCGAAGGCAGGGTCATCACGCTGAGGTTACCTTTGGGATCGATGAGTAAGGCAGTCTGTGACTGGGCTGCAAAAGCGCCAGTCACGTAGGAGCCGGATGGAAACAGCGGGGGTCCAAGCCGCGTCGCACCCGGCACGCCCACAAGCTCTCGAAGCGTTGAGTCGGATGTGTTCCAGACAAGACCCAACTCGGCGCCTTTCGAAACATCGGTGCCTCCAGGCGTACTTGTACCCCCAGGTCCCGTCAGTCCCGATTTGATACTCGACGAGCCGCAGCCAGCGACGAATAGGATCGCCACACATGTGACTCCGGCGAGCAGGACCTGCAATCGCCCGCGCCTGTGCAGTTTCATGGGGAAGAACCGTCCTTTTATGCTTGTCTCCGGAAAACAGGGGAGTATTCGGGAGCAGAATAGTGCAGAGAATGGCGGAACTGTAGCCTGATCAGTACCCTTGAGTCAACTCATTTTTTCTGAAGTTAGATGAAGGACAATACCCTTAGAGGGCAATTTTCTCCTGGGTTGCGCCAAGCTCTTGGCCAGATCCAATTGCATCCCGGGTCAACTTTCCTGCAATTGAAAAAGACCGTAGAAACCTTTATTGAGCGTGGGCAAAATCGGCATCGGCAAGCTCCGTGGCGGACGGAACCTGATCGTAAAGCGTGCCGCGCATCTGGTAGAGTGAACTATTAGGGCTCTTGGCAATCAGGTCGGAGTACGCCATCAGCGCGTCGTACCATAGCCGCTGGTCAAAGAAGTACTTCGCGCGATCCTTATCGGCATCGGCGCCCTGAATTTGATTCAGGCCCGCATCGATCTGCGCGCGCTCCTGGCCTCCCAGCACAACCATGATCGCCGCAGGCGGCGGTGGGCCGAGCAGCGGAGAATCCGGCACGACCTTCCAGAGATATGTTGCCCCCGGAGTGAGGGCCGGCGCATCGGCAGGATAATCGAGACTGGTGCCAGTCACCTCGCGGTCCCATGAGACCGTGCCGAGCATATCCTGAATGTGGATTTTGTAGGTGGCTGCAGCGTCGCCCTTCCAGGAAAACGAGGGACGCAGCGTATACACTCGCGCCTTGTGCGGAGCATACAGCAGCGTCTTGGCGCCATTGCCGCGCGAGGCTCCCCCAATCTGGTTGGCGCTGGCCTTGTCGGGGGCAAGATCGAATCCATCCAGTTTTGCCTGTACCCGCTGGGGCTGGTTATGACTGGCAGGCGGGCTCTGCGAAGCCTGCCCGTTATTTTGTGCGATGGCAACCGACGCGAAGCCCACCATCAGCAATACTGCGATTGATCGTTTCATGCCACAACCTCCGGCTGCTTTAGCTCTATGTTCGATGATTTGGTTTTACGGGGCCCGATTCCGTACAGGTTAATCTGATCGTCGAATCCGCGCACCTGCGTAGATCCGAGAGCAAAGATTCCGTCGAAATGATCTTTGACACAAGAATATGTGCCTTCGGAGAGAATAATCTCAGTTCCAAAATCTTTATTCAAACTCTCTAGCCGCGATGCGAGGTTTACCGTTTCGCCAATGACCGAGTACTCCAGCCGATCACGCGAGCCAACGCTGCCGCTGGTAAGCATCCCAGTGTGAATTCCTACTCCAATATGCAGCTCAGGGAAGTCCTCGCTCGTCCGCGCCTCGGCATTAAGCTCGTCCACGCGCTTGAGCATGGCAAGCGCGCTGCGCACGGCATTGCATGCGTCCTCTTGATCGCCCTGCGAGAGCGGCACGCCGTAAACCACCAGCAGTCCGTCACCGATGAACTTGTTGAGGAAGCCGCCGTGTGCCCTGATCACATCGTCCATAGCGGTGAAGTAGCGATTGAGCCATTTGAGCACGGTGCGCGACGGCTGGCCCGCGGTGATGCCGGTAAAGTTGCGAATATCGCTGAACAGCACTGTTGCGATGCGCTCGTCGCCTTCGAGGCTGACTTCATCGCGCCGGTCCCAGATGGCGTTGGCCACCTGCGGGTCGACGTACCTCGAAAACAGCTGACATCAGTTGCGCCCGCTGCTTTTCAGTCTCCGAGCGCAGCAGGTTTGCCTTCACATATTGCCAGGCCACGCCGCAGGGCAGCGCCGAAGACACTCCCAGCAGCGTCTCAAGAAAAGGGAACCAGAGGTGGAAGATGGTGAAGGTAGTCTGCGCAGCGACGTAGATGCCGATCATCAGAATAAAGTCAAACGGGAATGCCATGCGCAGATCAAGGCGGGTGAAAGCCCACGTGGCGCCCAGCAGCACCAGGAAGTTGATCGTCCAGCGTTGCCAGGGAAGCACTTCGCCGATTGCGTCGACCGTCGAGCAGCGTTTCAATTGCGGCCGCGTGCAGCTCGGTTCCGCTAATGCGCTCGCGCGCGCCGTTCTCTCCGCGTACGCGAAACAGCGGCGAGAAATCCTGGTCGCGCGCGGCGTCGCTGCCCTGGCCGATAAGAACCAGCTTGTTGCGCAACACTGCGGGGTCGACGGCGCCAGAGACACGCTCCATGCGGATATGCGCGTGGCAGGTTGCGGCGACCAGTCCCCGATGCGAAACGTTCCGGCCTGGGGATCGCTGAAGGGCACGCGATGGCCGCGAAACTGTGCATTGCGCTTGTCGAGCGGCGCGAGCGTGCAGTTCTTGCAATTGGGTTCGACCTGCCCCAGGTATTCTTCAGCCATGAAGACCGGGAAGCTCTCGGCCTTCTGTCTTGCCCCATGCCACCAGTTCCGCATTCCGCACGTATCCGTCGCTGTCAAAGGGCATGTTGATGGCCGCATACGCAAAGGCTCCCGGCGCACCGTCTTTGCAGAAACCGGTGGGCAGCGCGGGGTTCTCAGGCTGGCAGAACATGGGCAGCGGAAGCACCGCCGGAAGCTGTCCAGTTCCCGCCTGAATCGCAATCACCACATTGCCGGCCGAGGTGAGCGCGCGCTGCATGGCAGCGTCTTCATCGGCGTTGCGCGACTCGGAAAGGAAGATGTCGAGCCCGATGATTGCGGGCTTTGCTTCTCCCACCTTCGCGACCACGTCCGCAACCGTGGAGCGCGGAATCGGATACTTTTGAATTTGCGCGAAAGTGGCATCGTCGAAATCGACGAACACGACTTCCTTCGATGTGGGCGCGTATCTTCCGTGGTTGACGAGGAAATCGTAGGTCCAGTTCGTCAAGTCGCTGAACGCGGTCCAGCGCTCCAGCATCGACACCAGGAAGGTGAGTCCCAGGGCAACGATGCAGGCAACAATGAATCGGTCTGGCAGGCGGCGCATCATGGGGAAGATATATCAGGGCTGGCTGGCCAGCACTGCATCGATATTCTTTACGTATTTGCGTGAACGGTCGGCTTCGTTGGCATCGGGGTTGGCTTCAATCACGTTTTCAAAGTGCTTGCGGGCCGCGGCCAATTCGGACACGTTGCCGCTCTGGTTGTACTCTTCTGAGTAGAGGATTCCCAACCGGTAATTGGTAAACAGATCGGTGGGCGTGAAGGTGAGTGCTGTCTGGCAGTAGCGGATGGCCGAGTCGAATCGTTTCTGCATCCACTCGCAATCGCAGAGCCCGGTGTTGGCCTGGCCGCGGAGCTCCTTCCAAATGTCGGCTTGAGCGGCGCGCTTCTTTGTGCCCATGCCGAAGAGATACCCGATGGCGTAATAGTTGATTTTTCCCGCCAAACCGCTGTCGAAATTCGAAAGTGAGAGATAGTCGCCATATTGTGACTCGGCCTCGCCGCAACCATTTTTCTGGCGCAACGACTCTGCCAGCCAGAAGTGCGCTTCTGCGTTGGCCGGCGTCAGCGCGATGGCTTGTCGCGCGGCCTGCACCGCATCGTCGTAGTCACCTTTGCGCGCGAAGGCCTGCGAAAGCAAATAGAAAGCCATGCCGTCTTTCGGGTCGCGCTGGGTAACGATGTTGAGCTGCCGGATCGCCTCGTCCATATCGCCGGTATCGAGCAGCGCGCCGGCGTAACTGGAGCGGGCTTCAAGGTAGTCGGGATCGATCGAAATCGCTTCCTTGAAGTACTCGAGCGACTTTCTGGTCTTCGTAAAGTGCGTTGTAGACGCGGCCTGCGTACAGTGCGGCCTGGCTGTACTTGGGGTCAATCTGCAGCGCGGCCTCAAATTCCGTTGCGGCCTTGCGGTAGTTCTCTTCAAAGCCCTTGTTGTAATACTGAATTCCCTGGTTGAAATGATCGACGGCCGTGTGGTTTTTGTTGCGCGCAATCAGTATGCGAACGGTCACGGTGGTCTCCTGGCCGGGATACACCTCCTCCTGGCGCGGGCCGTCCGGCTCGTATCCCATGTGAACCGCTTCGACGGTGTGCGAGCCCGGCGAAATGCCCGGCAGCCGCAGCGCCGCGGCCTTGTTCACAACGCCCACGCTTTTCCCGTCGACGAATACTTCAACCCCGTCCATGTTGGTTTCGATCACCAGCGTTCCGAACTTGGGCGGAGGAAGATTGGCGGCCGTCACGTGGGTCGGGTTGTAGGCGAGCACCATGTTGGGATCGAAGCTGCCGCGCTCCGAGGTTGGGTTCTGGGCGGCGTTGGTGGCGTCGCGCACGTTGGTGTGCACATACTCAGCCAGTTCGTCGGCGGTCACAATGCCGTCGCCGTTGGTATCAGCCTCGCCCTCAAGGCCCTTCACCACGTAGTAGGTAAAGATGCCGTGGCCGCCGCCCCACTTGTCGCTCTCAAAGCTCTGCTCGCGGTCGCGGCTGGCGGTAATGGAAAACAGCGACTTGTCCAGGTCGAGCAGTGTGCGGTTAACGGTGGAGCGGTCGGCCTCCGGCGTGATTGCGCCTGAGTGGCAGGAGTCGGTAATCAGCACCTTCCACTTGCCGTTGATGTGCGAGCCGATATCTTTGCCCAGCGCCTCCATGGGATAAGCCGAGTTGGCGATGTTGTTGAGGTCGATGTCGTAGGGCGCAATGTAGGCGGTGCCATTTGAAACAAATCCATGGCCGGCAAAGTAAACCACCACCCGGTCGTCAGGATGCGTGACCGAAGGCAGCCACGTCTCAAGCTCGTGGCGGATATTGGCGAGCGTTGCCTGGCTGTTGATGAGCTTATGCACATTCTCCGCAGGGAACTGGCCGCCCTCCGGGCTGATCAAGCACCGTGTAAACCGATTCGGCATCGGAGTCGGGAAACTCCAACTGCGCGCTCTGCCGGCAGATGATCGTACTTTGAGATTCCAATTACCAGCGCGTAGCTGCGCGGAATCTGCACCGTGGTCTGCGCCTGTTGCGACGGCGTGGTTTTCTTGAATGTGAGGTCGCGGTTCTGGTCCTCGCCGGAAGGCTGCACGTGCCCAGCATCGGGAGTCGCCGGCGCCGGCGCAACTTGCCCGGTGAGGGTGGTGCTCATCGAAAGCGCGAATACAACCAGGCTCAATTTATGAAAACAGTTCATCGTTCGAATCCCATCAAGTTGGATTTACCTAGTTATGAGCGAGCAGAAACTCGTAGACAATCGGCCCCGCCAGCGGCGCGCTGGCGCTTACCGTGCTTCCTTGAGAATCGTTGGTGAACTTCAGGTCGCGCGAGGAAGTGCTACTCGTCAAGTCGGTGATCTCCCGCGGCAGAGGCTCGTTTGGATCTACCGATTTGGGACCGGCGCCGACATCCACGCACTCGCCTCGCGACTTGAAGATGGCATCGTCGCAGCGCGGCTGCATCGATGACGGGGCGGTGCCTTGCGGCGGTAGATTTGCGGTGCTCTTCTGCATCTGGCCGATGGTGAGCGCAATCGGGCTCAGCACAAAATAGATGGTCTCGTGGCCGGCCGGCCCGCCGATCTCGAACCAACCGTCGGTGGTAGCGGGCATCAGGTAGTCGTGCCCCTTGGCGATGCGGTTGTCATTCCCGGTCTCCGGGCGCGGGAACAGCACCTCGTATTTGCCCGAGGTGTTCAGGTCCATCACGTAGAGGAAACCGTCAACCGCCGGCCGCAGCCGGAACCGGACTGTATCGCCGACGTTGAAGACATGGGTCGGGTCAACGGTCTGCACGGAGTCGCCGGCCTTCTTCTCGAGCACGATTGAGATGAGACTCACGTTGCCGGTTTGCGGCGTGGCCGGGATGGCATAAGGCGTAGCGGCAAGAAGCAAAGCGAAGCACAACAAATGCCTGCGCATAAGACCTTTCTTCTGCGCCGGGGGAGTGGCCAAGACTGAGGCCCTGTTTCAAATTCTCGGAGGTCGTATAGCCAGTGAGTAGGTTCAGCGGATGCCTGCGTCTTTTTTTGAAGCGCCGGCTTTATTGTGTGCTTCGGGGTTCCAAATACTCCGAAAGTCCTGTAATGCATCCCGCGGCGAGTCGTGTTTATTCGCGTCTCCCAGGGTGGGGGAAATACCGAACTATCATACCGCCCCGAAGGGTGTCAGGAACACAAGTTTTATTTCGACCGGGTCCGCCAGCCGAATTCCGCGGCTGACACTTAAGGGGTGTTTGCAGCTCATAGGCGAGTGTTTTATGCTCACCAGCACGCCCCGGAGCGGGAATATTGAACCGAAAGAGCGATCGGATATGAACTTAAGATTCTGGGGAGTGCGCGGTTCGATTCCAACCCCTGAGCCGGATCGGCTTCGCTTCGGCGGCAATACTACATGTCTTGAGATTTGCGCTTCGGGCCTGGACGAGCCGGTAATCATCGACTGTGGCAGCGGAATTCGCACCCTCGGCGACAAGCTTGCGAGCCTGGGCGCCCGGCGCATTCACATCCTGCTTACGCACTTCCACTGGGATCACATCCAGGGCCTGCCCTCGTTCGCGCCACTATTCCAGCCGGGTGTCGAGATCGTTTTCTACACAAGCCGCACCTTCGATGAAGCCCGCACCCTTTTCGGCGTCCAGATGGATGATCCGTTCTTCCCGGTCCCTTTCGACGAAGCCAGCGCCAGAATCGACCTGCAGCAGGTGCAATGCGGCAAAGAGTTTCAGATTGGCTCACTCAAAATCGAACCTTTCCAGCTGAACCATCCTCAGGGAGCGGTCGGCTTTCGCGCCGAGTCATGCGGTCAGGTACTGGTGCACGCCTCCGACCACGAGAGCGGCGTTCCTGAGATTGATGCGGGGCTCATCAGAGCTGCGCGCGGCGCGGATCTGCTGGTGATGGATGCTCAATACACGCCCGAGGAGTACTTGACCAAGGTAGGCTGGGGCCACTCGAGCTACGCTCACGTAACCGACGCGGCACGGTCCGCCGGAGTCGGCCGACTCCTGCTCTTTCACCACGATCCCGCGCACGACGACAGATTTCTCGATCGAATGCTGGCTGATGCGCAGGAGCTGTTTGCCGCAACCGGCATGGCATGCGAAGGCAGCGTCATTGAGATCGGATAGACGCTTAACTGCCGGTATCGGGTTGGAAACCGGTTCAGCAGGGCATCGACGCAGGCAACTGCCGGACCTTCGCCGATCGAAGGACCGATCGGCCACAGCTATCGTTCAGCGGTTGGCAACCGGTTTTGGCGCCTCGGCAGCCAGCGTGAAGTCGACCGCCTTCGTCAGCTTCTTGCCTTCGCACTGGAATGACAGCCGCGCCTCGTAGGGGCCGGGCGGCAGTTTGGCGGCTGGTACGCTTGCCAGCACCGACGCCGCGCCTCTGGGGTCCGGCGGAATTCTGCTTGCGGGGCTGCGCATCATGAGCTGGTTGCCGCGCCAGATCTCGATATTCATCAAGATCGGCGAATCAGTCTGGAAGGGCAGGTATGCGACGGAATAGAACTTCAGATCTCCCTTTTCATCGGGAACCAAGGTATCTGAGAGATCCGGCGTCACCTTTCCGCCATGAGCCTCAAGCGGATCGTCAGCGTTCACCAGCCCGGTGACCCCGTCCACCCGCCGCGCCACCGTCACGTCACTCATCGAGAACCCCTGGGGCCCAGGCACATCGAGGGTAGTACGCCTCACGCTTGCCTTCATGCCTTCGCGGTCAACGGCAGCCGTCTCAACGGTGTAGTGGCCCGGCGGCAGCGTGAACGGCGAGGTGAAGCTGACAATACCTTGCTCCAGCTCGGCCTTCTTTGCCGAGGGCACATCGTAGGGAATATCTTTGCTGATCTTGTCTACCACCTGGCCCTTGTCGTCTTTAATCAGCGCAGTCACGCATACGTGGACCTTGGCCCACTGCTGATCAGTTGTAACGGTAAGGCCGCGCGTGGGCGCCTGGAAGACGAAGGCATATTGATTTCGCTGGGGGCCAGGTCGGAACTCCAGTGTGGCGTCGCGGAAATCGAATTGATGCAGGTCGGGCTTGGTGTTGATGGCCTTCATGGTTGCGATTTCAAAGGGGTAGATCTGCTGGCCGTTCAGGATGGGCAGTGCGTAGTAACCTTCGCGAGCGAAAACCTTTACGCCTGGCCGCGATACTTTTACTTCGATTTTTCTGAATCCGCCGTCGAGCGAAGTGTTGCTGGGCGCATAGGTGAGCTCATAGTGGGTTCGCACATCTTCAAGCGCACGGCGCAAAGGCTCGCGCATGTCGAGTGAAGCCGGCAGCATCGCGCCTCCGGTACCCTCGGCCAACTGCGCCAGATTGCCTTTAGTGTCGGCGTGGATTGAAGCTTCTGCCAGTTCACCCGATGCCACCCAGTCGGCCCTTACCGTCTGGTCGCCTCCACTCACCGCACCCATCATTTGCTGCTGGCTTGCGGCTGCGGCGGCCTGCAGCAGGCGTTTTGAGTTTGCCAGATCCGACTGCTCGGTGAATCCGCGCGGGTCTACGGCGTAGATGGTCACGTTGGCGCGGTTGGCACTGCTGATCACGTTGTTGAGCAGTTCCACCGTTCCGTATTGCACCGGAAGTCCGGCGGCGAAAAGCAGAATCACCTTGCGGCCGGGAATATCGGCCTGCGCCTGGGCAAGCTGGCCAAGTGGCCCCAGGAAGCGCGTGCTGTCGGTGTAGACGTCGTCCATCTCCTGTCCCCAACGCGTCGACATCACGAGGTCAATCGTCTGGGCCGGGCCGATGGCATTCGCCAAAGCCGCCGATGCCGCTCCTGCTGCCGGGCTACCGGGAGTCGCGGCTGGAAGCGACCCAACGGGACTTGAGCCGACATCCGTCCCTCCTTGAGATGGATCCCCCGATGTGGTTGAAGGATCGGTTGAATAGTCGGTTGAGCCGAATCTCCCGCTGGCAGAACCGAGCGCGAAGTCCGGCATCATCTCCTGGCTCACGGAGTTCATCTGATCGATCATCGCGGAATTGACGGCCTTCTCCACGGCCGCCGAAATCTTATCGCCGTCATTGGTGTAGGACTGCATCGACGTCAGTCCCGACATTCCCAGGCTGAACACGCCAACATAAACATTGGGGTTAAGCTGATTTCTCACAAAGTCGTGCAGTGCCTCCGCGGCCAGCTTTCGTCCGCGTGGGTCAAGGCTGGCAATCACCAACGAAATCACGCTGATGTCGCGCAGCTTGTTGACCGTGGGCGGCGCTGCTGCCGTAGCGGCTGGAGCCGCCGGCGCGGCCTCTGAAGGCTCCGGGATTCTTCCGTCAACGAACTCAAAGTGTTTCAGCGTTTGCGGGACGCCGTCCTCAAAGATTTGAATCTCATCGGGGCGCAGATCGTGGATGATATGCGCGCTTTTGTCGCGAACCACGAAGTCCAGCAGGACCTCGGAGGTGGTGGTGTGGAAACTCGGTTCCGGCGCCTGGGCAGGTACTGCCAGCGGTAAAGCAATCAAGAGACAAAGCAAACGACGCATAGTCACCAGCCGCCTCAAAGTATACGCGCAGCTACAAAGTATTGGACGAATTCCGCCGGTGTGAGATGACAAGCGGCACTCGATAATCAGCTGGTATCAGATGTATTTTGCGGCCTTGGCCAACATCATGACGTCATACGCCGATAAGTCAATCGATCTCTCTTCGAAACCTTCGCCGATCGGAGTTTTTCCTGTATCTCTTTGATGTCAACTAGCGATAGACTGTGAGGCGAATGGCCTCTATGCGTTATCTCTTTGGTTTCCTTTTGGTGCTTCCCCTGGCGGTCCCTGCACAGGCGCCCGAATCCGCGCCGGCGCAGCAGCCTGCTGCAACGACTCAGACTGCACCGGCTGCTCAACCCTCACAGGCATCGCAACCCAGCCTGACCGCTGACACTGACCAACAGTCAACCGTAACGCTCCGAACCACCGTCAATGAGGTCCTTCTCGATCTCGTCGTTCGCAATAAGAGCGGCAAAACCATTCGCGACCTGAAACCGGATGAAATCAAGGTCTATGAGAATGGCGTTCCGCAAACGCTGAAACACTTTGAGTTTGTCGACGGAAAAACCGCGCAGCCTTCTGCGCCTACGCCGGCCGTCGCCACTCCCGCAGCTCCCGTAGTTGCAACCGCCACCTCGACAGCGGCCCAGCAACCTCTCGACGTGAACGAGTTACGCGACATCAGCGTTGTCTCAGTCGTGATCGCCAATATTGACTCTCGTGGACGCAATCTGGCCAAGGGCGCCATGAACGAATTCATTCAGAAACAGCTTGATCCCAACACTTTCGTTGGCGTCTTCACTCTCGGGCAAGGTGGATTGCGGGAGATGCAGAGTTACACCAACGACGGTCCTAAAATCGCCGCTGCTGTGCAACAAACGGTGGAGTTGGTGAATGGCGACCAACCGGTGAGCGGCGAACTGTTCCATCCGCAGATCGGGCTTGGGTTAGGCAACGATCCCGGAGATCCCGGCGCCGGAGGTATGGTGTCGGTGGCCGGGAGCAGCACCCCAAGCGGTACGCAAACCCCCGACGCGGGCACGGATACAAGTGCCTCGACGGCAGCGGCAAATGGGCCAGCTCGGCTGATCTCCACATTGACTGAGATGGAGCTTGTGAACGAATTGCAGGACGTCTACTCCGACAGCATGCAATTCCTCTCGCCTCTCCGTGCATTGGTTCAGTCCCAGGCTCAAATCCCCGGACGCAAGGTGATTCTGCTTTTCACGGCGGGAATGCCGGTAAGCCACGACAGCTTGGAACTGTTCCATAGCATCATCAGCATTGCCAATCGCTCCAACGTAACAATTTATGCGGTCGATACCCGTGGTGTTACGTCGGATTCGGATCTGGATGCTTCGCGGCGAATGCTGACCAACGCCGCCAATTACAGCCGGAAACAGATGCTGGCCAAGATAAACGGAGGCGACCAGACAGTCACGCCCGGGATGGTGATTGCCCCCGAGATGGCCGATAACTCAATGCACGCCGATACCCGGGAGAACCTGGTAGAGCTGGCCGACAGCACGGGAGGCGCTCTGCTGCCCGACGACCTCAATCTCATCGAACCCCTTGGACGGGCCATGGAGGACGTGCGAACCCACTACGAATTGAGCTATTCGCCCACGAACCTGGCCACCGATGGAACCTTCAGAAAAATCGAGGTGAAGGTTTCGCGCCCGGGGACCAAGGTGTTTGCACGCGAGGGATACTACGCGCTTCCGGTGCTGAACGGCCACCAGGTTTATCCCTTTGAAATGGCCACGTTGAAGGCCATTAACACCCGGCCTTTGCTGCATCAGTTCAGCTTTCACGCGGCCGCGCTGCAGTTCCGGCCCAGTCCGCAGGAGACCCAGATGGCGTTTGTTTTTCAGGCGCCAACGCAGGGGCTGACGATTGTAAAAGACGGTCAATGGGCCAAGGTCCACGTGTGCGTTACGGCGCTGATCAAGGATCAGGAGGGCAAGATCGTCGACAAGATCAGCAAAGACATCCCCTATTCTCTGCCCGTGGCAAAACAGGCAGAAATGGAGCAGGGCGATGTGAGTTTTACATCTCCGTTTCTGCTGCCGCCAGGCAACTACACGCTTGAGACCGCGGCCGTTGACCGCAATAGCATGAGAGCCAGCGTCAGGCGCTCGGTGCTGGTGGTCGACGAACCCTCAGGGCTTTCAATGAGCGACGTATCGATGGCTCGCCGGATCGATCCGCTGGAGGGGCCGGTGAACTATATGGATCCCCTCGAAGCGCACGGCGGAAAAGTAACGCCCGAGATGGCGAGTGTTATCAAGCCCCTTGCGGGTGGCAGTCTGGAGTTTTACGCTGTCGCCTATCCGCCGCGCCCGGTTGATGCGCCGGTCGATGTCAGCATCGAGATCTGGCAGAACGGGCGCATGGTTGTGAAGAGCCCCGAGAGCGAGGTGCCCGCAGACGCAAGCGGTGCAGCTTCAATGCTGGCGGGGATTCCGATCGGCAAAATGCCGGCCGGTATGTATGAAGCGCATGTGACTTTCGAATTCAAGGGCCAGAAGGTAATGAAGGCGATTCCGTTCGCTCTCGATTCAGGAAGCTGAGGCGGCTCTCAGATGCGGCGCCCGAGCCCGGCTGCGCATGGCCGGGTAACATTCAGGTCTTTGACCGATCGAATTTGTACCAATGTGGTTGCCCCATCCTTTCCGCAGTCTCATCGCGGAATGGGTGGGACTGTACAAAATCATACGGTTAACGACTTGGTGTCGCGGATTATTACCTGAATTTGAATCGTTGTGAACTGTTTCAGATCAAGAATTCGCGATTGGTGCTCTTGCGGGCAGTAGAATTCACATTTGCCCCGCTTCAAGCTTCCCATAACAGGTCCGATTACGCCAGCCTGTACGCCACGCCCTGCGCTTCAAGCATCTGCCGGAACTCGGGCGCAAGGCCGCTGTCGCTGATCACGAGGTCAACTTCGGAGAGCGGGGCAATCTGAACCATCGCGTTCCGTCCGAACTTCAAATGATCGGCCACCACCACCACCTTCTGAGCTGCGCGAATCATTGATCGCAGCGACTCTACGATCAGGCTGTTGGTGTCGCTGATGCCCGCGGCCGTGATGCCGCGAATGCCGAGGATCAGCAGATCGGCTGAGACATCCCGCAGCATCTTTTCGCAGATGGGCCCCAGTTGAACGCCGAGCCTGGGGAAGAGATATCCGCCCGTGATGGTGACCTCTATCTGCTTGCTGTCCCAGAAGATCTGTGCCACAGGAATGGAGTTCGTCACCACCTGGATCTGCTTGCTGCCCAGGTTGCGAGCAACCTCCGCCACCGTCGAACCGCCGCTCATAATGACGGTCTGACCCTCTTCGATCAGGGATGCGGCCAGCGATCCGATCCGCGACTTTTCATCGTGCGCGCTCACTGAGAGCCGGTTGAAATCCAGTGCTTCGTCGCGCATCTGGAGCGATATGGCGCCACCGTGAACCCGCCGTAGCACGTTTCTCTCCTCCAGTTCCATCAAGTCCCGGCGGAGGGTCGATTTTGAAGCATGGAAAAGCTGAATAAGGTCCTCAAAGTTCACGAACTCCTGCCGCGCAAAGAGTTCCTGAATCCGAAGCATCCGCTCAGCCTGTCTCATGGATTTTGATCTTAGCGTCTTCATGAATATGACGCAATGCAAATCATTGTGATTGACTATGAACTATAATCGATTATATTGTTCCTGAGGATTGCATGACCGGCCATACTATCAGTCTTGATGAAGCTTTCGTCTCTGCCATCGTCCGTCGCACTGTCGAGTCGCACTTCGCCGCATCTGAGAGCGCCGGAAGCCCACAACAACTGTTTCAATCCGAGCGCGCCCAGGACTTGAAGGAAGAAATCGTCGCAGTCGGCAGAAAGTTGTGGCAGCGCGGGTACGTTGACGGAAACGGCGGCAACATATCGGCACGGCTCACCCGGGACTGGGTGATTTGTACTCCCACCATGTTGAGTAAAGCGGATCTTCAGCCGCAGGACTTAACTCTTACCGATCTCGAGGGGAATCAGCTTGTCGGAGATCGTTCGCAGACCAGTGAGATCCTGCTGCACCTTGAAATCTACAAGGCGCTGCCCCATGCGCGTGCTGTCGTTCACTGTCATCCGCCTTACGCTACGGCCTACGCAGTGGCCGGCGTTATTCCCGAGGGTGATCTTGTGCCGGAGCAGGAGGTTTTCATCGGCCCCGTTGCAATGGCGCCATACGATAGTCCTGGGACTATTGAATTCGCCCGCACCGTGCTGCCCATGGTGAAGCAGCACAACACGATTCTGCTTGCAAACCACGGCATCGTAAGCTGGGCCGACACAGTAACCCACGCCGAGTGGTATGCCGAGATCATTGACAACTACTGCAAGATTCTGACCATTGCGTCCCAGCTCAAGAGCCCGCTGCCCAAGATTCCACAGGACAAGATCCAGGACCTTCTTGCCATGAAAATGCGTCACGGGCTGCCCGATTCTCGCTTACCCGACACAGCTACACCGGAACTGCCGGAGGATTCATACAGCCCGGCCGGGGGCAATAATAACAACGGCGCTCCCGTGCGCGTGCGCAGCAAAGAAGAGATTGAGAAACTCGTGCAAGCGGTGACCGCCGAGATTCTCAAATATGTTGACTCATGCGAAGGACCAACTTTTTAAAGAGGGAAGTCCCATGTCCACGTACGCAATTCCTGAAGTGACTGCCGTGGCTCCGGTTGCCGCGGGAGAAGTCCTGTTGGTGGCCAACGGCGACCTGCGCCAATCGGCAAACAAGGTATGCTGGCCAGCGCAGGCGGCCATGGAAGCCAACCTGACGGCGGCATTTGCCGCAGAAGGCATGACGCTGCGACGCTCTCACCCCTATGATGCCCGCCTGCAGCATGGGTTCATCTACAACCAGCGCATGGGCATGGATGTTTTTGAGGGCATTCATCCCGATGCGCCGCTGGTTGTGGCGGAATCGGTATGGCAATACAGCTACCACCTGCTCGCAGGACTTCAGCACCACCGTGGCCCCATCCTCACCGTAGCGAACTGGTCGGGGCAGTGGCCGGGGCTGGTCGGCATGCTGAACCTGAACGGCTGCTTATGGAAGGCCGGGGTGAAGTTCTCGACATTGTGGAGCCTGGATTTTAAGGACGAGTTTTTCCTTGCAGGCCTGCGCCAGTGGCTGCGCGAACACCGGATCACGCACGACACCAGCCACGTTCATGAGCTTGACGTTGCCGCTCTGCCCACTGCTGAAACCGAACTCGGCACCGCGCTCGCCCATGCCCTCGGCTCGGAAAAAGCTATCATGGGCGTCTTTGACGAGGGCTGCATGGGTATGTACAACGCCATCATCGAAGATTATCTGCTGAATCCCATGGGCGTGTACAAGGAGCGCCTAAGCCAGTCCGCACTGGTGGCCGGCATGAATCAGGTTTCCGACGCCGAAGCGCAAAAAGTGCGCGAGTGGCTCAATGCCAGCGGCATTCAGTTCCGCACCGGCCCCAACGAAGAAACCGATCTGACCGATACCCAGATTCTTGGCCAGTGCAAGATGTACATCGCGGCCATGCGCATTGCCGACGAATTCGGCTGCGACGCCATCGGCATTCAATATCAGCAGGGACTGAAAGACATGGCGCCGGCCTCCGATCTGGTCGAGGGCCTTCTGAACAACGTCGATCGGCCGCCCGTCTTCGATACGAGCGGTAAAGAACTCTACGCCGGTAAGCCCTTGCCGCATTTCAACGAGGTTGACGAGTGCGCCGGCCTTGATGCGCTGGTAACCAATCGCGTGTGGAGCGCCATGCACCTCGATCCCGCCACTACGCTGCATGACGTTCGCTGGGGCGAGCACTATAAAGGCGAGGGCATCGACGACTTTATCTGGCTCTTCCAGATTTCCGGCGCGGTTCCCGCGTCGCACCTGGTTGGCGGTTATGGCGGCGCCATCAGCGAACGCCAACCGGCCATGTATTTTCGCCTCGGAGGCGGCACGCTCAAGGGCATCTCGAAGCCCGGCCCCTTCGTCTGGAGCCGCGTCTTTGTTGAGGGCGGCCAGGTCCACGCCGACCTCGGTATCGCGGACTGCATCACGCTGCCGCAGGCCGAGACCGAGCGCCGCTGGCAATGCGTCACACCGCAATGGCCTATCATGCACGTCAAGCTGCGCGGCATCTCGCAGAACCAGTTTATGGCGCGCCATCACGCCAATCACGTGAACGTGGCTTACGCTCCCGACGATCAGACCGCCGAAAAGGCCCTCGCCGCCAAGGCCGCCATGATGTCCGCAATGGGCATTCATGTCGCGCTCTGCGGAAACACTCCGTTTGTATGAGCGATTCAACCCGCCAATAGGCAGGCAAAGAGGCGCGCGGTTGCGATAACATATTGCGTGGTCCACCCCATAATTGTGTAGTTGGAGATATATGCAGATTCACACGCCAAGCCCGCGGTCCCTTCTCGTACTGATTGCCTCCATCGGAATCGTCGCCGGTGCTAACGTCCTTGCCGCCCAGGTCCCTAATCAGCCCTGGATGAACACCAAGCTCTCCCCTGCGGAGCGGGCCGACCTGGTCCTCAAGCAGATGACGCTCGATGAAAAGTTGGCTCTTGTTCATGGGAACGGGATGGCTCACGCTGCCCAGTGGCAAATGCCGCTCACTCATCTCTCGAATGGCGGCGCCGGCTACGTTGAAGGAGTCACGCGCCTCGGCATTCCGCCCCTCATCATCTCAGACGCCGCGTATGGAGTGAGGGATAGCGGCGCTAACGGAAGATACTCCACTGCTCTGCCCTCAAGCCTCGGAGCTGCGGCGAGCTGGGACCCGGAATCTGCCTGCCACTACGGCGAGGTGATCGGCAGCGAGCTGCGCGCGCAGGGTTTTGACATGACTTTGGGTGGCGGCGTGGATCTGGCTCGCGAGCCCAGGAATGGCCGCAACTTTGAATATGCAGGCGAAGACCCGCTGCTCGCAGGCACCATGGTCGGCAACCTGATGAAGTGCGAGCAGGCACAGCATGTCGTCGGCGACATCAAGCACTACGCGATGAACGACCAGGAGACCGGCCGCAACATTGTGAACGCCTTCATCTCAAAACGGGCCATGCAGGAATCTGACCTGCTTGCGTTCCACATTGCCATCTCCATCGCCAATCCCGGTGCAGTTATGTGCTCCTACAACCGCGTCAATGGCGACTATCGCCTGCGAAAACCAATACACGCTGCGCGATGTGCTGAAGAACGAGTGGGGCTTCAAAGGCTTTGTGCTCTCCGACTGGGGCGGGACGCACAGCACTGAAAAAGCCTCGGCGGCTGGACTCGATCAGGAACAGCCGATGGCCGATTTCTTCGGCCCGAAGCTGAAGGCTGCAGTCGATGCCGGCAGGGTGCCGATGTCGGAGATTGACGACCACGCCCGCAGAGTTCTGTACGCGGAATTCCTTTCTGGCGTCGTCGACGATCCGCCGCAGAAAGGCAAAGTCGATGTTCAAAGAGGACTGGAAATCGCGCAGCACGTGGAGGAGAAGAGCATCGTTCTTCTGAAGAATTCGAACGCGATTCTCCCCATCGATCCCTCACGAAGGTTCACAGCCATCGCCATCATCGGCGCGCACGCCGATGTCGGCATGATTTCCGGCGGCGGCTCGGCGCAGGTTGACCCGCCTGGGGGGCAATGCCATCATGCCTCCCGGTAAGGGCGCGACACACTGGCAGGATCACATCTGGTTCCCGACCTCTCCTCTGAAGGCGCTTCGGGCAAAACTGCCGAGCGCGAAAATCACATTCGATCCCGGAACCGATCTGCAATCCGCGGCGAAACTCGCAAGGAACTCCGATCTTGCCATTGTCTTCGCCTCTCAGTGGGAATCGGAAGGCATGGATCTGCGCAGCCTGTCGCTGCCCGATAATCAGGACGCATTGATCGGGCAAGTTGCAGCGGCGAATCCTCATACCATCGTTGTGCTTGAAACCGGCACCGCCGTCACCATGCCCTGGCTCGACAACGTTGCCGGAGTGGTTGAAGCGTGGTTCGCAGGCAGCGCCGGACACAAAGCTTTGGCAAATGTGCTGGTGGGCGACGTCAATCCATCCGGCAAACTCGCCATCACTTTCCCGAAGAGCGAGCAAGACCTGCCCCACGCGGCGATTCCTCCGCTCTCGGCCGCGGATTGGGGGCAGGGAAGCCATTCGGTGAACGGGGGCGTACACTTTTCCGGCTACTCAGTTCACTATGATGAAGGCCCCCTGGTTGGCTACAAATGGTTTGAAACGCAGCAAAAGCAACCGCTCTTTGCCTTTGGCTTCGGACAGTCGTATACAACCTACGCCTACTCTGGCTTGAGCGTTGATTCAGCCGCGAAGACTGTGCGCTTCACGGTGAAGAATACCGGAAATAGATCTGGAACAGAGATCGCCGAGGTCTATGCAAAGCTCCCGCAAGGCACTGACGAACCCTTCAAGCGGCTGGTCGGCTGGTCGCGGGTTTCGCTTGCGCCCGGAGAATCGAAGACCGTTAAAGTTACCCTCGAATCGCGAGTGCTGAAGACATTCAACGAAGCCAATAACAGCTGGACTCTCGCGCCGGGCGATTACGAGGTGCTGGTCGGGGCCTCCTCAGACAACACGCCGCTTAACGGGAAGCTCCAAGTTCGCTGAAGGACTGCGCGGCTGCGCACTTCAAAATTGAGCACCCACACAAATAAGGCGGGGCCCCCGGAGGGACCCCGTCGAATCATTTCAAACTGACATCGCTCTAATAGGTGAAATGGAAGCCCATGGTGAAAATGCGGTTGCTTCCGATCGTGTTGTAGACCGACCCGAAGTTAGCTGCGTTGTTGGGGCATCCCCCCGGAATAGCATTTTCCGCAAGGCAGCCATGCTGGCCAATCGGAATGTAGGTGGGTATGGATAGGCTCTTTCCCGCTCCTGTGGAGTAGGGAAGCTGGTCGAGGTTGGCAAGCGTGGATTGCTGGTCCGCAGGGAGCGGGCTGGATACGATCTGACCGTAGTTGACGTAATAGGCCTGCGGGTTGAAACAATTGCCGCCGGCTTCAATTGCAGAATTCGAGCAAGCATTATTCTGGCGAATCTGCGCCTGGTCCATCGGCACGTCGAGGCTGGTAGTGTTGGTCACGTTGAAGATGTTGAACTCATAATCCGCACCGAACCTCTCGGTGAAATGGAATTGCTTCCGAATGGAGAGATTCAGCTGTTTCTGAGCAGATTGGCGGAAGATGTTGCGTTGCGGAGGCGCGAATGCCGTCTCATAAATATCCTGCGGGTCGGTACCGGTTGAGACCGGAACGCCAAGGGTCCCAGGCGTGACATAGTTGATGGCGATCTGAGTGGGATCGATGGCCGGAACGTATGCGCCGCCCAGGCCACGCTGTGCTCCTTTATTGCCGGTCAATTCGTGCTTTAAGTTGGAAGGGTCTTTAACCCCCAGAATCGGGTTCATTAATGTCGGAAAGTCACCGAAGTAGATGCTGCCGACAGCTCCATAGAACTCATAGAGGGAGTACGGCTCGCCACTCTGCACTACCGCCGTTCCATTCAGATTCCAGTCATTGATCAACAAAGCTTCGGCTGAGTGCGCCCTGGCCTTGTTCGGTAAGCTTGCCTGGAAATAGCCGGAGAAAACATTGGAGCGATCGAAGTCCGACGAGGCCCATGAGTTGCGAAGGTCATTGGGGTTGCCACCCGTAAAGAACAGGCCCAAATCGCTTTGCTCGTCGAGAGTGTGGCTCCATGTGTAGCTGGCGCCAAGCATGTAATTGTGCGACATCTTCTTGTCGAGGTGCACCTGCAGGGCGTCGTAGGCCGAGTTGCCAGAGGTCTTGTAATAGGATGCGTTGGGACTGAAACCGATATAAGGTGTACGGAAGTCGGTGTTGCCGCCGTCTTCTGTATTCCACGGCTCGCCGGCAATCGGCGCGTAATCGCAATACTTGTCGCCGCATGCGTTCTGATTAAGCAACTCGAAACCGTAACTTGTGGTTTCACCCCAGATCGGATTCGAAGAAGTCGCAATACCTGGCGTGTTTAATGGAACGGGCACAACGGCGTGCCGGCCACGGTTACCCACATATCCGATGTCGAGGGCGGTCGTGCTGTTTGGCTGCCACTGAATGTCGAGGTCGTAGTTAATCGTGTAAGGCAGCACGTTCGCGCGGTCATATGTGCCAAAGTTCAGGGCATCAGGGCAAAGGAAATAGCCCTCCTGGTTTTGAGCGCCGCTGCAGTTAGGCCCAAAGGAGGCATATTCTGTGCCCGGCTTTGGTGAGCCGGTCATGGCGTTAAGCGTGTTTTGCAAAGTCTGTGTAATTGTGCCGGGATTGGCGCTGGGAGCAATGTAGGCGGGACTTCCCGCAGCACTGAATGCCAGACCGATCGGATCTTCGAGCTTTGAGCCCTGGCCAGCAACAAAAGTGGCAAGAGGTGCTGACTCGGTGACTCCGAACGGGCCGCCGTAGCCGGAACCAGCCGGTTGCGAGAGGTAGACGAAGTATTCGCCGCGGTCAAAGTAGATGCCGCCGCCGCCTCGAACCACGAAATTCCCATGATCCCGGGTGGGCGACCAGGCGAAGCCTACGCGGGGCGAGATACCCCACTGGCGTCCGGTGAGCGTTGAATCGCTGACGCCAGATGTCGGGCTCTCCTTGTTATTTCCGGCAATAATGAATCCCGCATCGGCGACAGAGAAGCCGGTGGTTGTGGTGCCAGTCACACTGTACCGGGAGGGATCGAAGTTGAACATGTTGCCGTACTTCTCAGTCATGCCACCGTGGAGGTCGTAGCGAACGCCCGCCGTGATGCTCAGATTGGAGTGAACCTGCCACTTATCCTGCAGGTAGGCGTCGGCTTCATTGGTCCGGTAATAGCGATTGGCATTGTTCTTATGCGAGGCCGGATCAATCGTCTCCAGCACATTCGAGCTGTGCACTTTGCCTTCGAGGAAGTTCTCAAAACTCGAGGTCGTGACCTGCTCGATTCCGTTGCGCCAGTTCTCAATGTTCAACTGGGTGTAGCTGTAACCACCGCCGGCCACGATTGTATGTTTGCCCTTAACCCAAATCAGATTGGTTGAGGGGTTAAGACGGCTCTGGTAAAAGCCCATGTCGGCAAATGAACTGTAGGGGCCAACCTTCAGGGAAGGAGAATCGTTTTGCTTGCTGGCAAACGATTCGAGCCTCAATCCCGGCAGTCCGGCCCTGATTGAGGCGCCGTCCTTTTGGGTGGATCCGTTGATTCCAAAGCTATCCTCTCCGCCGGGGTTCGTCAGCGTCTGTGTGAAACCACTGTAGGCTGCCTGGCGGAAGAAGCCAAGACGCTGCTCCCAGCTGAAGTGCGGGTTAATGGCGATCGTGTTGTCGATGGCCCCAACCTGAGCGCCATTCTTCTGCGTTACCGGGAATCCACCCGTTTGCGAAAAGTCGTATGGCAGGGTTACAGGATCGTTCTGGAAGTAGTACTTGCCGGAGAGCCGGTCCTTGCTGTTGACTTGCCAGTCCACGTTTCCATTGGCCTGGTCGGACGTCATGATCGAGTCACCGATCAGCGTAACGTTGGGAACTCCGTATACGTAGCCATTGCTGCTCTGCGCCGAAGGAATCAGATAACTTCCGTCGGGAAGCTTGGCGTTCATCAGAGCCATGGCGATGTGATCGATAGGGCTGGTGAACGATCCCTTACCTGCCCAGCTATTAGCCGCCGCGTCAAGCCCCGCGACGGATCGGTCGTCGGTGAGTCCAGAGGGCACGGTCATCTGCGAGAGGCCAGTGGACTGGTCGGTGCTCGACAAGCGTTGATAGGAGGCAAAGAAGAAGAACTTGTCTTTCTTGATGGGCCCGCCAACTGTTGCGCCTCCTGTCCAGCGCTGTAGATAAGGATTAACCAGGGACTGCGGAAAAGCGCCAACGCCTTGTTGCGAGAGCTGATACTGCTGGTTGAAAAAATACGGCGCGGAGTTCAAGTCGTTGTTGGCAAAAGTGCCATAGACCTGTCCATGGAATTGATTGGTGCCCGAAATCGTGTTCACGTCGATCTGTGCGCCCGCTGTTGCGCCCTGCTGCGCATCGTACATCGAAGTGTTGACGCGGAGTTCCTCAATCGTCTCGGTCGGAGGAGAAGGCAAACTGTTGCCAACCGAACCGTACGGCGAAGCGCCTTCAAGCGATGCGCCGCCAACCGGGCCCGCGCCTGCTGAGGAGCTTCCCGACGTGCTGCCCGCGCCGATATTGAAGTTGAAGCGCTGAGAGGTAAGGCCGCTTGACGTCATGCCGTTGAAAATGTTGGTAACGTCGACGCCGTTCACCTGCATCGTGTTCGAAGTGGCGCGCTGGCCGTTGGCTTGGATGTTCTGGTTACCCAGGCCGGAGTTGCTGTTGAGGCCGCTCAACAATTCCGCATTTGTGCCCGGAGATAAGATGGCCAATTGCGTGAAGCTGCCTGTCGCCGTGGGTATGGCCGCGATCTGAGCGGTGTCGAGAGTGTAGCCATTGGTGGCGTCGGTTGCGTTCAGTAAGGGTGTGGCTGTGACTTCAACCGATGTCGATACCTGGCCAATCTTCAATGAGATCTGCAGCGTAGTCGCGCGGGCTTCCTGCACCGCAATGTTGGCTAGCTGCGTAGTTTCAAAGCCGTCGTGTGTCGCACGAACCTTGTAGACGCCGATGGGAAGATTGAAGATCTGAAAAAAACCATCTCCCTGGCTGGTGGTGGAACGCACAACGTTAATGCTCTCATCGGTAACCGTGACCTGCGCGCCGGGGACCGCCGCACCCGAAGAGTCGAATACTGTTCCATTGATTGAACCGAGCGTTTGTTGCGCGCGACCTGACGAAGCGCTAATCAAAACCAAGAGCAGAGTCAGGGCAAACGGAGTGACACTCCTCCAAACAGAAGACTGTTTCATAACTCTCCTTGAAGTGCGGTTGAATTTTTCCTTGCTATGCGAACGGGGCTGAACATTGGCCCGGGAAGGACTTGAAAACAGCTTGAGTGTTGCTGATTAAGGAAATGTTAAAATGGGAGCACACAAACGACTTAGGGGCCGCGTGAAGTTAGTTTCCGACAGTTCAGTCCGATTTTCAAAGGAAAAAATTTCACCGTTTGAGAATGGCACTGTCGGGCCTGTGGAAAAAGGTACGAGCGCTGCCAGCGTATCGTGCGAGTTTTGCACCAGAATTATGGCAATGCCAGAGAACTGAAAAAGCAATTCGACAGGGACCAGAAGGACTGATCCCCGCTCGTTCTCTTGAATGGAAGTCACTGCTTACTGTTTGTTTCCGATGCCCCACTGAATACGCAAACCTGCGCGCACGGTCATCGGCAAGCTCGGATAACCGATGGGGGCAATATGCTGCTGACTGAGAAGGTTGTCGCCCTGAATGTAAATCCCAAGCAGGGTTGAGAGTTGGTAACTCCCGCCCAGATCGATTTTCGCGAAACCGTGGTCCAGATTGCGGTTCGGCAAGAGAAGGCTGTTGCCTCCATTTGCATCCTCGCCCTCAAGAAAAGTGGAGTCGTCGCTGCGGCTTGCGAACGACGAAGTCAGGACGCCGCTGAGTTTCTTGTCGGAGTAGGTGGCCGAGATGAATCCTGTATTTGGAGCGCGCCGGAACGGCCTGGCGCCGGCAAGAGGCGAGTAGGGGCCGACCGGAACTCCATCAAATGTAGGGATCGGCCCCAACAGCGCCGCGTCATCATTTGTGAATGAGCGCTGCACCACGGCATCGAGATAGGTATAGCCGCCGCGCAGGAAGATGTTCTTGCCGATGCCGCCTTCGACATTAGCTTCCACGCCCTGGGCCCGGAACGCCTCGGAGTTGATGGTGAGCTCGTAGGCGTAGTTCTCTTGCAGCACTTGCTCAAGCTGCTGCTGCTGGGCCGCAGTCAAATTAGGCAGCAGTTCGGGAATCAGATCGAGACCGACATATTCGATCTCGCGTCCGAACTGATTGTGAAAGTAATTGGCGCGAAATAGAATGTGCTGGCTCAGGAATGCCTGTTCCACCCCGCCTTCATAGGTGCGCACGGCAGGCGCGGAGAGCTGGCCGATGTGAAGCGTCTGAATCGTCGACTGGGCCCCGTTTTCGACAAGGAAACTGTAAAGCGACTCTTCCTGGTCGGGCAGCGTTGGTTCGCGCACCGAATCGCCAAAGTTGAACAGCACACGCGTTCCGCTGAAGACTCCGCTGCGCGGCCGCAGCACGTAGTAGGAGACGCCCGCACGAGGCAGAGTTTGGACGCCAACCAGTGAGTAATGCTCAAGGCTGCCGCCAAGGGTGTAGTAAAGCCGGCTCTTGAAGTCGCCATGGACTGAAGCCTGATAGTCGTAATTGGTGCGATCGATGGATGGGTAATAGCCATGCGGGTTTGCGCCGCGCTCGTCTTCGTATTGGAATCCAACCAGGCCGGCCAGGTGCGGAGTAATCGTGGCTTCTCCGCGATAAATAAGCTGATCGCGATTGTTGACCAGTTGCGAGCTGTAGGTTGAACAATCAAGCACGGCCTGGCTGGTGGCCGTATAGCCATTGGCCCCTGTAATGGTGACAACATTGCCCAGCGTGCCCGGCCCGAAACAATAGGGCGTGTCTGTGACAGTATTGCCTGAAAGTGCCCATAGATTCTCCTGCTCGCGCTTGCGCACAAGCCCGTAACGGACACTATTATGAATTGATGCCGTCGATTGGTTATCAATCGATGCGCTCAGGTAGATGTTCTGATCTTTTTCCGTCGCGTTGTCGGCCACATGATAAAAATCCCATGCATTGGGAACACCGGTCGCATCCACCAGATAGTGGAGGGTGCCGCGGATCTGCGTGTTGCCGGTGGGCTGCCAGCCAAGGTTTGCCGCCGCCGTCGCCACGTGGTACTTGTCGTTGGGCAGGGCATTACCGGTTTGGAGCCAGTTGAACGAGCCAAGATAATCGAAGCGCCCGACAGCGCCGGCAAGCTGAAGCTGTTCGCGCGAAGAATTAAAGTTACCCGCATCGCCTTCAAAAAGCAGGGAAGGGAAGTTGGTAGTCCCGTGCGGCGTGGTAAGGCTCACCACGCTGGTCATAGCCCCGGCGCCGAAGAGATTCGAATCGGGGCCGCGATAAACTTCTACGCTTTGCTGCGCCGAAGTGGTGAGCGGGCCAAAATCGAACAGGTTGCCCAAATCTCCCACGTCAACGCCATCCATCAGAATCTTGTTGTCATCGGAATCGCCGCCGCGTACAAAGAGCGAAGTTTGCGAGCCCATCTGACCATCCTGACCGTGGAGGTTCCGGGCATCAAGTCGCAATGCGCTCACAAAGTCGGTGCGCAGCGAAAGATCAAGGGCGATAAAACTGTGGTGGCAGAGCTCGTCTGCTGCTGCGGATACCGGAGTTCCTGTGGCAGTAACCACAATCGATTCACGCACCCAGGCCGGTTCAAGCACCAGGTCCCGCTCGACTGAGTCAAATTGGCCGGCATAAAAATCAGGCGTCTGTAATTGGCGGAAATTCGGTGGACGAGACCAGCAGAAAGAATCGGCCCATCGATGCCGGTAGTGATTTGGAAGCTGCCGTCTGCGCCGGTCGCGGCAGAACCAACAACCTGGCCATCGATGACAAGGGCTATGCTCGCGCCCGTTACGCGCGCGCCGGTTGCGTCGGTAACGACTCCATGAACTGAGGCAGCGTGAAGGCAGAGAACAGAAAGAGAGAGAAGGGCGGCGGTGAACAAGATGAAGCGGCGAGAAACCTGGCCGCGTGTGCGGAAGCGGAAAATAGCCATCGATGGCTCCTTCGTTCCCCTCGGAACGTGAAAGCAGTTGCGCGCCGTGGACCGGTCTCCTGACTTGCGCTCGATCAACCGCCTTCCCAAGGCCGCCTTACAGGCCCTCAGTGGCTACGTGGCTGATCTCTCTTGCTCCATCCGGCTCTCAACACGACGATAGCCTGACGAGCAGCGCTCACAGTTGCGGGGCAGTGGCGGACTTTCACCGCCTTCCCGAACATCCTGACGCTGATTTTATTTTCTGGGCGCGCTGGTAATCGAGCGGCCGTGATGTCATGGAACTCATTTCCGTGACATGAAACTTTATAGCTGCTGACACGGCGCGGAGTCAAAATCTCAGACAGGTTTGCCTTTGGGAAAATACTCTTTTCTTGTCGATGGAATTGCACAAAGTGCGGAAGGGTCGGGCAGGCGGAAAATAGATTTACTAAAGCAGTTGGGATGGTGACCCCGGGCTGATTCGAACAGCCGACACGCAGTTTAGGAAACTGCTGCTCTATCCACCTGAGCTACGGGGCCACATTTATAATTAACAATTTACAGACAGTTTGAAACTCTCCCACTCACTTTATAACTCAATTTAAGTAAAGTGGACTCGTGCTAGCAGCCCAGGCCGAAAGAGTGATAAAGCGACAGCGAGGACAAGAAAAGCACGCTACCAAAATGGTAGCATTCACAAGGCTGAAAGAACGAAGGGCTGGGATTGGGAAGTCCGGTTCGCGTCCGCGAGTTCCTTAGACTTCACCCCGGCATTGCTAAGATTTGCTGGGAGTTTGTTTCGGGCTCGGAACTGAGACTTGCGCTGTTGATATGGCGCTATTGCATCGCCCATGCGCCCGACCTTTTCGCGTTTCAGTTTTGGTTCACGCGATAGCGCGGATCCACCGCAGCCGCTGCTTGGAACCTTCTCCCGGGCCCCAGTGACTCTTTAAAGGTTTTTCCTTGGCATCTTTGTCCCTGACACTCACTCGAGTACAAAGTACCACCATAAGTATCGCCAACGTCGTGGGGGAAATCGCTAACGAAGGAGAAATGAACGTAAAACGTAAATTGTTGACATTATGGTGCCCGGAGGGGGACTTGAACCCCCACGTGCGGTTAAGCACTGCGGATTTTAAGTCCGCTGCGTCTGCCAATTTCGCCATCCGGGCATCCGACCGTTCATTCTTAATTTACTCTGCGCGGCGATTGTGAGGCTGAGGAGAGAACACGCGTATTCAATAGCCCGTATGTCTCGAGGGCGCGACCACCCTGATCTCATGGTCTGGCGAAGTCTCGGAGCGCCAGAAGGCCGCCAGTACAACCTGTCGTTAGACCTGCGACGCGAGTCTCCCCGGCAAGCGAGAAACGCAGGTCGAAGCAATACCGTTCCAAATCAAACTCGCCGAGAGTTCTTCGCGCGAAAGGTCACGCTACCGCTTCTTCTTCTTCAGGGCGGCCTTGGGGGCCGGTTTTTTCGGGGCGGGTTTCGAAGCTTTTGCGCTCTTCGCCGGCTTGGCGGAGTGAGCCGTGCCTCTTGCAGGTTTGGCAGGTAGAGCGTTTGGCTTGCTCTTCGCGGGAACCCTCACTTCAACCTTCTTCGCTGCCGGCCTGGCCGGCTTTGCAGCGGGCCTCGAAGGTGCTTTGGTTGGCTTCACAGTCGGGGTCGACTTTTTTGCTGCGGCCGGCGCCGGTGCCGCCGGCTTTGCCGCTGGCTTGGCAACAATCGAAGATTTGGCAGGCGCCTGAGCATCAGGCTTGGCGGCCGGTTTCGTCGCTGAGGGCTTCGCGGCACGATCAAGAGCCGCAGACTTGGAAGCGGGAGGAACGGCCGCAGTTTTGCCGGCTGCCGCAGGTTTCTTGGGCTCGGTTTTCGTCACCAGCGCAGGCTCGGCCATGGGCACCACCGGTTTTGCAGCTGTTTTTGCGGCGTGACCGACGGCTTTTGGAGTCTTCGCCGCAGCTGCAGCTTTCTTTGCAGGAGCCTTTGCAGGGGCGGTCTCCTCTTCCTCGCCTTCTTCGGTCTCTTCCTCTTCCGGTTCCTCGGCGCTCACCTCGTCAAGGTCTCCAGCCGGGACGGTCAGCTCAATCTCGTCGTCATCGGCGCCGAGGTCGTCAATATCCTCGTCGCCCGCCAGCGACTCTTCATCTTCGCCCTCGTCCTCCATTGCTCGCTCTTTGATCCGCGCTTCCGCGCTCCGCTTGGCGCGGGTGCGCTTGACGCTTACCGGCGGTGGAGGGGCGGGCGGCGAATGCGGCTCAAGAAAGGCCCGCATCTCTTCGGGCGTGGTCAGCTTGCCGTCGATAAGCTCAAGGAAGATCGGCTTGAACAATGTCGCTGTAACCGGGCAGATTCCGGGCGTGATCCGCATCTCCTGCATCAGGGCATGGGGAATCTTCTGGCGCGACTCGGGCCAGACTTTCAGGAACTGCTCGTAGCGCTCACGCACTGCCGCGGTTTTGCTGGTAAATCCAAGCCAGAGAACTGCTTCTGGATCATAGCTCGTGAACAACTTGAAGCCCGCCGAAGGGGTTGAGTTCTGCTTTGCCAGCAGAGCTTTTGAGAATCCAGCGGCGATCGCGTCCAGATCGTTCCACTCCTCAACAAAGCCGGGGCGCAGCATCAGCTTTTTCAGCGCGTTCAGGTCTTTGGGGGCGAGTTTCGCGGTCAGCAGCTGCATCTGCGCGGCCGACATGTCGGCATGAACGCCCTGCATCAGCAGTTCCACGGCCAGATCGTGCAGCGCCTTGAGCTTATCTTCGTCGGCCCTGGCCGGCGTCCAGGCGGGAAAAAGGATGTTCATCCAGCCTTCCGCGTCGAGCGCGCGCAGCACTTTCAGCCCGTCTTCCTCGTGGCCGATCTGTTCCAGTTCAAGGCTGCGGGCGTGGGCTGAAATCGACTCGAAAACGCCTTCGCTTTTGGCATATTCGTAGCGCGCCAAGGTCCGCTGGTCCATCTCCCAGCTCAGGCGCGCCGCGTAGCGTGTCGCCCTGATCAGCAGCGACGGCTCTTCGAGGAAGCCGTAGTTCGAAACCAGCCGCAGGGTCCGCAGCTCGATGTCGGCAGCGCCATTCAACGGATCCATGAGCAGGCCAAATGAGCCCTCGTTGAGCGAGATCGCCATCGAATTAACGGTAAAGTCGCGGCGGCGAAGGTCCTCCTGGATTGAGGTGGGATGATAAACCGGCTTGCCCGGCTTGGGGTACTCCACCCGATGGGTACTCACCAGGTCAACGCGAACCGTCCCGGGAAAACAAAGGTAAAGAGTGCCGCGAGGGCTCGTCCTCGCCCCACACCTTGTGCGCCGAGTTTCTCCAGCGGTTTCTTTAACTTAAGCGCATTAATCTGAACTGCAACTTCAAGTTCGCGGACGGCATGGCCGCTGGTGAGGTCGCGAACAGCTCCCCCGGTTAGAAAGATAATTGTGCCGGCGTCCCGGCGGCCTCTCGAAGTCGTCGAGTGCCTGGCGCTGATCCGTCGAGAGCCGGTTTTCCAGGAGATAAATGTAATCGGGCATTCCGTTTCAGCTTCCGCCGCCTCTATCATGCGCCAACTGCCTGATGCTGTTGCTCTTATTGACGCGATTTGCGAGAGGCTGGCAAACCAGTACATTAACACAACTCGCTAAGCTTGGCTATAGAAACCGCGGGTGCGTTCGCCCTTGGAAACCTCGGACAGCGTCCCGGTTTGCCAAAGCAAATTGCTGTTCATTCAAAGGATTCCGCCGGTTTATTTGGGCCGCGCGCGTCGATTGGACATGCGAGAATCCATATCGGTATGGCCAATGCGCGCAAAGCCGTGATTGTGAGGAAGTTCACGCGGGATTGGTGCGCGGGGTACGCTGGGCCGGACCTGGGACTAAACGCGGCGGAGTTGGAAATCCTCGATCTCTCGGGCAAGGTGGTTAGGATCGGCTGGGAACAGGTGAAGTGGGTCTGCTATGTGCGAGATTTTCCACAAGCTTCGGCCGATCCGGCGAATCCTGAGCGGTTGCTGCGTAAACGATTTGCTATCCGTCCGCGTACGGCGGGCTTGTGGCTGCGGCTGACGCTGGCCGACGGAGATGAACTGGAGGGGCTGGCGGCCAACGACCTCTCGCTGGTGGACGGCGCGGGACTTATGCTCACCCCACCTGACACTCGTTCGAACACCCAGCGCATCTTTGTGCCGCGCATGTCGATCCAGACCCTCGAGGTGCTGAGCCTGATCGGCGCACCCGGCCGGCGGCGCGCGCCAGAAACCCACGAAGCCGACCAGCCGGAACTGTTTCCTGGCGAGGGAAACTAACCCGAAAAGCGTTGGAGAATATGGAATTCAAGCTGGCGAGAAAGACCGAAAGAGGCCCTGGCCCTAATGTCGTTCACTTGGAGAACCCGCACGCCGGGAAGTGTTGGCCAATCCCACCCATTTCGCGATGAGGCCAAGAAGAAGATCCTTCGACTCCGCTCCGCTTCGCTCAGAAGGATGGGTCACCTAACCTGGTTCTGGCTACCGGCTGGTCGGTTACTGAACGGTATTGGGTTTATTCGCCCGCGGAAAGAACCGCAAGCTCGGCGACAGTATCGTTAACGCTTGGTGACTCCAGCAGGGACTTGTAGAAGGCTGAAGTGAGGCGCAGGACGTACTCGTTGACGTAGTGGTCCAGGACCCTGGCGCGGGCTGCGACGCCCATTTGGCGGGCGCGAACGGGGTCGGCAAGAAGTGTGCAAACCGCTTCGGCAATGGCCTCGGGGTAACCGGGAGGGATGAGCAAGCCGGTAACTTCGGAGATCACGGAGTCGCGCGATCCAGTAGAAAGCGTCGTAACAACCGGGATGCCCGTGGCGGCGGCTTCGAGCACGACATTGGGAAAGCCTTCCCGCCAGGTGGGAAGGACCATGAGCTCCATTGCGCGGTAATAAGGCAGCGGATCGGCCACGTAACCAGTTGAATGGATGTACGGATGGGAGAGGATATGCGAACGATCGGCAGCGGTCAGCTGGTCTTCGCCGTTGTCGAGCCAGCCAACCAGGAGCAGGTGCGCATTGGGCTCACGAATCAGGATCTGGTCGAAGGCAGCGACGAGTTCGGGCAAGCCTTTGTCGCGAGTGAGTCGCCCTACAAAGCCAATGATCCTGGCGCGGCGAGGCAGGCCGAGCCGGAAGCGGACTTGAGACGGGCCGGGTGAGAAGTGGTCGATGTCAACGCCATTACTGCTGCCCTCGCCAAGCAGGTGGAGTTTGGCAGTCGGAGCAACGCCAAAAGCGAGCGCCTGAGTCCGCAGGCTGCGGCTGTTGCACAAAACCGCATGGGCGCAAAGGGCGGCCAGGCGCTCGGCCGCGAGCAGAACGTGGCGTTTGAGGCCGGTTGTCCTCTCGAGCTTGAGCCCCCGGAGCATGTAAACGCGCCGGGGAACGCGCCGCAGCCATGCGGCGAGGGTGCCGAGAAGGCCTGCCTTGGGTGTGCTGAACTCAACCATATCGGGCTTGAGGCGGCCGATCAGGCGCCAGAGCCGGAAGAGTGATACGAAGTCGGAAAGCGGCGCGATGCCGCGGCAGATTGGGATGGCGACACAGCGGACACCGTCGAGAGCTGCGATGCTGGTGAGCAGATTCCCGGGGCTGGAGACAACGGTTACCTTGAAGCCGGCGTCGCGCAGGGCACGCAGACGGCCCCGGAGAACCAGGCACGTTTCGTGACGCGTGACGCCGACGAGGATACTTTGTTGGCCCTCGCAAGACGAGTGAGTATCCGATTCCAAGTCAACCATTGCCGTTATGGCCATCGAAGCGTCAACCCAGGAGGCTGACAAAAGTACTGTGAGTAAGAAAAGGGACTGTATCATTCCCAGACAGGAAATGTCGTGATACGAAACACAGATTAAGAAGCTCCTAAGAGACCAAAATAGTTCCCGACCGGAATTGCATGGCTGAAAGACTTAGGGTTCTTCTCTTGATCCCACATCTGGGAGGCGGCGGCGCGGAGCAAGTTACAGCTCTGCTGGCTCGGGGCCTGTCGAACCGCAAATACGAAATCCATCTGGGACTGGTGACGCAGGCGGCGCCGACCTCGGCTGCACTGCAGGGTGTGACAGTACATGCGCTTGGCGCCAGCAGGGTTCGCTACGGCGCGGCGGCGATTCTGAAGCTGGTGAGACGGCTCAGGCCGAACGTGATTCTTTCGGGCATGGCACACCTGAATTTCATGGTGCTGATGCTGCGGCGACTCTTCCCAAAGCAAACACTGATATTTGTCAGGCAGAATTCAACGGTCTCTTCGGCGCTCGCGGCTGGCGCGCTGCCCTGGTACACACGCCGGCTCTATCGTGCCCTCTATTGCCGCGCCGACCGGATTATCTGCCAATCGCGCGCCATGGCCGACGACCTGGCTGCGGAGGTTGGGATTGCAGCGGAACGTCTCGCCGTGTTGCCCAACCCTGTGGACTTAGATGGAATCCAGGGCGTGACCGAGCCCGAGCGATGGCCGGGATTTGGCCCGCATTTGCTGGCTTTAGGCAGGCTCGTGCCCGAAAAGGGATTCGACCTGCTGCTGAGGGCGCTTGCCCTGGTGCGGAGGGACTTTCCACACGCAGATCTGGTGATTGCGGGCACCGGACCGGAGGACGGAACTCTGAAGCGGCTGGCGGACGAGCTCGGCCTTAAGAATGCGGTGTGGTTTGCCGGACATGTTGACCAGCCCTGCGGGTTTTATGCCGGGGCCAACCTGTTCGTGCTCTCTTCGCGTCACGAGGGGATGCCGAACGTGCTGATCGAAGCACTCGCCAGCGGTCTGCCGGTAGTTGCCACTCCGGCGTCGGGTGGTGTGGTCAATCTGCTGCAAAGGCGCGCGAATTCCTGGCTGGCACGCGATGCGAGCGTGGAGGGCCTGAAGCTGGCTCTCGCGCAAGCACTCAAAGAACTCGAACCCGAGACCTTCTGCTGGGATTGGTTTGGTGCGGGACCCGAAGATTGGAAGCCAAGATTAAGCCGGCTCAGCCCCGCCGCAATCGTGAAGCCGGTGTATGCCGCTGCTCAGGACGGCGCGGAGCCACAACGCTATATCGAGTTTGTCGGCGAGTTTGATTTTGACCGGGCATTTGAGGCGTACGAGGCGCTGATCGACTCTACTTGCGCAGGGTGCAGAGCATGAGTCATGTGGCCCTAATCATCCCCACCATCGACCGGATTGGCGGCGCAGAGAGGCACATGCTGACGCTGGCGGCCGGATTGCGCAGGCGAGGATGGAAAGTGACCGTGGTTGCGCTGGCCGGGACCGGCGGCGAGACGGCGGAAGGGCTCAGGCGCGAGGGAATCGGTTATCTGTCGCTGGAGATGCGGAAGGGGCTTGCCGATCCGCGGGGATGGTTGAGGCTGAGGCGCTGGCTGCGGCAGCAAAAACCCGAAGTAGTTCACGCGCACCTGCCTCACGCGGCGTGGATGGTGCGGTGCTCGAGGGCATTTGCGCCGTCGGCGGTGGTTGTCGACACGATCCACAGCGCGTCGACTGGCGGATGGGGGCGAAGGGCCGGATACAGGCTTAGCCGCTCACTCTCTGACCGCGTGATTGCGGTAAGCCGGGCTGCGGCCGAGGCACATGTGAGCGCTGGCATGGTCAACCCCGCGCAACTGACCGTGATCGCAAACGGCATCGATGATGAGGAGTGGCGGGCGGACCCCACAGGACGCGCGGCGCTGCGGCGTGAGCTAAGTCTCGGGGAGGAATTCGTATGGCTGGCTGCGGGCCGGCTTGAGCCGGTGAAGGACTACCCGGCGATGCTGAGAGCCTTCGCAAGGGTTTCCGGTTCTGCGCGGCCTGGTGATTGCTGGAGCGGGACCGCAACGGGCCGAGCTCGAGGAGATGGCCGAGCGGATCGGGATTGCCGGGAGGGTTTGCTTTCTGGGCTTTGTGCCGGATGTGAAGCGCTGGATGCAGACGGCGGACGGATTTCTGCTCACGTCGCTTTGGGAAGGGCTGCCGACGGCGGTGCTGGAGGCGGGGGCGTGTGAACTTCCTGTGGTTGCAACACGCGTCTCTGGGACCGCCGAAGCGGTTGAAGACGGAGTGACAGGAATTCTGGCTGAGGTCCTCAACTGACGCGGAGCTGGCTGCGGCAATGAGATCGCGTGATGGAGATGTCTCCCGAGGAACGAAAGGCGATGGGCGCGCGAGCAAGGCAGCGCGTGCAGGAGCGGTTCAGCCTTGAGGTCGCGCTCGACCGGCACGAGGCGCTTTATCGCGAGCTGCTTGAGGCAAAGGCGCGGAAGGCCGGTCCTGCTATGAGCGCCGAAGTTGACGAGGTTCGCGGATCGGGGAAGGCCGGAGCAGCAACCGGCGCTTAAATCTTGAGGCGGCAAATCGCGCCAACATGAGCATCTCACCGATTCGCTCCGTCAATGAGAGACACTTTGGCTTGAAGGATACAAGAGCCTCTTCGACTGAAATGAATTGATCGCGATGAGAGCGAATAAGCCCGGCGAGTTCGTCCATCTGCTCGGGCTTTATTGTGTTGGGATGGATGCAGATGGTCCAGAGACCCGCATATTTCTCGGCCGGCCCCCATAGCTGCTGGGGAATCCATATAAATCCGCTGCGGACAAATGGCGCGCGCGCGAATCCATCGGAGAGCGTCGTGATTCCTTCGGACCGGAGCGCATCGAGCGTGATGCGGTCGAAACCGTGACGGGGCGCAACCCACAGCTTCGGGTTGAGTCCATGGCTGCGCATTATCGTCAGACCGGCGCGAATCCAGGTGCGCTGGCTGAGGGCTGGCGCACCGGCAAATTCCGAGCGGCGATGAATCGGAACCAGGCTGCGGCCGCGGCTGAAAGCGAGATGCTGATAGCCGTGCAGAGCAATGGTCGCGCCGGTCGACTGCATCGCGCACATCTGGTCCCAGAACGTCAGATCAGCCGGAGAGACACTCAGATCGGAATCGCGATTGTCGGGAACGACACTTAAGATCGGGCGAAGGCCAAACTCGCGGATCAAAGCTGCAATCTTCTGCCACGGTTCGCGATTGATCGTCGGGCAAAGATCGTCGATGCGGAGCAGATAACGAGCCGGGCGCGGAATCATTGCGCGGCCTCCGGGACTGGCGTGAGTCCTGAAGATTTTGCGCGGACGAGCACTTTATTCGCCCAGTACCAGAGGAAGAAGAAGGTGCTTACGGTCCAGAGCGAGGTAGCCAGCGCAATGCCGGCCACGCCATACCGACGCATCAGCACCAGGTTAAGGATCACGTCGAGAACCAGGTTGACAATGCCGCAGTAGAGAACGAGATCGGTGCGCAGCATGGCGACCAGAAATCGATAGTACACGCGGCTGACGGCGAAGAAGGGAATCTGGATGGCATACATGGCCAGCACGCGCGCCACGACGGCTGTATCGCGTGGACCAAAGGCGCCATGTTGGAGCGCTAGGCGGACAAGCGGATGCGCGCCTGCGATAAGCGCCATAGCAACCGGAACCGAGACTGCCGCAGTGGCCAGAACCCAGGTGCGAATAGTTGCGCGGCAGCTCAGCCAATCGCGGTGGGCGATGAGCCTGGATAGCGGCGGCACTATGGCTGTTGAGATTGCGCCGGCGAGCAGGGTGAGAACGACGCTGACAAACCGATTCGAATATACCAGAGCCGAGACGCTGCCGGCGGCGAGCATGGCGGCCATCGACTGATCCACAAGCAAACCGCCCGACGCGACAACGCCGCTCAGAAGTACGGGACCGTATTGGCGACCGACCTGGCGCACAGCGGGAGTGGCGCCATACCACCGCATTCGAAAACTGTACCCATGCCGATGCATCAGGAAGGCCACAATCAGTACATGCATCAGCGTGCCGGCGAGTGTTCCGCAAACCACGGCCCAGATGCCATAGCGCGAGCCGAGCGCTAGCGCACCGGCGATGATTGCAGCCGAAATAACGATAGGCGCGAGTGCCGGAAGCGCATAGCGATCGAGAGTGTTGAGGACTGCGGTGCAGAGAGTCGCAATTCCGGTAAGCGGAATGATGGGCAGCAGCGCATAAAAGAGACGAATCGACAGCGCGAGTTTGGCCGCCGGGAAATGCGACGCGATCAGCGGAAAGATGGCGTGCGCCGATAGAGCCATCGCTCCCGATGCGGCGACGAGCAGCAATCCCAGCCACAGCATTGCGCTTGAAAGAAGCTGCTGCGCCTGGCCCGCGCCCTCGCGCTCGCGGACACGGATGAGCGTCGGCACCAGGGCCTGGTTCATCGATTCAGCAATGAGGTTTACGAGCAGGGCAGGGATGAGAGCGGCGGCGAGAAAAGCGTCCATGGAGTCGCTGCGGCCGTAGACGCAGGCAACGGCGATCTCCTTGCCCATGGCAGCGGCCTTTACAATCAGGCCCGCCGCGCCCACTGAGAGTGCGGCGCGCAGAATCACGCGGTTCAGGGTACTGAACCGGGCAGGTGGCGCGATCTGTAGCGTGGCCGACGTAGTCATTCCGCAGCCTGCGGGATAAGCGGCGCTGAATGCGCGGATTCAGCATCGGTTCGGCCGTTTAGAAATGTGGCATCAAGCTTCGCGGGCACATCGCGACTCAACCGCGATGCAACCGCAATTACCGCCATCAGAAACCAGGTGGTGCGGCTCTCTTCAACCGTCGAAACGAGCGAAGTAACAAACCAGACGAGCAATGAAACAGCCAAGGCAAGACACAGCGGAGCGCGCGTTCGAGCGACATATACCGCGGCGACCGCCAGAATTGGCAACGCGAGAAACAACGCGCACAAGCCGCCTGAGACAGCCAGCGAAAGAGCCGTATTGTGCGCCGTATCGGCGGGCGAGAGATGCGCCGCGGCGGTAAATGTGCCGGCCCCCGTTCCGAGGATGGGAGCATGGATGAAGGCTCGCCAGCCGGCGGACCAGATGTTGATGCGCTGGTTCAGGTCGCCTCCCTGGATTTGCGAGGGGATCGTGGCAAGACGCTCGAAGGTTTGAGCTGGAACCGCCAACCAGAGTGCGGCGGCAACGGCGGGCAGGGCGAAGGATGCAACCAAAGCGGTTCGTGTGCGGCCGCGAAAAAGAATGATGAGGGAACCGGCGAGCGCAACCAGCGCGGCGAGAAAGCCGCCACGGGAAGCAGTGAGAAGCACCGCGGCCAGTCCGAGCGGCAGGTATCCGGCAGCGAGCACGCGCGGCAGCAACTTGCGTTCGCTCCCCAGCAGAAGAGCGGCAAGTGGAAAGCCAAGATCGAGAAAACGCGCCACGTCGTTGGGGTCCTGGCCATAGGCGGCAAACCGGATCTGGCCTTCGGCAATGGCTTGGGGCGAGCTGAAATTCGCGAGCGTCAGCAAAGCGAGAACCCAGGAACCGGCAATAAAGACGCGCAGGAGAGTCTTGAACTGGGCAGGAGTCTCGGCGAACTCCCACACGAGCCAGACAATGATCATCTCCTGAAAGAAGCCGCGCATCCTTGCCAGGGTGGCATCGTGCCCGATGGTCCAGAAATAGGTGCAGCAGAGCCAGAGATAAAACGCCAGCACCATCCATTGCATCGCTCCAGGCGTGCGCAGACGGCCCGCTTGCAGTACCGACGGAACGGCAGCGAGCAGAACCAGCAGGCCGACGATGCGGGCTACGTTTCCGAGCGGCGGTCCAACGTCGAGCGAGTATTCCCAGGGAATGGCGAAGACGAAAAGGAGAAGGAGAATCCACGTCAGGCGGCGCATGCGACCCTCCTAATACCTTTGCGAGTAAACGAGGCCAGAGTAGATGCCGACTCCGATGGTGGATTGAATCGCCGACTCCATGCTGCGGTTAACCAGGCTCTTTGCAAAAGAGTCGGGCACAAAGATGATGTCGCGGTCGTGAATGGGCAGATCAGGGTCGAGGCCGCGCAACATACGCTTCAGGTTGAGAGTGGTGATGGTGCGGCCGCCGTTCTGTTCGCGGATAAGAACAGCCTTGGTGAGAGCCGCGTTCTGCGAGGGTCCCCAGGCGAGCGAGATGGCCTGAACCACCGTGATCTCCTGCGCTGGATCGATGGTAAAGCCACCCGGCCTGACCAGGTCGCCGACCACGTAAACCAGGCCGGCTCGGCTCACTTCAACCGTGTCGCCGGCGCTGAGTTCGGGATTGTGGTCTTTGTCAGGGTCGGCGCCGTTGGGATCGAGCATAACGGGATAAGCGGTCCTGGGATCGTTTCGGTGATAGATATTCGCCACGCGGCCAGCGCCGGGCGCCAGGCCCGATGCCGCGGCCACCAGGTCGAGCAGCCGGTGATGAAATGTGTAAGGGTAAACTCCGGGATGCGTTACTTCGCCCAGAACACTTACATCCTGTGCGGCGGATGCGGTGACCTGAACCGTTACCAGCGGGTGCAGCAGCATTCCCCTGGCAACCAGCGCGGCTTCGATGGCGCGGGCGGCGGCTGGCTCGTCGAGACTCGAAAGCCTGATATCGCCAATGAGAGGCAGCGTCACCACCCCCGCGGCCGAGACGCGAACCTGCGAGTGAAACTCCGGTGAGTGGAACTCTGAGATGTCGAGCGAGTCGCCGGGGCCGATGGGGCCGTCCATTTGGGGGCCGCCAAGTTGGGTAGTCTGCCCGGCGGATGGAGCGCTCGGCTGATTCCACACCGCGGGTGCTTCCTTGGGGTTGGGCAGGCTCTTGGTTTCCTGCGACTGCGGAAAGCTGGCGACGCCCGAGGGCAGTCCGGAAGTGTTTGGCGTGGGAGCTTGGGCACGGGCACCGAGCTGGCAGCTGGCCAGGAGCGCGAGAATTGCAGCTGCCGCAAGCTGTTTGTATCTAAAGTTCTCAGCCATGAGCGCGACTCCAAGTGCGATCCAGAGTCCAGCGAAAAAGGTAAATGCCAAGTACAACAGAGGGTCCGGCACCGCCGGCTTGATGGGCTGGCGGGCGAAGTCGACGACCTCGATATTCGAGCTGTGAACCCCTGCTGCCAGTCCAGCTTCCTCAACCTTCTCGAGGACTTTTACATACAGTTGCTGGCTGGCGTCGGCCTCTTGTCGCAAGGCGGCGTATTGGCTTGCGGCCTGGTTTTGCTTCAGGCCTTCGCGGGTAGTCTGTTGCAGGCTGGCCCGAACGAGCTGCTCGCGGTCCTGCGCGGTTTGCCAGTTGCCGCGGAATCGCTCCACGAGCTTGGCGTCTTCCTCCCGCTTTTGGCGGTCGAGCTCGGCAACTTGGCGATCGATCTCAACCACGCGGGGAAAGTTCGGTCCGTGCTCGGTGCTGAGCTGCGCCTGCTCCTGCTCAAGGTCGCTGCGCTTCGCGCGAATCTGTTCGAGCAGTTGAGTCCCTGTTTCGCCCTGGCCTTTCAGGTCTGGGCTCGAGGCCATTACCAACTCGGGGTTGCCGTCGTGGGCGGCGCGGTACTCGGCATCGGCAAGGATGCGGTCGGTGGTGGCGGCCACTAACTGGCGACTAAGCTCGTCCATCTCGAGAGCGTTTGGGTTGTGCTCGGATTCGCCGGTCATTCCATTCGCCAGGGTTTCAGGCGAGCTCACCATGCCATGTTGCGCCTCGAAATCGGCGAGCTGCCGATCGGCGACATCGTTGCGGACCTTCAGATCTTTCAGCTGGCCGTTGAGCCAGATTGAGGCATCTGCGGTGGCGTTAAGTTCGGTTTCGGATTCGCGGTGCTCATATGCGCGGATTAGGGCATTCACAACTGCAGCCGAGAGAGCCGCGTCGCGGCAGCGGAATCGAATCTCGACGATCAGGGAACGCGGGCCGGTTTGAACGTCCAGCCGGCGCTCGAACCGCTCAAGCAGCCAGCCCTGCGCATCGGGCGAAGGCGCGGCGGGATTGAATCCCTTGAATCTGGAGTCGAAGCGGCCTTTGAAGCCGGGCGCCTGGTAAAGCTTGAGGCCGGAAATCACGCGCCAGGCGAGCTCATCGCTGCGCAACACCCCGGCAATGGTTTCAAGCGCCATCGGCGTTGAGAGCATTGAAACTGCGACTGCGTTGGCCGAAGGCCCGTCGAGATTGAGGGGCGATGCGGGTGCGGTGCGAAACTGAACGCGGGCAACAGCTTCATATTGGTTGGGAGCGATGAGGCAGTAGAAATGCACACCAGCAGTAGACCGCACTCAACGCCAAGGAAGAGCCGGCGCCTCCGAACCAGGAGCAGCCACAGCGCGCGAAGTGAAGTGGCCGAACTGTTGTGGCCCGGCAAAGCGGAATCGGGTGCGACTGAGGCTCCGGAATCTGGTTCGGTCGCAGCCGGAGGATTTTGATTTGATGGACCGTTTGGCAACCCTGGGCACTCCGCTCGCAGAAGACGCAGCCAGCCCTTTAGGCACCTAATCGATGGCCGCTGGCGAGGTCCCACGTAGTGTCACGCTTTTCTCAGGGTTTGTTCGTGTTTTGGATCACAGATGATAGGAGCGATGCTTGGAGGCACGAAGGCGCGATGAGGAAAACCGCTCTCAAGCGATTCTGAGCGCCATCATCGAATCAGAGGCCGTGCCTGTACCAATCGACCGTGCGGCGCAGGCCCTCACGGAAATCAACAACGGGTTCGTAGCCCAGGAGTTCTCGAGCCAGCGAAATGTCGGCCTGGGAATCGCGAATGTCGCCCGAGCGCGGCTCACCGTACATCGGTTCTCCAGCGAATCCGGTGATCTCGCGCAGAAATGCGAAGGTCTGGTTGAGCGTGAACCGCTCGCCTGTGGCTATGTTCATCATCTTGCCGGAAACTGTCTCAGCCGGTGCTTCGGCCGCCAGCAGGTTGGCGCGGACCACATTCTCAATAAAGGTGAAATCCCGGCTTTGCTCTCCGTCACCGTAGATAGTCGGTTGCTCACCGGCCAGCATTTTGCGGCAAAAGATGGCCAGCACCCCTGAATAATGCGAAGTCGGGTCTTGAAAGGGCCCAAAAACATTAAAGTAGCGAAGCACAACTGTCTCAAGCCCGTAAACCCGGGCAAAAACCCGCATGTACTGCTCGCCTGCCAGCTTGGCGGCCGCGTAAGGGCTGATGGGATTGGGAGTCATCGCCTCGTGCTTGGGCAATGTGGGAGTATCGCCGTAAGCCGACGACGAGCCCGCAAAAATCACGCGTCTCACTCCGGCATCCCGCGCCGCAACCAGCAGATTGAGCGTAGCGATCACGCAATGTTCGTTGGTGCCGACGGGGTCGGCAATGGAACGTGGAACCGAAGCCAGCGCAGCCTCATGAAAGACGGTGTCGATGCCTGCACAGGCATGGGAACTGATGGCAAGGTCGCGCAGATCGCCTTCGATGAATTCCATCGCGTCGAGCCCGATGAGGTTCGAGCGTTTGCCGGTAATCAGGTTGTCAATGCCGCGAATCTGCTCGCCCCGGGCGAGAAGCTCGGCGGCGATTGAGCGGCCAATAAAGCCTGCCGCACCGGTAACGAGAAACTTACCCACCCATCCTCCCTGAAGGTTCGTTCTCAGCATACCGCGTGGATGGTGGGTCGCATGAACCCGGGATAAGCTCATCCCCTCGCTTACAATCGATAGAGAAATGGCAACCGCTTCAGAGAACCGGCTGGCTCTGCTTCTTCAAAAGATGGAGACGCGCGAGGCGCGGATCGGAATCATCGGCATGGGCTACGTGGGCTTGCCGCTTGCACTGCTTTTTAGCGGCGAGGGATTTCGGGTAACCGGCTTTGACATTGCCTCCGACAAAGTGGACGAGCTGAACTGCGGCGGCTCCTACATTGTCAGGATTCTGCCGGAAGCGATCCAGGAGGCGCAGCAGGCTGGCTTCAGCGCCACCACCGATTACAGCCAGATCGCGCAGATGGACGCAGTAATCATCTGCGTGCCTACGCCGCTCGGCGAGCACAACGACCCGGATCTGAGCTATGTGGTGGGCACGGTCAAGTCGATTGCTCCCTACATTCACGAAGATCAGTTGGTGGCGCTTGAAAGCACAACCTACCCCGGAACCACTGAAGAAGTAGTCGCGCCGCTGCTCGAGGCGGGCAATCCCTGCGGCCTGAAGGTGACACGCCGGCCTGAAGATCGCGGCGTGCATGTGGTCTTTTCGCCCGAGCGCGAGGATCCGGGGAACACCACTATCTCGCGGCACAACATTCCAAAGGTGGTTGGCGGCTGCAGCGAGGCTGCAGTGGAACTGGCAACCGCCATGTACGGCGCGATCTTCAAGCAGGTAGTAAAGGTGAGTTCGCCGAGCGTGGCCGAGATGACCAAGCTGCTCGAAAACATCTATCGTTGCGTGAATATTGCGCTGGTGAACGAGCTCAAGCAGCTCTGCATGCGCATGGGGATAGACATTCACGAGGTGATTGAGGCGGCCAAGACCAAGCCATTCGGGTTTCATGCGTTTTATCCAGGACCGGGGCTCGGTGGCCACTGCATCCCAATCGATCCGTATTATCTCTCCTGGAAGGCTCGCGAGTTTGACTTCAGGACGCGCTTTATCGAGCTAGCCGGCGAGGTAAACGCGCACATGCCCTACTTTGTCATCGAGCATGTTGCAGAGGCGCTGAACGGCCATGCAAAGGCCCTCAAAGGCTCGCGAATCCTGGTGCTGGGGTTGGCTTACAAGCGCGACATCGACGACCTGCGCGAGTCACCCGCGCTCACCATCATCGAATTGCTGCGCGAGCGCGGAGCAATCGTGGAATATAACGATCCTTACTTCAAGCATGTGGGCCGCGGCCGCCACTACGACCTCAACATGACCAGCACTTCGCTCGACTCAATCGCCGATTTTGATGCGGTGGTGATCGTCACCGACCACTCCACCTACGACTACGCCGCGATTGTCGATCAGGCCAGGCTGGTGGTGGACACGCGCAACGCCACAAAGGGAATTGACTCGCCAAAGATTGTGAGATGCTGAGAAAAGCTCTCGCGATTCACCATGATTGGCCGGCAGTTGGCCCCGGTCTCAGGGTTCCATTCAAACCACAATGAGGGTGCCCCCGGTCCCTGGCTTTTGGGGACCGGGGATGGTGGCCGCACGTTCCCCGTCCGGCCGACTCGGAATTGGATTATCCTCGCAGTGAATGAAAGGCAAGCGAGGTCGGAGGATTGGAAGTGGTCTAGCTTTGGGCACTATCAAACAGGCATACCCGGTACCGTAGAAATTGAATCGGAATGGATAGCCAAGCGCAGACGCTGGCAACCGCACGGGCGGATGTGCCATCGCCAGTCCGCCTCCCCGGTCCCCAAAAGACAGGGACCGGGGCACCCGCGACTTAAAAAGATTCCGGTGAGACCGCGGCTACCCGCCCTATTATGCCGAATATGAAGTGCGCTCTTCATTTCGCAGTTTCAATGTCGCTTCTGGTTTCAATCAGTTTCGGTTTTGCGTGTTGCGCATCTGCCCAGCAGTCGTCCCCGGCTGGCATTGTGGGGCGCTGGTTCTCGCTGGAAAGATCAAAAGGCGGAACAGGAGAAGTGTGCGAGTTCCGCGCGGACGGTACGGTCGATTACAGCATGGGTGCAGTTGTGGATACGCTATGGCGCATCGAAAACAACCAGCTCATACTACCTCCCGCCACGACTGACGGTCCTGAACAGAAGTACGCTTTGAAATGGCTCGGTGACAATAAACTCAGGTTGGAAACTGAAGGGGGTGTCACTGAACTCGCACGTGTGAGCGATCATCCGCCCCTGGCAAACCTATCATAGGCGAGTGGCTTGAGAACCGTGAAATGGGCGGGCGCGATCTGGAAGCCCACTGGTTGTTTTACCAGGACGACAAGCTACTCCTTATCATGCCATTCAAGATTCAGCACGGTACCTACACAATCTCCGGTTCCTCTCTTCACCTCAAAATTCCGGGCCTGGAAAAGCCCGAATTAAGATTCAAGCTTGCGGATAATTCCTTGACACTTTCCGACCCGGAAGGCGGTCATGAATCTCACTACGCACGCTACTAGGCATCGCACTTTGGCCGGCGAGGGGCCCAGGTCTGACTCGCCGATAAAGCTGGGTGCCCCAGGTCTCGCTTCTGAGACCTGGGAATGCAGGATGGCGGATGAACCTTTGATCGCTCTGGTCATCAATCGGGATGAGCGTCTGTGTCAAGATCCAACTTTGGCAAGCACCAACACTCCCCAGCTCGGCAGGTTGATGGGCAGCTGTCCATTAATGGATTCGATGCCTGGTCCGGGATTTCCGAAAGTGCCAACCCCGCCATAGACCGGCGCCTGTGAGTTGAAGACTTCCTGCCAGACGCCTGAGTCGCCGGCGAGATTCACCGAGTACTCATTTCCGCTCCATTGGCCGTCACCGGCGTTCACCACCACAAGCAGCACATCGCCCGCGAGGTCGTAGCGTTTGAAGGCGACCACCTGGTTCTGATAATCGATATGAACCACCAAACCCGCCGGCGACCGCAGCGCCGGATGCGACCAGCGCAGCCGATTGATGTCGCGCACCATCTGCTGCATGGGCGCGCCCAGCGGGTCGCCAATCTGCCACCAGTCGAGACGGTGATCGTAGCCGGTATTCACGACCGGGTCCCAGAAACCATCGATGTGTCCCTCGGTTCCCATGAACATCATCGGGGTCTCGGCAAGCGTCGCATTCAAAGCCCAGGCCAGCCGTGCTTTAGCGCGGGCCCATCCGTTGCCGCGACCGCCGAAGCGCTGGGTAAAGTAGGCGCCTGTATTCTCCGATCCTATATAAATCTGATCGTGTGATCCCGTGAGGTAAGCGACCTGATGCCAGGGATTGGGATCGGAGAAACTGCCGATCCTGGCCAGCAGAAGATTGACGGTATTCCTACCGTTGAGCGCAGCAAAGGTGTCCCACGGGCTGTTCATATCCCAGGTGGCGCAAAAGCCCAGAGTGCCATAAGGGTCCTGCGGTGGAGAGGCTGCGGAGCCTGAATCATTGGGGTTGTATTCGGCAATCAGGTACTTGTCAGGAAATTCCTGGCGGATGGCTTGTACAATCTGCTGTATTGCGTTGGCGGGTATCGCCTGCACAGCATCGAAGCGCAAACCGTCGACCTGGTAGCTGCCTAGCAGCAGGCGCGCATTGTCAAGCAGGAAGTCCTTCACCTCCTGTTGCCAGACAGCGAATCCCGCGCCCCACGGCGTGGAGTGGCCGTGAACGAAATAGATGCCGCCATTAACGCCGTTATCTCCGGCAACGTTGCCATCGTATTGCCAGTAGCGGTTGTTGGTGATTGCCGCGTGGTTGTACACCACGTCGAGAATCACGGCGAGGCCGCGCTCGTGCGCCGCGTCAATCAACTGGATGAATTCCGCGACCGCCCGATCAGGACTCGTGGCGTAAGCATCCTCTGACGCGAACATGTCGGACGGGCCGTAACCCTCACCCGCGCCATCGCCGCCAACATCGCAAAGAGCGTCGGTAATGGGCAGCGGCTCAATGGCGTTGAATCCCAGGCTGCGAATGTAATCGAGCTTGGCAATTACGTCGACGAAGGTTGCCGTGTCCAACGGCGCAGCGATCCCATCGTTGAGCCCGGCAAATGAGCCGACATGGAATTGATAGATGATGAAGTTTTCAAAGGCGGGAGTTGCAAATGCCGGCGCGTTTCGCTTGGTGGTGAACAGTTCCGGATCGACCACATAACTCATGGCCTCTGGGTCGGAGTTCTCAACCTGCAGGGAGCGTGCGTCGGCGCGGTACCAGGGTTGCGAATTGTTGTTATCAGGTCCGCCCTCATTCGTAATGATGTACTGGTACAGTTTGCCGGCGGCGGCGCCAATCTGGTCGGCCGACCAGTTGCCGGTGCCAGGCTCGCGAGCGAGATCGAAGGTTGGACCGGTCTTCGGATCGCTCAGAATCACTTGAACCGCGCTGGCATTCGGCGCCCAGACACGAAATCTGCATCCTTCGCTGGTGAGAAGACAACCCATGCCATCGTTTTCAGGAGCTGGTGCGCGCATTGATGAACCTCCGGATGAAATATGAAAGAGATAAAGGCAGGTCGCCGGGAATGTCGGCGCGGCCATTCGGGCCAGGTTTTCTTGTTTGTTTCAGATCTGCAGAATGACGGCGATACGGGCAACTGATTTGGGAGCAGTAGCTTCCCAACGGCTCACGTGAGGCGATTGAATTGTGCGGACAAAATCCCTGGGGAAAGATTGAATGGGATCGAGTTGAACTCCGCGATCAGCCTCTCGACACTGATGTGCGGACTTCCTGATAGGACTGGTTAAGTTCCACTCTAACCCATTTTCTGCTGGACGCATCAATTTTTCGAGAATTGCTGCCAACGCGACGCCGCGCGGCCCAATCGTGTATCGTGAGTTGGTTCGCCTATGTGTGCCGCCCTGCCAACGCTGGTTGAACCACAGCAGTTTTCTCTCGCCGAACGCATTCTCTTTCTCGTGCTGGCCGCGGCTTCAGCCTACGGGTTCTGGCGCCGCTTCGGGCCCATCCTCGACAAAATCCTGCACTCGAAAAAGGACCCTGGCTTCACGCTCGCCCCCATCGGCCGCCGCATTCGCGACTTCGTCTGGGAGGTGGTGCTGCAAGCCCGCGTCATCAGCCAGCGGCCGCTCGCCGGCATCGCGCACGCGCTCGTCTTCTGGGCTTTCTGCGCCTTTGCGCTGGTCACGCTCAACCACTGCGCGCTGGTGCTTGGGCTTGGATTTTTGTCGCCGGATAGTTGGGCCGGCCTCCTCTACTTTTTCTTTGCCGCCTTCTTCGCCCTCGCCTGCTCGGCCGGCATCCTGGGCCTCTTTGTGCGGCGATTCGTTGTTCAGCCAAAGTGGCTAGGCACGGTGTCACCCGAGTCCGGCGTCATCGCGATGCTCATCTTCGCGCTGATGGCGACTTACCTGGCCGCTTTCTACGTTCCCGGTTCGGGATTGCCGGGCCACGCGCTCTGGTGGGCGCACACGCTGGTGCTGTTCGCGTTTCTGCCGCTCATTCCCCATACCAAGCACCTGCACCTGCTGCTCAGTCCCTTCACCGTGTTTCTGTCGCGCGGCGGCTTCAGCAAAATCCCTCCGCTGGCGGGCGATGAGGACTTCGGTATGGTGACCGGCCGCGATCTGACGCAGATCGTCAGCCTGCAGGCCTATAGTTGCGTGGAGTGCGGCCGCTGCACCGAACATTGCCCGGCCAACAACACCGGAAAGGAACTCAACCCGAAAGAGATCGTGCTCGGCCTTCGCGCCTATCTCAACGAGCTGGGGCCGGCGTCTGAGGAGCCTCTGCTGGGCAAATACAACTCGCAGAAGGCGGCTTTTGAGTGCACTACCTGCGGCGCGTGCGAGTACCAGTGCCCGGTTGGCATCGAACATTTGCCAATCATTGTTGGCCTGCGCCGCGGGGCCGTGAACACTGGCGAGTGGGAAGACTCGCACGGGGCAAAGCTGTTTTTGGCGTTGGAGCGCGGATCGAACGCACTGGGGCTGCCGGCCAGCGAGCGCGACAAGTTCATCGAGAAGAATGCTCTGCCAATTTACGACGGCACGCAGGAGTATTGTTTGTGGCTCGGCTGCATGGGCGCCTACGATCCGCGCGGCCGCGAAATTGTGCTCTCGCTGGTTGCGGTGATGCGCCACCTCGGCGTCACATTCGGCGTACTGCGGAAAGAGAAATGCACCGGCGACCCGGTCCGACGCCTCGGCAACGATCTGCTCTTCCAGCAACTGGCGGAGACGAACCTAGAAGCGCTAACTCAGTCCAAAGCGAAAAAAATTCTCTCCATCTGCCCGCATTGCGTGCGCACCATTCAGGAGGACTGGAAAGAGTTCGGCACTCCACCCGAGGTCGAACACCATAGCGAGTTTCTGGCACGACATCTGCCGGAGCTGAGCCCCGTATCAGGACACGGCCCTGCGCACCGTGCCATAGATGACGTCGAAGCGGGCTCTGTATCAGGGCACGACTTTAGTCGTGCCGAAAATACGCCCAAAGTGGCCGGGGCTTTAGCCCCCGCAAACAACGCTTCAGGTAAGCAAGAAGTATCAGGGCACGACTTCAGTCGTGCCGAAAACACGCCCCAATTAACCGGGGCTTTAGCCCCTGAGGTCGCAAGAAAGGAAAAAATCGTCTTCCACGACCCCTGCTACCTGGGCCGCTACCGCAATGTTTATGACGAGCCACGCGCCGTCGTCGCGAGCGCGGGCGAGCTTGTCGAAGCCCCGCGCCATCGCGAACGCAGCTTCTGTTGCGGGGCCGGCGGCGGCCTCGCCTTTCTCGGCGAAGAGACCGGCGAGCGCGTGAGCCATGTGCGTGCGGCCGAGCTTGTCGCGACAGGGGCAACCACCGTGGCCGCAGCCTGCCCGTTTTGCAATACGATGTTCCGGGACGCCTTCGCCCAGGTCTCAGAGTCGAGACCTGGGGCACCCATAATGCAGTTGGTCGATATAGCGCAGTTGGCGGCACGGAACCTGCCGCGTGAATCTAACTTATGAGAGCGGGAGCTCTCGAAAATCATGAAAATCATTGTCGCAATCAAACAAGTACCGGAACGCGATGCGCCTGTTCGCATCGCGGCGAATCACAAATCCATTGACGAAGCCGACCTCAACTGGGCAATGAACGAGCCCGACGCTTATGCGCTCGAAGAGGCTCTGCAGCTCAAGGAAAAAAACGGCGGCGAAGTCATTGTCCTGAGCGCTGGCCCTGAGCGCGTGGGCTCAACCATCCGCGAAGCACTCGCCAAAGGCGCCGACCGGGCTATCCATGTCATCGCGGACGATCTTGGCTCGCGTGACGCTCTCGGAGTGGCGAAACTGCTGGCCGAAGCCATGAAGCCCGAAAGCCCCGACCTGGTCTTGACCGGGCTGCAGTCTGAAGATCTGGGCCTGGGCCAGACCGGTGTGATTGTCGCCGAACTGCTCGGCCTGCCTCACTCCACGCTGATATTGCAAGTCGAAAAGACCGACAGCGGCATCAAGGTAAAGCGCGAGCTTGAAGAGGGATGGTTCCAGCACATCGAACTGCCGTTGCCTGCCGCGCTCACCATTCAATCGGGCGGCAACAAGCTGCGCTACGCGACGCTCATGGGCATCAAGCGCGCCAAAACCAAGGAAGTGCGCACGGTAAACGCCGCCGACCTTGGCCCCGCCGCCGCTCCCGTGCTCACGCTCGAGCAAATCTCCCTGCCCTCAAAACAAAAATCCACGCAGATACTGCCCGGCACCGCCAAAGAAGCCGCCGCCGCGCTGGTTGAAAAACTCAAGTTCGAAGCGAGGGTGCTATGAGTGTCCTCCTTGTTTTGGAAGACAGCGGTGGCAAGATCAGGCGGATAAGCTGGGAGGCGGCGGCAGCGGCACAAAAGCTGGCCGGAAGTGAAAGCGTGACCGCTGTAGTCATCGGCGCGCAAACTGAGGCACTCGCAAGCGAAGCTGCCAGTCATGGATTCGCTGCCGTGATTCGCCTCGAACACCCGCTGCTGGCGCAGTACACTGCCGATGGATTTACTCTCGCGCTTCATCAACTCATCCAGAGCCAAAGCCCGACGCACATTGTTTTCCCGCACACCTACCAGGTGCGCGACTACGCTCCTGCTCTCGCTACGCGCATGGGCCAGGTGCTCATCGGCGACGTGGTCGCAATCAATGACGGGTCCGTGTTTACGCGCCAACTCATGCAGGGCAGGCTCAACGGCACCTTCAAGCCTGCCGGTTCGGGTCCCTGCTTTGTCTCGGTGCAGGCCGGCGCATTCCGCGCCGACGGCGCAGGCTCCAGCGCATCCGCACCTGTCTCCACATTCGTACCGACCCTCGACGCCTCACAGATTCGCACTAATCCCTCCGAGCCCTTCCGCGGCTCGGCGCAAACGGTCGACCTTGGCTCCGCGCAGTTGATCGTCAGCGTGGGCCGGGGGATTCGCGAGGCCGCAAATCTGCCCCTCATTGAAAACCTGGCCGCCGCGCTGGGCGCGGAGATTGCCGCTTCGCGCCCCATCTGCGATAACGGCTGGCTGCCCATGGAGCGCCAGGTCGGCAGCTCCGGCCAGTCGGTTGCGCCCAAGCTCTACGTTGCAGTCGGCATCTCGGGCGCGATTCAGCACCTGGTCGGCATGAAAGGCTCTCAATGCATCGTCGCCATCAACAAAGACCCCGACGCGCCCATCTTCGAGGTGGCCGATTATGGAATCGTCGGCGATCTCTTTGAGGTTGTTCCGGCGCTCACTGAGGCGGTGAAAGTGGCGAAAGGATAACCAGCGCCGGACTGAGAACTGTCGCTCGCGCCGATCTTCCGCCGCCACCAAAAAATCGAACCCTTCCCGCCGGGAAGAGCCCGATTCATTTCAAAGTAAGTGAAGGTTAATTAACAGTCAAACTGAACGTCGCGGTTTGCGTAACGCTCGCCGGATCGTTGCCGGTGCCGCTCACCGTGAAGGTATAGCTTCCGGGGGTGGTTGCATTGTTTTGCGTTCCGCCACCGCCTCCACCCCCGCAGGCTGAAAGCGCTCCCAGGCCGGCGATGAGAACAACGAGGCCCATCAATGCCCTCCAGCCCTTGCGCCTCGCCGGGATGCCGAAGAACACCAGCAGCGCCAGCGCCGTACCTCCCGCACCGTAGAATATCTTGAACGGATGGGTGTCGAGCATTGCGGTGTTGGCAAAGGTCGTCACCGTCGCGGTGCCCGTTCCGGTGGGCGTGTCTGACGAGCCTCCGGGATAGGTAATGGTGCCAGACACACTGCAGGTGGGAATGTTGACTGCGCCGGAGGGCGAAGAGGCCACCGTGCAACTGTTCAGCGTCACAGCGCCCACATAGCCGGTGGTGCTGGCCACTCCGCTGACAGTCGAGGTCGTCGAGCCTCCCTGCGATACCGCCGCGGGCGATGTGGCCGTCAGCGAATACTCTGACTGAGTCACGGTGACTGATGCCGTCCCGGTGGCGCCGGCGGAGTAAACAGCATCGCCCGAGTAAGTCGCCGTCAAGGTGTCGGTTCCGGCTGCCAGACAGTTGGTATTCGATGAAGAGCAGCCGTTAATGGTGATGGTTGCAATTCCAGCAACCAGCGGGGTCGCTCCCGAACTGTAGCTGCCGCTGGTGAGCGTTATGGTTCCCGTTGGCAAAGCGCCGGTTCCGCTTACCGTCATCGTTACGCTCAGCGACAGCGCTGTGTCGACAGTGGTTGCCGATGGGTTCACGTTGACGGTCGGCGTCAACAGGGCGGTACTGACGATGTCGATCGTTGTGGTCCCAGTCGCCGAAGTGTAATTGCTGTCGCCGCTATACTTTGCGGTCAGGGTGTCGTTACCCGCGGGCAGCTTGCCGGCGGGGATGGTGAAACTGGCCGTGCCGCTGCTCGACAGAGTTGCGGCCGTCGAACTGTACGTGCCGCCACTCAAGGTCACAGTGCCTGTCGGTTGGGCTGAATCAGGTCCGGTTACGCCTACATTAACGGTCACGGCGTTGTCGATATTCTCTGAGGCTGGTGCTGAAACGGTTACCGTCGCAATTGCCGCCGCCGCATCCACCGTCAGTGTTTGGCTGGTTGATGCATAGGTTGAATCGCCGCCATAGTTGACCGTCACCGTATCAGTGCCCTCCGCCAGGGTGCCGGCCGGAACGGTGATCGTCACCGTGCCGCCGGAGAGCGTTCCGCTTATACCCGCAGCCGTAACGGTGCCAGTCGGCGTGCCGCTGCCGCCGGTCATCGTCACCGCAATTACAAGGCTGACGCCCGAGCCCAGAGTAATCGTGCCTGAAGAGGCCGCGGGGGTGGTTGTGATCGCCATGGTTGCCGTTGCTGTGCCCGCGTCCGAAACCCACGCGTTCACCACGTTGGCCACGTTCAGCGATCCCAGGCCAGTGGCCATATTAAAGCCGGCGGTGGCGTTATATGCGGGCGTGGTTCCCGAACTGACCAGCGTGCCGATCACATCTCCCGAATTGAGGGGAGTGCAATTGGGAGAGACCAAGCCGGTGTATTGCTGGGCTTGGTCGTCCCATTGTCCGTTTCCCTCATAAATTGCGCCGCCCTCACCGCCTGCCGTTCCCAGGCTGCAGGGCATCGCTATGGTGCCCAGATCGATGCCCTGGTAGTAGCAGCTGCTTGAGTTCTTCACTGTTTCGGCGCTGCAATTTGAGTAGTTTTCTTTGGCCGCCAGCTGGTATAGCTGTGGATTCGCCAGGCCCTGCGGCGCTCCGGAGCTCTGGTTGATCAGCGCCATCACGCCCGCCATTTCGGGTGTCCCTACCGAGGTTCCGCCCACTTCCTGCGCAATCGGCTCGGAGGTTACCGGATTGGTTGATACCGTCGACGAAGTTACGCAGCTGCCAAACGCCGAAACGCAGATCAGCGTGGCGCTGCCCAGTGAGCCGTCGCCGGAAAAGAAACTTATATCGGGGATTGCCCGGGAAGTAAGGCTGCTCGTCCCCGTCACGCCCGATTGCCACGAGGGAACAGGCCAGCCGTCGTTGGCGAGCGTTACCGTGCCGTTCGCAGTGCTGACGGAGCTGGCGTTTGAGCAGGTGGGATTGTTGGGATTGGTTTCCGCGTCGTTGACCACGCAGTTGCTTTCACCACCGCTGCCGCCGATAGTATCTACAAATCCCGCAAGGACCTCCTGCTGGCCGTAGTTTTGCTGAAAATAAAAGTCAACGTTGAACCAGTTGACCTCGTCCCAGTTGCACACGGCGTCAGGATTCGATGTAGAAATACCGTAGGGCGTCAGGTTGTTCGCGAAGCTTTCTATGTAGCTCGCCCAGATCGGGTTCTCGCAAGTGTCGTTCCATGGAGTTTCTGGAACATATCCGGTAGCGCTCTCGCCGGTCGTCGTGTTGTTGTTGGCATTCCAGTAAGGTGATGCCGCGGAACTCGTAGTCGGGCAGCCTTGAACATTTCCATTGGTATCGATGGTCGGTTTGCACCATGAAAAATCCGTGCCGCCGACCGCGGTATTGAATGGTGTGGAAGCAAGGCCGTTGACTGACAACCCGTACTGCGCGGAGTATGGGTTGCCGTTCGCATCGCCGCCATCGTCGCAGGCCGGCGAGCCGGAGTCGCCGGTGGCCACAAATACTGAGATGCCTTCGGCTGCCGCCGTCTGCCACAGGTTGTAGTAGGACACGTTGCTCGACGTGCCCATGCCCAGTTCGCAATTGCCGTAGCTCAGGCTCAGAATGCTGGCCGACGCAACCAGCTTCACATTCGGATCGGTCGAGCCCGTGTTGCCATGGTTTTCGACGACGTAATTCGCGTCATCGAAGATAGGATCGTTGGTCGGATTGGTCTGGTTGTTGTAGCCCGAGGTAACCAGCACAACCTGCGCACCGGGGGCAACCGCGCCTGAAACTTCAACGTCGAGCGTGTTTTCTTCCAGGTCGCCGGCTCCGCATGCGTCTTGCCCGGTGGTGTCAATGCAGACTCCGGGGTCGATACCGTTGGCGCCCTTCACAGTCTCGACCGTCAGGCCCCCCGGCAATCCAAAGGCACTGCGGTAGGTGGTCACGTCATTGGCGCCAGAACAAGGAGTACCGCTCTGGCCCAGGCAGATGTCGCTGGTTCCGACGATCGCAATCGTCTGCCCTGTGCCGTTGATCGGAGTGCCGGCGTTCCAAAGCGGCAGCACGTTGTAAATGGTGGCAAAGTCGTAGGGCGTCACATCTTCTTCAAGATAGGCGTTGCTCGAATTGCTCGACGGCGAATTGATGCCGAATTCAGGATGCAGACGAGTAGCCAGCGTCGGCTTTGAGGTTTTCCCGGTCGCGGAATTCGTTGTAGAAACGGTAGGCAACTGCCACTTACCCGCTTGCGGGTTGAAATGGACAAGAGCTCCATCATGGTGCAAAGGGCGCGGCAGGAAGTTGTGCAGGCCCTTGATTCCAAGTACAACCGGCGCCATGGCGGTGGGAATCTGCGGATCGCTCATGTTGGCGATGTGGGGTGCCCCATTGACAGACAACTGATGAATCTCGGTGTGGAACGCGCTCTTAACCTGGCCGGCCGACCCGTTGAAGCCAATCGACATCCGGTCTTTGGCAACTCCTGTCACCGTGAAACCCTTGCCGGCGAGCCAGGTGGCGATCTGGGCAACGTCAGATTGAGCCGGGCCGTAGAGCTGGCCGATCTGCTCCGGCGTGAGCCAGTGATGGAAATTCGGCGAGCCGGTCTCGTATTCGCTCTGAACGTAGGCGTCGAACGCGGCCTGCTGCTCCGGTGTGCGGCTCAGCACAACGGTAAGGCCCGCCATCGGCATTGAATCGCTCACCGCTCCGCGATCGTCCTTCGCGTTGGCATGCGGGTTTACGTTGCCCTTGAGCGTCACGAGTTGGTTTTCGTCAATCGGGTTGACAATACGAGCGGCGGGTAAAGCTTGCTGTGCAGGTGAAATGGCGGTGAAGAGCAGGGCACTGGCAAGTACACAAAGGGGGAACGAACGCAGGGTTGCCATTGGTTGGGTCCTGGTACCTTTCTTCGGAGTGATCTCCCGATTGAAACGTTGTTCAGATGTTTTCCGCGCGCCTTGATTCAGGGTCAAGCGGCGGCGATTGGCTTGGGTAAGGGAAAAAGCGCCACAACGACGTTAAACAACAAAACTGGAAAAAAGTAGCGCGTTCAACTGGACTTTTATGAGAATGACCCCGTAAGAATCCGAAAAAATGTTCCGGATTACTTAGACGAATAAATAGTGGCCGCGGCGACCACGAGAAAATCGTGCGCCTCGCCTCACCTGCGCAGGTATCAAAGTATCTCAATGAGGCTCGAGCCGACAAAGCTGCCGATTTGACTCGGAGTTGCGAGTAAGGTTGGCTTCAATGGTAAAGAATTGGTCGCGAGAGCGGTAGCGCGAGCAAACGACCTACGTGGCTTTGCGAGGTGCCCGCTGGCGTTGCTTTGATCGAACTTCGGCGAAATTCATGTTCCGCACAAGATCAATTGGATTGGCTTGCATTGCAATAGACAATTGATTTCGAATCATATATTATTCGGGATTCATGGCACTGGTGGTACCGCGTGCGCGTTTCCTTATTTATTACCTGTTATAACGATACGCTCTACCCTGAGACCGGGCGAGCAGTGGTTGCCCTATTGGAACGGCTGGGCGTTGAGCTCGATTTTCATCCCCGGCAGACCTGCTGCGGCCAGATGCACGCCAACACCGGATTCCGCGCCGAGGCTTTCTCGCAGGCCAAGCGGTTTGTCAGGCTTTACCAGGACGCCGAGACGGTCGTTATTCCTTCGTCGTCCTGCGTCGCAATGATTCGCGATCAGTATCCCTGGCTGTTTGAAGAGCTAGGCAACGATGCATTGCGGCGGGAGTTTTTCACGCTGCTCCCGCGCGTCTTTGAGCTAAGCGAATTCCTCGTCGACCGGCTCGGCGTGGAGGACGTCGGCGCATATTTTCCGCATCGCGTAACGTATCACGCGAGTTGCCATGGGCTCCGCGGATTGCATCTCGGCGACAAACCATTCCGCCTGCTCGCAAAAGTGCGCGGAATGGAATTTGTGCCGCTGCCGAACCTGGAGCGCTGCTGCGGTTTCGGCGGAACATTCTCAGTAAAGAACGGCGATGTTTCGTCGGCCATGCTGGCCGTCAAGCTTGAAGACGCGATGTCGACCCGGCGCCGAGTTCTGCACGGCGCTCGACAATAGTTGCCTGATGCACCTGGGCGGCGCCATGCACCGGCAGTTCGCCGGCATGAAAACCATTCACATGGCCCAGATTCTGGCCAGCACAGAAGCAGACGCCGGCCGAGGTGCTGGCATGAGCCACTCGCCTCATCCAATTCTCGATCCGGCATTGGCGCCGCCGTTTCCGCAAGCGGCGCTGCCGGTGCTGCGCGATCCGCAATTGCGCAAGAACGTGGCCCATGCCACCGACGTGATCCAGGCCAAACGCGCCCGGCTGGTCGCCGAAAAAACCGACTGGCAAGCGCTCCGTGAGGCAGCAACGCGGATCAGAGATGAGGCGCTTGAAAATCTTCCCGCCTATCTGGAGCAGTTTGAGAAGCAATGCACGGCGCACGGCGGCGTGGTGCATTGGGCGGCCGACGCGGCCGAAGCTCGCAAAATCATCCTCGATATCCTGCGCGAGGAGAAGGCCTCGAAAGTCATCAAGATCAAGTCCATGACCTCGGCCGAGATCCAGTTGAACCCGCATCTCGAGGCCGCAGGCGTGAAGGTATTCGAGACCGATCTGGCCGAGATCATTCTGCAACTCGGCGAACTGGAGCCTTCGCACATTGTCGTTCCCGCGCTTCACGTCAATCGCAGCCAGGTGCGCGAAATCTTTGCGCGCACCATGGGCCTCAAGGATCTCTCTGACAATCCCCAGGCGCTTACGGCCGCTGCCCGCAATTATCTTCGCCGCAAATTTCTTGAAACTCCAACGGCCATAAGCGGCGCGAATTTTCTCATCGCGGAAACCGGCGGCGTCGCCGTGGTTGAGAGCGAAGGCAACGGGCGCATGTGCCTTACGCTGCCGCGAACGCTTATCACGATTGCCGGCATCGAGAAGATTCTGCCGCGCTATAGCGACCTGGAGGTGATGCTGCAGGTCTTGGCGCGCTCGGCCACCGGCGAACGCATGAATCCCTACACCTCGTTGTGGACTGGCGTGACCGCAGGCGACGGCCCGCAGCGTTTCCACGTCGTTCTGCTCGACAACGGCCGCTCGGCAATCCGCGCGAGCAAGCGGGAACGCCAGACTCTGCGCTGCATCCGCTGCGGAGCCTGCATGAACGCCTGCCCGGTCTATCGCCAGACCGGCGGCCACGCCTATGGATCGATCTATCCCGGCCCCATCGGCGCCATTCTCACCCCGCAGCTTACCGGCCTTAAGCACGCGCAATCGCTGCCCTTCGCTTCGTCGCTTTGCGGCGTCTGCTACGAGGTCTGCCCGGTCAAAATCAACATTCCGGATATACTGATCGATCTGCGCGCGCAGGTAACAGATAAAGAGCGCAAAAAGACTGCACGGTTTTTCGATCCAATGTATCTCGGTATGCGCGTTACGAATCTGTTGTTCTCATGCGCATGGCTCTTTCATGGGGCGCAACGGCTCGGCCGCATCGGCCTCAAACCCTTCACGCGGAAAGACGGATGGATTCACGCGCTCCCGAGTGTCGGCGCCAAGTGGACGCAAACCCGCGATCTGCGCGGCCTGCCGAAGCAGACCTTTCACCAGTGGTGGGCGGAGAGAAGAGTACCGCCGGTCTCCGGACCGGCTGTACTGCCGGCGTCCGCGCCGCCAGACAAGGCGTCCGTATGAGCTCAAATGCTCAAACCCGCGAGTTGATTCTCGGCCGCCTTGGCGCGTCAGCCGGGTCGACCGCCGCACCCGCTTCCGGAGCCATTCCCCGCGACTACATTCGCCGCGGATCGCTTTCGCCCGCCGCCCGCGTGGCAAAGATGATTGAGCGGCTGCGCGAGTACGACGCCGAAGTTGCCGAATGCTCGACCGAGGGCCTGGAGTTTGAAATCGCCGCGCAGCTTGCGCGCAGCGGCCGACACATTTTTGTTGCGCCCACCGGAATCCCAAAAGAATGGCTTGCGCTGGGATTCACCTGGAAGATCGACGGCAATCTACCAATCGAAGAAATCGAAAACTCCGATGGAGTTCTCACTACGTGCTTCTGCGGCGTCGCCGATTCCGGCACCATCGTTTTGCATCACTCGGATGCGGAGGGCCGGCGAGTTATTTCACTTCTGCCCGACTGGCATCTGTGCATTCTGCGGGCCAGCCAAATTGTTGAAACGCTGCCCGAGTACTTTGACCTCTGCGCCGAGCCGCCGGCTCTTGTTACCTGGATTTCGGGGCCCAGCGCAACCGCCGACATTGAAATGACCCGCATCAAGGGTGTGCATGGACCCTGCTTCCTCAATGTAATTGTGGTGAGAGACGATGAAAGCAGGGAATAGGAAGTAGGAAACAGGGAACAACACAGCACGAAAGGTACTTCTGATGACAATTTCTAATTCTGCAATCCGTGAAAAAGCATTTGAGGCGCTCGACTCATTTCTTATTGAGATACCCTCATGGGGTTTCGCCAATACCGGTACACGCTTCGGCAAGTTTACGCAGGCCGCGGCTGCAACCACCATCGAGGAGAAGTTCGCCGACGCTGCAGAAGTCAATCGCCTCACCGGCGTCACGCCCACACTGGCCCTCCACGTATTGTGGGACCTGCCCAATGGTCTCGCCGATGCCCTGGCGGTTCGCGAACTCGAGCGCCGCTTCGGCGTCCGCTCCGGCTCTATCAATCCCAATCTCTTTCAGAGCCAGGAGTTCAAGTTCGGTTCTCTGTGCAACCCCGACCAAGCTATCCGCGAGCATGCCCTCGTGCACCTGCTTGACTCCATCGAGATCGGCAAGGCTCTCGGGTCGCGCGACATTTCACTGTGGATGGCCGACGGCTCAAACTATCCCGGCACGCAAAGCATTCGCAAGCGCATCGCCTGGCTTGAAGAAGCGCTCTCTGCGGCCCATGCCCATCTGGCGCCTTACCAGCGACTGCTCATCGAATACAAGCCCTTCGAACCCGCCTTTTACCACACCGATATCGCCGACTGGGGCATGTCGAGCCATATTGCGCGCCTTGCTGGCCCGCAGGCATTTGTGCTGGTCGATACCGGCCATCATTACCTGGCGCAGAATATCGAGCAGATCGTCGCGTGGCTGTTGCACACCGGTCTTCTAGGCGGCTTCCACCTTAACGATCGCCGCTACGCCGACGACGATCTCACCATTGGCTCCATCGATCCATACCAGGTCTTCCGCATCTTCTATGAAATTCACAGCGCTCAGTCCGAAGGCCTGCCCCATGCGATTGCCTACATGATCGACCAAAGCCACAACCTCAAGGGCAAGATTGAAGCCATGGTGCAGACTGTAATGGCGGCGCAGGAACTCTACCTGAAAGCCGCGCTCGTCGATGGCGCCCGATTGACCGGGCTTCAGCAAAGCTGCGCCCTGGTTGAGGCTGAGGAGCTCTATCGCGGCGCATTCTGGGCAGATGTTCGCCCACTCTTAAAAGAGTGGCGCGAAGCGCGCGGACTGCCTGTGGACCCGTTAGCGGCGCTCAGGGCCAGCGGCTATGTTGAGCGTGCCGCACGCGAACGCGAAACTCGCAACATCGCAGTGAGCAGCTATGCCTGAAGTGTTTGTCAATGGATGATTTCAGGCCGTGAGTATTTGCGCGATATGAACCGAGGAAAGGCCAATGCCCAAGTCAAAAATCAAACGGCTATACCTGATTCCGATTCTCTCCAAGGCGCTCGACGTCATTGAGCTCTTCGAGCGGGACCACGCGCCGTTGACGCTCGAAGACGTTTATCAGCAGACCAACATCTCCAAGACCAGTGTCTATCGAATTCTCAAGACGCTCGTTCACCGCGGCTATTTTGCCCAGAACCAGAACGGCCAGTACCGTCTGGTCTCGCGCCCGCGCCGCCTGCACTTTGGCTTTGCCGTCCAGAGCGCCGATCTGCCATTCTCTGTCGCCCTCGCGCAAAGCGTTACGGCGGCCGCCGCAGCGGCTGGCGTCGAGCTCACCATTCTCGACAACCGCTTCGATCCCGATGCCGCCGTACGCAATGCCGAAGAGTTTGTTGCCAAGCGCGTGGATCTCGCACTCGAGTTCCAGGTGGAAGAAGCCGTTGCACCACGCGTCGCACACATCTTTAAGAAGGCCGACATCCCGCTGATTGCGATTGACGTGCCTCACCCCAACGCAACCTACTTTGGCGTCGACAACTTCGAAGTTGGTTACGAGGCCGGAGCCATGCTGGCGCAACACGCGCAGCGCAACTGGAAAGGCAAAGCCGACCGCGTGCTGGGAGTCGGATTCAGCGAGGCAGGCAGTTTTGTTCAGAGTCGCATCTCGGGCGCATTCGACGGTATTCGTGAGCGTCTCCCCGGCCTCAACCCCGACGAGTTCGTTCAGATCGATGGACGAGGTATGCGCGAGGCAAGCCGCCTGGCAATGCGGGAATTCTTGCGCAACTCCAAAGAAAGCGAGCGCACTCTGGTAGCCGCGGCCACCGATTCCAGCGCTCTGGGCGTTCTCGATGCTATCCGCGCGGCTGGCCGCGAAATAGACTTTGCTGTCGTTGGCCAGGACTGCATCCCTGAAGCACTCGACGAGCTTCGCAGCGGATCGAGCGCCTTGATCGGCTCAATTTCCCATGAAGCCGAGAGTTATGGCCCGCGGCTCATTCAGCTTGGCATTGCGATTCTGCGCGGCTACACTGTGCCGCCCTATAATTACGTGCACCATCGCGCAGTTACAGCTGAAAATCTTAGCTCGGCGCTCGACGATTCCGTAGCTGCGCCGGCCGAACTCGAGCCTGCCGCACCTTCCGCCAATTCGTTCGAGTGAACAATTCGGCGAAAGTATGCGGCTGTATGATTGAAGACGATGAATGTTCAAATTCCCCTCAAATTGAGACTGGTTGATATGACATTGGCAACTTCTGCTTCCGCTTCACTCAAGTTACTCGAGGACCGTTGGGACTCGAGCCTCGCTGACACGCTCGACGAACCGGAGCTTTTGCGCTACCGTTCCAACCTGCTTGGCAGCGACCTTCGCATTACCAACTTTGCCGGCGGCAACACTAGCTCCAAGGTCACTGAGGCCGATCCGCTTACCGGCGAGCCGGTTGAAGTGTTGTGGGTGAAAGGTTCCGGCGGCGATCTGGGCAGCATCAAGCGCGCCGGCTTTGCCGCGCTCTACCAGCAGAAGCTGCTCGCGCTCGAGCGCGGCTATAAGGGGGCCGGTGCCGAAGACGACATGGTGGCAATGTATCCCCTCTGCGCCTTCCGCAACAACCCGGTCGCCGCCTCCATCGATACGCCCATGCACGGCTTCCTGCCGTTCCCGCACGTCGATCATCTCCATCCCGACTGGGGAATCGCGCTAGCCGCAAGCGCCAACGGCAAAGACCGCATGGAAGAATTCAATCGCGAATTCGGCCACAAGCTGGTTTGGATTCCCTGGCAGCGCCCCGGTTTTGAACTGGCTCTGATGATGAAGCGCGCCGTCGAGCAGAATCCCGGCTGTGACGGAATCGTGCTGGGCGGCCACGGCCTTTTCACCTGGGGCCAGACGCAACGCGAGTGCTACCTCAACACGCTGAGTGTCATCGACAGCATCGGCCAGTTCATTCAAAAGCATGGCGAAGGCAAAGTCCGCTTTGGCGGCGAAGCTGTTTCCGCCCGCGAAAATCGTCGCCGCATCGCCATCGACGTCGCGCCGTTTCTGCGCGGACATATCAGCGCGCAGAACCGCTGGATCGCCAGCTTCAGCGATGCGCCCGACGTTCTGCAATTTGTGAATTCGGCTCACGCCCGCGAGCTCGCGTTTCTCGGCACCAGTTGTCCGGATCACTTTATTCGCACCAAGATCCGCCCTCTCTTTGTGCCTTGGGCAGCGGGCGAGGGTGTCGACGAACTCAAGCAGCATATCGTCCGTTCCCTGGCCGAATATCGCAAGCAGTACCGCGCTTACTATCGCGCCTTTGCCACGCCCACGTCGCCCGCAATTCGCGATGCCAGCCCAACCGTGGTTCTCATCCCCGGACTGGGAATGTTCAGCTTCGGCAAAAACAAGACCGAGGCCCGCATCACCGGCGAGTTTTACACCAACGCCATTCACGTGATGGAAGGCGCTAGCCTGCTGGCTTCTGACAGCGGCGTCGCGCCCGCCATCGTCCCGCAGTGCCAGCCCGGCATGGATCCGGCCAGCTTCAAAGTCTTCTCAAACTACGTCGCGCTCCCCGCGCTTGAGGCTTTCCGCATCGAGTACTGGGCTCTTGAAGAAGCCAAGATTCGCCGTCAGCCGCCCGAGAAAGAACTCAGCCGCCGCGTGGCTCTGGTTGTGGGCGCAGCCAACGGCATTGGACGCGAGGTCGCCCGTCTTGCCGCGGCGCGCGGCGCGCACGTAGTCGTCGCCGATCGCGATATTGAAGGCGCCATTCGCGTGCAGGCTGAGCTTGCCGGTCTCACCTCGGCGGAATTCACCTGTGCCGCGGCAGTCGATATCCGCAATCGCGAATCCATCCGCGAAGCGCTTGATACTGCCGTAGCCGCATTCGGTGGCATTGATATCCTCGTCAACACCGCTGCTCTCTTTGCATCTTCGCCAGACGGCGTCATCAGTGACGAGCAGTGGGGTCTAACGCTCGACATCAACGTTACTGCCAACTACCTGCTCGCCAGCGAAATGGCAAAAGTATTCGATCAACAGGGATTGCACGGCCAGATTGTCTTCACCAGTTCGGCCAATGCGGTTGTCGCCAAGCGCGGCAGCGAGGCATACGACGTAAGCAAGGCCGCGCTCTCGCACCTGGTGCGTGAACTCGCCGTCTCACTTGCGCCCAACGTGCGCGTCAATGCTATCGCGCCGGCTACAGTCGTCAAAGGCTCAACCATGTTTCCGCGCGATCGCGTACGGGCCTCGCTCATGAAGTACAACATTCCATTTCAGGAGTCGTTCAGCACGGAGGAGTTGCGCAGCCGGCTCGCGCAATACTATGCTGAGCGCACGCTTACTCACAAAGCTATCGATCCGGCGGATTGCGCTGAGGCCATTCTCTTTCTGGCCAGCCCGCGAGCCCGCTGCACCACTGGGCACATTATTCCGGTAGATGGCGGCCTGACGGATGCATATTTGCGCTAGGTCTTTAACCACTTGAATCTGTATCAACGCGGTTGCCCCATCCATTCGGTCCGCCGCGGCGGACGGAATGGGTGGGAAGGAATGACACTATAAGGTCGGTTTCTCAATTCACCGGGACCATCAATTTCCATGCAAGAACCGGCACGCATCGCAATAGATTTGGGCGCAGAAAGCTGCCGCGTTTCGCTTCTGCGCTGGCAGGGCGCAAAGCCCTCGATTGCAGTCATTCATCGCATTCCCAACGGGCCCGTGCACCGCGATGCAGAGCTGCACTGGCCTATTGCCGGCATCCTCGCCAGTCTCGAAGAAGGCATGCACAAGGCCGCGGCAGCCGCTCCTGAAGGCATCGCCTCCATCGCCGTCGATTGCTGGTCGGTCGATTACGTGCGCCTTGCTCCCGACGGCAGCCTGCTGCGCGAGCCCTTCTGCTATCGTGATGAGCGCACAGTCGCAACTAAAGAAAAAGCCGACGGCATCATCTCTCCGCTCTCAATGTACGCTCGCACCGGCACGCATCCGCAGCGCATCAACACCGCGTATCAGCTCATGGCAGATCCTGCGGCGGGCATCGATTCGGCCGCGCTATGGGTTATGCTCCCGGAGTACGTCCTCTATTCGCTCAGCGGCCAGCGCGTGGCCGAGTACACCAACGCATCGCACACCGGCCTGGTAAGCCTCAAAACCGGCGATTGGGATGCGGAACTCTTCGAATTTCTCGGCCTCAATCTAACCGCCGCGCCGCCCATCGTACGGGCAGGCACTCGGCTGGGTCCGCTTCGTGGCCCGCTCGCTGCGCTCGATGCCTTACGCGAAGCTGAAATCATCGCGCCGGCCACTCATGACACAGCCTCCGCCATTGCCGGAATCCCCGCCTCGCTCGCGACCGGCGCATACATCAGCTCCGGCACGTGGTCGCTGGTTGGCACGCTCACCCACACTCCCGTCACTACGCAGCAGGCCTTTGACGCCGGCTACACCAACATCGGCGCAGCCACCGGCGAACTGCTTTTTCACGCGCTCATCAACAGCATGTGGGTTTTGAAGCAATGCATGAACTCGTGGGATGCGCAGGGTCGCGCCTGGCAGATTGAAGATCTTGTGCAGCGCGCCGCCGAATGTAATTCAAATTCGTCGATGCTGCTCGATATGGACGCACCCTCGCTGATGCTCGATTCCGACATGCCCAGCCGAATCAACGCCGAACTCACTCGTCTCGGCCTCACGCCCATCTCAGATGTGGCCGGTAACGAACCGCTATTTGCGCGCCTCATCTTCGAGAGTCTCGCAGCACGCTACGCCACGGCAATTGCAAATCTCGAAGATACCCTCGGCCGCAAACTCGATCGCATCCATATGATTGGCGGCGCAGCGCGCAATAAGCTCCTGATCCAACTCACTGAACAGCGCACCGGTCTTCCCGTTGAAATCGGCGAGTGCGAGAGTGCAACGGTCGGCAATTTCGCCATTCAGCTCGCTGCTAGCGAAGCAAACGGCGCCCCCGTCACTCCCGCAGCAATTCGCGAACACGCTCAGCGCCTTTTCGGCAGCAGCTAACGATGCTCGCACTTCAAATTACCTCAAACAAAACCGATGTCATCCTGAGCGACCGGAGTCCGCTGCGGCGGACGTAGGGAGTCGAAGGATCTGCGGTTGCTTTTTAGCGAACTTCCACTTTGCTGCAGCCTAAACCAGCGCAATCATCGCCGGGCTGCCCACTCCTGCGTAATTGCGCGTGAAATGGAGCTTCCCCGTCTCCCGGTCAATGCGGAAGGTCGCAATCGCGTCGCTATGCTGGTTGCAAACAAACATCAAGCTCCCGCTCGCGTCGATAGAAAAGTGCCGCGGGTAGTCGCCCATCGTCGAAACCTCGTCGATCAGCTTCGGCGCGCCATCGCCCCCAATCGAGCAGATTGAAATCGTGTCGTGCAGCCGGTTAGCGGAGTAAATAAACCTTCCGTCCGGCGAAACCGCAATCTCTGAAGCAAAGCTGGTTCCGGCAAACTCTCCCGGCAGCGCCGAGACGATTCCATTCAGAGTCAGCAAGCCCGTGGCCGGATCGAAAGACAGGAATGCAATTGCCGACGCCTCTTCTTCAATCACATACACCCAGCGCCCATTGGGATGAAACGCGAAGTGGCGCGGGCCGTCTCCAGCGGGAAGAGCTACATATTCCTTCCACGCCAGTTTCCCGGTGCGGTTCTGCGTGTAAACAATCAATTTGTCGATACCAAGATCCGTCTGAAGCACAAACTTGCCTGAAGGGTCGAGGGCAATCATATGCGCGTGCGGCGCGTCGTGGCCGCTCACTGCAAAACTGTCTCGTGGCGCGTTGGTCGCATGCGCAGGTCCCACTTGCTGGTTCTCATCGCGAACCACGTCCACCGCTTCGCCCAGCATGCCATCGGCATGCACCGGCAGAACCGCAACGCTGCCGCCTGCATAATTCGCAACATAGGCAAACTTGCCGCTCGCATCCAGGCTCATGTCTGCCGGACCTGCGCCGCCTGAACTCACCGTATTCAGCTCGCGCAAATCTCCGCCGGGCAAAATCTCAAATCCGCTCACGCCGCCAAATTTACCGTCGTAATCCGCAACTTCATTAACGCAATAGAGGTATTTTTTCGAGGGATGGATCGCAATCCACGTGGGATTCGGAGTCTTGGCCGCGAGCTTGCGATCGGTCAATTCGCCGGTCTGCAGATTCGCCTGAAACAGGTATATCCCTTCGCCGTGCGCGCTGCCGTCGGCGGCCTCGGTATAAGTCCCCACAAAGGCCAGCGACGCATCTGCGTTCGCGCCAACGGCTTCTCGTACGCCAAGCCCGCCGCCCATAAGCGCAAATGCGCCCGCCGTCCTCAATACATCTCTACGCGAATAAGAATTCATCATCACCACTCAGGAAAAATGCCACGCGATTGCCGTAAATCCCAGCCCCACCACCGAAATAATCGTTTCACACACCGACCAGGTCTTCAATGTCTGGCCCACGGTCATGTTGAAGTACTCTTTCACAATCCAGAATCCGCCATCGTTGACGTGCGAGAAAATCAACGCGCCCGCGCCCGTCCCAATCGCCAGCAGTTCGGGATGCACTCCAGTGGCATGCGCCGCGATCGGCGCAACAATGCTGGCGGCGGTCGCCATCGACACCGTCGACGAGCCCGTCGCCAGCCGCAGCATCGCGGCTAGCGACCACGCCATCAGCAACAGCGGCACATGTCCGCGCATGGCGATGGCTATAATCGCATTCGATACGCCGCTATCCTGCAGCACACGCCCGAACCCGCCGCCCGCGCCAATCAGCAGCGTAATTGCCGCCGTGGGCGCCAGGCACTCGGTGCTGAACTTCAAAATCGTCTCGCGCGAAAATCCGCGCATCGTCCCCAGAGTGACAAAGCTGAAAATCGCGCCAATCAGCAGCGCCATGTCGTCGTTGCCCAGCAGCTTCAGCGCGCTGTTCACTTCGCTCCCCTCCGGCGAGAAAACATCGGCCCAACTCCCCACCAGCATCAGAATTACTGGCAGCAGAATCGTCAGGATGCTTATGCCGAATCCTGGAAGATTCTTGCCTTCCTCATGCCCGGCCAACTGGTCAGCCATGGGATTCTCGGCCTTGAGATGAATATGTGGGGCAATCAGTTTGGCGAAGAGCGGCCCCGCGATAATCGCCGTCGGCACGCCAATCAGCAGCGCGTAGGAAATCGTTCGCCCTATATCTGCGTGAAAGATTGTCACCGCCATCATGGCGGCGGGGTGCGGAGGCACCAGTCCATGCACCACCGATAGCCCCGCAACCATCGGAATGCCCGCGAGCACCAGCGAGGTATTGGTGCGCCGCGCGACCGTAAACAGGATGGGCACGATCAGCACGAACGCAACTTCAAAAAAAGCCGGCAGCCCCACGATGAGCGCGATGGTCATCATCGCCCAGGGAACATTCTTTTCGCCGAAGACGCGAATCAACGTGTACGCAATGCGATCCGACGCGCCCGACTCCGCCATCATCTTGCCCAGCATGGTGCCCAGCCCGACAATTACCGCGATGTGGCCCGAGAGTGCCGCCCACGCCGCTTTCAAACGAATGGATCACCGTCGTCATCGGCATTCCGGCCGCCACCGCCAGAGCCAGCGAAGTCACCAGCAGCGTGATCACCGGGTTGAGCTTCACCACCGCAATCAAGAAGATGAGTCCAACGACCGAGACAACGGCCGCGGAGAGCAGAAAGATGCTGTGTGAGTCGATGCCGAACATAGCCAGTGCGCTCGTCCAGTCTATATTGCTCCGGCCCGGAAACATCTCTGGGTGCCCCATCCTAAACGCGTTCTTTGCGTTTAGGGTGGGAAACAACGACACTCAACTCGGGCCGGATCGAAAGAAGCCCACCATCTACTGAACCCAGCTCGCTTTGCCGCGCGCAACAAACCTCCCCGCGCGCTTGCCCGTTGCCCCCTCTGCCGTGTACTCCAGCACTCCATTCACCCACACGGCTTCAATTCCCTTCGCCGGCCTCATCGGATCGTCGAACGTCGCCGCATCCGAGATTCTCTCCGCATCGAACAGCACCATGTCCGCCGCGCATCCCTCGCGAATCAACCCGCGACCCTCCAGTCCGAATCGCGCCGCCGGCAGGCCCGTCATCTTGTAAACGGCTTCGGGCAACGCAAACAGCTTCTCATCGCGGCAATACTTTCCCAGTACCCGCGGAAACGCGCCCCACAGGCGCGGATGCGGCTTCGGATCACGCGGCAATCCATCTGAGCCGATCATCGTCGCTTCATGCCGCAGAATCCTGCGCATGTCTTCTTCGCTGATGCTGTGATAAATGGCGCCGGCCGGCCGCAGTCGTCGCGCTGCTTCATGTTGCGTCGTCTGCCACGCCTCCGCAATCTCGGCCAGCGTCTTTCCCGCCATCTCAGGGTGCGGAGTGCTCCACGTGATCGCGATCCTCACCCGCTCATCCACCTGGCGCAGATCGAGCGTGCTCGACCCCGCCGCATACGGATAGCAATCGCATCCCGCCTGCTGCACCTGCCGCGCCGCTTCCAGCGCTGCAAGCACCTCGCCGCTGCGTCCCCAGTTGGCAATGCCCGCGCACTTCAAATGCGAAATCACCACCGGCGCTTGGGCTGCGCGCCCAATCTCGAACGCCTCATCCATCGCTCCCAGCACTTGCCCCGTCTCGCTGCGCATGTGCGTCGCATACACCGCGCCCGCCGCGGCCAACCCGGCAGCCAGCTCCATCACTTCCTGTGTGCTTGCCGCGTTTGCCGAGAGATACGCGAGTCCCGTACTCAGCCCCAGCGCACCAACGTCCAGCGCCTCCTCGAGCTGTTCGCGCATGGCGGCGATCTCGCTCGCCGTTGCTTCGCGGTCCAGCCTGTCCATGTGGTTGTTGCGCAGCGCGGTGTGCCCCACCAGCGCAGCCACGTTCACCGCCGGCCGCGCATCGTTAACGGCGCGCTTGTAGTCGGCAAACTTCGCGTAACGGAACTCCTCAATCGGCCCCAGTAAATTCATCGGATCGGGCTGCGCGCCCCTCAGCGTTACCGGAGCAGCGCTGATGCCGCAGTTGCCCACAATCACCGTCGTCACGCCCTGCGAAATCTTGGGCAGCATCGCCGGCTCGGCAATCACCGCCAGGTCGTCGTGCGTGTGCACGTCAATAAATCCCGGCGCCAGCACCAGTCCCCGTGCATCCACAACCTCGCGCGCAGCGCCATCGATCTTTGCGCCGACCGCAACAATGCGCCCTTCCGCGACCGCAACGTCCGCCGACACAGCATCGGCTCCACTGCCGTCCAGCACCGTTGCATTGCGAATGATCAAATCGGGTTGACCCATGCTCACGCCACAGTCAAGACTAAAGCCCGCGACCCCGATGGCCGCGCGCTGGGCAGAACGCCAGCCATCCTGGCCGCGCTTACAGGCCCTAATACTCGCAGTAGTACGAAACCATAAGCGAGCTCTTGGTGTATTGACCCGGCAGCGGACCAAAAGTGTCAACGCGCTGCGCCGCGCGCACGCAAACGTTGTCCCAGCTTGAGCTTCCACTTGTGGTGTCGAGCTTCACTTGTCCGTGCGAACCATCCCGGTTAATTGGCAAACTCAATATACGCGCGCGCTCCCTTGGGAGTTCTGCGGGTCCGCCATCGAACGGTATCCGGCCGCGTCCATCTTGCGGTCAATCTGGCCCACGTACCACCCGAACATGCTGCCGAAGTTCACATCGCTCACTGAGGTCTGCCCGCTGGTAAAGTTCGGCTGCACGGCCCGCGGAATCGAGGTTCCATTCTGCTCGCCGTAGCGCGCCAGGTCGTCCTCCTTTGGCGGCGGCTGATGCTGTTGCGTCTTTGGCGCGGTTTGTTTCTGCGGCTTAGCGGTTTTCCCCAGAATCGGAATCGCAGTATCGTCCACCTTTTGCGTCTCCTTGGGGCTGGGCGGCGCTGGGGCCGGGCTGGGCGTTTCAGTCGTCAGCACATTCTTGTTCAGCGGCTGCGTGCTGGGCAGGGGAATGGCGTTGCTCACCAGGCTTACCTGCATGGCTCCGCTTGCGCCTTGACCGCCCCACAAATTGTGATGGAAGAGCCCCAGGATCCAGCCGTAATAAATCAGCAAGCCGAGCAGGAGCCCGTGCAGCACCAGCGATCCGGCCGCAGGCCCAGCCAGTGCCTCGCCCCTAAGCTGCGGCTCAACCAGATGTCCTCCGCCCTCAATCACGCCGTCTCGCATTCTCGCTCACTCGCCGCCGTTGTTGCTTGCAAGCCCCTTGGTGTCGAGAGGCTGAGTCACAATCGACACGTTGGTAATGCCGGCCTGCTTCACCGCATCCATCACGCTCGCGAACGCGCCAAACGGCACCCGCTCGTCGCTGCGCAGGTAAATCGCCTGGTGCGTGGGATCGGCGCTCGAGTCGTGCAGCTTCTGCGTCAGATCGTGAATGTTGATGAGCTGGTCGTTCAAAAAGACCTGCTGATCGCGGTCAATTGTGACCACCATCCGCTGCTCGGTAATTTGCTTCACCGTGCCGCGTCTTGGGCACGTTCACTTCAATGCCCGACTGCAGCACCGGCTCAGTGATCATAAAGATCACCAGCAGCACCAGCACCACGTCCACCAGCGGCGTTATGTTGATGTCGGCAAGCGAGCTGCGCGTTTGTCCGTTGCCTGTTGTGAAGGCCATAATGTCCTCAGCACGAAAGTTCTGGGTGCCCCACCTTATTCGTTACTGCAGTGTGCCCCGCCTGGCTCTCCCGCGGAAGTTCGTCATCGACCGGCGGCGCCTGCGCACGCACCGGAATCTCTTCCATCGAGTTCAGCAGCTCGCGGCAAAAATCGTCCACTGCCGACGCAAACACCCTGATGCGCGCCGTGAACTGGTTATAGGCCACCAGCGCCGGCACGGCCACAAATAAGCCTGCCGCCGTAGTGATCAGCGCCTCGCTGATGCCTGGCGCAACCGCGCGCAACGTCGCCGAGCCTGCCGTTCCCAGCCCGCTGAATGCATCCACCACGCCCATGACCGTGCCGAACAGGCCGACGAACGGGCTCGCTGCTGGCAATCGTCGCCAGCCACGTCATGCGCCGCTCCAGCAGGGTAACCGCTTCGCTCGCGGCCGTCTGCGCCGAGCGCTCCAGCGGAGTAATGTTCTTCGGCGGCCCCGATCCGCCGGTCTGCCGCTTGTACGTCTCGTAGACGTCTTCAAACACCTGCGCCAGTGGACTCGCCGGGCAATCGGCCGCCATGGTCGCAATCTCCTGCAGCCGCGACGCATTCCGGAACATCTTCACAAACCGCCGGCTCTGCTGCGTCGCCTTCCTGAAAGTCCCCATCTTGCCCAGGATCACGGTCCACGAATAAAGGCTGGCCAGCAGCAGCAGAACCAGTACTGCCATCGCGATTGCCGCCAATATTGCCGATCATCATCGACCCAGCGCGCTCAAATCCCGCTGCCGGCGTCGGTGCGCTCGCGGCCGCGCCGCCGTCAGCCTGCAAAAATAACGCCAATGCTGCGGTAAGAATCGGAATTATCTCCTCACTTTCCACGGTATCAGACGCGATCAACCGCTCCAAGTTATCGATTGGATGCCTCCAGACGCCGCTTCGCAATCGCTTAATGCGCATCTCCAACACCCCATTCATGCTATGCTGCGCTCGGATTGTCTCATCTCTTTGGGAAGGGAACTGAGCACCATTGAAGAATTGGTTGCCCCAGGTCTCGATTTTGAGACCTGGGAGACCACATCGCTTAACCAACGAACTTTTCGGAAGCACCAGAAGCCTATGCTCGTCGAACTGCGCGCTGAAAACTACGCCGTCATCGATCACGCCATTGCCTCGTTTGGCCCCGGCCTGAATCTGCTCACCGGCGAAACCGGCGCAGGCAAATCCATCCTGGTCGACGCACTTGCGCTGCTGATGGGCGGCAAATCCTCGGCTGAAGTGGTCCGCCACGGCGCAGATAAGGCCGTCGTCTCCTGCGTCTTCGAGTCCACGCCAGGCGCTGAATCCGTTCTCGAAGAAAACGGTATCGACGCCGAGGGCGCCGAAATCATCCTCCGCCGCGAAATCCTTTCCTCGGGCAAGGGCCGTGTGTTCGTCAACAATCAGCCGGCCACCGTCGCCGTCCTCAAGCAGCTTGCGCCGGAGCTCGCCCTGGTGCACGCGCAAACTGAAACACTCTCGAGCTTCGACGAAACCCAGCAGCGCATTTTGCTTGATCGATTCGGCGGCATCTCAACTGACGCGGTCGCCGAGGCCCACGCGCGCTGGCGCCAGGCCCAGGACAAGCTCAACGACCTGCTTCAGGGCGAGCAGGACCGCCTGCGCATGGTCGACCTGTGGACCTATCAAAAAAAGGAAATCGGGGCCGCCCGCCTTGAAGCCGGCGAAGACGAAGCCCTCGAAACCGAAAAGCGCGTCCTCGCCAATTCTGAAAAGCTCCACTCCGCTGCCATGGGCGCGTTTGAGCAATTGTATGAGGGCGACTCGTCGGCCGAGGCTGCATCTGCGCGCGGCGCTGCGCAATGTTGAAGAACTCGCCCGTTACGACGCACGCTTCACTGAGTCCGTACAGCAGCTCGCTTCCACTCGTGCCATTGTGGGCGACATTGCCTCGAGCCTCCGCGATTACGCGGAGGGAATTGACGCCAGCCCCGAGCGCCTGGCCGAGATCGAAGACCGCCTTGCCCTGCTCGATCGCCTCAAGCGCAAATACGGAAAGACCGTTGCCGAAGTGATCGCCTTTGGCGAAGACGTGGCCCGCAAGCTCTCCGAGGTTGAAGATCGCGACGAACTGCTCAAATCTCTTCGCGCCACCGTCGAGCACGCCGCCTCCGAGTATCGCAAAACCGCCTCAGCTCTCACCGCCGAACGCAAAGCCGCCGGCGAGCGCCTCGCCAGACTCGCTGAAGCCCAGATCAACTCACTGGCCATGAAGGTCAAGTTCCAAATCGACGTTACTTCGGCCGACCAATTCGCGGATGAGGCTTTGAAAGGGCACGACTTCAGTCGTGCCGGAAAGGCCGAAAACAACGATGGGGTTTTAACCCCTGAGGAACGCCCTTCCGAAAATGCCCACTGGACCCCCTCCGGCTGGGACTCCGTCGAATACCGCATCTCCACCAACCCCGGGGAGCCGCTCAAGCTTCTCATTGAAATCGCCTCGGGCGGAGAGCTGAGCCGCGTCATGCTCGCCCTTAAAGTTGCAGTCGAAGAAAACTCCTCCAAGGCCAGGAAGAAGATCACTCCCCGGACGCTGGTCTTCGACGAAATCGACATCGGCATTGGTGGCCGTGCCGCTGAAGCGGTCGGCCACAAACTCAAGGCTCTCGGTCGCGGCCAGCAGGTTCTGTGCGTTACCCACCTGCCGCAGATCGCCGCCTTCGCCGATCAGCACCTGGCGGTCGAAAAGCGAGAGAAGGATGGCCGCACCCAGACCCGCATCCGCGTCCTCGACGACCGCGCCCGCACCCACGAAGTCGCCCGCATGTTGAGTGGTGCCAAAGTCACCGACACCAGCCTGCAGCACGCCTCACAGATGATTGCCGCCAGCCGGTGAACACGTTTTCTTCCCGCCAAACCTCTATCCACAATTCCGGGCAACCCCACCGTCGCCGAGCCGCTCCAACATTCTGAACCCTCGGCCACGCAAGGTCGTGTGGCTCATTGGCTATGCGGAGCCGGGCAAATGCGCAGCTTACTTAACTGATCGCGTTTGTACGCAACCTTTTTCACAGGAGTCGATCATGAACAATATGCCTCAACTCACCACCAACGAAATCGTCGCCATTATCGCCGTCGTCGTAGCGCTAATCGCAATAGCCCTCATCGTTTGGTCCTTCAATCGCCGGCGCACCGAGAAGCTCCGCGCGAAATTTGGTCCCGAATACGATCGCACCGTAGCCGAAGTCGGCCGCCGTTCCGCAGCCGAAGATCGCCTGGCCGCACGCAGCGAGCGCGTACACAAGCTCGTCATACGTTCCCTTAACTCCGCCGAGCGCGCCCGATATATCGAGGAGTGGGGCCGCGTTCAAGCCCACTTCGTCGACGCGCCCGCCGGAGCCGTCACTGAAGCAGACCAGCTCCTCGGCGACGTTATGGCCACCTGCGGCTACCCCATGGGAAACTTCGAGCAGCGTGCTGCTGACATCTCTGTCGATCATCCCGTTGTCACGCAGAACTACCGCGCCGCCCACGATATCGCACTGCGCCGAGCCAGCGGCCAGGTTACAACGGAAGAACTACGCCGCGCCATGATTCACTATCGCGCCCTATTCGATGAACTTGTCGGCATGCCGGCTGCTGCCATCGAATCCCGCGCCGTAGTCGAAGAGCGCATCGACCGCGTTGAAGTTACTCCGCGTCGCCGTGCCAGCTAGAGCCGCAACCTGCCAGTCCGGCGGAGCAATCTCACCCGCCCCAGTGAACCGGTCGCACGCGTCATCACGATGCATCTATCGCATGAACAATGAGTGCCCCAGGTCTCGCTTCTGAGATCTGGGAGAGCACGAACGCTTCCAGCTCTCACAACTTGCCTCACACGCGCCCCGGGAATTCCAATAAACTCGTGCAACCCTGCCATGCACCCGTTAAGATAATCGTCACTGGGCCCTCTGAAAGAACTTCAAGGAGACCGGTTCGATGAGCTTCCTTTTCCGTTTTTGCCCCGGATTTTCCCCTGTGTTCGCAGCGTTGGTATGCATGACCGCAGCCCTGGTGGCTCACGCGCAACAGGAGTTTCCGCCGCCGCAGGGCAAAGGCCGTGTGGTGGTTGTGGCTTCCGGATTGTCCGGTATGTCGCACTACACAACCGTGTCGCGTGAGATCGCTGCGCTGGGCTACGACGTGGTGCTCTTCGATGGCAGCGCCATGGAGCACACCCATGGCGATGCAGTGAAGGCAGCAATCACACAGGCGCTTCAAATGCCGCACGCGCTTCCAGGCAAGGTCGCTGTGGTCGGCTTTTCAGCCGGCGGCGGCGAAAGCCTCTACTACGCTTCGCAGTGGCCCGATCAGGTGGCCGGCATCGTGGTCTGGTATCCCGCCACCGGCTTTATCCGCGATGTTCCCGGCGTTGTGTCGCGCTTGCAAGTGCCGGTGCTGATGTTTGCCGGGGAGAAAGACCACTACCGTGACGACTGCTGCACTGCGGATAAGGCGCGCGCCATCGCCGCCGCGGCCACCGCGGCCAACAAGCCGTTCGAGCTAATCACCTATCCCAAGGCCGAACACGACTTCGTCAAGGATGGCGCTCATTACAACGCTGAATCCTACGCTGACGCCTTCGAGCGCACGGCTGCGAAGCTCAAGGAATATCTGCCCAATTAATTCAGGCTCTCGTGCCGCGGCCAGCCTGGGCAGTTTTGCGACCGGCTGATTCAAGATTCGCTTCGATCATTCCTATGATTCACGCCTTGCGTGCCGGCGGGGCAGTCGATTCCCGCACTTCAAGGCTCGTCGAAACCAGGTACTCGCGCTGCAGATTAGGGTTTGCCGGATCCTCGGCATGCGCCCGCAGCGCCTCAAACGCCGCACGCGCAAGGTCGGTGCGCGAGAGCCGGATCGTGGTCAGCGGCGGCAGGGTGAACTCGGTAAACGCGATATCGTCGAGCCCGATAACCGAAAGGTCTTCGGGTACCCGAAGCCGTGCCATGTAAGCTGCACGCAGAACGCCGATCGCGGTCAGGTCGTTGGAGCAGACGATGGCCGTGGGGCGCGTAGCCAGCTTGCGCAGTTTTTCAAAACCGGTCATGCCGCCCTTCAGCGTGTGGTCGCACTCGATCACGTGCTTTTTGTCGACAGTCAGACCTGCCTGCTGCATCGAGGCACGAAAATCGTTTTCGCGCGTGAGTGCCGAGTGCAGGCTGTGCGGACCAGCCAGGAAGGCGATCTTCTTGTGACCCAATTCCGCCAGGTGATTTACCGCCGCCCGCATCCCCGTCGAGTAGTCCAGCAGAATGGTGCTTGCCATCGGGTCGTCGAGCTTGAACTCGGCCAGTACGATCGGGACATTGCGATGCGTCAGCTGGTCGAGCACGGATTCTTCCTCGCCGAACGTCATTACCGCAACGCCATCAACCTTGCGCTCAAGCATGCGCCGCACGCACGTCGCCAGCAGGGCGGGATCGCTGTTCGACGAGCTCACCAGGATCTCGTATCCGTGCGCCACCGCTATCTGCTCAAAGCTCTGGATCAGCTCCGGGAAGAATGGGTTGGTAATGTTCTCAACAATGATGCCGAGCAGCCGGCTGCGGCCTGAAACCAGGGTGCGCGCGTGAGTGTTCGGGAAATAATTGAGTTGCTTGATCGCCTGCCACACACGCTTTGACAACCGCTCGCTCACCAGCGGCGAGCCGTTGATGGTTCGCGAAACAGTGGCGATTGACACCTTTGCCACAGCGGCAACGGTTCGAATATCGGGCATTTTGCCCGCTGACTTTCCGAGAGATCTTCGAGGCACGAACCAATCCTACTTCAGTTGAACGCCCGTATAAAAGGTATATCGATTTTTTTCCGCACTTTGTCAGCGAGTGAGGAGTCGGCTACCCGGCTCGCAGGCACCGGCTGAACGGCCTTGTAGTTGTCCGAACTCCCAGCCCTATCCCTGATCGGCAATCAGCAGCCGCAGGTCGCGCAAGTTCTGCCCCGTCGGACCGGTCACAACCGAGTCGCCCAGCGCCGTAAACAGCGGGCAGGCGTTGAAGGCCGCCAGTGACTCCTCGGGATTGAACCCGAAGGCGCGGGCGCGCGCAACCGTAGTGGGATCGGCGATCGCGCCGGCCGATCTTGTGTTCCCATCTATGCCGTCGCTGCCAGCACTCAGCACCGTTAGCCGCTCGCTGGGATACTTCTGCAACTCCAGCGCGCAAGCCAGCGCGAACTGCTGATTGCGGCCGCCCGCGCCAGGCGTGCGGTCCATCGTTACGGTCACCTCGCCTACTGAGATCAGGCACACACGGTCATGTTTCCTGTGCAGCTCGTGGAATCGTTCCAGCAGATATTTTGCCGCATCGGCGTAATCCCAGTCGTCGCAGCTGTTGTCCACAACGGTGTGGTAGCCGGCACTCTGCGCCAGCACCCGCGTGTTTTCCACCAGGTCGTGACTCGAAAGCAGAACTTCAAACACCGAGTCGCGGAACGCCTCGTCTTCGCCGCTCATGATGGCGGCCGAGGTTACAAGCCGTCCCCTGTACGCGTCGACCCGCGGCTTCCTGGTCAGGAACGGCGGCAGCCACCCCTTGTTTCCGGGAGACTCGGGCAGGTCCTCCCGGTCAAAGAAATTCTTCACCCGTAGCTGGAAACTTCTCCGCGAGTCGATACTTCGAAATCAGGTCGCGCACCTCGGCCACGGTCGAGTGGTCCGGCGAGGTTGGCCCCGAGGACAGCGCGTCCAGCGATCGCAGCGGCACATCGGGTAACAATAGGTTCACCTTCGTCGCTTCCGGCGCGGCCGTTGCCAGCCGGCCGCCCTTCACTGCGGAAAAGTGCTTGCGCAGCGTGTTGACCTCGTTAATCGGCGCGCCCGAAGCCAGCAGCAGCCGGTGAAACTCCATCGTGTCTTCGAGCGTGATTTTCTCATCAATCGGCAGATCGAACATCGCCGAGCCGCCGCCCGAGATCAGGAAGAATACCAACGTGTCCTTCCTCGCCTTGCGCAACAGCGCAAGCGCCGCCCGCGCCGCGGCAAACGTGTCTTCATTGGGCAGCGGATGCCCGGCCTCAAAGTAACGGAAACGCCAGTTTCTCGTCTTCGGCAATTGATTGGTGCAGCAGATTCCTCGCAGCCCCTGGCGTCGCTTCATCCGCTCCAGCAGGGTCTCCGTCATCGGCCCCGCCGCTTTGCCCAGCGCAATAACGAAGATGCGCTTATATTGCGTGAGATCGATGGTTGCCGGGCCAATGCCGTCGGGCAACAGTCTTTGCATCACGCTGCCTTCAAAGCGAATCCGTCGGTCGAACGCCGACGCTATGTTGCAGGCCGCCAATGCGCTTGTAAAGATTTTTGTTGCCGAATCATGGAGGGTATCGAGGACGGAATCACTGACCGGGGTCATATCAATTGCTCCTTCAGCCATTCTGAAAAAGCCTGTTGCATGGCAGAAAGTTTGTGGGTAAAAAAATGGTCTGCGCCGGGAATGAGAACGAGCCGCTTCGGTTCGGCAGCGGTTGCCGCAACCGATTCAAGCTGCTCCGGCCGCGCGAATTCATCGCGCTCGCCACTGATAAATAATTTGGGTAGATTTGCTTTTTCGAGATTCGAATAACGATAGCTGCGTCCCGCAACCTGAGTGGGAAGCCCCAGCGCGGCAATCGCACGCACGCGCTCATCGGCGCCCTCTGAGCCGCAACAGGCCTTCAAAGCCATCGCAGCTCCAAAGCTGAATCCGGCCACTACAATCGGCCGCGCATATTTTTGTTCCAGCCAGTCAAGCGCAGCCAGCACGTCTTCAAACTCGGCCTCGCCATCGTGCCGCCCTTCGCTCAAGCCCACGCCGCGAAAATTGAATCGGAGCACTGGCAGCTCACGACCCCACTCGCCGCGATTCAGCACCTTCATCGCGTGGTATACAACCTTGTTGTGAATTGTGCCCCCGCCCAGCGGGTGAGGATGGCAGACAAGCGCTGCAAACGGCGCATCGGCTGCGCCTTTATTCAGCAGTCCTTCCAGCCTGCCGACGGGACCGGCGATCGTCACGCTGCGCAACGCGTGCGTGACGGGGAAGGGAATTTTATGGTGCGCCACTCTGCTCTGTCCGGCCTCGTCGATCGGTTCCAAAACTCCAGACAACTGGGGAACGGCCGGGGTAGCGTGAGCTTGGGCGCTTGCTTTTGCGCAGATCATGCCACGCATAATTCTACGCCTGGTTCACTGTCACGTAACATTTCAATTTGTCTGGGTACCGCATGGCGATTCCATATTGTGAGCGGCTGCCGGCGCATCGATTTTTTTGACAAGCACTTGACCTGCCTCGCGCCTTCGCGCCGACCACTCCTGTATCCTTTCTCCATCATGGACAGCAGTCTTTCACCTGTAGCAATTGACCCGATTGGGCTTACGCGCCAGCTATGCGAAATTGAATCCACCACTTATCACGAAGGCAAGGTCGGCGATTTTCTAGCCAGTTTCCTCACTGTCCAGGGCTGGCAAGTGGAGAAAACTCCTGTGCCGCAACCAGTTGAGAGTGGCTCAGGCGGCGAGCGCTGGAACGTCTACGCCGGCATCCCCGGCCAGACACCGGAACTGGTGTTTTCCACTCACATGGACACCGTACCGCCCTACATCCCTTTCAGCGAAGACGACGAGTTCATGTATGGCCGCGGCGTGTCTGACGCGAAAGGCATCATCGCCGCCCAGGTCGCCGCGGCGACTGCGCTTCGCCAGTCCGGCTTTCGCGTCGGCATGCTTTTTGTCAGCGGAGAAGAGCGCGACTCCGCAGGCGCCAAGATGGCTAACCTTGCGCCCAAGGGCAGCCGCTTTCTTATCAACGGCGAACCTACCAACAATCGCCTGGCGCTGGCCTCAAAAGGCGCATTGCGCGCGGTCTTCAAGGCCACCGGCAAAATGGCTCACTCCGCCTATCCCGAGCTCGGCGACTCTGCCGTACACAAGCTCGTCGAAGTCCTCGGCCGCCTTCTTGCACTTCCGCTGCCTACGCTTGAAGATGTGGGTCCAAGCACGCTCAACATTGGCCAAATTCACGGCGGCCACGCGCCCAATGTTATCGCCGATCATGCCGAGGCCCAGGTGCTCGTCCGTCTTGTCGGTGATTCGGCGCCCATCCGCGCGGCGCTTATCGATGCATGTGCCGGCCTTGCCGAGGTCGACTTCACGCTCGAGATTCCGTTTGTCCGCCTGCGCGCGGTTGAAGGCCTGCCCACCATGATCGCCAAATTCACTACGGATATTCCGCAGCTCTCAAACTGGGGCGAGCCGCTGCTCCTCGGGCCGGGCTCGATTCATGTGGCGCACACGCCATTCGAAAAGCTGGCCAAGAAGGAACTGCTCGATGCCGTTGAGCTTTACATCAGGGTGGGCAAGCAACTGCTTTCCTGACACCGCTTTCTCGCTGCTTCGAATGTATGTTGTAGTCAGTCCGCTAGCGCGTCTGCGCATGGATGCTCCGCGCCCGTGGGTTAACTCAAATCCGCGCCAACCCCTAGCGGCGACACAACGTTTCACTGTCTACGCCCCTGAGAAATCAATTCCATGAGCGCATCTAGTCTATATGAGCGCAGCCATCTACGACATCCCGCTTCAAACCATTACCGGCGATCCCTCATCTCTGGCCGGCTTTAAAGGCAAGGTTGTGCTGGTCGTCAACGTCGCGTCAAAGTGCGGCCTTACGCCGCAATACGAAGGCCTTGAAAAACTCTACGAGCTCTATAAGGGCCAGGGCCTTGTCATCGCCGGCTTCCCGGCCAACGATTTCAAGCAGCAGGAGCCCGGCACCAACGAAGAAATCCAATCCTTCTGCACCTCAACTACGGCGTCAAGTTTCCGCTCTTCAGCAAGATCACCGTTGTCGGCCCAGAAAAACATCCGCTCTACTCGGCTCTCGATCGCGGCCCAACCCAGAGCATCAGCCTCGGCGACATTCCATTTCGCGACAAGCTCAAAGGCTACGGCATCGACGCCCAATCCCGAGCCGGAAATTACCTGGAACTTTGAGAAATTCCTGGTCAGCCGCGACGGGGAAGTGGTGGCGCGCTTTTCGCCCGACACCCAGCCGGACGCGCCCGAGCTGATCTCCGCAATCGAATCCGAACTGGCGAAGGTAGCCAACAGCAATCAACGAAATACTTCCGTGCCCCATCCATTTCACAGTTTCATCGTGCAATGGGTGGGATTTCACGAATCTCAACCGCCGTGGCGTCAGCACCCTAACCCCGCTACTCCGCTAACCCCGCTGCCTTCACTGCTATCCTTACCCCATGCAGACCGGGCGTTCCCACCCACACCAATCAGCTTGAAAACTCCGCCTCCTCCTACCTGCGCTCGGCGCGCCATCAGCCCGTGGAGTGGCATCCTTGGGGCGAGGCCGCCTTTGCCCGCGCGCAATGCCTCAACAAGCCCATCCTTCTCGACATCGGAGCGGTCTGGTGCCACTGGTGCCACGTCATGGACGGCGAGTCCTATGAGGACGCCGAAATCGCCAAGGTAATCAACCAGCATCTTCGTCGCCGTCAAAGTCGATCGCGACGAGCGCCCCGACGTCGACACCCGCTACCAGGCCGCAGTCTCCGCCATCAGCGGCCAGGGAGGCTGGCCGCTCACCGCATTTCTCACGCCCGACGGCCGCCCCTACTACGGCGGAACGTATTTCCCGCGCGACGACCGCTATGGCCGCCCCGGCTTCGGCCGCGTTCTGCTCGCCATGGCCCAGGTGTGGCGCGACCGCCGCGACGAAGCGCTCGAAACTGCCTCCAGCGTGATGGCCGCCATCGAGCACAACGAGAGCTTCAGCGGCCGCTCAGCCGATCTCTCACCGGCGCTCATCGAAAAGATCGCCGCCTCCATCGTCAAACAATTCGATCCGCGCAACGGCGGATTCGGCTCGCAGCCCAAGTTTCCGCATCCCGCCGCTCTCGATCTGCTATTGCACGTTGCCACCGTCACAGGCGACCAGCTAACCCGCGATGCCTTCACCATCACGCTCGAAAAAATGGCCAGCGGCGGCGTCTACGACCAGCTTGCCGGGGGTTTCCATCGCTACTCGGTAGACGAGCGCTGGGTTGTTCCGCACTTCGAGAAGATGCTCTACGACAACACTGAGCTCTTGCGCAACTACGTGCACGGCTTCTACAGTCCCATCCTCCCCAGCAACGTCCGAGAAGACTTTTTGCGCACCGCGCGCGAGATTGTCACCTGGCTCGACTCCACCATGACCGATCGCGATAGACGTGGCTTCACCCAGGTTGAACGCGGCGGCTTCTACGCTTCGCAGGATGCCGACGTTGGCCTCGACGACGACGGCGACTACTTTACCTGGACCTTGGACGAAGCACGCGCCGTTCTGACAGCCGAAGAACTCTCCGTCGCCTCGCCCTACTGGGATATTGGCGAACTCGGCGACATGCACCACAACTCCGCGAAGAATGTTCTCCATGTCAAGCATTCCATCGCCGACATTGCAAAACTCACCCGCCAGCCGGAAGAATCGCTCAGGCAACTTCTCGATTCGGCACGTGCCAAGCTCCATTTCGCGCGCGATCTGCGCCCCACGCCCTTTATCGATCGCACCCTGTACACCGGCTGGAACGCGATGGCCGTCACCGCCTATTTTGAGGCGGGCAGCGTTCTCGGCGCTGCCACGCGCGAGTTCGCTCGACGCACGCTCGATCGGCTTCTCGCCGAAGCCCTTGAAGTTCCGGAGTCGCCCGGCGCAGCCACGCTCCGCCACGTCATCACCTATCCCGATGGCATCGCGCCCGCCGAGCCCGCCCCCGGCACACTCGACGACTACGCCTTCACGGTTCACGCCTGCATCGATGCCTGGCTCGAATCCAAGCGAGATGCGCTACTACAACGCCGCTCTCACTCTCGCCGACACCATGATCGCCCGCTTCTACGACTCAACTGCCGGAGCTTTCTACGACTCCGCCGCGCCGGCAAACGGCGTCCAACTTGGAGCGCTCTCCGCGCGCCGCAAGCCGCTGCAGGACACGCCCACGCCTGCAGGCAATCCAACGGCGGCTTCGGCCCTGCTGCGCCTGGAGCCGCTGAGCGGCCACACAAAATATCGTGAAATTGCCGAAGACACGCTGGAGTGCTTTGCCGGAATCGTGGAGCATTTCGGTCTCTACGCGGGCAGCTACGGCCTGGCTCTCGCGCGCCTGCTCCTCGACCCGATGCAGATTGTGATTGTTGGCTCCGGCCGCGGCAAATACTCTCTCAGAACCATTGCGCGAGCCGGCTATGCTCCCAACAAAACCGTGATTTGCCTCGATCCGTCGCGTCTCGTTCCGGGCGGCATTCCCGAGGGCCTCGCCGAAACGCTTCTTCAGGTTCCTCATCCCACCGGCGCCGATGCCTGGGCCCTGGTCTGCAAAGGCCGCACCTGCCTTCCGCCGATCACGGAACCCGAGGCGCTGGCTGCGGCAATCGGCACATCATAGTAGCGCCGCGCTCCAGCGCGGTTGTACGGCGGGTCTCCGGACCCGCTGGCCAGATCGCGGAACCTTTGCACGCAACCCTACGTAGTGATCACGATGATGGCCCTGCCCGCCGAGTCGTTTCGAGCCCCACGCATCTTCGCCCTGCTGCTCCTGCTCGGCGGTCCTTTTCCAATAGCTCCATCGCCCCTTTCAGCCCAGACCCCGGCTACACCGCAGCCACCCATTCAACCGTCCTTCCGATTCGAAGTCATTTCCATTCACCCCCATCAGTCCGCAGGCGACGAGCCTTCAAACCGCCAGGTTCTCCCCGGCGGAAGATTCGTGGCCACTGCCACCACCGTTCGCACCCTGTTGCGCATCGCCTTCGGCACCGACGATAACCGCATCTCCGGCGCGCCTCGTTGGACCGACAACGAGACATTCGACATCAACGCCGTAACTGCCGGTCACGCCGAGGTCAAAACTCCCGGGCAATTTCAGCAACTCATTCTTTCGCTCCTCGAAGACCGTTTCCAATTCAAATTTCATCGCGAGCAAAAAGAGGTTCCCGTCTACTGGCTCGAACTCGACAAGGCCGGCAAGCTCGGCCCCGCCCTCAAGCCCAGCCTTCCCGACTCGCAGCCCAACATGAGCACCAACAGCAGCGGAGCCACGGCTGCCATGAAGGTCACAAAAATGTCTATGGCCGATATCGCGGCCGCCCTTCGCCGCCAGTCAGGCCGCCCCGTTGAAGATCACACCGGCCTCACAGGCACCTTCGACTTTCAGATCGAATGGGCGCCTGAAGAAACTCCCGACTCCACCGACCCTTCATTGTTCACCGTGCTCAAGGAACAACTAGGACTGAAGCTTCGCCCCGCCAAAGGCACTGACGAAACACTAATCATCGATCACATCGCCGAGCCATCTGATAATTAGCCTCTGCATTCGTTCCCTGAACTACTCCCCTGTAAACGGATTTGTCTCCTGCGGCTTGATCGTCGTCGGGTCTGGCGCTGTCGTTGCCGGTTCTCCCTGGTGCGCAACCGCGCCGGGCGCCGACACTCCGCGCGCAGGCATAAACACGCGATTGGGATCGCCCGGCAACAGGCGATGCTCTTCAAATGCGAGCCGCACCCGTCGCTGAAACTCCCGCATCGGCCCATATTGCTTGGTCGCAATCGTCTTGAAGACAACCGGGATAATGATCTGCGATCCCTTCACAGAATCCACGCCCAGCACTATGGGGTCGGCCACAAACAGATCCTTGAACTCGTCGCTCTCCCGCACCTCCGTCGCGATCTTGTTCAACAGCGCGATTACCTCATCGGGATTGGCCGAAAAATCCGCGCTCACGTTGATAGTGGCAATTGAATAGCCAGCGCTCAGGTTGGCCACCGTGGTGATCTGCGAGTTGGGAATCACGTACAGCGTTCCATCCGCATCGCGCACGGTGGTCTTGCGCAGCGTCATCGTTTCAACTGTGCCTGAAAGTCCGGCCAGCCGCACCGAGTCTCCCACGTTGAACTGGCCCTCCACCAGGATCAGGATGCCGTTGAACATGTCTTTCACAATGTTTTGCGCTGCCAGGCCGATCGCCACGCCTGCGATTCCGGCCGAGGCCAGCAGTGGAGCAAGATTCACACCCAGCGCGTCCAGAATCTGCATCCCCGCAATGGTTCCTATGATCGCCAGCCCGGTGGCGCGGATCACGCCTGAAAGCGTTCTCACCTCGGCCAGCCGTCCATGGTCGGCGGCGTGCATCTCCGCCACGCGCGTCATGCGGTTGGTAATAACGTGCAGCAACTTGTAAAGAAAGACGGCGATCGCCGCGATCACCACGAGGTGCGGCAATTTGGTGTGCAGGAATTCCTGGCTGTCAGCGGCCCATTCGTCCAGCACTTTGCCCAGAAAACGGCCCTCGGCGAACCACCCCGACCGGGCAGCCCACCAAAAATTCGCGGCCAACATCGAACCAAACATGCAAAACTCCTGCTTCTAGACTAGACTGTGCGCAGGAGCCCGAGACAAGCCTGAAGATCCGGCGCCGGCCGCGATCGAAGGAACCATAAAACAGGGAACTACAGCTTCCGGCAAAGTCCCCAGTGAGACCGTGAGGTCCGGCAATGGCAACCAATCGTAATCGCCTTTCCAGGCTATATCGCAGGTATCTGGCGGGAGCGCCGGGTGTTTGTGCATTACTGGCCTTTGCTGCGTTCGCTGCCGGTCCATTACATTCCGGCGCCCAATCGGCGCCCCCCCAACAAACACCGACCATCCCGCAACAGGATCCAAATACGCCAGCCCCGCAGCAGGATTCGAATGCGCCCGCTGTACAGCAGGATCAGAATGCGGCTGCCCTGCAATCCTCGTCGGCGCCTGCGCAGCCCGCAGCGGTTGAAACTTCCGCTCCCCAAGCCCCGACCGAGAATCAAGCCGCGCCCTCCACTGCTGCAAAGCCGCCGCGGCCACCCTATCCCGGCCTTACCCCCGAGGAAAAGAGTAAGCAGCAGGTGGCCCAGGAGTGCGCCAACCTGCTACAACTGGCCACGGACCTGAAAACCCAGGTGGAAAAAACCCGCAAGGACGAGCTCTCGCTGGTAGTGGTGCGCAAGGCAACGGAACTTGAACAGATGGCTCACAAAGTCAGGAACGAAACCCCGCTCACGGCGGAAAACCGGTGAACCGCAACCGTGTGAAAGCGAGAAGCGCCCTGAAAAACCCAAGGATCAATCCGAGGACGAATCCGAATCAACGGCAATCCGTCACGGCTCCAGGAACGCGCCGGCGCGTTGCGCCGTTCATCTGGCTGGCGCTTATCTTTGCAGTCCTCGTTGAGCCCTGTTCACCGCAGAGCGGCCAAGCAGTACAGAATTCGATAGCTGCACAAAGCGAGGTCTATGCCCAGCGCGGCCAGATGCCAGGTTACTCGGGCGATCCAGGGGGAATGCTGGATCCCATCATGCAGGAGCGCCGGTTGCAGATGCTTAATAACGAGCGCCGCAAAGCAATGGTTTCCGACACCGACAAGCTGCTGAAGCTGGCTACCGAACTGAACAACGAGATCGGCCACTCGAATTCCGGCGCGCTGACGCCGGCGCAAATGCGCAAGGTGGCTGAGATTGAAAAACTCGCCCGCGGCGTTCGCGAAAAGATGACCATGACGCTTCCTGCCCCTTCGATGACGCCTTACACCGTGGTTGGGACGCCATAAAGGGCACACGCTCCGCCGCGCCGTCCGCACTCCGCCCGCCGGCTTGTTGAAATCCAGTCCCTCATTCAACTCTCTATCGAGGCCTTGAGATTGTTACAATCTGCTTTGGTGCTCCAGGGGGTCGATCGCTAATGGAAGTGGCAATTTCCAGCGCTCGGGCGCCTCAGGCGTCGGGTGCTGTTTGAGGACTCTGAGCGCACAGCAGCTGGTCGAGATCTACCGGCTCATGGTCCTCTCCCGCCGCATCGACGACCGCGAGATCCTGCTCAAGCGCCAGCAGAAGATCTTCTTCCAGGTCTCGGCCGCCGGCCACGAAGCCCTGCAGGTTGGCGCGGCCCTGGCCCTGCGTCCCGGCTACGACTGGTTCTTCCCCTACTATCGCGACCGCGCGCTCTGCCTTGCCCTCGGCGTCTACCCCTACGACATGTTTCTGCAGGCCGTCGGCGCGGCCACCGACCCCGCCAGCGGCGGCCGCCAGATGCCCACCCACTGGAGCAGCCGCCAGCTCCACATCGTCAGCACCTCGTCCTCCACCGCCACCCAGCTGCTCCATGCCGTGGGCTGCGCCGAGGCCGGCCGCTACTTCAGCCGCCATCCCGAAGCCGCCGCAAAGCCGCGCCGGATGACTACCGCGCCTTCCACGATCGTCGAATTCCACGGCGATGAAGTCGTTCTCACCTGCATCGGCGAAGGCTCCACCTCGCAGGGCGAGTTCTGGGAAGCCCTCAACACCGCCTCCAACCAGAAGCTCCCCGTCATCTTCCTGGTTGAAGACAACGGCTACGCCATCAGCGTGCCGGTCGAAGTCAACACGCCGGGCGGCAACATCTCGCGCCTCGTCGCCAACTTCCCCAACTTCCACTTTGCCGAAATCGACGGCACCGACCCCGAGGCCAGCCTGGCCGCTTTCAAGCCGCTGCCGCCCACTGCCGCGCCGGCCTGGGCCCCGCCTTCGTTCACGGCCACGGCGTCCGCCCCTACTCCCACTCGCTCTCTGACGACGACAAGCTCTACCGCTCCGCCGCCGAGCGCGAGAGCCGACCTGCTGCGCGACCCCATCGCCCGCATGCAGAGCGCCTTCTTCGCGAGGGCATTCTCACCGAGCCCGAAATCATCGAGCTCGAGCAGGCCCTCGAACACGAAGCTGCCGAAGCCGCCGAGACGCGCTCTTGAAGCTCCGCTGCCCGAAATCTCCAGCATCCCCCAGCACGTCTACTCCGCCGACCTCGACCCCACCAGCCTCCTTCGCCACCGAGCAGACCGAACGCCGCTAGACTCCGCATCATGCGTCACGCGAAGCCCGCACCATGGCCGACCTGATCAACGCCTGCCTCCACGACGAGATGCGCCGCGATCCGCGCATCGTCGTCTATGGCGAAGACGTGGCCGACGCCAGCCGCGAAGCAGGCGCTGGCCGAGGTCAAAGGCAAGGGCGGCGTCTTCAAGCTCACCGCCGGCCTGCAAACCGAGTTCGGCTCCGAGCGCGTCTTCAACTCGCCGCTGGCCGAGGCCAACATCGTCGGCCGCGCCGTCGGTTACGCCGTCCGCGGCATGAAGCCCGTCGTCGAAATCCAGTTCTTCGACTACATCTGGCCCGCCATGCACCAGATCCGCAACGAGCTCAGCGTCATGCGCTGGCGCTCCAACGGCGCGTGGGCCTGCGCCCGCCGTCATTCGCGTGCCCATCGGCGGCTATCTCACCGGCGGCGCCATCTATCACTCGCAGTCCGGCGAGAGCATCTTCACCCACATCCCCGGCCTGCGCGTCGTCATGCCGTCCAACGCGCTCGACGCCAACGGCCTGCTGCGCACCGCCATCCGCTGCGACGACCCGGTCCTCTTCCTCGAGCACAAGCGCCTCTATCGCGAGACCTACGGCCGCGCGCCCTATCCCGGCCCCGACTTCGCCATCCCCTTCGGCAAGGCGAACATCGTCCGCCCCGGCAACGACCTCACCCTGATCACTTACGGCGCGCTCGTGCCCCGCGCCCTGCAGGCCGCGCACCATGCCGAGCGGCTGCACGGCATCGATACCGAAATCCTCGACCTGCGCACCCTCAACCCCTACGACTGGGAAGCCATCGCCGAATCGGTCCGCAAGACCAGCCGCGTGATCGTCGCCCACGAAGACATGCTCAGCTGGGGCTACGGCGCAGAGATCGCCGCCCGCATCGCCGACGAGCTCTTCGACTCTCTCGACGCCCCCGTCAAGCGCATCGGCGCCATGGACACCTTCGTCGCCTACCAGCCCATTCTCGAAGACGCGATCCTGCCCCAGCCGCAAAACATCCTCGACGCGCTCGTCGCATTAAAGGCGTACTGAAGTAGCGCCGCGCTCCAGCGCGGTTGTACCGCCGGTCTCCGGACCGGCTGTAGTGCGGGCGTCCCCGCCCGCACAGTATTTCGCCTCGACTCTGGAATCGATTGTTCCAAGCGCAACCTTCTAAAATAATCCCATGCTCGATTTCGAAATCTCCCCCGCCGAAGCCGCAACCCTGCTCAAAGAAAAGCAGGCCCGCCTGATCGATGTCCGCGAGCCCTGGGAATACGCAACCACGAAAGTCGAAGGCAGCGAACTCATCCCCATGGGCGACGTCGCCGCGCGCGCCCACCAGGAACTCGATCCCGAAGAGCGATTGCTCGTCATGTGCCACCACGGCGTGCGCTCAATGAACGTAACCGTCTGGCTCCGCAACCAGGGCTTTGAAAACGCGCAATCAATCCGTGGCGGCATCGACGCATGGAGCGCAGAAGTCGACCCCAAGGTTCCGCGCTATTAGATCTGGTCGCATAAATCCAGTCAGCCAACGCAGGAATTTCCCTCATGAGCTAAAGCCCAGCGATTATGCGTGTCCTATGGCACGGCTGCAGCCTTGCCCTTTCAAAGCCGCATTTATGCAACCAGCCATAACAGCCTGCATTACCGCCTCTGAATTGCGACGCGGCCTCAGCGTCCTATACTTCCTATGTCAGGTTTAACGAAAGGAACGCGCTTCATGTCCTCTTCCGCAGTCGAATTCGCCCATAAAACCATCCCCAGTTTCTGAACGAATTGAAAGACTTTCTCCGCATCCCGTCCATCTCCACGCTGCCCGAGCACAAAGACGATTGCCGCAACGCCGCGCAAGACCCTCGAGGCGGAACTCACCCGCATCGGCATGCAGAACGCGCGCCTCATCGAGACCGAAGGCCATCCGCTGGTCTACGCCGACTGGCTGCACGCTGAGGGCAAACCAACCGTCCTCGTCTACGGACACTACGACGTTCAGCCCACCGATCCCATCGACGAGTGGCTTTCGCCGCCCTTTGAGCCGACCGAGCGCAACGGCAACCTCTACGCCCGCGGCGCAGTCGACGACAAAGGCCAGGTCTGGGCCCAGGTCAAGGCTCTCGAATCACTACTCGCCGGCAGCGGCAAGCTTCCGCTCAACGTTCGCGTCCTCTTTGAGGGCGAAGAAGAAGTGGGAGGGGAG
>CAWILB010000009.1:0-33490 GCA_963836635.1 uncultured Acidobacteriaceae bacterium | reverse complement strand
AGGGGACGGCGGGCCGGCCACCGCCGCCGAATTCGGCTATCCGGCCAGCATCAACCTGGATTCCAGCGGCAACCTCTATATCCCCGATGTGAACAACAACCGGGTCCGCGTGCTGTTGACCAATGGAACCATTTGGACGGTGGCCGGGGATGGCACCGCCGGGTACGCGGGTGATGGCGGTTCCTCGCTCTCGGCCGAGATCAACGTGCCGCGCGGCGTGGCGGCGGATTCGAATGGCAATGTCTACATCGCCGACTTCGGCAACAACTGCGTGCGGCTGCTCACGCAGGTTCTCCTGCCGCCGAGCATCTCCAGCGGCGGAGTAGTCAGCGCCAGCGCGTTCGGCGAATTCCCGGTGGTCGCGCCCGGATCCTGGATTGAGATTTACGGCTCGAATCTGGCGGCCGATACGCGGCCGTGGGCAGGCAGCGATTTCAAAGGCGATGATGCGCCCACCTCGCTGGATGGAACATCGGTCACCATTGGTGGCCAAAATGCCTTCGTGGCCTTCATCAGCTCCACCCAAGTGAACGTGCAGGTGCCGAATGTCGCGCCGGGTAACCAGCCCTTGATCGTGAAAACGGCCGCGGCGCCTCAACATCGCGACGCAAAATGCGCACGCAGAGCGAATGAAAGGTTGCAATGAGAGGCTTTGCCAGACTGCCGTGCCCCAGCAGACGGTCGACGCGCTCACCCATCTCGCTGGCCGCTTTATTGGTGAATGTCACCGCAAGAATCGCATCCGGCGCCACGCCTTTTTCCTGGATAAGCCACGCAATCCGGCTGGTAATGACGCGCGTTTTGCCCGAGCCCGCGCCGGCAAGGATCAGGAGCGGCCCCTCGGTGGCTTCGACCGCGGCGCGTTGTTCGGGATTCAGATTGGCATGGAGTGGGAGCAAGACTATGGTCCGGACAGGAAGGTTCCTTCTATAAGTTTACCTGTGTTGTCACGGGCGTGCGGCCGCGTAAAACTCAGCCGCTAACCGGCTTTGTTTCTTAACTCTCAGCGCCGCATACATCAGGTCTGCCACAAATTCAGCTTCAGCATTCAGCGAGAGCTCTGTTTGCCCCAGCAGCCTGCGCTGAATGGTCCCGCGCACCAGGTCGGCGACAGCCCACGCGGCTTTCTCTGCCGCGATCGCACGCAACTCGCCCGATTTCTGCGCTTTTTCAATGGCCTCGGCCAGAAGCATGACCGGCTCCCGCACCCACTCGCGATACTGCGCGCGGGTAAACCCCAGGGAGCCGGGCTGCGAATCCATCATGCGGAAAATCTCTCGATTCAACTCCGCATTTTCAAGCCGCGCCTGGGCAAACGCGAAGATTTTTGCTTTCAGCGTCGTGCCGGCCGTTACGCGGGCAACCGCGCTTGCCCTCACCGTCTCCATGTCCCGGTTGAGCAGGGCATGGTAGATATCCTTCTTCGACTTGAAGTAGAGATAGATTGTGCCTTTTGCAAGCCCCGCTTCGGCTGCGATCTCATCAACGATTCCGCCGGCAAACCCCTTGCGCGCAAATACCTTGCGCGCCGCGTCGAGAATCGCTTCGCGGCGGAATGCAGTCACAACCTGCTGCTTCGTCTTCATCGCTTGCATCCCTCGGCGCAGCAATTCTGCATCATTGATGACCTGCAATTCATTATAATGACTATGTGGTCATTTTTCCCAATACGCCATGGCATGAACCCTCCGGACTCGCGCTACGGCGGTTGCAATGAGCGACGCGGCCTCACCTCCGATCGTCGAACCGGTACCCTGGACGCCGAAATCCAACCCCTGGGCCATCGCCGCCGCGGTTATGACCGCCACCTTCATGGTGGTGCTCGACTCCTCGGTCGCCAACGTGGCGCTTCCTCACATTGCGGGTAATCTTTCGGCCTCCACCGACGAAGCCACCTGGGTCCTGACCAGCTATCTCGTCTCCAACGCCATCATGCTGCCGGCCACTAACTGGATCACGCGCCGCATAGGCCGCAAGCGGTTGCTCATGTATTCGATCTTGTTATTTACCGGCGCTTCCATGCTCTGCGGCGCGGCCATCAGCATGCCTATGCTCATCTTCGCCCGTATTATTCAGGGCGTGGGAGGCGGGGGCATGCAGCCCATTGCTCAGTCCATCCTTCTTGAGAGTTTTCCCCGCGGCCAGCACGGCAAAGCCATGGCCGTTTACGGCACCGGGATCGTTGTTGCTCCGGTGATTGGCCCCACTCTGGGCGGATGGATTACCGACAGCTACACCTGGCGCTGGATCTTTTACATCAACCTTCCCGTCGGCGTCCTCGCGCTTTTTCTTGCCGCCACATTCATTGAAGATCCCCCGTACATCCGCGCCCGTGTCCGCGAGTCCATTGACTCCATAGGCTTCGCTCTTATGGCGCTTTGGCTCGGTTCCCTGCAGCTTGTCCTCGACAAGGGCCAGGAGTCAGACTGGTTCGGCGCCACTTGGATCCGCTTTACCGCCGCGCTCTCTGTCTTCGCATTTATCGCATTTGTGGCCCGCGAACTTCGTTGCAGCCAGCCCATCGTTCAACTTCGCATTCTGCTCAATCGCAACTTCGCCACCGGCACGCTCATTACTGGCCTCTACGGATTCATCCTCTACAGTTCCACGGCTCTGCTCCCGCTTTTTCTGCAAACCCTGTTGGGTTATCCGGCTCTTCAAAGCGGCCTCGCCGTCAGTCCGCGCGGCCTCGGATCCATGCTCTCAATGCTGGTTGCAGGCGCGCTCGCCAATCGCATCGATGCGCGTTTCCTGCTCACTTTCGGCTTTCTCGTGCTCGGCGTTTCCACCTTCATGCTCGGCCACGTGAATCTCGAAATCTCCATGCTCACTGTTGCTCTTCCCAACTTTTTCAACGGTTTTGCCGGCGGTTTCATCTTTGTCCCTCTAACAACCCTCGCCATGAGCCGCCTGCCGAAGCAGGAAATCGGGAACGCTGCCGGCATCTACAACCTGATGCGCAACATTGGCGGCAGCGTGGGCATAGCCACTGCGACTACTCTGCTCGTCCGCCGCGCGCAGGTGCATCAGAACTTTCTCGCCGCTGGCTTCTCTGCTTCCGGCACAGCAGGCGGCGTTCTCCGCGGCCTCGAAGCCAGCCTGTACAACTCCGGCTCTTCAATCTATGACGCCCAACAAAAAGCATTGGGCGCCATTTATGGTCTGTCGCAGCAGCAGGCAACGCTCCTCGCCTATATCGACAGCTTCCGGATCATCGGATCTCTCGCCTTCGTCTGCATCCCTTTTGTTTTTCTGTTTCGTGGAGTTAAGAAGGCTCACTAACCCTGCTGCAATCTGGCGGCGTTATCCTTGAGTTTCATGGATAAGTCATATTCACCTTTGCGCCGCGTTGCCGTGTATTGCGGGTCGGCTGATGGCTCATGCCCGGAATATCTCGCCGAAGCCCGCTACCTCGGCCAGGAAATCGCCGCCGCCGGCATGGGACTCGTCTACGGCGGAGCCAATGTGGGACTGATGGGCGCGGTCGCCGACGCGGCCCTCGACGCAGGCGGCGAAGTGATTGGCATCCTGCCGCAGGTCCTCTCCGGACGCGAGATCGCTCACACGCGGCTTACGTCTCTTGAGGTGGTTGCCACCATGCACGAACGCAAGATGCGCATGCACGCGCTCGCGGATGCATTCATCGCGCTGCCCGGCGGCTATGGAACGCTCGACGAGATGATTGAAGCCGTCACCTGGGCACAGCTAGACATCCACGGCAAGCCCTGCGTTCTGATCAATACTCTCGGCTATTGGGATGGCCTGCTCGGGTTCCTCGACACAGCAGTTAAAGCCGGATTTTTGAAGCCATCAAACCGTACGCTCCTCCGCGTAACTGCGAACGCGGCCGAAGCGGTCGCTCTCGTTGTTGGCGAATCTCGATAGCGCCGCGAGTCGCGCTATCATGCCCCTATGGCAGACAAGCTTCGTTTCGGAGTTCTCAGCACTGCTGCAATTGGCATTAGGAAAGTCATCCCTGCCATGCAGCAGGGCAAGCTCACTACAGTCACGGCCATCGCATCGCGCGATCTTGCCAAAGCCCGCGATGCCGCGTCGAAACTGGGGATTCCTAAAGCCTACGGCTCCTATGAGGAGCTGCTCGCTGACCCGGATATCGACGCAATCTATAACCCGCTGCCCAACCAACTGCATGTGCCATGGAGTATCAAGGCGGCTGAAGCAGGCAAGCATGTCCTCTGCGAAAAACCAATCGGCATGGATGTCAGCGAGGTACGGTCCCTCATCGCGGCGCGCGACCGCACCGGCGTCAAAATGGCTGAAGCATTCATGATTCGCAGTTTTCATCAATGGCCGCGCTTACGCCAGTTACTCGATGAAGAACGCATCGGCGAGCTTCGCTCGGTCACTGGATTCTTCAGCTACTTCAATAGCGATCCCACAAATATTCGCAATCGCGTCGAAACCGGCGGAGGCGGCGTCTACGACATCGGCTGCTATCTGATCCACTCGTCACGATTTGCGTTCGGTCAGGAGCCGGCTCGCGTGGTGGCCGCGCTCGACCGTGACCCGCAACTGGGAACCGACCGCCTTGCCTCAGCGATTCTCGAATTCCCCGCGGGCCACGCCATCTTCACCTGCAGCACGCAACTCATACCTTACCAGCGCATTCACTTTCTGGGAACGCGCGGCCGCATCGAAATCGAGATCCCATTCAATGCTCCCAACGGCCGGCCGACCCGTCTCTTTATCGATTCAACAGGCGATTTGACCGGCTCCGGGATTTCTTCTGAGACTTTTCCGGTGGGCGACCAATATACGTTTCAGGGAGATGCTTTTGCCAAGGCGGTTCTTGAGGACGGCGAGGTACAAGTTACGCTCGCAGACTCTCTTGGCAATATGGCTGCGATTGATGCCATCTTCAGGTCAGCTAATTCGAGTAAGTGGGAAGTACCCGAACGCTGATCCCGCGATGGCCTTCGGCAATCGATTCTAGAGCGTGTTTCATAAATGGCTGTTAAGGCCCGGCATTCCTCCCGCAGGGGCTAAAACCCCTCATTTTTCACGCTATTTTCGGCACGACTGAAGTCGTGCCCTGACACAAAACGGGTTTATGAAACACGCTGTAGCCGGAAGCTAATGGTGACTCTTTTATTGCCGAATTCAATTATGTTACTGACTTACCTGGAGGCTGAGGTAGTTTTCCGCACTGCCTCCCAGCGCCGCTTTTGAGCTTCCGCAATCCGCTTGCGACCCTCGGGTGACAATTTCCTTTTCTTTCGCTTGACAGCCGTCTTGCTCGTTGCGGCCTTAACAATTGCCGCGACCGGGCTTGATCCTTTTACCCTTCCCTTATTTGGGGCAGTGCCCGCCGCAAGCAATGCGCGCGCTTTCTGCAACATTGAAATTTCGCGATCGATTGAGGCGAAAATCTCCGCTAGTCCCATTTTTCTTCACCTTGCTTTCTCTAATAGTTTGTGTCCGGGGATAAGTAAGAGCGCATAGAAATCTGGCCCGTGCTCCGAACTAACATAACCTCAAACGTCAGAGTTTAGCAATCTAATAATCCTTGTACCGAAACTATCAAGTGAATCGAAGTCAGCGCACTTCTCTTCCTTACCGAGTGAAAAAACGTGACATAGTTACTTTTTTGCACGATGAATATTTTTAGAGCGTGTTTCATAAATGGCTGTTAAGGCTCGGCATTCATCCCGCGGGGGTCAGAACCCCTCATTTTTCATGCTATTTTCGGGACGACTGAAGTCGTGCCCTGACACAAAGCGGGTTTATGAAACACGCTATAGTTCATGCCGCCGCCGAAAGGAGACTCTGCTCTACCTTCTGCGGTAAATCAATAAGTCAACGTCGGTCTAAGGTCCTCTTTCCACCAGACTTAATGATTACGACGCCGCGCACTCAATGAGATCCCGGCATAATTCCTCCAATCGCACTGGGTCGCTGTCCCACGCAAACATGAATCGTGCCGCTCCGCCGATGAAGGTGTAGAACTTCCAGCCGCGCCCGCGCAACCGCCCAAGAACGTCCTGATCCGCCTGAATAAACACCGCATTGGCTTCGACTGGCTGCGCAAGGCTAATTCCGGGAATCTCATGAATCTGCGCCGCAAATTTCCTCGCGCACTCATTCGCGTGCCGAGCATTCCGGAGCCACGCGCCGCTCTCCAGCATTCCAACCCACGGCGCTGAAAGGAACCGCATCTTCGACGCTAACTGCCCGGCCTGTTTGCAGCGGTAATCGAAGTCCGCAGCCAGCCGTTTATCAAAGAACAGTACGGCCTCGCCAACCGCCATTCCGTTTTTCGTCCCGCCAAAACACAACACGTCAATCCCGCTCCTCCAAGTAATATCCGCAGGCGAGGAACCCAGGCTGGCACAGGCATTCGCAAACCGCGCGCCGTCCATGTGTAACAGCAATCCATGCCGTTTGCAGATTGCTGAAATCGCGCGCAACTCTTCGATCGAATATACGCGCCCTGTTTCTGTCGGCTGTGTGACCGTCACCGCTCTCGGCTTGGGATAGTGGATATCTTGCCGCTTGGTGGCAAGCTCGTGAATTGACTCAGGCGTCAACTTGCCATCGACGCTCGTTGCAGCCAGCAGCTTCGATCCATTTGAAAAGAACTCCGGCGCGCCGCACTCGTCGGTTTCAACATGGGACTGATCGCAGCAAATGACACTGTGGTACGACTGGCAAAGCGACGCCAGCGCCAGTGAATTCGCGGCGGTTCCGTTGAAGACAAAATAGACTTCGCAATCGGTCTCGAATAGCTTGCGGAATTCGTCGGCCGCTCGAGCAGTCCACGGATCGTCGCCATAAGCTGTGGCGTGTCCGCGGTTGGCGGCCTCAGTCGCTCGCCATGCTTCGGGGCAGATTCCCGCATAATTGTCGCTTGCAAACTGCTGTTTTAGTTCATGCTCATCGATGTTCGCCATGCATCGATTATTTCATCCGTTTGAGCGCGTGTTTCGCGGCATGATAACCGCACATTCCATGCACTCCACCGCCGGGCGGCGATGAAGCCGAGCAAATATAGATGTCTCTGGCGCTGGTTGCGTAAGCGGTCAGCGTGGGGCGGAAAATCATCTGCCGCAACATTGTTGCGCCACCGGCGATGTCCCCACCTGCGAGGTTTGCATCCATCATCTCCAACGTTGCCGGCGAAGAAGAATGACGGGCCAGGATGCAGTCGCGGAATCCGGGGGCGAATCGCTCGACCTGAGCCTCGATTCGTTCCGTCATATCGACGGTTGACCCGTTCGGTGCGTGGCAATAAGCCCACAAGATGTGCTTGCCCTGTGGCGCGCGCGATGGGTCGAACAGCGTGGGCTGCGCAGCCAAAACAAAGGGCCGCAACGCTTCGCGCCCCTCTGCAACCTCTCTTTCCGACTCGGCGATTTCTTCGAATTTGCCACCCAGGTGAACCGTAATGGCGCGACGGCACTCGGCCGCCTTCCATGGAACTGGTTGCGACAGCGCATAGTCCACCTTGAAAACTCCCGGCGCTCGCTCAAAACGCGTGAACGCCTTCCGGTATTTCCTGCTCATCCGCCCGAGCACAATCGCCGCCATTTGCCTCGGATCGGTGTCAAACAACTTCAGTTCGTACTCCCTGTCCAGCTCACGGAACATTTCGTCATCGACGCGCAGCGATGTGTGCACCTTCCCGCCCAGAGACTCAAGCAGGCCAATCAGCGCCGCAGTAATTGACTTCGCCCCGCCGCGCGGAATCGGCCAGCCCGGTCCGTGCACCGAGGCGCCAAACATCAGTCCGATGGTTCCGCTCAACGGCCTGTCAAAGCTCAGGAATGAGTGTCCCGCCAGCCCCGCAAACACCGCGCGGGTCCGCTCGCTTTTGAAGTTACCCCTGGCGAGCGACTCGGCCGATTGCAATACCGTAAGGCCAAACCTCGCCATCAGCAGCGGATGCCGTGGCAAGCGCAACAGCGGTCCGAACGCGGATTCCGCAAAGTCGTTCCAATGCTCTGCTGCGGGACCCACCAGTTGCCGCCATGCCTTTCCATCCACGCCCAGCACGCGCGCCGTCCCGTCTAAATCTCGTTCCAGCACGACCGCAGTTCCGTCATCCAGCGGATGCGCGACCGGTGCGCCGCCGTGAATCCACTCAAGTCCGTGATCGGCGAGCGGCAATGTTCGGAAGAACGGCGAGCCAGCCGCCAAAGGATGCACCGCCGATCCGAAATCGTGAACATATCCGGGCAGCGTCAACGGAATGCTTCGCACCGCGCCGCCCGGCTCCGCTTGCGCTTCGAAAACGTCCACACCCAGTCCGGCCTGCGCCAGCACAATGGCCGCGGCAAGTCCGTTCGGTCCCGAGCCAATCACGCAGGCGCGGCTCATGTGTTCCTCTCAGTCATGCGAGGGCAACTCCTCCGGCCATTGCACCACCGCAAAGTCTCCATCTGGCGACAAAGTCAGCTCGGGCGCGTAGAGTCCCACATACTCGCGTCGCCACCAGTTCCCCGTGCGCTTCTTCTCGTCCGTTGTAGTAAACCAGTATTGCCACAACACTGCCCGCACATAGCGCGGGGGCAGCTTCGAAAACGGATTGTTCCTGAAAAGCGAAAGCACGGCCGGACTGCTTAGCAGCAGCCGCTCTTCTGTTGCCGGAACCAGTTGGTTCTGCTGCCAGTCGCCCAGCGACGCAAACCACAGGTTCCACTCGAATCGCGGCTGATAGGGTGCGTAGATGCCCGGCGCTTGATTCAACGCCTGCGGCTTGAAGCGAAAGAGATAAGGGGTCCAGTTGGCGCCGTCGTTCGATCCCTGAAACTCAATCTCATATCGCCCGCGCGTCATTACCGCGAACAAGCCGTACCGATTTGCGATTCTGAACGGCTCAAGCGCCCTGATCGGTGCAGTTGGCAGCGGCGCTCTGCGCAACGGAATCCCGATCATCTCAATCGTCGTGTCGTACGCGATCCAGGTCAACATTACCGCAGTCACGGCGAGCGAGGCCGTTCTGCAGCCGCTTCGGAGCGAGCGCAACCATTTCAAATAATCTGCCGGCCCCGAATTGCCAGCCGGTCCTGGAGATCAGTGGGCGGCCTCGGCCGCCGGCTTGCGACCAGCGGGGGCGGCATCTTCGCGCGCGGCCAGAATCGATAGCGACGGCTCTTCCTCCGGCTCGGCCACGATCTGCGGCTCCGGCTCATGCGGTCTCCATCGCGCCGGCACAAAGCGCATCGCAAATCTGTCGTCGAGCAGCAAGAATCCGAGTGAAAGCACCAGGTAATTCAGAAACGTGTAGTTTGCCGTTAGAATCACGCCCAATTCCCATGGTGTAACGATAAAGAAGCATACGAGCCTGACGCGACGCGGGAAAAACAGCATGAAAACCAGCACCAGTTCCAATGCCAATGTTGCCCCCACGCTTGCCGCATGGAACCAGTGCGGCAAGTGCTCCACATACCATCCGATCCACGTGGGTAGCGGGCCGTTCTGGTAGTACTCGTCCATCGCCGTAAAGTTGCGCCACTCCACATCGCCGCTCAGCAGCTTAACCATGCCCGATTCAAAGTAGATGCGGAACCACTCCCATTGCAGTAAGAAAAGGCTCATGCGCGAGGGCGGCTCATCTGTGCCCCATCCCGGTCGAATTCCGCCGGGCGCAAAAAACAGCGCAATAAAACCCGCCTCAAGAAGCATGCCGTCTGACTGATACATCGAAAAAACTTCAGTAGCTGTGACGAACGAGAGGAAACACAGAAAGCAGATAAAGAAACTGAGCCGCGGCCACAGGTTCACAAATGCGGCTACCGATGCGGCCAGGCCAATACCCGTAACAGCCATCAGCGTTGTAGAACTCGATGAGAACCAGAAGAGCGTTGGGGCGTACCAGTAGCGCAACGGGCCCAATGCGCCCGCAACCGCATCCAGATATCGGTGCGCGGGCATCACGCCTTCAGGCCCGATGAGGCCATTGATTTGGAAGATGAGCGACAGAAATGCAGAGAAATAGATGAGAGCCAGGGCGCGCAGGAAAATCCATCGCGGAACAAGCCGGCCCCTCGACCCGCAACGAGGATCAAACAACCAGCGAAATAAGTTCCCTGGCCCGCGCCCCATCATCGTGCAGTCAGAATAGCCTTTCTCGCCATCGCTGTCCCACATCAATTTATAGCCGCGCCGCCACCACCCCGCTGAATTATCCTTTCGACGTAGTTCCTCACGAGCTCTGCGTGGCCCGCTGTGGCACAGAGCCGGCTCACAGGCGGTCTCTTATGCGTCGAATCCCTCTCCTGTTTATGCTTCTTCTCGGTCTTTGTGGAACAGCCTTCGCCGCGCCGGTTGCCCTGTTCTATTTGACCGATGGCCCTGAGTCCATCCGGTCATTTCTTGCGCACTCCGGCAAAATCGACCTGCTCGTGCCCACCTGGTACGAGGTTGATGAGAACGGACTGGTGACCGGCGCGCCCAATCCCACCGTGCTCGACGTTGCACATCGCGAGAATCTGCCCGTGATGCCTATCATGGCCCTGTTCAACAAGAAGAAGTTCCACACCCTTGCCACCAGCGTCGAAGCCCAGGATCGCATGAACGACGCCATGCTGCGCGAAGCAAAGCTGCACGGCTACATTGGATTCCAATTCGACCTTGAGAATGTCGATTACCTCGATCGCGACAGTCTCTCAGCCCTGGTTGCGCACTCCGCCGTCGCGCTTCACAAAGCCGGCCTGCAGCTCAGCATTGCCACTGTGCCAAACGCGCCCGGCTATCCCGGCAAAGGCGGATTCGCCAAGTGGATCTACACTGATTGGCGCGGCGCTTACGACCTTGAAGCGCTTTCAAAATCCGTCGATCTGATTTGCCTGATGACTTACGACCAGCAGACGCGCTGGACTTTGCCCGGCCCCGTGGCAGGCTGGCAATGGACCCTCGACAACCTCGACTACGCGCTCAAGGTCGTGCCCAAAGAAAAGCTGTCGCTCGGCATCCCGCTTTACGGCTACCACTGGTATACGGGCGCGCCCATTGAAGACAAGACCACCGGGGACTACAAGCCCAACCCGTCCGCCGACTACATCAGCACGCCCGACGCGCTCCAACTCGCCAACGCCTTCGGCGGCAAGCCGGAGTGGGATGCCTTCGATCACACTGAGTTCTTCTGGATCTATCGCGATCAGATGCGCGAGTGGATTTTCTATACCGACGTACACACCTTCAAAGATCGCTATCAACTCACCGTTGATCGCGGGCTTCAGGGATTCTGCTCGTGGGTGCTTGGTTCTGAAGATCCGGCCATTTGGGATTTTCTACCCGACCGCGAGGCAGCCGGGAAGTAGCTCGCACGAGTTGTGAACTCGGGCAATGCGAATTCGTGGCTTCCCACCTGGCGCAGTTCAGGAATTCGGGCTACGGGCGGCTTCTGGAAAGGCGATATACTCATGTCAGTCGAACCTGCACCCCTGGACCGCCATGCAGGCAGCTTTATCAGGCTGTTAGACATCGCATTGATGATTGCCAATGCAGCTGGGATCTGGCGTTGCCTTGTGCTTGCATCTCGCGGATGGAGAAATCCGTTGGAGGAAGGAGCGATCCCCATCACTGGCGAACCCTTCGTATGGGCTTTCGCGCTGCCGGTGTTGGGAGCATTCATCCTGGTGAATATAGCGTGGGGAGTCTTGCTATTACGCAAACGAGAGTCCAAGAGGTGGTTATGGTGGGTCCTTACTGGTGGCGCCTGGCTTCTAGCACTTTACGTTGATTTTTCCCATCACTGAACCGCCGCGGTTTTTCGGAACAGCCTCGCCTCGTTTACACCGCCATCACACGCAATTCGCACGCCTCAAACGCACTCACCGCTTCTTCGGTGATTCCATCGTCGGTGATCAGCAAGTCTATCTCGCGCAGGGGACAAATCACGGCCGGACTCACCATGCCAACTTTGCTTGAGTCGGCCACCACCACTACTTCGCGCGCCTGGCGCACCATCACGCGAAACAACGCGGCCTCTTCCGGCTCAATCATGGTTGCGCCGCGTTCTGCGTCCACGCCGGTCACGCTCAAAAACAGCCGGTCGAGCACAAACATGTTGAGCGTCTCAATGGCCGCCGGCCCCACCAGCGAAAATGCGCCGGCCCAGCGCATGGTGCCGCCGGTCAGAGTGGTGTCGAGCCCGGTTACCGAGCTCAATTCCATGCCGATGTTTACCGCGTTGGTCACAATGCGAATTCCGCGCCGATGCTGAAGCTGCCGTGCGATCAGCGTGGTGGTTGTGCCGGCCGCGAGGCCAATCGTCTCGTGCTCCTTTACCAGCGCCGCCGCAGCGTGGGCAATGCGCTGCTTCTCCGCTGCAAAGCGGTCTTCGCGCACATGGAACGAGGCATCGAACCGGAATGGCTCATAAACCGCCTTGCCGGTGAGCATTGCGCCGCCGTGCGTGCGATACACCAACCCCTGTTGTTCAAGCCGGGTAAGATCGCGGCGAATGCTGGCCGGCGAGGCCGTCAGCTCAGCCGTCAAGTCCTCGACAGAGGTCTTGCCGTGCCGCAGCAGCAGCCTGAGAATCTCTTTTGCGCGTTTATCGGTCTTTGAAGACATGCTGCCCGTTCACCCGTCGCGGCCTTCGCTTCCTTCGCGACGGTCCACGGTCATTGTACGAGAGCCCTGCCATTTTCGGCAGCCACCTGCAGCGCGCGCCGCAGCTTGCGCACGTCTTCTTCGCGCACCACATAGCGCGTCAGCCCATCCGGATGAGTTCCGAAACTCACCGAGTGATTCCAGTAGGTCACCGGGCTTGTCACCCGTGCGCGCAGCGCGGCATGCACTTCTTTCAAGCCTGTAGTACGCACAAATTCGCGCACATTGCTCGAGCGGATCCCGCCTGCGCCCACCAACTCCACCCGGCCTTTTGCCTTCTCAACCAGTCGCGCAATGCGCGCTGCACCGCGCACTCCGTCCGGTTCTCCGCCCGAAGTCAAAATCCTGTCGGCGCCGGTCGCGATCACACATTCAAGCGCCTGCTCAAGATCGGCCGTGACATCAAATGCGCGATGAAACGTAACCTTCATCGGCCGCGCCGCTTCGACCAGCTCGGTCGTCCGCTCCACGTCCACCTTACCGTCGGGTGTCAGCACTCCCAGCACTACGCCGGCGGCTCCCGCGGCCCGCGCCTGTATTACGTCCTCATGCATCACATCGAATTCGTCGGCCGTATAACAAAAATCTCCGCCGCGCGGTCTCACCATCGTAAATACATCGATTCTTACTGCTCCAAGCACCTGGCGGAGCAATCCTGCACTGGGAGTAATGCCGCCTTCGCGCAGCGCCGAACACAGCTCAAGCCGCTCCGCTCCGCCCGCCTGCGCCGCAATCGCCGACTCGACCGAATCGACACATATCTCAAGAAGCATGATCTTCGAATCCCGTTTTGTTCGGTGTCGCAATTCCAAGTTAAATAATCGAGTACGGCCGTGCGAAGAAAATTATTCGCACATCTCCGGCTGCCGCGACCATGCGCCACGGCAGCCGGAGAGCGTGTGTCGTCTAAAAGTCGTAGTGCAGCGAGAACTGCAGGTGACGTTCCTGCGAGCGCGGTCCCTGCAACGAAACATTGCCGAAGTTGGAATCGGTAATTCCAGTGTCAGGATTGCCGTAGCTCACAATGTTGAACGCGTTGAAGGCGTCGAACCGGAATCCGATGATCTCCTCCCTGAAGGTATGGAAATCTTTGAACGCCGATAAGTCGGTGTTGAAGTATCCCGGCCCGCGCACCGCGCCATTGCGCTCGCTGCCAAATGTGTTATTGGCGGGAATGCCGAACGCACAGGCGCCGTTATCTACTCCGGCGGTGGTACATGGAGTAGCCGAGGGGTCGGTGCCGAACCAATTCGCATTGTTCCGTCCCGCCACCTTCAGCGGCCGGTACTGGTTCACGCGGTTCACTCCGTAACTGTTTGAATTGCTCGACCCGCCGGTGATGTTCTCAGGGAAGCCCGAGTAAGCAACGATGGCCGTTGACAGTTTCCAGCCACCCACCACCTCGTCCATCACCCGATTCGAATTGGAAAGGAACTGCTGCCCGCGGCCCACCGGCAAGGCGTAAACCGCCGTGGCAGATAGGTCGTGCTTCACGTCGTATCCCGACAGACCGACATCTGCCGCGCTGTTGTAGTAGTTCTCAAATGCGCCGCCGAAGCCATTCACGTTGAGGCTATAGTTGCCCAGGCTGTTGGTCATGGCCTTGCCCCAGGTGTAGTTCACCGTGTACTCAAGGCCGTGATTCAAGCGCTGGCGCAGCACCGCCTGCAATGCGTTGTAATTCATCATGGCGCGTGACTCGGTAATGAGGAGCCCGCCATTTCCGCCAACACCCAGCGCGGAGTCGATACCATTCACGCCAATGTACGGGCTGTTGTAGAACGGAGCCGAGGTCTGATCGTTGTTCACGGTCAACTGGTTCACGTTGCCGTAGTCTTCAATGTGCTGCCCCGCTTCGCCAACATATCCTACCTGTAGAGAAGCGGTCTGCGACAGCGCGTACTCCAGCGTCAAATTCCATTCTTTGACGTAGGCCGGCTGAATGTTCTGCGGATAGGCGGTGTACCCATTGTTCGAGCTGCTGTACTGAATGGAAGTGTCAGAAGCTGTAAAGCCCTCTTCGGCGGTGTTCGGCGTGGGCACCGATGTTGTGGTAGGCGCGCTAACTGAGAAGCCGGCGGCCTGCAGGAAAGGCGCAATGGCCGTCAGGCGCTGGTTAAAGGAGTTGCCTTCAAAGAAGCTGCTGGCGCCGAATCCTCCTCGGGCAACAAAACGATCGGTCATTTGATAGGCAAATCCGACGTGGGGCATCCATTGCCGATAATTTGGCTGATAGCAGGCCAGGTTGCTGCAGATTGCCGCCCCAGGAAGAGCCCCTGCGGGAAGGTGGCCGGCATATTCAATCTGTCCGGTCGTCAAGTTGATGTTTCCGGTCCTGTCCTGTTCCTCGATCCAGGGTTGGTCGTACTCGTAGCGCATGCCGAAGACCAGCGAAAGATTAGAGTTCAACTTGAAGTTGTCCTGCGCAAATCCGGCAATACGCCATTGTCGCTGCCCAACGTTCACGCTGGACAATGTAACTCCGCCCGACGATACGCGGTCCAGCACAAAGTCCGCCGGGCCGTAGCCGCCGGAACCATTGCCATTCGATGTGAAGTTACCGGAGTAATTCAGCGAACCGAGGTAGCCGTCGTTGTTGCCGGTTGGATAGTTGTTCTGATAGCGGCGTGCTTCAATTCCCATGCTCAGGAAATGCCGGCCGCGCTGCCAGGTTACGTCATCAATATAGCTGTAGGTGTTGTCGATGACGCCGCCATTGTATGCCGGCGTGCCTACGTCGCTCAGGTTGCCATTCAGGCCCTGGTTGGTAAAGCCGTTATACCTCTGGTTGGGGAACGAGATGCCGACTTTGGCGTTGCCCGCGGTCCCAAAAAGACCGGTAATGTCCTGCGGGAAACCCTGGTTCCAATCGGTGCGCGAGAATCCGATTCGCGCTGAATTGAGCAGGGAGGGCGAGAAGGTATGCACCCAGTTTGCGCCCGTAAGCCACGTGGGATAGAGATTGACGCCGGGAAAGGAGATGGCCAACACCGGCACTGATCCGTCGTAGGCGTGGGAGATGGAGTAGAAGCCCGTGATTTTGTCGTTCGCACGCATGTCGTACTCGATCTTTACGTCGCCCTGGTTGTTGCCCTTGTAGTTACGGATTCGGCGCCGTGTAGTTGTTGTTGCGCGATTCCGTCCTGTGGTGTCAGGCATTTGCCGCCGGCCGGCACCGCGGGATTATCACCGCCGCAATCGGGGTAAAGAGTTGGATTGGCAGAAGAGAAATTTTGCAACGGGATTGGTGATCGGGACGCCCTTGTTGTTGGCATAAGGAGCGAAACCATTCAGCGGATCGTAGAGCTGAATTGGATTTGCGCCCGCCAGCAGCACTGAGAAATCGCCGTTGCGCATCGCGTCTGGAATCACGCTGGCGGTATCCAACCCGCCCACGTGCCAGCGCGCGCCCAGGTAATCGCCAAAGAAGAAAAGCTTGTTATGCAGGATCGGCCCGCCGATGTTGCCACCAAATTGGGCAAAAGAATACGGGCTGGTAGGCGTCGGCGCCGGCTGACCCTGGGCATTCGATCGGTCTGCCCGTGCTGGTAGGAGTTTGCATCAAACCTGTAGTCCTGCACAAAACCATACGCCGAACCGTGAAACTGATTGGTTCCGCTCTTCAACACGCTTTCCACCGCGGCCCCGTTCACGTTGCCCTGGTCGGTGGGCGAGTCGGCCGTAACTACCTTGATCTCCTCCAGCGCCTGCGGCGCCGGGCTGTACGAAATCAGGTTGTTATAGGTTTCGTTCATGTCGATGCCGTCAAGCGTGTAGTTATTCGCCTGCGCGCGATTGCCGTTGAAGTTTGGCGTGTCAGAGTTATACGTGCTGCGCTCGAAACTCGTCTGACCCGATGTTCCGTATGTTGTTACCGCGCCCGGCAAGTATAAAGTCACGGCCGAAAAGTCGAGACCGTTTAAAGGAAAGCTTGAGATGGTGTTCGCCGTGAATACCGAGCCCAGCGTGATGTTTTCGGTGTTCAGAATTGGAGCCGCCGCCGAGACACTCACGCTGGCCGACGTGCTGCCCACCACCATCTTCACTTTGAAATTCGCCGTCTGCTGCACTTCAAGCGAGAACGGGGTGATGGTCGACTTCTCAAATCCCGCCGCATCCACCGTCACCTGGTAGTGGCCGATGGGCAGAAAGTCGATGCGAAACAGCCCCTGGCTGTTGGTGGTCGCGCTGGGTGCTCACATTGGTGTCGAGATTCACGGCCACGACGTTTGCGCCGGGCATAACCGCGCCGCTTGGGTCAGTCACTTCGCCGGTAATCGTACCGGTCACGTTCTGGCCGCTCGCCGTGGATGCGCACGCCAGCACCGCCAGCGCGCACGCCAGGAAAAACCGGAATGCATTCGTCTTCATCATGGTCCTCACTTGAAATGGGTTTGGGTCTTGAACCTTTGGTGCTTCGCCCGGATCGGAAGGGCTCGGGAAGTATCGATCCGGCAACTCACTTGACGGAAAGAAAGCCTACTTCCGCTTTCTGAATCGAGAGTAGGCTAGAAATGATCAAAAAGTCAATAAAAATGATCATTTCAATCATTATATGTTCATATATCACGCAGAATCAGTCTTTTAAAGCCAACAAAAAAGGCCCCGCTTGCGAGGCCTATCGATCAGAATCCTGGTTTTTCTGCCTTCAACAGAAGGCGGTTCTTCTGTTCAACTGCTCAACTCTTTCACTGATTCACGCGTTCACTCTTCACCCTTTCACTGCTTTATTCGGGCTCCAGTTGATCACGTGGTAGATGGCAGGCCACTGCCCGATGTTGCGAAACGCGTGCAGGCTTTTCGATGCGTTAAAGACCACCGAACCCGCCTCGACCCGCAGCCACTGTCCGTTCGAAAGCGTTTCGCACATCCCTTCCTTCAAAATGATCAGCTCTTCGTTTACATGCTGGTGCGGCGGGTGTGACATTTCTCCCGGGTTCAGCATGCCGACGTGCATCTCGAGCTGATCGACGGTCGCCGTCGGTTGATCGCAAATTGACGCGTGCGCTCCCACCGCGCTCTTGTCCGGCTTCAGATCGTCCCAGTGAAAGACCGCCGGTCCCAGAATCGGTTTTTGTGCGTCGGCAGCTTGAGCTTCATGCGGCAGAGAGGTAAACGCCCCGGCCATCGCCGTGAACCCAATCAGCGCATCGCGTCTCGTCATCGTCATATCGATTCTCCTCAGATAAATCTGTCCGCTGTGTGCCGACTCGCCGACTTGCCTCCACCTAACTCCGCGTATACGCGCGAAGCGCGGCTGACTCCGCTACTCTTCCAGCTTCACCCGCGTCGCGTTCATCTGCGCCTTGATTGACAACTCCGCAGCCAGCAGGCACTCGTCCTTGGTCCTGCGCAACGTGCGTACGGTTCACAATGTCGGCCACGAACTGCGGCCCAAACGGCAGCGGCATATTGTTGCAGTCAATCGAACGAGCCGTGTCCTTATCGACAATGAACAGGTTGTTGCCCTGGTGCGACACCGCCACATTGGCGTACTTGCGCACCTCGATGTATCCGTCGGTGCCCAGGATGAACAACCGCCCATCGCCCCAGGTTCCCAGCCCATCGGGCGTAAACCAGTCGAGCCGCACATAGCCAAAGCCCTTGTTCCCGCGCAGCACCATGTCGCCGAAATCCTGAAACTGGGGATGGTCAGGATGCCGCACATTGGCCACCTGCGACTCCACAACTTCGGCCGACGTCGATCCCGTATAGAACAGGAATTGATCGATCTGGTGCGACCCGATATCGCAGAGAATTCCGCCGAATTGATTCTCATGCCAGAACCACGCCGGCCTGCCTGAGCCGCCGCCTGCCACGCCGCCGTGCTGAAAAATCTGGTGCGGAGCGATATTGATGGTCTGAATCACCTTGCCGATCGCGCCCTGCTTCACCAATTCGCCCGCGTACACCGCGGCCTTTACTTCAAGCCGCTCGCTGTACATGATGGCGTAAATCGTGCCCGTCTCGCTTGATCGTCTTGCGCACCTCGGCCAGTTGCTCGAGGGTTGTGATGCCCGGCTTGTCTGAAAGAAAATCCTTGCCCTGCTTCATCGCTTTCACGCCGATCGGCGCGCGCTCATTGGCAATCTGCGAGCTCAGCACAAGCTGGATCGAAGGATCGTCGAGAATCTCCTCCTGCGTCTTCACGATCTTCGCGTCGGGAAACTCGACTCTTGAATGCCGCAAGCTTGTCCTCTTCGCCACCCCACGCCGCCACCAATTCGCCGCCGCCGCGCTCAACAGCGCCGATCATTCCGTAGATATGGTCGTGGCTCATGCCGCACACGCCAAACTTGATGTGATACTTCGGCAGCTCCGCTTCCTGCTGCGGCAGCACTGCACTCTCAATCATGCTCCCGCGGCCAGGTTTTCCGCCGGGCATCCCTGCCAGCGCCATCGCTCGCTCCGGCATCCCCGCTATCATTGCAGCCGACCCGAACCATCCGGCTCGCCGCAAAAATTCGCGCCGGGCGGTGACATTCAAATTCATAGCTCCCTCCATATCTCCCGAACGGTTTGAAGATTAACACCAGAGGCACTGGACGGAACGCTCTCCCTGCTCTTGATACTATTTAATTCACGAGTCAAAATAAAGAGAGCGGCGTGAGATTGTAGCCGCGGAATTCCGGGGTAGCGATGGGCGAAAATCTGTTTGATTTGCACGGCAGAGTTGCGGTGGTTTGTGGTGGAAGCACCGGTCTGGGACATGCCATTGCGCTGGGCCTGGCCAATGCTGGAGCCGACGTTGTAGCCACTTCGCGCCGCATGGAGCAGTGGAGAAATCTGCCGACGAGATCGAGGCGCTTGGGCTGCCGCTCGCTGCGCGTTACCAGCGATGTGACAGACCGTGCCTCATTGCAGGCCATGCACGACGCCGTCATGGCCGAGTTCGGCAAAGTCGATATCCTTGTAAATGCCGCCGGCACGACACATAAAGCCGAAACGCTCAGAGTCTCTGAGGCCGATTGGTCGCGCGTGATCGAAACCAACCTTACCGGCACTCTTCGCGCATGCCAGATCTTTGGCCTCAGCATGGTTGCCGCGGGTTATGGGCGCATCGTCAACATCGCTTCGCTCAGCACTTTTGTTGGGTTTGCCGACGTAGCCGCCTACTGCGCCAGCAAGGCCGGCATTACTTCGCTCACCAAAGTGCTGGCCATTGAGCTCGCTCATACCGGCGTGAACGTAAACGCCATTGCGCCCGGAGTCTTTCCCACCGAGCTCAATGCGCGGCTTGTGAGCGGCACTCCGCGTGGCGAAGAGTTGCTTTTGCGCACGCCCATGGGCCGGTTCGGCAAGCCCAGCGAACTGGCCGGCGCCGCCATATTTCTGTCTTCTGAGGCTGCCTCGTTCGTCACCGGCGAAGTAATCGCCGTCGATGGAGGATTCCTGGCCAGCGGCGTGAATCAGTAGCGCCAAACTATAATTCGCTTTTGCCGTGCAACGGAGCGCCGCAACGATGAAAATCCGCAATGCCAGCGTCAACATAACCTCGCCCGGCCGCAACTTTGTCACTCTCAAGATTGAGACAGATGAAGGAATTTACGGGCTCGGCGACGGTACACTCAACGGCCGCGAGCTTGCGGTCGCCAGTTATCTTAGTGATCATCTGATTCCCTGCCTTATCGGCCGCGACCCGTTCCAGACTGAAGACATCTGGCAGTACTTTTATCGCGGGGCGTACTGGCGCCGCGGCCCGGTCACCGTGGCCGCTATCGCCGCTATCGATGTTGCGCTCTGGGACATCAAGGGCAAGGCTCTCAACACCCCGGTCTACAACCTGCTGGGCGGGCGCAGCCGCGAAGGCGTGCTGGTTTACGCGCACGCCAACGGCAAAGATATCGACCAGGCGCTCGAAGATGTCGAACGCCATCGCGGCCTGGGCTACCGCGCCATCCGCGTCCAGAGCGGCTTTCCGGGACTCGCGTCCACCTACGGCGTCCCGAAAGACGCAGGCCGTTACGAGCCTGCCGAACGCGGACTGCCTTCGGAGCACGTCTGGGACACCGAGCCTTATCTTCTCCACGCTCCCAGGCTTTTTGAGCGCGTCCGCGATGAATTCGGGGAGGATCTCCTGTTGCTCCACGACTGCCACCACCGCCTGACGCCGATTGAAGCCGGCCGCCTGGGCAAGGAGCTTGAGCCGTTTCATCTCTTCTGGATTGAAGACCCCACGCCGGCCGAGTTGCAGGAGGGCTACCGCATCATTCGGGAGCACACTACCACGCCCATCGCGGTCGGCGAAGTATTCAACTCAATCTGGGACGCGCACGACCTCATCCGCAATCAGTGGATCGACTACCTGCGCATGACTCTGGTTCACGGCGGCGGCATCACCCATCTGAAGAAGGCCGCCGATTTCGCGGCGCTCTATCATGTGCGCACCGGCTTCCACGGAGCCACCGATCTGTCGCCGGTTACCATGGCCGCCGCACTGCACTTCGATACGGCGATCCACAACTTCGGCATCCAGGAGCACATGCCCCACACCGAAGAGACCGACGCGGTTTTTCCGCATCAATACACGTTCAAAGACGGCTTCATGTTCCCCGGTGATGCGCCCGGCCTCGGCGTCGATTTGGATGAGAATCTGGCCGCGAAATACCCATATCAGCGCGCCTATCTGCCCATCAATCGAAAACTCGATGGGACGTTAACCGACTGGTAGACCGGCCTCCAACTTCACCGCCCGCCCCGATTCGCACGACTCGTAGATCGCTCTCACCAATTGCAAAGCGCGATACGCCTCGATCCCCGATGAGTTTGGCGGACGGCGAGCTTTGCACGCTTCGCCAAAGTCGGTTAACTGCCTCTCAAACGGGGTAAGGGCAATTGCCATGGGGTCGGCCGCGCCCGACTTCGCGTCCTGCGAGACCGGCGCCGCCTCGCCTTCATCGTCCTTCACATCCCATGTGGTCAATTGATCTCCGGTTACAATCGCCGAGCCCTTCGTCCCATGAATTTCGATTCGCTCGGGATAGCCCGGCCACAATGCCGTGCCTGCCTGGATCACGCCCGTCGCGCCATTCGCATAGCGCATTACAGCACACACCAAATCCTCCGACTCGATCCGGTGCAAAGCACCAAGCTGCCAATATCCAAACACCTCGTCAACCGCGCCGATCAGGTACAGCAGCAAATCTACCTGGTGAATCGCCTGGCTGATCAGCGCGCCGCCGCCTTCACCGGCCCAACTGCCCTTCACGGGGTGCGCATAATATTCGGCTGACCTGTACCACTTTACATACGCGTCAGCCTCGAGAATCTGCCCCGGCCGCCCGGGTGCAATCGCATGCCTTAGAAATAGGATGGCATCGTCGAAACGATGTTGGCTCACGACTCCAAGCTGAATTCCCGCATCGCGTGCAACCGCAATCATCCGAGCCGCCACATCCAGATTCACGGCCATCGGCTTTTGCACCAGCACATGCTTGCCAAACTTTGCGCCGAGTTCGACAGCGTCAAGCCTATATGCCGGGAACGTGCACACATCGAGAAAATCCACAGCGCCGCGCCGCGCAATCTCCTCGGGCGTCGCCACAAATTCGGCGCCCCATTTCGCGGCAAATCTCTTGCCTTTTTCTGCGGTCCGGTCGGTGCAAGCGGTCAATCTATACCCGATGTTTTTGTAAGCCTGCGCGTGCTTCTCCGCGATCGCACCCGTCCCGATGATCGCAAGTCTCATCTGCCGCTCTTCTCGAAATCCGACTGCATGAAGAGCACTTTGTGCAGCACCAGCGCCGCAGCGCCGCGCAACCGGGCCAAATCCCCATCCATCGCCGCGGCCAATCGCGGCGTGTGCGGAGTAAACGACTTCGCGATCAACTGATTCTCGAGTTGCGGACTGATGCGCGGCCACAGCGCAGTGCAATCGCCGACAACAATAATCACCTCAGGCGAAAGTCCCGCCGCCAGCATTGACAGGCCCCGCGCCAGGTACATTGTCATCTTGTCAATTGAGCGCAACGCGCGTACGTCGCCACCCAAAGCCAGTTCGAGCAGCTCATGGAACGACGTCAGGCGGCTCTCGGGCACCAATTCCTTAAAGTAACGCAGCGCCGCGCGGTTTGAAGCAAATGTCTCCCAGCAGCCAACGTTGCCGCAGCCGCACACCGGGCCCGTTTCTTCAAGCGCCATGTGCCCGAATTCGCCCGCCATGTCGTCGCGGCCGCGCAGCATCCGCCCATCCACAAGCAGCCCCGCGCCGATACCCTCCGAAACTGAAACCACAATCATGTTCGCCGTGGCGCCGAAGTTTCCGAACCAGCGCTCCGCCAGCAAACACGCATTCGCGGCGTTCTCCATCTCCACCGTCGTCTTCAACGCCTTCTCAAGCTCCGCGTGCAGATTCACCTGCGTCCACGGCACGTTTGGAGAAAACAGCAGCCGGCGCGTCTTCTGGTCCACGCGGCCCGATACGCTTACCCCCACGCCCTGGAAAATGCGGTCCATCAATCCCGCGCGCATTGGCTTCACGGCCTTCGCAATAGCTGCAATCGTCTTCGTCACATCCGCAGTGGTAGCGCCCTCTAACGAGTAGCGAATGGTCTTGCGCGTCAGAATCTTGCCATTTATGTCGATCACAGCCAGGTTTACATGTTCGGGTCTCAAGTCGATCGCCAGCGCGACATGCTTGTCGTTCAGGGTCACAAATGTCGGCCTGCGCCCGCGCGGCAATCGTCCAAGTGCGCCCTGCAGCACCCAACCCTCTTCAATCAGCTGCCCCGTTATCACCGAGACCGTGCTGGGCTGCAATCCCGTCAATCGCGACAGATCTGCGCGGCTTACCGGCTGGTGCATGTGTATTGCGTGTAGCAATACATCGCGATTGATCTCTCGGGCTGTTTCACTCGAGGCCACGCCTTGCAGCTTGGTCTCCTCTTTCGTTTGGCGCATGTCAGGTAACTTCCGAATTCATCATACAGACACGATGGCGCATAGCGATTTGACTTCATCTGCAAACGAGAATTGCTCCGCCGCTCGCATGCGCAACAAACCCGCCGACTTGCTGACTCGCTGACCTGCCGCCTTCTTCACATCTCCTCGCCGTCACCGATCGGCATCCCCGGCGGCGCTTCCACCGGCTTCGCGGGAACGAACTTCTCCGGATCCTTCTGGAACTGCTCGAATGCGATCGATCATCGCCGCGCGGTGAATGGCCTCTGCTGAGTCACTCGGCGCAGGCTCGCTCGTCCAGGCTTTCAAGATATCTTTGATATGCGAGTCCGTAATGGCCCGGGCCTGGCTCGACGCCGCTGGATTCACCGCCAGCGAAAGCATGGCCTCGAGCGCGCGGAACTCCACCGCCCGCGCCACCTCCGACGACATCGTGTGCCCGCCCTCAGGCCGTTCGGCGGTGGTCTTTGAGATCGTTTCCAGCAGCGACCGCAACGATGGCGCACTCGGCAGCCGCATGTGATACTCGACCAGCCGCGAAGCCCGCGCCGGGTTGAGCAGCACCTCAAGAGTCAGGTCCGCCGACGATTCGGCCGTCGCCACTGGATCGAAGGTAAGCCCAGTCTGTGACGGGAACGATTCCTGCGTACGCGGATCGCCGGGTGGATGCGGCGGAAGTATTGCGAGCAAGCTCTCGGGCAGCGTCAGCGTCTGCGGCTCCAGCGTCTTCATCACTGCGGCGATGGCTTTCTGCTGCTCCTCAGGCGCCACGATCTCCGGCCCCGGCTGACCGTCACCGCGCAGGTTGTAGCGATAATCGAGACCGCCGATCTCCTTGATCGCCGCTTCGGTTTGGTAGCGATGGAGCAGGTACAGCGGAACCAGGGTCTCTTCAAGCTGCGCCATAGGCGTTCCCGGCTCGATGGCGTTCTCGCCGAACTGCTTCAGGGCCATCGCGCGAATGGTCAGGATTCGCTCGAGCTCATCGACCGCATTCGGCCCGTTGTCCCAAAGGTGTGCTCTTGGATGCGCCCCCGATGGCGGCCGCGCGTCTTCGTCGGTAATAAATACCTGGCCTGCCTTGTCGGCATCGGTCAGGATCCGGTTGAGCGCTGCGTCTTCGTCCGTGCCAGCAGCAAACTCGCGGTAGCCGTAATCGATCGACACCTTATCCCACTCGCCGATGCTGCTCGCATAGGCATGAGAGAGATCGATCTTTCCATCCGCATCCAGAGTGATATATGGATGCGGATAATCCATCACGCTGTCGCCCTGCATCATGCTCGACGCGGCAAAGTTGTGCGCCAGTCCCAACGTGTGCCCCGTTTCATGCGCGCCAAGCTGGCGAATGCGCGCCAACACCATCTGCAGCATCGGGTTGTTCTGGTCTGTGTAGGTCTTGCCCGCGGCATAAGGCGAGAGCAGCGCTTCTGCGATCAGGTAATCCTGCCGGCCGCGCAAACTGCCCAGCGTCACATTGCCCTTCAGTATCTCGCCGGTGCGCGGATCGGCAATCGCGTCGCCATAGCTCCATCCGCGCGTGTAGCGATGCACCCATTGAATGATGTTGTAGCGAAGATCCATCGGGTCGGCGCCCTCGGGCAGCAAGTCCACGCGGAAGGTTCCCTTCGCCCATCCCGCGGCCTGAAACGCCTGATCCCACCAGCTCGCGCCCTCGCGCAGCGCTGAGCGGATCGGCTCAGGCGCGCCGCGGTCGACGTAATACTGGATCGGCTCAACCGCCTCACAATTCGTCACGCAGTTCGGGTCCCGCTTGATGAGCCGGTGACGAATGATCCAGTGTTGATCGAGCGCCTCGCTCAACGGCGCGGTGTAATCGCGAAAGGAGAGATCGAAGTAACCTGCCCGCGGATTGAACTTCCGTGGCTTGTAGCTGCCGTCGAGCGGCGGCAGCTCGACAAACATCTGGCGCTCGCGCACGGTAAGCGAATGCGGATCCGGAGCGACGTCGCGAGACGAACCGGCCCTGGAGCGGGCCTTCGGCCGCAAAGGTCAGCTCGGCTTCAACCACCGTGTTCTTTGGGAAGACCTTGGTATCGTCGGGCACGATTGTCGAGCGGTTCTCGTCGAGCTTATAGCTGTCAGTTTGCCCGGCTTGTTTCTGCGCTGCGGCGATGGATTCGGCGACGTGATGCGCGTCGTGGAGGCAGAAGTCGGTCGCATCCACCAGCACCGTTGAGCCGTCGGCCGATTCGGCCTCGACTTTGAATCCCCACAGTACCGACTCAGGAAACGACTGCGTCACGGCGAGTTGCTCGTAAGAATCGGGCGATGCGCTGCGGAAGCGCTGATTGGTCTCGACCAGCAGAACCTTGGGACCGATGCGCTCAAAGCGCACGACCACGCCCTCAGAAACCTGGCCGCGATCGAGACCGAGATCGTTCGAGCCAGTTCCATAAGGCAACGAGTGCACATAGAGCAAATCGGGCGTTTTGCCGTTGGCGTTGAAGCGCGGGATCTCGAGGTAGAGCTTACCGGATTTTGCGTCCCAATCGAGCGGCACGAATCCATCGAAGCGCTTCATGCCAGCGGTTTTCTGCGCGATGGTTGCGGGCGAGTCCGGTTGGGGCGCGACTGGTTTCGGCGCGTCTTGAGCGATGAGCGCGGAGGCAAGAGCGAGCGAAGAGAAAATGACAGATTGAAACAGCGAAGCGAAGCGGTGCATGGATTCCCTTATAGTTGCACGTCACGAATGGTTCAAGCACTGGGCCCGCTTAAGTTGAATTAATTCGGCTTAAGTGAGGCTTATTTTCCTCATTTTGCGGCCTTTTGTAGTAACAGGGCGGCAATCTGCCACTTTAACATGTAGCTTGTTTTCAAGGCGTTATGCAATTTCATTGTCACGGTGAGGTACCCCCGGGGCAGGCGAAATGGGGGTATTTATCAAAGCTGGCGCCGGGAAGCCATGAAATAGGCTATCCGCGGCTTTCGTTCTTTTTGAGCGACGCTCCGACTTGGGTGACGTTTGACTCGAGCAATGGATTTGATTCTGGATTCAGGCGGACTGAAAAAGGAGGAGGCGTAGCTGGATGCAATCACATATTTGCTTGCCGTAGCGGGAGTGGCCGCGGTCGCTCTTGTTGCGAGTGCGATTCCCGCAGGCCGCGCTGCCAGCGTCGACCCAATGCGTGCATTGCGCGTAGAATGACGACCCTCGCGGCCCGGATTGATGCGAACGAACGCCATCATTGGGGCAATGTCAGCATGGCTTCAGCGCTTCTCGTTGACTCCCTCGATCAGTCGTGGGGGAGACTCACGGCGTAGAGAAACCAGGCGTCGTGCGGAAGCCATTGCTCGGTCCAGCGCCAATCGTCGTCTTTGCCTGTCGTTGCATAACCCTGATTGAATGCGATGCCGTCTTCGTTGTTCATGTCCGCGGTAATTCCGTTCATGATCCCGCCGGGAGCGGCGGTGTATTTGTAGGAACGGAAGAACATATAGGGCGCGTAACCGTGGCCGCTGCCCATCAACATGCTTACGTCAAAAGGATTGCGGCCGAGAATCCAGTGGAGCTGATTCCACGCGTAGGCGCGCAACTGCGCTTGAAACGCGGGATAGTCGGGGAACAGCGGCGCGGCCATGCGCGCAGCCGCGGCCAGCGACGCGAGCCGGGCGTTCTCTCCCTGCCACCACGGCGCGGCCTCACTGTCGTGAGGAAAGAAAAATGCGGTCCTAAGCTTGCCATGCGTGCGAACCAACTGGCGGGCGTATCCGAATGGATTGCTGACCTCCGACGTGACCGCAAGCTCGAAGCGCAAAGAACGTTCCACCGTTTGCAGTATCTTCGGCCGCGCGGCGGGAGAGGCAATCTCAAAGTACTCGAGCAGGCTGACAACCGGCAGGCCTGCATCCGACGGGTGAAAATACGGACGTGTCCCGGCATCGGCTCGCCAGTAGTCCTTCCAGATTTCCACTGACGCGAGCCGCGCCATCAATTGGCTGGACCTGCGATCCGCCTCGGCCTTGTAGACAGCGCGATGGTTTGCGCGATAAATCTCAGTTGCCGCCATCAACGCGCAATAGTCGTCCAGGATATTTTCTACTCCATCGCTGTCGAGTTCGCGGTTGTGAGCCTCAAGGAAATCAAAGGCCTCCTCCGCGGCGCGAAGATACGCCTGCCGGGGAAAGTCGCCGTCCACCGGCATGGTGCTGGCCAGCGCCAGCGCCGCAATAGCCATTCCTCCCCCAGAACGAAAGCTCACTTCGTAAGCGTGCGGCCCGGTTGCGTCTTCAATCTTTTCAGTGGAGTCGGCAACTGTTCGCTTGATCTTCGTTCGCCAGTTGGGATTCCCGATCACCCTGTCTTGCGCAAGCTTGCCGGCGCCGGGCGCATTGATGGACTCAAAGAACGAGCCGCCGGGCCGTTTCATGCGCACCAGAAAATCGGCGCCGTAGATTCCCTCGTCGAGCATTCTGCGTTCATACTCGCTGAAGTTGTCGTCGCGCCGAGCCTCGAGAACCTGGTAGCTCTTGAGCAGGGACCAGGCCGCCAGCGGAGCCTGTTGCGGATTGAAGTATGCGGTCGGATTCTGATGCGACAGATGGATGCCGTAGTCGCCTGTCGCGTCATACCAGCCTCCATGCGCGTCGACGAAACCGCCGTGGCCGCCAGGAAGGCGCAAATGTCTGTCCGCGCGATCCATAACTCCGCTGGCCCGCTGGCCTTTGAAATAGTAGATAACGCTGGAAAGCGTGTTTCGCTCGAGAATGTCATCTTCAATCTCGAACGGGCAGGAGCTGACTGCGCCGGCGCCCGTGCTGATCTGCACGGCGTAGTGCCCAGGCTTTTGCCACGGGGAGAAGTCAGCTATCCAATAGCCGTCGCCGCCCCACGCATACACGCTGCCCGCAGGGGCGAGGGTTCCCGCGAAGACAGTTTTCCGAGAGTCACGATCGACGAGAGTGAATTGGGTTGGGTGGTCCTGCTGCGAGGCGTCCACGATGGCCTGCTTGGGAGCCTGCGTGTCGTACCCAACCTGATCAACCAGGATATGCGGCTGCGCCTGACAGGCCGAAACGCAGAGGACAACTCCGACATAGTGGACCGCGCCAAGGGTCAACGGCATGAACTTTCCCATGTTGATCTTCGCTGACCTTTCCATAAGGAGCCTTGGTCAATATGCGCGAACAAGGCCAATCCAGATTTAGTCTAGCGAACGAAGCGCGTCCGAATCGAATACGCCGCTCACCCATCTGCTCCCCAACCCATGGTATTACTTGAAGTCTTCGATGGCGATCACGGCCTATAAAGCGCACTTTAGCTCGGGATGGCGGGCTGTGGTCAAGACCTCTCTCTTTACCGTCCCGATGCTTTCGATTCCCGGCGCCCTGACCAAGGCAAAGGTTCGCTTACAGCACTGAGGTTCCGTTAGTGATCTCATTGGCTCCCGGATTCTTCCCCGGAAACGATAAATCCCTATCTCACTTGCTCCGGCTGCTCAACCGCTCCGAGCTACCGGCCTCCGCTCACTGCGTCGGCAGTTTGATCAACCGTCCGGGCGATGATCTTGCCCGATGGAATTCGTAAGCATCGCCTCGATAGAGAGTTTTCTCCCACCAGGTTGGCGTGACACCGGAGTAGCCTACGGCCGAAACCAGGAATGCCGGAGATCCTGCGCGCACTTCGAGGATCCTGGCCTCTTTTCCCATCAACTTGACCGCTCGAATGGTTTGGTCCGATTCGGCGATTCGCAGACCAAATTCCTGTTTGCACAGAGCGTAGAACGAGCCGCGCAACTGCTGCCGAGTGAGCGATGGAAAGATGCTGGCCGGTACCCAACGATTTTCAAGAATCACAGGTATTCGATCGGCCAGGCGCAGCCTGGTAATTACATAAAGCTCGGTGTCGCGATCGACTTGCAGTTTGGCGGCAACGTCGGCTTCGGCCTCGCGCGCCTTGATGCGCTCGAACCTGAGAACGCGGGTTGCAGGCGTCTTGCCTGCCTCTTTCACCCTCTCAGTGAAACTAACCAGGGTTTGGATGTCGTAGTTCAACCGGGGAGGGCAGACAAACGTGCCAACGCCTTTTCTGAATTCAAGCAGTCCCTCTGCCACCATTCCCCCCAGCACTTTGTTGGCGGTTGGTCGGCTTACCTGGAATCGCTCCGCTATCTGGCGTTCCGTAAGAAACTGATCTCCCTCAGCGAATTCACGCGATCGCAACAGCTCGCGCAGAAGCTCATTCATCTGCTGGTATACCGGTTCGCGGACCAGCTGCTTGGCGTATCCGGTCGCCATTGCTAATACCCAGCCGGCGCAGCCGCGGGCGCTGCAGCCTGAGCAATGGGCTCAAGGCCGAGCCGCTTTCTGCAGTCTTCCAGCATGGATTCAGTGCGCGTGGCTCCCACGCGGCTCACTCCGATCGCTCGCACGGCCAACAGGGCATCGAGATCGCGAATACCACCGGCTGCTTTTACCTGCACCCGTTCCGGGCAATGCTCCCGCATCAGCTTCAGATCGGCGTGAGTCGCGCCGCTCGGCGCATATCCGGTTGAGGTCTTCACCCAATCAACTCCAATCGAACTCCGAGATCTCGCACAGGCGGATCTTCATCGCGTCGTCGAGATAAGCATTTTCAAAAATCACTTTAATCTTTGCGCCCCCGTCATGAATCGTCTGCGCAAGGGCTGTCAACTCATCATTGATATATTGCCAATCCCCGCTTCGGGCCTTGCTGATGTTGATCACCACGTCGAGTTCCTTGCCGCCATCCCTGAGCGCCTGCATGGCTTCAGCAACCTTGATCGAAGTACGATGACCGCCATGCGGAAAGCCGATGGTCGTGCTGGGCATTACTGAAGTCCCCGCCAGCACCTCGGCGCATCGTGCCAGGTAATAAGACAGGATGCAGACACTTGCCACGTTGTAGCGGACCGCTAACGCGCACCCGTCTTCAAGTTCGCGCGTGGTGAGAGAAGGGTTGAGCAGGGAATGATCGATCATCTTGGCGATTGCTTCATAAGTGAATGAATCCGTCATAAATTGCCTCCGCAATGAGTTTTAGAAAAATGCACACTGTTTAAATTGACTTCTGAGCAGCCAAGGCCACGCCGCCCAAGGCGCCGCTCTTCGCCCCAAGATTGGAACAGGAAACTCGAACGTCGTCCGGGGGGAACATGCGCACGCGTTCACGGATAACCCGGCGTACAGGATCGAGCAGCAAATCTCCGAGCGCCGACAGCCCGCCACCGATCACGACATTCTCCACGGCTGTTATAGTTACCGCATTTGCAACTCCGATGCCGAGATACTCCGCCGCCTGGCGTATGGTATCTCCAACTGCTGCGTCCCCCCTGATCGCAGCCTCAGCCATCAAAGTTGCCGTCACCTCGCCGCCGTTGCACAATGCCAGTTCCTTCAGGATTGGCGCGCGTTCCGCGCTCATCAGTTCCCGGCCGGCCGCGGCCAGGACCGGCCCACTCACCAGGGTCTCCAGGCATCCGCGGGCGCCGCAACTGCAGGGCGCTCCCTCGGGGAGAATCGTATGGTGCCCAATCTCGCCCGCAGCACCGAAGGCTCCGAACCGCAGTTTGCCATCCAACACCAGGCCGCCCCCGATGCCGGTTCCCACCGTTACAAACAACATGTCGCGCGAGCCGCGTCCGCTCCCAAAAGTGAACTCGCCAAGAGTCGCCATGCGGGCGTCATTCAACAGCGAAACAGGTTCGTCTGTGTACAGTGCAAACTCCGTAGCGATCTTGAATCCGCGCCAGGACTCAGGAAGATTGGGCAGAAAAACGATCTTGCCTGCCTCAATATCCACAAGGCCGGGGAGCCCGATGCCGATGGCCTGGTGGTTCACCGAGTATTCACGGCCGAGGTCATCCAACAGGCTGCAGGTTCGCTTCACTGCCTGAGCCGGCCCGTCGTTTGCGAGAGTTGGAATTACGCCTTCGGCGACAATGGCGCCGCCTGCATCGGCCAGAACCACTGCAATCTTGGTACCGCCCAAATCGACGCCGGCGAAAATCGCGGATGAATCGCCATTCGCCATGCGCAATTTTCTCCTTTGCTGGTGATGTATAGTGGCATAGCCACTATACTAGAAGTCTTTTTCGATGTAAATTACGCATGCGATAGCGGTTTTGCCTCGCACTGAGCGCATTCGTCTAAAATAAGATTCGACTTGCGAGCACGTGAAGCGGCGGAAACATATTTCCCAGGATAGATCTACCCCGCGATGGCATTTGCATCACCGAATGAACTTTCAGAGTTTGGCAGACCTCTCTCTCCACAATGCAGGACGGGTTGCGGGGTAAAGCGCCTGTTGCTCGTCGCAATAATGGCTTTGTTTGCATCATCAGGCATTCGTGCCCAGGCTCCGGCTTCTGAATTCGACCAGTTGGCCGCCCAGGCCGCCGCGGCTCGCGACCAGCAAAACTTCCCGCAGGCCATTGAGCTCTATGGAAAGGCCCTTCAGCTCAAGCCTGAATGGGAAGAGGGCTGGTGGTCCCTGGGCGTGATGGAATACAGCGCCGACCAGTTCGCTCAGGCCATCGACGCGCTCAATCATCTTCTTCAGCTTGAGCCGAAAGCGGTTCCGGCGATGGTGGTGCGTGGCCTGAGCGAGTTTGAAACCGCCGACTACAGCGACTCGCTCAACGATCTGGAAGAGTCAGTAAAGCTGGGCGCTGCCAACGATAAGGATCACGAGCAGGTGATTCGCTATCACCTGGGGTTGCTGCTGGTGCGAGCGGGGCGGTATTGGGACGCGCTGAACCAATATAAGCCGCTGGCCCTCGAGCACTTCGACGATCCCGATTTCCCGGTTGCGATTGGGCTCGCGGGAATGAGGGCCCGTAGCCTGCCAGGGGATGTGAGCGCGCAGGATCGTGAGCTGTACACTGCGCTGGGCAAGGCCGGAGAAGCATTGATGGCCGGCGACAGCGAAAGCGCGGATGCGCAATTCCAAGTGCTGTTTGCGCGCAACCCCACGACACCCAATCTCCATTATTTCTACGCAATGCTTCTGTTTCCGCACGATTGGGGGATGGCTGCCGAGCAGTTCGAAAAAGAAAACGCAATTTCTCCTTCTGACGAACTGGTATCGAGCCTTTTGTCCTTTACGCTCATGTACATCGGCAGCTACCGCGAGGCTGTGCCGGTGGCAGAACACGCGCTGGCTGCACAGCCCGGTATGCTGGTTGCACAGCTTGCTCTCGCCCGCTCGCTGATTGAGACGGGAGACGAGAAGCGCGGAGTGGCAATGTTGAACCAGGTGCTTGCGAGCGACCCCAACAATATTGAGGCTCATCTGGGCTTGGTAGCCGCCTACTCCCGCGACGGACGCAAAGAGGACGCATATCGTGAGCGCATGGTCTGCCTCGGTCTGGCGGATAAGTAAAGTGCGACTGGTCGCGGGCATTTGCGCGTTTGCGATAGCGGCCGCGGCCGGCGCGCTGTTGCCATGCCAGGCGGCCGAAGCTCAGCACGGGGCCGCGCAGGCGACCCCAATTACCTGCGCAAAATGTCATCGGGTCGTGGCCGATCATTATGCGCACTCGCCGATGCGGAATGCCATGGTGCCGGAGGGTGCGAGTCAGGCGTTTGAGTCGCACCCGAATCTCACCGCGCAGCAGAACGGTTACACCTATACGGTGCAGACGAAAAACGGCAAGAGCACGTATACGGTTTCCGACCCCTCCGGCACACTTACACTTCCCATTCGCTGGATCCTGGGGCTGCGTTCGCAGACCATTGTGCTTGAGAAAGACGGCGGCTATTACGAAAGCATGGTGAGCTTTTTCGATCGAGACCAATCACTGGCCACTACGCCGGGAGATGAAAGCATCGTGCCCCACTCGCTCACTGAGGCCATGGGCCGCGAACTCCCAATCTGGGAGCTGCGCAATTGTGTCACGTGCCACGCTTCGGACTACCACCCCGAGCATCAACTGGATACGCAGAAGTTGACGCCAGGAGTGAACTGTGAGCGCTGCCATGCAGGCGCAGCTGAACACATGGCCGACGCCGCGCGCGACAGCAATACATC
>CAWILB010000008.1:0-57363 GCA_963836635.1 uncultured Acidobacteriaceae bacterium | reverse complement strand
GGTCTGTGTCAGCCCACTCCGGCCCGCCTGAAATCACCTTCGGGCTCAAATTGTAGGCGGCGGCAATCAGCAGTTTCAGCGTGTAGTACTTCACCACAAGGCGGTTCGTGCCCTGCATGATGATGTAGCGGCCCTTCTCGTCCATCGAAGCCGGCTTAATCGTCGCCACTTCAAACGACTTCGTGGCCCGCCGCGCGGTTGCCGGTGCCTGCGCAAAAACTGCAGCGGCGCAAAGCACCATCCCTAAAACAAATATTGCTCTCGCCATCGCAACCTCCAGCAGTCGCACCCTGCGTTCAATAAATATTTCTACGCTATTTTCAGCGCAGATTCTGTCCTCGCCCTGCACCATCATTTACGCACAAAACTCGCTCCCCGCGCAGCTAAATCCACCTTCGCTACCTCTTCGCAAATGCCCTTCGCTTGTGGATTCTCCATCCGCTCCAACTCTCACTCACCAATACTCTTCGACCACCGATTCACACAATCCTCTGCATATCCACACCGCTTTTCGCATGCGCCTGTGGGAGTAGTGGGAAACATAGGGCCCCGACTCACCCCCTTCCACGCCTACTTTTGCAAATCTCCTCATTTCCTCAGGCGCGATTTAGAAAACCTACCCACCCTTCAATCTACTGCGCAGCAAGGTACTTTGCACGTATTCCTACTTTTCCTCTTCACCTACGGGTACTGTTAGATTTCTTTAATCTTTTAAACCGAAATACACACCCGTCGCGCACCCGCACTCACCACTCCAAAAATCCCAGCCACCTCCCTCGGTCCACACCCTCACCTCGGCTCCGCTCAAAACCTGCGTTGCGCCACCGCCAGCCACCATCCAACTACGAAATTCAGAGTTGTGTCCCGGTTTTCCACGCTCAGGCCAACAAAAACCTGACTACAATCAAGACGAAGAAAAGACAGCCATTTTCCGCTAGCCGCACGGTGTTGTAGAGTTGTGGCGAGAGCGCTAATCGGCTTCTGGAGCAGAGCTTGGCCATGCCAACCGTTGAAACGGACCTAGAGAAGCCGGCTGCGCAGGGGGCAGCGATGGAGATTACCGTAAGCCGCCAGGATCTGGTGAAGGAATTAACGGCTACGCAAAGCGTGGTGGAACGCAAAACCACGATTCCGATTCTCTCCAATTTCCTGATCGAAGCCGAAGGCGACCAGCTCAACATCACAGCCACCGACCTCGACCAGGCCATCCGCACCAGCGCTCGCGGTCAAGGTCAAAAAGCCGGGCTCGTGCACCATCCCCGCGCGCAAACTCTACGACTACATCAAGCTTCTGCCGGACGGCGAAATCTCAATCAAGCTGCTTGAAAACCACTGGGTGCAGATTCGCAGCGGCCGCTCCAACACCAAGATCGTCGGCATGGCGCGCGCCAACTATCCCGCAGGTCCCCGAGTTTCCGTCGATCGCCGCCACCAGCATTCCAACCGTGGCGCTGAAGACGCTCATCGCCCGCACCATCTTCGCCATCTCCAACGAAGAGTCGCGCTACACCCTTAACGGCGCCCTGCTCATCCTCAAGGCCGAGTCGCTGGCCATGGTCGCCACCGACGGCCATCGCCTCTCGCTGGTCGAAAAGCCCAACGAGGCCCTCGAAGGCATCAGCGGCGAAAAGCGTGTGCTTGTTCCGCGCAAAGCTCTGCAGGAGCTGCAGGGGCTGCTCTCGAATACCGATGCCGAGAAGATCGAATTCGCCGACGACGAGCACACCCTCTTCTTCCGCGTAGGCCATCGCACCCTCAGCACCCGCAAGCTCACCGGCCAGTTCCCCAACTTTGAGGCAGTCATGCCCCGCGACAACACCAAGTTCGCGGTCGTCCGCTCCACTGAGCTTTCCAGCGCCATCCAGCGCGTGGCCCAGTTCGCCGACGAGCGCTCCGGCGCCATCCGCCTCCGCCTCGAAAGCAACGAGCTCAAGATCAGCGCCAACTCCGCCGAAGTCCGGCGAGTCTGAAGACACCATCGATACGCCCTATTCCGGCCGATCCAATCGTGGTCGGCTTCAACTCGATCTACATTCTCGACTTCCTCAAAGCCCTCAACAACGAAGGCGAGGTGCGGCTCGAGTTCAAAGACTCGCAGTCGGCCGGCCAGATGCGCCCCGAGGACCCCGAAGCCGAGTACAAGTACCGCTATGTCCTCATGCCCATGCGGATTTGATTCTCCTTGCGGTGAGCGCCCATTCGAACCGTGTCCGATCCCAAAAAACTCGACGCTCAAAATGATTTGTTTATTAATTAGATAACACCTGCCATTGAGCCAAAACTGCTCGATTCCACGCTTTCGAAGCCCTAAATCCATGCTTCTGGAAGTGCAATACGACTTTTTGTATGTTATTTTCTTCTTTACACAATGCTGTAGGAATCGGATACTCTTTCCTACACCGGGCACAATCCCCGCTTGTTTTCGGCGCCCGGCAGGGCAAATCTTGTCGTAGAGCTCATTCATCAGTTCTTGTCGGTATTTAGACGTTAACGGGGAAAGATCTAGGTAAACCGTAGGGCCAGCTTCGTTGGGTAATGGGGTGGCTTTGCGAAGCTCGACCATAAAGACCTGTCTTCATTTGCAGAGTGGAACATGTTCAGGCCCCTGCATGAACATTGGAGAAGGAATAGTGAATTCTGTCGATGCCGCAGCTTCCCGCCTGCGAGAAGAGTGCGGCCTCATCCAACTTGGAGGCATCAAATGAGAAGTCTGATAACGAGAATCTGCAATTCAAGAAACTCCCTGGCTGTTTTGGTTCTTCTCCTTTCCGCCCTATCACTATCAAGAGCGCAAGATTATGCATCTATTACCGGCACCGCTACCGACCCATCCGGTGCTGTCATTCGTGGCGCCAATGTAACCCTCTCGAACGACTCCACGGGTGCGTCGTATAAAGCTACGACGAATTCCCTCGGTGCATACACATTCACCAACGTGGCGCCCGGTCCCGCCTACAGAATCATGGTGACAGCCGGCGGCTTCAAGTCCGCAGTCGTCACCGGCATCTACCTCAGCGTTTCTACCACCCGCACCCAAAACGTGATGCTGGTGGTAGGCGGTGAGCAACAGACTGTCGAAGTCTCCGCCTCCGCAGAGAACGTGACTCTGAACACCACCGATGCCTCAGTCGGCAATAGTTTCCAGGTACAGGAAATGAACGAACTACCGGTCCAGAACCGCGACAGCCCGGCAGCCCTCTTCTATCAGCAGCCAGGTGTTACGCTGGGCGGCTCGGTGACTGGCGCGCGCAGTGACCAGAGCAACGTGACTGTCGATGGCCTCGAGGTAAACGACAATGCCACCGGTGGCTTCGGTGACATCGTCGGAAATGCGCCGGTTGATTCAGTCCAGGAGTTTCGCGGCGTTACCGGTGATCCGCTTGCCAGCGCCGGACAGGGCGGCGGCGGACAATTTGAGTTGGTTACCAAGAGCGGTACAAACCACTTCCACGGCGATGCTAACGAGTATCATCGCGATACAGATATTGAAGCCAACGATTGGTTTAACAACAATTCCGGCACTCCGCGTCCGCCTCTTGTTCGCAACCAGTTTGGCGGCAACATCGGCGGTCCCATCTGGAGAAACAAGGCGTTTTTCTTCTTTGACTACGACGGTCGCCGCGACGCGCGAAGCTATCTCGTGGATCGAACCGTTCCCATCGGCACAAGTCAGGATCCCGGCTACGCTCAGGGGCTGGTCTCATACGTCAACACTTCGGGAAATACGGTAACCCTCAGCCCTTCTCAGGTCGCCGCACTCGATCCTGCGGGTATCGGTTGGAACCAGACCCTGCTCCAGCTCTTCCAAAAGCGCTTCCCAACAGCCAACGACCTCACAGGCGACGTGGGCGACCTGGTTAATACCGCTGGCTTCCGCTTCAACGCTCCCCGCCCGTATACCGAAAACGACTATGTCGGCAAGGTGGATTACACCATCAACGACAAGATGAAGATTTCTGGCAAAGGTTCGGTGGTGCGCACCACCGCGACTGAGAACCCGATTCAGTTCCCCGGCGACCCCCTCACCTATCCGTTCAAAGACGGAAGCTATCAATGGGTCGTGCAGCACACATGGACAATCAATAACAACATGCTGAACGAGGCCTCGTATGGCGAGGTCTTCGAAGACTATAACTTCGATGTCGCTTACAACCCGCAGGGAATCTACCAATACGGTTACTCCGGGTTGAGCGGTCCCTATGGAGGGGGCAACAACTCTCAGGCGCGCACCTATCCGGTTCCCGTCTTTCGCGATGATTTCAGTTGGCAGAAAGGCAAGCACAGCTTCACCTTCGGTGGAACCTTCAAGTGGAAGACGCCCGACGAATTCGCCGCCGAAGACTACTATTTCCCGGGCGTCGGCGTGACCGGCAACACCGGTTTCACAGCCCTCACTCCGTCGCTGAGGCCAACAGACATCAACTCCAACGCCACCTCCATCTGGGACAGCGCCTTCTCCACGGCTCTTGGAGCATACGCGGACACCGGCGCAAACTTCAACTTCAACAATAAGGGCACTGTCCTCCCGCAGGGAACAGGGCTCTCCTTGGTGTATCGCGACTACGAATCCGAAATCTACTTCGTTGACACCTGGAAGCTCACGCCCAATCTCGAGTTCACCTACGGTCTGCGATATGAGAACTACTCCGTTCCATACGAAACCCATGGCAACGAGGCGATTACCGATCTTGTTGACTCTGCCGGAAACACATCAACGTTCACCTGGGATAAGTTTTGGAAAGATCGCGTAGCTCAAAGTGCGGCTGGACAAGAAGGAAATGACGTACTGCCGTTCCTGCAGTTCCTCTACGGAGGAAAAGTGAACAACAAGCCAAGCTACTTCAATCGTCAGAACCTCAACTTCGCGCCCCGCGTCGCCTTGGCATACAGCCCGGCTGGAGACAAAAAGTCAGTTTTCACTGTGGGTGGGTCCCTGGTCTACGACTATTCGATCATCAATGCGCTGCAGTTCCAGCAGTTGCAGACTTCGTACGTCTTTGAAGGCAGCAATACCGCCTTTTACGGCACTGCAGCCAATCTGGGCAACACCGATCCAGCAAGTGGAGGACTGCCTCGGTTTTCGGGCATCTCCTCTCCTCCGCCTCTGCCTGCTGCTCCAGCCATTACAACGCCATATATTCCCTACGTCCAAGACGGCGCGCCGGTTGGGTTGCCGGATGCGGCGTTTAACCTGATGATGGATACCAACCTGAAGACTCCGTACAATATCCAACTCACGGCAGGAATGCAGCATGAGTTCCCGCAAGGCTTCCTGCTGAAAGTCAACTACTTTGGGCGGCTCGGCCGTCGCCTGCTTGCTGAAGCGGATTCAAGCGAGCTGCTCGATTTTCCTGACAACTCCGGCCTTTCCAGCCAAACCATGGGACAAGCTTTCGCTGGCCTGGTTACGCAGCTCAGGCAGAATGCGGGGCTCGGCCCATTGGGTGCAATCCTTGCAGTAACTCCGCAACCGTGGTTCGAAGATGTCTTCCCCGCCGACGTCGGCGTCGATAACGGATTCGCGAGCACGACACAGTTGCTTGCTTATTACGGGTATCCGTATCCGCAGCGGGGCGACTTCGCCGATGCCATGTACCTGATGTCCTATTACGGCCTCCTGCCTACAAACGTCGGCATGGCCTCGCAGTTCTCAAGCAATACCGTTTGGACCAACAAGGGGTCGTCGAACTATCACAGCATGCTGGTCACATTACACAAGAATGCTAGCTTTGGCTTGCGCTTTGACCTCAATTACACTTGGTCACACTCTATCGATAACGTCTCGGCTGTCGCCAACTACATCGCGTCGAACTCGGGTGTTGGCTTTATCTGCGATGTGCAGCGGCCTCGTGAATGCCGCGGCAACTCTGACTTTGACCTTACAAATCAACTTAACGGCAACGTTATTTATGAGCTGCCGTTCGGACGCGGCAAGAGCATTGGCGCCGGCATGCCCTTCTGGCTCAACGAAGCCGTTGGCGGGTGGGAAATCAGCTCCATTCCTGAGTGGCATACGGGCTACCCTTACTCAGCAAACTCCAACGCTTTTGTGACCGGCTTTGCGACACTTGCGCCCGCAACCCTGATTGGCCCAAGTGGCGCGGCCAAAGTAAAAATCCATGGCGGCGAGGGTCAGCGACTGAACGCCTTCCAGAATCCTGCCGCAGCACTCGCGGCCTTCACCGGACCGACAGGATTCAATGTCGGGCAGCGCAACATTCTGCGCGGCCCCGGCTTCTTCAATGTTGACTTGGGCCTCGGAAAGACCTTCCCGATCTACGAAGACAAGGTCAACCTGAAGTTCCGTTGCGATGCGTTCAACGCATTCAACCATCCGAACTTCGGCCTGCCCAATGTCGACATCACTCAATCGAGCGGCATTCCGTTCGGAACCATTGGCGCCACCGTAGGCTCTCCGGGCTCGGACCTTGCATCGCGTGTTCTGCAGGGCTCGCTCCGACTGGAGTTCTAGCGCCGCGAAACTACATACGACCGCACGAAACGAAAACCCCGGTCTTCGGACCGGGTTTTTGTTCACACGAAGCACTCGGCAAATCGGTGCCCCAGGTCCGGATTTTCGGACTTGGGAGAAAACGCGCGGTCTCACTCTACGCCGCGGCAGGCTTCATGAATTCCAGCGCGCGAATCAGGTAGGCCTTCAGTTCCTTGCGATGCACAACCGCATCCAGAAATCCCTTTTCAAGCAGGAACTCCGCACGCTGAAAACCTTCCGGCAGTTTCTGGCGGATGGTCTGCTCGATAACCCGCGGTCCCGCAAAACCGATCAGCGCGCCAGGCTCGGCGATGTTCAAATCGCCCAGCATTGCAAAGCTCGCGGTTACGCCGCCTGTCGTTGGATCGGCGAGCACGCAGATGTAAGGGACTTTTGCATCGTCGAGCTGCGCGAGCGCCGTTGAGATCTTCGCCATCTGCATCAGGCTCACGATCCCTTCCTGCATGCGCGCGCCGCCGGAGACGGAAACGATAATCAGCGGCTTGCGGCTCTCTCTTGCGCGATCCACGGCGCGGGCAATCGTCTCCCCGACAACTGCGCCCATTGACCCGCCCGCAAACGCGTATTCCATTGCGCAGACCACGGCCGCATGCGGCCCGAGCTGTCCCACTGCGCTTAAGATCGCGTCGTTGAGCCCGGTCTGTTCCCGTGCCACGCGCAAACGCTGCTTGTAGGACTTCACGTCAGTGAAATTCAGCGGGTCGGTCGACTTTGAGCCCGGTGTCGACCAGCTCGTAGCCCGGATCCAGAAGCATATTCAGGCGCTCGCGCGCGCTCAGCTTGAAGTGGTGCTGGCATTTGGGGCACACATTCAGATTCGCCTCCAGGTCGGCCTTCCAGATCGTGGCGCGGCAGCCAGGGCACTTGATCCACAATCCCTCGGTGCGCACCTTCCTGGTCCGCGCCCTCCCCGTTGCCTTCAGGTCCGGGCTCGGATTCGAACTCACCGTTCTCGCGCTTGAACCACGACATACCGAACCCAATTGTAAATGGCGGGCGCGCTCGTCCCGCCGATCGTTTCCTGTGTCCCCTCTCGCAATCTTGTTCCACCTTCCTGTTCTTCTTGTGATCTCTTTAGCTCCAAAGCGGTGAGTGCGATCCGCTGTCGCAAACAAAAGAATTGGCTATGGCGCTTCGCAACCGTTTCGTTATAAGGAAGGAATACCCCGAGAACCCGGTGATGCTTCGGAATCCCGTTTTGAAGGATGGTGCAATGTCTGAAATCTCGCCTGTAGTGGTTTCAATGATCGTCGCAGGCCTCCTTGTTCTTGCGGCCGGACTCGTTACCTGCCGCCGCAAGTTGACGGGCGGTTCGCTGCCCGATCCTGCCATTGCGCTTGGACGGATCTTTGTGGCGGCTTCGCTGGCCACCTTCGGCGGACAGCACCTGGGAGATCCCAAGGCGCTCGTGTCGTTGGTTCCCAAATATATGCCGTGGCCATTGTTCTGGGTTTACCTCGTCGGCTTCGCGCTCATCGCCACGGCACTCAGCCTCATCTTCGACCGGCTGGTGCGCTGGTCGGCGCTGCTCTGCGGCGTCATGTTCCTGCTCTTCGTCGCCATGATGGATATTCCCGCCATAACCGCGTTGCTTCACACTCGCTTTGGCGCCGCGCTGTTCGTCCGCGAAATCTCATTCGGTGGCGGATTGATCGCGCTCAGTGTCAGCATGGGCGGCACATCCAAAGGCAAATCGCGGGTCGTTGCCATCTGCCGCTTAGTCTTTGGCCTGGTTGCCGTTTTCTATGGCGTTGAAACTGTTCTCCACCCTGAGTTCCTGCCTGGCGTGCCACTCGAGAAAACCACTCCGCCATGGGAACCCGCGGCGCGCCTGTGGGGATACACCATCGGTGCGTTCCTGCTGGTGTGCGGGGCGTTGATTCTCGCAAATCGCTGGTCCAGGAAGGCAGCTGCGTGGCTCGGTATCGCCATCGCCGTTGCGGTCGTCGTCGTCTACCTGCCGTTACTGGGGCCGGCTCATGGAACCGACCAGATGGTCGAGGCGCTCGACTACATTTTCGACACGCTGCTCTTCGCCGGAACCGCGCTCATCCTTGCCGAAGCGTTGAGCCGCAGCTCTCAGGGATTGTCGAGGATCGTACCGCCGGCCTCCTGACCGGCTGTACTGAGGGTCTCCAGACCCTCAGAAACCTCGCATCGCGCCCAGGTTTACTTTCCCGGCTCTTCCGGCGCGCCGCGCAAATACGCATCGTCGCCGTCAATCCAGTCCTGCCGCGGCGGATTGAAAATATCGAGCGCAACCGAATCCTCAAGCGCAAACACTTCGTGCGGAGCATTCGGCGGAATGCACAAAATATCGCCTCCATGCACAATCACCTCGCCCTCCTCCAGCACAAACTTCAGCGCGCCTTCGAGCGTGTGGCTGATCTGCTCATTGAAGTGCCGATGCATGCGGAACGTGCGCGCCTTTCTTCAGCACAATCCGCGCCAGCATTGTCTTCACACCCGCTCAAATACTGCCGGTCTACAAGGGATTCATTGCTTCTGGCGGAATATCTGCCCAGCGAAAATGTTTGCTCTTCGCCATGTTCGTTCGACCTCGACTTCAGTACTCAATCCCGCGCTGCGCCAGAATCCCCTTCTGATACGCATGCTTCACTTCGCGCATCTCGGTCACCGTGTCCGCCAGCTCCACCAGCAGCGGGTGCGCGTTGCGCCCAGTCAGAATCACATGCACCATCTCCGGCTTGTTCGCGCAGTGCCTCGGCCACCTGCGCGGGGTCCAGCATGCCGTAGCCGATGGCGTAGTTGATCTCATCCAGCACCACCATGTCCCATTCGCCCGATTCAATCGCTTCGCGCGCCTCGGCCCATGCAGCTTCAACCATGCGTATGTCTTCAGGATCGGTCTCTGCGCCGCCAACCTTCACAAATCCGCGGCCCATCTGCTTCATCACAAAATTCTGCCCGAATGCTTCAACCGCATCCAGCTCGCCGTAATGCCACGAGCCTTTCAGAAACTGCAGCACCAGCACGCGCATGCCATTGCCAACTGCGCGCAGCGCCGTCCCCAGCGCGGCTGTTGTCTTGCCTTTGCCGGGGCCCGTATTGATGAGGATAAGTCCGCGTCGAGTGTCGTCGTTCATGTCAGTCCACTGTCCACTGTCCACTGTTCACTGTTCATTGCCGGTGATACGGATGCCCGGCGAGGATCGTAAATGCGCGGTAGATCTGTTCCGCAATTACCAGTCTGGCCAATGCGTGAGCCAGCGTCATCGGCCCCAGGGACAGCAGCAGAGAAGCTCGTTTCCTGGCGTCATCCGACCATCCATCCGCAGGGCCGATTGCAAAAACCATGTGTTGCGCGCCATCGTCGCGCTGGCGGCCAAGCCATGCGGCAAACGCTTCAGACGCCATCTGCTTTCCGCGCCCGTCAAGCAATACCGTGACAGCTTTCACGCGGCCCTTCCGCTTCTCTACCCACTCCAGCAGCGCCGCTTCGGTCTTGAACCCCATCGCGCGACAGTCGGCGTATCCCGAGCAGCGCTCCAGATAGGCCTGAGTCAGGGCCTCATATCCGTCTTTGGAACCGGAACCGGAGCCGGCGTGCGCCAAAGTGAGCTTCATCAAGAGGGAGAATACCGCCTTACGGCGAGCCGGGGGAAACTGCGTCCGCTCAGGGCCAGATTCGAAACAATTCAAATTGCAGCCTTCAATGCCCGAAATGCACACTAAATGCAAGAATCTCCGCTGATTCGGGCCCTTTTCTGACCGGAAAATTGTCCAAATTTGCAATATCGTGAAACAGTCCTACAGAATTCCATATTTTCCCCCGCATATCCTGCCAGGGCCTATCCAATAAGCCCTTTATTTTCAGCGAATAGAAGATTCTTTTGCGACTATCCCGAATTGGCACCTATCGTGCATGGTTTTCCACGTACCTCTGTCTATTCTTTAGCCCTGTTATCAGACCCCCGATTTCGATTTTCGATGGGGAAAAAACAAAATAAGCCTGCTGGTCTTTCCGTCCGCAGCCATCTGGAGGAGTCCTATGAATCTGTTTCAAATCAAATGTTGGCCTTCAACCTCGGCCAATGCCTCAATCTGTCGCCCTTCGCTTGGGGTGACCCTGAGCACGATTCTCGCCGTTTTCGCTCTGCTCTTGATGGGCGGCGCTGTGGCTACGGCGCAGGTTGAAACCGGCCAAATCGCCGGTACTGTGGTCGACCAATCGGGAGCCATTATCCCCGGCGCCACGGTGACCATCAGGAACCTGTCCACCAACGCCGAACGATCCACGGTTACGTCGGCGAGCGGCGGGTACGTCGTTAACGATCTTGAGCCGGCCACCTATCAGATCACAGTTTCTTCGGGCAGCTTCAAGCCGTTCACTGCCAAGGCTGAGGTCACAGTGGGCAGCCACGTTACCGTGGATGCCAAGCTCTCGGTGAGTACCGCAACCACTGAGGTTGAGGTCATCGGCGAAGGCGGTGCCACTGTCAACACCCAGACCCAGGAACTCTCCCAGGTCGTCGATACCCAGCAGCTTGCGCAGCTCCCTAGCCTTACCCGCAATCCATACGATTTCGTCACGCTCTCCGGAAACGTCTCCAACGGCGATAACACCGGCAACAACATGAGCAGCGGCCAGAACCTGACCAACCGCGGCGTAGGTTTCGCCATCAACGGTCAGCGTGAATCCGGAACCGAGATTCTGCTTGACGGTGTTGAGAACCTCTCGGTATTTCAGTGTGGGCGTCGGCGAAGATATTCCCGTCGACTCGGTCCAGGAATACAGCATCATCACCAACAACTTCTCGGCAGAGTATGGCCGCGCATCGGGCGGCGTAGTCAACGTCACCACCAAGGCCGGCACCAACGGCATCCACGGCAGCGCGTGGGAGTACAACCGCCTCTCGGCCTACACCGCCAACACTTACGGCAACGACGCGAAGCGCAGCAGCCCAAGGGCGCCTATACCCGCAACCAGTTCGGCTACTCGGCCGGCGGCCCTATCATGAAGAACAAGCTCTTCATCTTTGAGAGCACTGAATGGACTCGCGTTCGCTCCAGCGCCGTCCGAGACTGAAGAAGTCTTCGACCCGGCATTCATCGCCCTGATGCCTGCCAACGTTCAGTCCTATTACAGTCAGTACGGTCGGCAAACAACTTGCGTCATCCGGAGTGGCCACTACGGTAGGCGACCAGGAAACCACGCGGCGGCTATACCTTCGGAATGGTTAATGGCACCACGCCAATTCCAGCGTCAACAGCCGATGTTCGATACCGTGAACTTCAATGCTCCATTCGACGCGGGCGGCGGAGTTCCTGAGAACCAGTACACATCTGGTCGGCCGTCTCGACTTCACCCCTACCGACAAGACGCAGATGTTCTTCCGCGGCGGCCGCGAGCATGAAAATCAGTTCCCCGGCTCGGCCTTCTACACGGCCTATCCGCAGTATGACGTGGGCACGGCTGTCGCCAACCAGAGCTACCTCTATTCAGTTACCCACACCTACAGCCCCACTCTGCTTCTCTCTGCAAAGTTCAGCTACACCCGCTTCAACAATGCCAACTCGTTTGACACTTCACTCACATCGACGCCCAGCCTGATGTATGTGGATCCGACTGACCACGTAACCAACCAGCTCATCCAGATGCCTGGACTTGAAAATACCAGCAACCCCGGCACCGGCGGCCTGCCCTTTGGCGGACCGCAGAACACCATTCAGTTTGAGCCCGATTTGAGCTGGACCAAGGGCAGGCACTCCATGCGTTTTGGTGGAACAGCTACCTATATTCAGTTGAATGAAGCCTATGGCGCGTATGCCCAGTCTGTCGAGCAGCTCGGCAAAAGCTGGCAGCTCAGCCTCGACAACATGATCAACTCCGCTGGCAACCCCAACGGCGCTCCGCTCTACGACTTCACAAGCCGTGTTGACGCTCAGGGCAAACTCCCCTGCGTTCAGAACATCTACCTGGAAACCCAGGTGACTGCGGCATGCTCAGTCACCCCGCCGCTCAACCCTGCGGCCTACGCCCGCAGCTATCGCTACAAGGATTGGGCAGTATTCGGCCAGGACAGCTACAAGGCCACCCCTCAGTTGACGTTAAACGTTGGAGTGCGTTACGAGCATTATGGCGTCCAGCACAACAACGCTCCCGGCCTTGATTCCAATTTCTACTTCGGATCTGGAACCGGCATTGAACAGCAGACCCGCACCGGTCAGGTCTTCATTGCCGACGAGAGCCCGGTTGGCCAGTTCTGGAAGCCATCGCTGGGGCACGGTTGGTCCGCGCGTCGGCTTCGCCTATGACATCTTCGGCAACGGCCGCGACAGCATTCGCGGTGGTTATGGCATCAGCTACGAGCGCAACTTCGGGAACGTGACCTTCAACGCCAGCTTCAATCCTCCGGCCAGCGCCGTCGTCGAGGCGCCGCCCTGCTCGGGTGCGTCAACCGCGAGCTGCGCGAACCTTGTGATCCACAATAACCTCGGTCCACTAGGGGTATCCGGCGGTTCAATTGGACTTCCGCCCTCCTCGATCCGTATGCCCGAACCCACCATCAAGACCGCCCAGACTCAGTTCTGGAGCCTGGATGTGCAGCACCAGCTCGCTCCCGGCACGGTTGTTGAAATTGGCTACTCCGGCGCACGCGGCGCTCATCTCTACGACATCGAGAACATCGACCAGTACGGCGCAGCGCAGTACTACCTCGGCGATCCGCTGGTCGTCGATCCCGACTGCCCGTTCTACAACTACGACAACGGCACTTCAGAGTGCCTCACCAAGCCGAACATGCAGTACAGCGCCATCAACATGCGCGGCAGCCTCGGTGAAAGCAGCTACAACGGCCTGAATATTGGTTTCCAGAGCCAGAACCTGCTTAAGTCCGGGCCTGACCATCATTGCCAACTACACCTGGTCGCACTCGCTCGATAACTTGAGCTCCACCTTCGGCGACAGCTTGCAGGGCGGCTCCGGTTACATCGGCTCGCTCGGCTACACTGACCTCGCTCATCCGATGCTCGATTGGGGTCCGTCAGACTACGATACTCGTCACCGCCTCTCTTTCGCGCCCATCTGGAACCTGCCGTGGTACAAGCATGGAAACATGTTGCAGCGCGAAGCGTTCGCCGGCTGGACAGTCTCCGGCATCTTCACCGCCCGCACCGGCGCGCCGTTCTCGGTATTCGACCTCTCGACAGTCGAAGTCGGATACACAATCCCCCGTCTGATTCCGGCCAGCCAGCCACAGTACAAGGTTGGTTCGCCGCAGGCTGCGGGTCCCAACAACTTCAACGCGCTCACCATTCCAGCGCCGGCGTTCTCGCACTCGCTCAACCCGACCCTTGGCATGTCCGACCTTGGCCCCTTCCCGACAACCATGACCTCTCGCAACGCATTCCGCGGTCCTGGCGCCTGGAACGCCGATGCCATGCTTGAAAAGAGCTTCCCGATCACCGAAAGGGTAGCCATGCAGTTCCATGCTGAGGGCTTCGACGTCTTTAATCACCACAACTACTACGTGAACACGACTGGCTTGTACTACACCGATGGTGCAGCTTCAACGCCCCTGACTGTTCCTGAGGAAAAGGGTGGTCTGGGAACTCTGGCAACCGGCGGCAACAACGACGAGCGCCGCTTCGGTCAGTTCGCTCTGAGCCTCAGCTTCTAATCGATTGCGGGGTCCTCGCGCTCCGCTACAACCCGCATCAACAAAACGGGGAGCCTTCGGGCTCCCCGTTTTGCGTCTCGGATAAGTCTAAATAAAGGCCCGCCCAACAGCCCCGGCATTAACCCGAGTCTCTCTCTTCCAGCCCGATCAAGTAGTGCCGGACATCGGGACCGGGTTTCCCCCGTCCCATCCCAGCACTTGTAAAAGGGGGCGGTTTTGTTCCGCTTTGAATTGAAAAGAGTTATCCGCCAACTTTACTGCGGCGAATTACCAGCTTTCGGTGCACAATGGAAACAAAAGGATTGAAACCATGCACAGACTCAGCGCCACTGTCAGACCAACGCCTCCCAACGCCGGTTCGGCGCTCCAGCGCCTTTTTCTTGAAAAAACTGTGTAACCGCAACTGCGGTCTCAACAGAATCAATAGCTTAGAGAAACCCGTTCCACAGTTCCACGGTCGGTCTCTGAATATCCAGGCCAGCATTGCCAAGCTACTTCGAACTCTTTGCGCTCTTCCTTGCAGGGGACTTTTTCACGGCCTTCTTTGCCGCCGCCTTCTTCGTGACGGCCCTAACCGCAGCTTTCTTCGCGGGAGCCTTCCTGATAGTCGCTTCGCTCTTCGCCATCCTGCTCGCCGGCGGTTTCTCCCTCGCCGCGCGCGTCTTCTCCTTGAGCGCCGACTTCAGCTCCTCGTCAAACTGCTCTGGCGTGAAAGGGCGCGCCGACTTGCGCAGTCTTTCTATATCGTAAAAGTCGCGCCGTTCCTTCAGGAACACGTGAACCACAAAATCCACGTAGTCGAGCAGGATCCACTCGCCCAGCCGCCGCCCCTCAACGGAGTTCGCGTAAATGCCATATTCGCGTTTCAGGCGCAGCTCGATCTCGTCGGCGATAGCCACCGCCTGCCGGTCATTCAACGCCGACGTGATCAGGAAAAAGTCCGACAGGCCCGAATCAACCGGATCGAGTTCGAGAATCCGTGTGTCCTGCCCCTTCTTGTCTTCACAGACCGCGGCCGCGGCCTGAACCAATTTGCGCGTTTGCTCGAGCGCTTGTCCACTTGTCATGCGTTCTTTGATATTCTCCACGCTCAATCGTATCGCGCCGGTTCGCCTACCGTAAACATTCTGTGCCGCCAACCTGACTTATCGATAAAGCCCGTGCGTCTTTACATACTCGGCAACCGCCTCGGGAACCAACTTGTCGCCTCCCGATTCACCCTCCGCAGCCTGCTCCTGCGCTTTTATCCGAGTTCGAATTTCTGATGCGCTGACGTCACAGTCCAACCCCGGCAGCAGATAGAACTCCGTGCAGTCGCCGGCGTCGTTCCGCACTTCAAACGCACGCACCTCTACATTGCCGGATGTCCGGTCGCCACCGGGCGTCGCCTCAATCGTCAGCCCCGCCGGCAGCGCGGCCCTTAAGTCCTCGAGCCGCTGGCCCGGCCGCGAAGCCACAATCAGCGGCGCCACAAATGGAATTTCGGCGGCGCGATGCCACTTCTTCAGGTTCAGGAACGAGTCGGCGCCCATCAGAAAGTAAAGCATGCAGCCGGGTCCCAGTTCGGCATGCAGCCGCTCCAGCGTTTCAAACGAATAGTTGGGTTTGCCTGAGGCGTTCGGCGCGTCCGCAAGCGAGATCTCGAAGCCCGGCTCCCCCACAATCGCCAGGTGCGTCATTGCCAGGCGGTCCTCAAAGCTCGCCGTCGCTCCACGGCTCTTGAGCGGCTGTGCCCCCACCGGCGCAAACAGCACCCAATCCAGGTCCAGCCCCGCGCGCGCCGCATGTGCCACCGCCAGGTGTCCAAGGTGCGGCGGATCGAAACTGCCTCCGAAGAACGCTACGCGGCTCGCTCCGAAGAATGCGATCTTCCGCTCCTTGCGGGTCCCCTCAGTCATGCAGACATCCTAGCAGTGCCATTGCCATTGTGACTCTACTGAGGCCCGCCGCCACGCTCCGATAAAATCGGACTCATGCGTTACGTTCTCCTCGCCCTCGCGCTCGCGGGCGCCATCGTCTCCTCCCTGGCCCTCAAGGTTCACTACGATACCGGCACTGAGCCCTGCTCCATCAACGAGCATTGGGACTGCGGCATCGTGAACCACAGCCGCTTCTCTCTCGTTTATCAACGTGCCGGTCGCCGCCATAGGAATTGCAGGATACGTGGTGCTCGCCGGCCTGGCCTTCGCCCGTCTGCGCTTCATCAATCTGCTCGCCACGTCTCGGCCGGTTTCCTCTTCGCCTTCCGGCTTTCCATGATCGAACAATACGCGCTTGAAGTCTGGTGTCTCTACTGCGCCATCTCGCAGGCCATCATTGCCGTTATGCTGCTGCTCAGCCTTGCGCTGGGTCGCAGCACGACTACTTCGCGCTCAAGCGCAGGATTGCGAAGGCCTGACCAGTCGGCTCGCCCGCTCAGCATCACGGTCTGCGCGCGCATCATCGCCGCTGATAAACTCGAACCAGGCACATGCAAACTGGCTGGTACGCGCGCTGGATGTACAAGTGGGAAACGCGACTCACCACGCGCGACGAAAATCGCGTCGTGCGCCCGCTCGAATGGGGCTTTGAGTGGATTGCGCCCTTTCTTGAGTCGCACGGATTCGCCTCTGCGATTCCCGGGACCAGAAGTTGAGCGCGACCCGGCCGCTGCTGAAGCCGCCATGGTCCGCATCAACCAGCTCCTCATCCGCCACAGCGATCAAGTTTTTCGGCTACGAGCGCCCCACCGACTTCCGCCTCGAAGAGCGCTATCCACAGCTCTTTCCCACCAACGTGCGGCCTGAGACGCTTGCCCAGGAAGCAGAACTGCGCGAACGTGCCGAGCAAGGCAAGCTCGCCAAGGCGCAATTCCTGCGCTTCACCTCGCCCGAGCGCACACCCTACCCTGAAAACGACCTGGTGAACGCGCGCTGGTACCCCGCGCCCGAACACAAAGATCCCAAGCGCCCCCGTCAGGCCATTATCGTCATGCCCCAGTGGAACGCCGACGCCTTCAGCCACAACTCCCTTTGCACTATCTTCAATCGCATGGGCATCTCGGCGCTGCGGCTTTCAAAGCCATATCACGACATTCGTCGTCCCCTTGAGCTGGAGCGCTCGGACTACGCCGTCAGCGCCAACATCGGCCGCTCTCTCTCCGCTTGCCGCCAGGCGGTGGTTGATATCCGCTGCTGCCTCGACTGGCTTCAGGAGCAGGGCTACGAGCACTTCGGCGTCCTCGGCACCAGCCTGGGCTCCTGTTACGCCTATCTGGCCAGCACTCACGACCCGCGCCTGAGGGTGAACGCCTTCAACCACGCGTCTACGGCTTTTGGAGATGTGACCTGGGCCGGCCAAAGCACTCGCCACGTGAGGCAGGCGCTGGAAGAGGCGGGCCTTGCCCAGGACCGCGTGCGGGAACTGTGGGCGGCTGCAAGCCCCTGCTACTACTACGCCAAATTCGCCGGCGCCGAAGCCGGCGGACCCCTCAAGCGCGTAATGATGGTCTACGCCAACTACGACCTCACCTTTCCGCGCGAGTACTCGCTCAAGGTTGTCGACGCGTTTCGCCGCCATGGCGTCAATTTTGAGCCGCGCGTTCTGCCCTGCGGCCACTACACCACCGGCGAAACGCCCTTCAAATTCATCGACGGCTGGTATCTGGGATCGTTTGTCTATCGCGCCTTCAAAGCGCTGCGTGAAGAGAAAGCCACCGGGCTTTCCCCTTCCGCGACAAAGACTGAGGAAGTCAAAGAAGAAGCGTTCTCACGTTAGAGCATTGTCGATTTATAGAATCATTCCCGATCGCTACTTCATGCCTGGCGTCTTCGCCACAATGGAGCAATGCTTGCTTTCGCCGTGCGCCTTTTTGCATTTCTCCATTGCCCCACTGTCGGCCAGCGATTGATCAAAGCCCGCCGCGAACAGCGACAGTTCACCGCGTTCGTCCACGGCAAGCGACTTGAAAGGCGGGGCCAGCAGAAAGCGAGCCCACATTTCTTTATCCTTGTCGCCCAGCCCGGCAGGCATCAGTACGTCAGGCGGCACCGGTGCGGGCAGCACAAAATCGCCAAGAGGCAAAAGGCCCTGCGTCTTCAGAAACGCGGTCACGGTATCGGACCACGCTGCCACATGCGAATACAGATGGTGCCCGTCCTCTCCGTCCGGCGGGGCCATCACAAACTGGTTCACGCCGCCGCCTTTCTTATAAGCGGCATCGAACTTTTGTGCCATCGCGGGCGGAAACCATTGGTCGTTTTCAGCATAGATCCACAGCATGGGGAGACCGCCGCGCTTATGTGCCTGTTTGCCAAAGTCACCAAATGCATCGATCACGTCGCCCAAATTGCAGTTGTGCCCATGCCCGTCACCACCTATTCCCCCGGCGAAGCTGACCGCAGCCTTAAGCCCTTGCGGAGGATTCGCCGAAAGCGCCACTTGCGCAAAACCCCCTGTAGAGACGCCGACGCTCAGCATCGTATTCCCATCCACCTGCGGCAGCGTTTGGGCAAACGCCATCACTGCGCGCAGATCAGCCGCGCTTGCCGCACCGGTTTGCGCAAAACTGCCACCCCTGAATCCGCATCCGCCATTGGTCAAGTCCTGTTGTCCACCCGAGCGCCCATATCCCCGTCGCACCACCACAATGGCTACATATCCGCGCTGCGCAAACCACTCCGCTTGCGAAAGCTGCGCCCATGGAGTCACGTGCATGCGACCTTCCGGATTCCCAGCGGATCCGTGCGTCAGTACCGCGAGCGGATGCCGGCCTGACCGATCAATATAGACCTCCAGCGAATCCATGCCGTTGGGGAAGGCCCCGGGCGCAGGAATCCACATCTCCTTCTCCACATAGCGTACCGGCCCCGTTGCCGGTCTCTGCGCTGAATACGACTGGGCCGTACTGGGCGAAGATTCCTGAACTCTCGCGGAAGCAACAAGGCCTGCCGCGAGAGCAACAGCAATCAAGAAGATGCGCGACACTCGCATGCGAAACAGTACATTCGATTGCGGAATCGCTGTCAAGCAATTGTGATCAACGCGGCGTACGCAACCGCGATCCATTGTGTCATCGTGTACTATCTGACGGCATTCAGGTCGAGCCTCAGCAGCTTCGCCGGGTCAAGATACGCTCCCTGCCAGCGCACCGCCCAATGCAAATGCGGCCCGGTCACGCGGCCCGTAGCGCCGCTCAACCCGACACGCTGACCCTGCGCCACATGCTCACCTTCGCGCACATCGATGCGGCTCAGGTGCATTGAGATGGTGAAGAGGCCCAGCCCGTGATCGACCACCACGCAATTGCCCTCGTAGTAAAGCGGCCGCGCCAGCACCACTACGCCGCTATTCGCTGCATGAACCGGCGTCCCTGTCGCTGCGCGAAAATCCATCCCTTTGTGAATGCTGGCCAGCTTTCCGTTGTAGGTACGCCGCACGCCAAAGCTGTCAGTCGGCCGCGCAGCAACCGGCGCGCGAAAGTCGCCGCTCCATTCAGGCTCCGCCGCGCTCGTGACAAAGACTCGTTGCTTGAGCGCAACCTCGGCTTCTATCCGCTTCACCTCATCCGGCCCTGGCTCAACAAACTTCCCCTCAACAGTGAGAGTCTCAGTGCGGTAGTGCGCCTCATGAATCTCAACTGACTCGCTCAAATTGCGAACATCACCGTCGGACGTCTTCACGCTTATGTGCAGCGCCGATGAGCCAACCGCTGCCTCCACATCCACACCGGCGAGCGCCACCCAAGTGCTTCCGTCTCGCGCGCGAAAAAACTCAATCTTGCGTCCCAGCCAATCGCCCACAACCTGCGCCGAGCCCGGAGCCGATACGCGAATCAGTTCCGGCGAACCGGCAACAACAACTGCGGGAGTCAAAGTGACCGCTTGAGTCTGCGCGCACACAGGGTGCAAAGCAGCGCACAACAAATCCGTCGCTACAAATCCAATCCCTATTCGGATAAGCCGTCGGCGCATGGCTTCAAGCATACGCGCGCCAAACACAAGTCCAACAGATCGGCACAAGATGCGAATCTACGGCGCAAACCAACCGTGCAATGCAAAGCCGCAAATAAAAGGGAAGAGACCGCCAACCGGCGATCCCTCCCTGAGTACAACGCAGTTTTGCAACTGGGAAAGTCTATCGGGGAGCGGTTCTCCCGTTGTGCTTCTGCCGGTAGATCTGCCTGCTCGAGCCATTCAGGCGCCGGTTGAGCTGCCCCTTTTCCTGGCCGGTCAGACGCCCGCCGTTGGCCGCGCGATCGGCACGATCCTGCTGATTGATGCCCTGTTCGCGGTTCTCTGTCCGCGCCGCTTCGCCGGCAGTCATCTGCCCGCTGCGAATCCCGTTCGCGATGCGGTCCTGCTGATTTTCGCGACGCGTGCCCAATCTCATTGTTGCCGTAGTGAGCGGTCGCAGTGTTGTGCTTGTCGGTGTAAATCGACCTGCTCAGGTTATTCTGCTGGCGGTTCACCTGTTGCCGCTCCTGGTTGGTTAGTTTGCCGTTGTCTGCTGAACGGTCATCCTTGATCTCGCGATTCAGATTGGCTTCGCGTCCCTCGACATTCTTGGTTTCTCCTGCAGTCAACTGACCGGATTGCACGCCGTTCGCGATGCGATCCTGTTGATTCTCGCGCCGCTGATTCACCGTGGGCGCGGGCTTGTTGGGCGTGGTTTGCGCCGCAGGCGCCGGTTGCGAAGGTTGGCTCTGTTGAGCAAAGGCCGATCCCGTAGCGATCAAGGCGGCCGCAGCAAGCGTAAGTGCTGTTCGATTCATTTCAACTCTCCTTGGGGCCTCGGCTTCGGCCTCGTGCCCATGTCCAACCGAAACCCAGAGAGAATTGGAAAGTTGCACCCACGCCCAAAATACACTTGAACCAAAGTTCGCTCTGATGCGTCTAAAACTGATTTGTAATTGCGGGCGCGCGACCTAGTGCGTCGCGTCAGGCGCCGCATCGGCCCTAGGATGTTTCGCCTTCCAGGCGGCTTCACGCTCCTGCACATCTTCGAGTTGATCGGCAGTGATGCGCTCGCCCACCATCTGCCGATTGGCCGCGTATTGTGCCTGCTTCGGCCCCTTCACCGCCGCAGCAAGATCGAGCCAGTAATAAGCCTCCACATCGTCGTGCGGCACGCCCTGGCCCAGAGAGTAAAGCATCCCCAGCGTGCCTTGAGCACCTGCGTCGCCTTGCTCCGCAGCCTTGCGATACCACGCTGCAGCTTGCGTCACGTCACGTTGAAAAAGTTTGCCGCTGCCATCGCGATATAGATCGGCAAGGTGAAGTTCGCCGGCAAGGCTACCCTGGTTTGCGGACTTGGTGTACCACGCAACCGCCTGCGGATAATCGCGGCTTGCCGCGCAGCTTTCTCCCACCTGAACTTCAGCAGCAGCATCGCCCGCGTTTGCTTTCGCCAGCACAGCGGGATCAATCGCCGGTGTTGAACCCGCAGCCTGTGCAAACACGTTAACCGCAGACCCCGCCAAAACCAGGATCGTGAATCCGAATAGCAATCGATAGTTCACGGCAATGTAACTCCCCGTGCTCATTAGTTTAGTGTCGCATCGGGACTTTAGTCTAAGGTCTTGCGATCAGTAACTAATCTCGCCGCCGCAGTCTCGGTGTTACCTGGCAGCTATGTGGTCGCGGTTGAAATCCACGGTCACTGTCACGACTCCACTATTGCTGTGCGTCCCAAATAATGTGCCCACGCGGCTCTGTCCCATATTGTTCACATAGGCGCCGTCGATTTTCAGCCGGCGGTAGCGATAAGTCGCGCCCGCGGTCGGCGAAGTCTCATCTCTGCCAAACCGTAACGCAAACCGCCCATTCGCAAACGCCTGTTCAAACCCTAGATTGGGATGTGTCTGCGTTGACCGCGTCCCTGCCAACGCATTGCTTTTGAACAATCTTGTAGCCGCGCCATCAACCAGCGCGCCCTTCCACAAAGCCGCAGATCCTCCCCAGCGGAGTTCGCGCGATCTTACCATTCCATATTCCGTGCCCAGGCTGTCGGTGCGTTCCTCATGGTCGTTGTTGAACACATAGCGCGATCCAAAGAGAAATCTCTTGCTTGGCTGCCACGTTAAACCAATGCCGCCTGTGGGCCGCCAATGAGTCTGGTAACTGACAGTCTGGCCAGGGTCGGCATCGCTCGCGACATTGAAGCTCGAAGTCTCGCGTGCCACCAGCCCACCAACAGCGAACCCCTTGGGCAGTACCAGCGCGAATTTTGTAAATGCGCCAATATCAGAGCCGGTTCCTGTAACCTTGACCGAGCCGGAACCCAGCCCGGGAGACTTTACGCTTAGACCGACCTGATTGGTCTGCTCGGCTGCGGCAATCTCGTAAATTACCAGCCTGTGCCACAACAGCGGCGAAGTAATGGCGGCGGCCTCGAAGCGGAAGTTGTTTCCGTTGGTATACGTGGTCTGGCCGTAATCAGCGAGCACCGTGTTGTGATCCCGCCACAAGACGCTGTAGTTGCCCCAGGTGGCCCCGTCGCCGCCAAACCCGATCGACCGGCAGCCTTTCTTTATCTGGCTGGTTGCAAATTCGCGCATAGTCATCTCGGGCGATTGCGCCCGCATATCATGCGCAGACAAAAGCAGGCTCATCAGAGCCAACACCTGCAGAGACACCCCGATTGGGCGCCTCGCCAGCTTGCCGAGGTATATCACTACGTTCAGAATAGGTCGATCCCCGGGAAAAATAGTGTATGTCTCTCAATATAAATAGCGGCTTTCTTTTGCGCGGTTGCGCGGTCGCGCTTTTGCCGTAAAATTCTCTTATGACTGACCGCATGTCGCTCTCCCTCGCCCAGGCCGATCCCGAGATCGCCGCTGCCATAGACCAGGAAACCCTCCGCCAGCATGAGGGGCTGGAGATGATTGCCAGCGAGAACTTTGTCTCAGAGGCGGTGCTTGAAGCAGCCGGATCAATCTTCACCAATAAATATGCCGAGGGTTACCCTGGGCGTCGCTACTATGGCGGCTGCGAGTACGCCGATGTCGTCGAGAATCTGGCCCGCGATCGCGCCCGCCAGATCTTCGGCGGCGATCACGTTAATGTGCAGCCCCACTCCGGCTCGCAAGCCAATGCCGCAGCCTATGCGGCGGTGTCTGCAGCCCGGAGACACCATCCTAGGGCCTCGATCTCTCGCACGGCGGCCACCTTACACACGGCCATCGCCTCAGCTTCAGCGGCAAGCTTTATCGTACGACTTTCTATCATGTGCGCCGCGATACCGAGCAGATCGACTACGACGGGATGGAAGCGGTTGCTCTCGCAGAAAAGCCCAAGGTCATCATCGGCGGCGGCAGCGCCTATCCGCGCCTGTGGGATTTCGAGCGCATGCGCCAGATCGCCGACAAAATCGGCGCCTATTACATCTTCGACATGGCGCACATCGCCGGCCTGGTCGCGGGCGGCGTGCATCCCTCGCCGGTTCCGCACGCGCACATCACCACCACAACAACTCACAAGACCCTCCGCGGACCCCGCGCCGGACTCATCATTGTCGGCAAGGACATGATTGTTGGTTCCAAGCCTGAGCAGACGCTGAGCAAGGAGATTGACCGCACGGTTTTTCCCGGCCAGCAGGGCGGCCCGCTCATGCACATTGTCGCCGCCAAGGCAGTAGCATTTGCTGAGGCGCTGCGTCCTGAGTTCCGCGCCTACGCCGCGCAGATTGTATCCAATGCCAAAGCGCTTGCTGAGGCGCTGAGTGCGGCAGGATTCCGTCTCGTCTCCGGCGGCACTGATAACCACCTGCTACTTGTCGATGTCTTCGAGAAAGGCATTCTTGGCTCCGAGGCTGAGGCGGCCCTCGGCAAAGCCGGTATCACCGTCAACAAGAATTCCATCCCGTGGGACACCAATCCTCCACTCAAGCCGTCAGGAATTCGCGTGGGAACTCCGGCTCTCACCACGCGCGGCATGAAGGAGCCCGAGATGCGCCAGATCGGCTCATGGATCGCCAAGGCGCTCGAGCAGCGCAACGACGAAGCAGTGCTCGACCGCATCCGCGGCGATGTGGCGGAACTCGCCAACCGGTTCCCGCTCTACGCCTGGCGCCGCACCCCGGCCGCAGTGAATGCCTGATCAAGATAAGTCGAAATCTGCAGACGCTACGCAACTTTTGATTGTGTGCTTTGGAGCCGAGTCTTGAAACCCTAAACTGTTCCTCAAGGAGGAAGATATGCGCATCATGAAGTTTGCTTTGGCTGGAGTGCTTCTGATGGCTCTGCCGGCATTTTCACAAAACCGGCCGCATCCGCCCGCTCAAGGACCGGCGCCTTTTCACGGCGCTCCTCACGTCTACGACCCGCAACATAACTACAGCGACAAGACGGGCCACCCCAGTGCTCCGCACGTTGACGGTAATAAGTGGGTTGGTCACGACACCGGCCCCAACGATCCTCACTACCATCTGGACCATCCCTGGGAGCATGGCCGCTTTACCGGCGGCTTCGGCCCGCAACACCGGTGGCATCTGGGCGGCGGCGGACCCGGCCGTTTCTGGTTCAACAACTGGTATTGGAGCGTGGCGCCTTTCGACGTCGCCTACTGCGATGGGTGGCTGTGGGATTCCGATGACATTATCATCTACGAAGACCCCGACCATCCCGGATGGTATCTTGCTTACAACGTTCGCCTGGGCACTTATGTCCACGTGATGTTTATGGGCATGTAGTAACGCCCATATCGCAACAGGATCAAATGGGACGGCGTGTAACTGCCGTCCCTTTCGGTTTCCCCACTAAGTACGGCCGGTCTGCAGCTTCCGGTCTTCACTTGACTCGAGGGAGATCGATGGACTCGCAGACTCCTCCACTTTCGATAGGGAGCTTTGACTCTAACCGCATGCGGAGTAAGAATCACTTCTGAAGCGAATCAATTCGTATCTTGCGCGACTTATCGCATCGATTCAAATGATGTCTATAGTCAAGAAGCGCACTTATCCTTTATCCTATGCGCATGGGAATCGATACTATTCTTGCCGAAATCGACGCTGAGATTGCGCGTCTGACCGAGGCTCGTGCCCTGCTGGCAAATATGGGCTCCGCCGCGCCGGCAGCAACAACAGGTAAAGGCAAAAAGAAAGCCGCAAAGGCCAAGACGGGGAAGAAACGCGTACTGAGCGCAGAAGCGCGCAAGCGCATTGCCGATGCGCAGCGCAAGCGCTGGGCGGCTCAAAGAGCCAAGGCAAAAGCCAAGTAACTTACACCTCCGCAGGTTTACACGCCGCGCTCGGAGGCGCTGCCTTCCAACATGACTCTCACCTTGCTGCCTGTTCATGCGCAGCCTAAGTGGCGTGTACCTTTCCGGGCCCGCTTATCTCATTTGGATTCGAGGGGTGAGGCAGTTGCCCTCTGGTTTCATAGTGCCGTGCCCCTCCGCAGTCTTTCCTCCTGGTGAGTTTCGATGTTACTTATGGTCCTGCCGCCTCCGCCGCAGCCCGGCAGCTTATCGATCTTAGCTGGATCCCCGTTCACTTGCCTGCGCTGCCACCGCGCCGATGCCTGCCCCATGAGAAAATCTCTATTTGCCTTGACCTGTCTATAACTATAGGGTTCACAGTGGAGATGGACGATGTTGACGGTAACCAAACTCGCCCGGCGGTGCGGCATGGGCCGGACTGCCATCCTGTATTACGAATCGATCGGTTTAATGCCTCTGCCGCAGCGCAGCGGCGGAAACTACCGTTGCTATAGCGAAGCGGATGCGCGGCGTTTGCAGGAGATCCGCTCTTACCGCGCCACCGGCTTGAAGCTCGAAGACATTCGGGCAATTCTCGATCGGCCTCGAAGCAATGCGCAGGGTGTGCTCAAGCGGCGTCTGATTGAAATCGACGCTGAAATCACCACACTGCGCGCTCACCAGCAATCGATTCTCAAACTACTCAAGAGCCAGGCGCTCAGGAAGGCAAAGATGATCAGCAAAGAAAAATGGGTTTCTATCATGAAGGCATGCGGGCTCAGCGACGATCAGATGCATCGGTGGCATGCCGAATTCGAACGCTCCGCACCTGCGGAACACCAGGAGTTCCTGGAGTTTCTGAAGATTCCTGCGGAAGAGATCAAGACAATTCGGCACAAGAGCCGCACCGGCTTTTAATGCCCGAATCAACCGCGGCGGGGTGCGATTTTCACGCGCCCCATCGCTCTTCCTACCCTATGCCGCTCATCACCAGCATGCGCGGCTCAGTCATCTCTTCCATCGCCCAACGGATGCCCTCACGTCCAAGCCCCGACTCCTTCACGCCGCCGTAGGGCATGGGATCGAGACGCCACGAAGGCGTGTCCCCGACAATCAGCGCGCCCACTTCGAGTTCGCGAAACGCCGTCAGAATGCGGCCGGCGTCGCGCGTCAGCAGCCCAGCCTGCAAGCCATACTTTGAGTGGTTCACATCGGCCAGCGCATCCTCAAAGTCGTCGTAAGGCTCAATCGCAACCACCGGACCAAATGCTTCTTCGTCGCGCACCCGCATGCCCGGTTTTGTTGCGGTCAAAATCGCGGGCGAAATGATCGGCCCATTGCGTTCGCCGCCGCCTACCAGCTTGGCTCCGCCGGCAACGGCCTCTTTGATCCACTCTTCAACGCGGTCGGCCTCGCTCGGCCGAATCATCGGGCCCACCTCGGTCGCCTCATCGGAGGGGTCGCCGGTTACCAGCCTCGCCGCGCACTCAACCACCTTCCACAAAAACGTTTGAAAGATGCTGCGCGACACAAACACCCGCTGCACACTGATGCACGACTGGCCGGCGAATCCAAACGCCGCATGGGCCGTGCGCACCGCCGCCTCGTCAAGATCGGGCCAGTCGTTGTGCACAATCAGCGCGGCGTTGCCGCCCAGCTCAAGCAGCACCCGCTTGCGGCTCGATCGCGCCTTCAGCTCCCAGCCTACCTTTGCCGAGCCCGTGAAGCTCAACAACTTTATACGGTCCTCTTTCTCAGCCAGCCAGCAGGTGTCGGCGTTTGAGAGCGGCAGAATGGCCAGCGCCTCCTCAGGCCATCCAGCCTTCAAAATCACTTCGCCCAGAGCCAGAGCGGTAAACGGAGTCTGTGGCGCGGGTTTCACAATTACCGGACATCCTGCAGCGATGGCGGGCGCAACTTTGTGCGCCACCAGGTTCAACGGAAAATTGAATGGCGTAATCCCCAGCACCGGCCCCATGGCAAACCGTTGCACCAGTCCCCACCGGCCCTCGTTACCCTCGGTCAGGTCCAGCGGAATCGAATCGCCGCCCAGCCGGATCGTCTCTTCCGCAGCCGTTTTAAAGGTCAGCACCGAGCGGTCAACCTCGGTCCGCGCCAGCCGCAAAGGCTTGCCTGCCTCGGCCACAATCAACTGCGCAAAACGCTCCTTCTGCTCAATCAGAGCGGCGGCAACATCCTCGAGAATCTCGCGGCGCTTCCAGCGCGGCAGAGCACGCGTACGCCGCAGGCTCGCCGCCGCGTGGTTCACCGCCTGGCGTGCGTCGGCCCTGGTGGCAATCGTCGCGCGGCCCACCAGGCCCTGGTCCCACGGCGACCGCACCTCGATCGTTTCGCCGTCAGTCCACTCTTTGCCGCACAGCAAAAATCCCGTAGGCGTGCCCGGACGCATCTTCATTGCTTTGCCGCTTCCTGCTTACCCTTCCATGGTACAAGCGCGCGGCGGTCCTTGGTCCGTCGCCGAGGCTTGACGTCTGCCTCCGAAATCGCGAACTGGAAATCGGGAGCATTTCCGGCATCGAGGGCACAGCGGCCCCTCCGTCACTTTCCGCGGCGCAGATTTGCGGTATAGTGTCTGCAAACCAAAATCGGCCCCCCAGGATTCGCAAGAACTCTTTAGGAAGGAAGGGACGATGCCAGATCCATCAAATGATCAATCTCCTCAAGTCATTTCGCCGCAGGCCTTCCCACAGCCAGTACCGCCTGCAGAATCCCTCGGCGCCCCAGCTACCGATTCAAATTCCAGGGTCGTCAAGGCGGTTCTCATTACTGTTGCCATTTTTGTTGGTCTGGGTGTCATAGGCGTCGGGGTTATTGGCCTTGGAACGTGGTATTTCGCGAAATCCTTCCATAATGTGCCATCCGCCACGTTCACTGAAAGCGACCTGGGCATAGCGATCTATCCGGGCGCCGAGCCCAGCCTGCGCGGCTCTCGTGCGCGAATAGCGGGGAAGACCATCCTGAACGCCACCTATATCACGCCGGATTCCACGGACAAGGTGATCGCTTTTTACAAGGAGAAACTTGGCCCCGACGCACATCTCATCACGACGTCGCGCGGTTCAGGGTTCCGTCTTTCCAAGGCCGATGGAGACGTGACAACTGTAAAGATCATGAAAGTGCCTGATGAATCGGGCGGCAAGACTTACATCTTGATCGAGCATGTTACCGATGCCGCGACTTCGCATTAATCGCGACGCGGTCGTCCTCATGGTAGCGAATCCGTAGGTTAAACTTCTTCCATGATCCACGATGGCCGCAGCCGCAAACTTCCTTTCGATCGCGAAGAAGCAGTGGCGCATCTTCGTGCGCGCGATGCCAAACTTGCCGCGCTTATCGATCGCGCGGGCCCTTTCACCATGCAGCTCGATCGCTCCGCTTCGCCCTTCGAATCTCTGCTCGAATCCATCCTCTACCAGCAACTCCATGGCAAGGCCGCGGCAACCATCCATCGGCGCGTACGCGAGTATTTCGGCGGCGACCCTACGCCTCAGCAGCTCATTGCCACTCCCGACGAGCCCCTCCGCGCGGCCGGCGTCTCAGGCAACAAGATCAAAGCCATGCGCGACCTGGCCGCGCGAACCATCGACGGCACAGTTCCCGCGCACTCCGCCATCAGGAAGATGTCTGACGCCGATATCGTGGAACGGCTCACCGAGGTACGGGGCATCGGCCCCTGGACCGTTGAGATGCTTCTCATCTTTCGCATGGGCCGGCCCGACGTGCTTCCCGTCACCGACTACGGCGTCCGCAAGGGATTCGCGCTCACCTTCCAGCGCGTGCCCAGGTCGCGCCCCATTGAGGCCGCCGATTTGCCCGAACCCGACGTGGTTTTCAAGCGCGGCCAGCGCTGGTCGCCCTTCCGTTCCGTGGCAAGCTGGTACCTGTGGCGCGCCTGCGACCTGAACAAAAACACTCCGCCCGCCGGCCGCTCCTCTCGCACCTGAACCAGCTTCCCGCAAATTTGGCCGTAAAATGACTGAGCATGGTCTAAGCGTTTCAGAAACTGTTGGGTCACCGGATTGCTGGACTCGAAAAGGTGCATCCAATTGCCTAAACGCCGTAAACGCGGCCTGCGACAGGAATCCTGATGGCTACAATCAATCGTTATATCTGCATTCACGGCCATTTTTATCAGCCGCCCCGCGAGAATCCCTGGCTTGAAACCGTAGAAACGCAGGATTCGGCCGCTCCTTATCACGACTGGAACGAGCGCATCTGCGCGGAGTGCTACGCCACCAACGGCGCTGCGCGCATTTTGAACGGCCGTAACCAAATCACCGCCATCGTAAACAACTATTCGCGCATCAGCTTCAACATCGGGCCCACGCTCATGAGCTGGCTCGAGCAGAACGCGCCGCGGGCCTATCGCATGATCCTCGACGGCGAGCGCTCCAGCCGCAAAAACTTCCGCGGCCACAGCTCGGCCATGGCGCAGGTCTACAACCACATGATTCTGCCGTTGGCCTCTAAGCGCGACCGCCTCACGCAGATCCGGTGGGGCATTGCCGACTACCAGCACCACTACGGCCGCCCGCCCGAAGGCATGTGGCTCGCCGAGACCGCAGCCGACACCGAATCGCTGCGCCTGCTCGCCGAGAACGGCATAAAATTCACGCTGCTCGCGCCTCACCAGTGCAAGCGCGTTCGCCACTTGAATGATGCCGAACTCGCGTGGATTCCGATACTCCCGACTCCAGCGTCGATACCACTCGCCCCTACCTGGTTCGTTTCCCCTCCGGTGCTTCGATCGCGGTGTTTTTCTACAACGGCCCCGTCTCGCGCGCCATCGCGTTTGAAGGTCTGCTCAACTCCGGTGAGGCGTATGCCGGGCGCCTCAAATCGGCATTCAAAGACCGCACCGGGCCGCAACTGGCGCACGTTGCCACCGACGGCGAATCGTATGGCCACCATCACAAGTACGGCGATATGGCGCTGGCCTACGCGCTCAACCTTCTCAGCCATGACAAAACCGTGCGTCTCACCAACTACGCCAGCTTCCTCAACCGCTTTCCTCCGGAGCAACGAGTGCGAAATCGTCGACAATACCTCGTGGAGTTGCGCGCACGGCGTTGAGCGCTGGCGCTCGAACTGCGGCTGCAATGGCGGTCAACCCGGATGGAACCAGCTATGGCGCGCTCCGCTGCGCCAGGCCCTCGACGAACTGCGCGATGCGCTCAGTCCGCTTGACCGATGAAATAGGCGCAAAATATTTCCGCGAGGTGTGGGCCGCGCGCGACGCCTACATCCAAGTCATCCTTGACCGTAGCTGAAGAGAGAACTAGACCGTTTCCTTGCCGAGCACGCCTCGCCACGCCCTTGACCGCGATGAGCGCGTGCACGCGCTCGAGCTCATGGAAATGCAGCGTCACGCGCAGCTCATGTACACAAGCTGCGGATGGTTCTTCGACGATATCGCGGGCATTGAAACCGTGCAGATCATCGCTTACGCCGCACGCGTCATCCAGCTTGCGCAAAGACTTCTTCGGCCAGCGCGCCGACACCATTGAAGCCGCCTTTATCGCACGCATGGAGCGAAGCAAAATCAAACAACCCTGATGCCGGCACAGGCGCCGATATCTACAAAAAGTGTGTTGGACACCATGCAGCTCTCGCTTGAGCAGGTGGCCGCGCACTACGCCATCAGTTCGGTCTTCTCTTCATTCGCCGACGAAACCGATCTCTACTGCTATCGCGTAAAGCGCATCTCTTACGAGATTTTCAACTCCGGCCGCGGCACGGCTCGCGACAGGCCGCGTACACATCACCAGCGCCATCACCGGGCGCGAGCAGGCATTCTCGTTTGCCGTTCTTCACTTCGGCGATCAAAACATTACCGCCGCGGTCAAGCCTTTTGCCGACTCCGACGCTCCGGCCCTTGAAGGCCTTTACCGCCGAAGCCGCCGGCTACGTGCAGCGCGCCGATTTTCCGCAGGTGATTCGCCTGCTCGACCGTTTCTTTGGCCACGCCGGCTACTCGCTCACTTCGCTCTTCGGTGACGAGCAGCGCCGCATCGTCAAGCTCATTCTCAACTCAACGCTTACTGACGTTGAAACCTCGCTCACCACCATCTATCAAAATCACGCCAGCCTGCTCCATTTCTCTTCCAGGCCGGGCTGCCCAAACCGCCTGCGCTCACGCTGGCCGCGGGTTTCGCCATCAATGCCGGCCTGCGCCGCACCATTGAAACCGATCCAGTCGACCTAGCGCAACTGCGCTCGTATCTATCTCTCGCCAAAGCCGACCAGGTGCAGCTCGATTCCAGTACGCTTTCCTACATCGTCGACCAGCGCATGAAGCGCGCCATGGTCGATCTGCAAATGTCTAACGGCTCGCTTGAATCGCTCGACCGCACGCTGGCGTTGGCGCGCGCACTCACTGAGCTGCCCTTTGTGCTGAATCTGTGGCAGGCGCAGAACATCTGGTACGAGATCTACCGCACCGCAGACTCGGCATTGACTGCGCTGGGGCAGGAAAACCGTCCGCGCTGGGACAAGGATTTCGGCGAGCTCGGTCGCTGCCTCACCATCGACATCGATTCAATCTGCGTGGAAGAGGAAACACGCGCTGCCGCCAGCGCCGCGGACTAGATCGCTTAGCCGCTAACTAACTGGGGTGCCTCATCCAAGCTTTGCTTGGGTGGGATGTACATAACTGGATGCCCCCGGTCCATCGCATTTGGGAACCGGGGATGGAAGCCGAGTAGCTCACTCGCTAACCCGCTAACTCGCTTTGAACAGCTTCCCGCCCTTCACCTGGAATCGCTCGCCTCGCCACACAATCGTGTTACCCGCAAACCCTGCGGCCCACAATCCAAGCGCCAGCAGGTCGCGCAGCGGCAGCAGCCATAGCGAAGGAAGCACCTGGTGATCGCCCAGCACTTCAGCTCCGACCGTCATCGCCAGTCCAAAGCGAAGGAAAAAACTCATCGCGAGAAGCCACAAGCTCAGCGGGCTCAGCCCGCTCGCAATCACGTTCAACAGCGCCCACGCCAAGCCAAACGTAACCACCAGCCCCACATATCCGCCGGGCCGCGCATCGCGAACTGTGCGCAGCCAGCGCAGTTGATGGTCAATGTAACCGAGCCAGTTGTATGCCGGCACCGCGGTCTCAACCACAGCCGCACTCAAAACCACGCGATATCCGGCTTTCCAAATCCGCACGCCCATCTCGTAGTCATCGGCAAGCTGATCCACCAGCGCCTCAAGGCCGCCGGCTTTCTCAAGCGCCTCGTGCCGCACCGCCAGCGTCGAACCGAGTCCGTAATGCAGCCCGCCTTCGAGCAGCCTCGAGAGCAGCACGCTGGGCTGAAAGTCCGTCGCAATTCCCAGCGCCTCAAACACTGAACCCAGCGTGCCGTGCCCGCGCCCGCGGTAAAGCGTCGTCACTAAGCCGACTTCGGGGCCCACCTCAGGCGCGGCGAATCCCGACATCACCTGTTCAAGATAACGCGGCGCAACCGTGATGTCGGAGTCGTTGATCAGCAAGTAGCCGTAGCGCGCATGCGCGGCGAGCTGAATCAGGGTGCTCACTTTGCCGTTAGTTCCCAGCCGCATCGGGCACTCTACAAGTTTGATTTCGCGCTCAGGAAACTCGCGCTGCAGCCGCTCGACGGCCATAGCCTCAGGCCCGGAAAGCGATGTGACGCCGAAGAGCAATTCGTACTCACTCGCATAGTCTTGCGTGCAGTGGCTGCGGAAGGCGTCCATCATACCGGGGTCCACGCCCTTGAGCGATTTGAGAATACTCACGCCCGCGGCAAATGCCGGCTGCTCGCGACGCCGCTCGGCAAGAAACAGCCGCGCCGCCACCAGCGCCGCCAGAAAGTATCCCATCCCCGCCACGGCCAGAACCGTAGTCGCTATCTCCACAGCAAAGGCCAGGGCGTGCGGCATCACAGACGTAAGTGTAGCGGATTGACCAGTTCTCCTCTGCTCGCATTGGAGCCAATGCCACAGCGAGTCGACCTTTTGACGGATCGCCAAAGGTGGCTCGGCGAGAATAGCTTTTCACCCGTTTTTGCATCGAAAAACGCCGGCAAAGTGCCGAAAAGGCCAAAAACAGGGCTTTTGATTGCGAAGCAGGCCCTCGCCAGTTGCCGCGGCGACAGCCTTTGGCTTCTGCGCCGTTCAGCAAGGCCGCTTGATTGTCGTGCCAGGAAAAGTACCCTTCGATGCCTTAGGTTGGGCGACTCACTGCGGATTCTGCGATTGGGGATTGGGGTTCTGGCCCTTAACATCCAATCCTTCACGAATCTTCGTTCCCGGCTTGAGGAGGCACCATAGAAAGCTGACGTAGCTATCGGCATTGTCCAAAGCACTGCCTTTTACCGCTGAGGAACCGAAACAGGAGGATGTGTCCACGTCAAAGTAGAAGATGTAACTGTCGCCAAGTGCTCCGGCCAGGTGAAAGGTTTCGTGGAGGACACCCCAAAGCTGCTCCTGCGGATTCATCTTGAAGAACTCTCGACAGAAGTTGATACGGTAGCCCTGGCCCGGCCGCACATAGGCGTAGTACTCGTTCTTTGAACACACGGCATCCGTGGCGTCGGCGCAACTCAGATTCACGTTGGCTTTTGTGGCTTCCATGAGGATCGCGGCCACCCTTGCCAAACGGTTGTTGACAGCGCTGCGCGTGGCCGCGGAGTCAGAGCCGAAGCGCGCCCGAAGCAAAGCGTTCAACTGCACATCGACAACGGGATCCGAATAATGAAACCAGTCCATAGCCGAGTTCAGCATTCCTTGAGCGTTGAAGATGGCAATTGCAGCCGCGCGCGCGTCGGCGTCTCCGCAGTTCGTGTTCACTGCGACTTGATTGCCGCCACCCTGCGATTGCCCCTGCCCCTGGGTCTCCGGTTGTCGTTGAATGACCGGCGCCGGCGCGCTCGAGCGGCTCTGCTGAACTACGTGGGCCAACTCGTGAGCGAGCAATCGGCGACCCTGATTCGATGTCGGCGAATAGGCGCCGTCGCGAAAGACGATATCGGAACCGAGCGTGTAAGCTTTAGCGTGTATCGAGCGGGCCGAGGCGGAGGCATCAGGACCGGTGTGTATGCTGACGTTGCTGAAATCGTGGCCGTATCGTGATTCGAAGAACGCGCGAGTGGCGGGGTCGAGAGGATTTTGCGCGGACTGATGCGCTGGTCTGCTGTTATCTGAAAGCTGGGGGCTTGAAGTCCCACCCATGGCATGTGCCGCCATCCGATCCGCCTCATGCTCGAGAGGATCGTCCACGCGGCCCACACTCAACGATTGCTGCGGCCCCGCGGAGCGTAGCAACTGCTGAACGGCCTGATTGCCTGCGGTGCGTTGGAGATCCAGTACCGATCTGCCAACGCGGCTGGCTCGGACCGACGAATCGGGCGTGCGGATTGAAGTATCCGCGAAACGCTTACGTTGCTCGTGCAGCAGTCTCATTGCCGGAAGCAGCCTTCAGCCTCGATTGGTCCTTATCTTAGCTTAGAAAAGAGGATGGTCCAACAAAAACTGCACAACAAAATGCCTATCCCGGCCCCAGACCGAGGTGGCTCTCCGGGCATTGCCAGGGCGGGAAGCACGCTTATCTCTGCAGCATGTCGATGGGTTGAGTAAAGTCAGTCACACGGATATGTTTGGCGAGCGATGGATGCTGGCGTTCTAGCCCCATGTACATCTCCCACGCCACGCGGCGATAGCTGAAGTGGCCGGCGGGGCCCGAGCGCAGCTCCGAGATATATTGCGCTTCGGCCCAGTCCATTTTGAACAGGCAGCGCACGCGCGTGGCCAGCGGCAGCAGGTAGAGCGCCGAAACTGATGCCTCGGGTGCGCTGCTGGCCGCTATCTTCGCGCTTGCCTCGTAGGCTGACTCAATTGCTTGCTGGTACTCGGCCAGGATTCCCGCTTCGTCCAGAATGTCAACGCCGCCGCCAAGGTCGGCTCCGCCCGGCGTGTCATAACTGTGAAGAGAAGTGAATCCCTGCTTGATCTGCGTGCAGCGGCGGTGCCGGTGCATGTCGCGGAAGCCGCCGATGTCCATCAGGATGTCGAACCGCAGCGCCGCCCCGGCATGGAAGGCGCGCAGCGCTTCGTCGTGTTTGCCGCGGTGCTTTAATCCCAGCTCGACGATCTCAGAAACGCGAGAGGCAGGAAGCCCCGAGACCAGATCGCGAATCTGACGGTAGGAGTGGTGGCTGCCCCAGTAGAGCAGCGTGGCGGCCAGCTCGACTTCGAGCGATTCTGTGCGCTCCACCAAGTCAACAAGTGGTGCGGACGCAACCGCCAGGTTGCCGAGAATCTCCGCGGCCGCCTGTTCGAGCTCGGCCCGGGTTTCCATCAGGTAAGAGTTTGCCTGCGCGTATTTCACCAGCGTTGGCGCGGTACGCACTTCGCGGGTGAAGAGCTGCTCGGCTTCGGCAGCAAGTTCGGTTGCGTCCGGCAACGCTTTCAGCTTCTCAATAAATGCCGCCGCAGCGGCTCCATTCACATTCCATGCCGCGCCGATGGCTGCTTCGCGCAGCTTGTTGCCCAGTTCGCGCACTTCGGCAATGGGGTGCGAGACCAGGCGTGAAACCTGCGTCTCAAGCGTCCGCGCGCTCACAATCTGCCCGAGCGAGGTGTTGGTGGCGAGTGGGAGCAGGTAACGAGCCACGTCAAATGCGCGGGCGCTTCAACGTGCGCTCGTAGCTCTCCGGCTTCATCGCTTCCGGCCGCTCCACTTTGCGCCGCAACACGTCCTGAACCGCGGTCGTGGTGTTCTGGTAGGTGCTGAAGAGGCTGTCGATGGTTTCGGTGTAGAGCTTCGGTTGCGCTCGGATCTCCTCCAAAGTCAGGCAAATACCAGCCCGACTTCATAAAGTTCTGGTAGCGCGTCGAGCGCTCTTGCCCGTCCCAGCGCTGCTCGTCGACCAGGACAATCGCGGCCAGCAGGCTCAACCGCTCCACGGCAAAGGCAATGTGCGCAAGGTCGGCGATGGATCGGTGGCCGTACTGGAAATAAAATGTGTTGAGAAACTGTTCGGCCCGCTGCGAGCTGATCTCGGAGAGCGACTCGCGCATCGATAGAGCCGAGCGCGAGTACTTTGCCATTGCGTATGCCAAAATCTCAGGATCGGCGCCGTGAACTGCGAATACATCGGTCTGATTGCGTGCGCCGGGAGAGCTGAAAGTTTCACTGGACATGAATGAGGTCTCGCGAACAGAATACGGCATCGGGGTTGGGTGGTTTTCGCATGCCTTGCCAGGCCGCGGAGACGCGGAACTTCCCTGAACAATAATCCCATTTACCACGTCAGGCGACTGTCGTGGTAGAGTGAGGCAAACCCCGGTTTTGGACAACAAATTCCGGGGCGCGAATAACCGTTGAACAAGTATTCGACGTGTCGCGGGTTGTAGTCTTGTTGCAGGCCTTTGGCGCCCGGTCACATTTGGAGTGGGCCCATGCGGGAATTTCTAATCAAAACGTCGCATAAGCCTCGCCCGTTGCCGCCAGGCCGCTGGGCAATCACCCAGCGCTGGAACGACCTGCTGTTTGCGCATTGGCCTGTGCCGGCTGAGACTGTTGCCAGGCTCCTGCCCGATTGGCTGCAACCCGATACGTATCAAGGTTCTGCGTGGCTCGGCGCCGTGCCCTTCTGGCTTGACCGAATCAGAATTCGAGGCTTTCCGGGGCTTCCCGGCATCAGGAACTTTCCCGACCTCAATCTGCGCACCTACGTTCGTGACCAGTTCACCGGAACCCCAGGCGTCTTCTGCTTTTCCTTCGACGCGAGCAACCTGCTGGCCATTGTTGCTGCGCGCTCTCTCTATCACCTGCCCTACTACTGGGCCCAGATGCGCTTTGAGCAGCGTTCCGAGCGCGAGTTTGCTTTCTCAAGCAGCCGCCGATTCGCGGGTCGCGAGGTGATTTTCAACGCGCGCTACCGGGGACTGGGACCGACGCGCAAAACCGCCGAGCACACCGCTGGTTCGTTCGAGTATTTTTTCTCGGAACGGTTCTCCCTTTTCAATTCGAATCGCGCCGGCCAGCCCATCCGCGCCCACCTGCACCATGTGCCCTGGCCGCTTGAAGAGGCTGAGGCCGAGATCGAGCGCAACGACCTGGCCGCCGCCATCGGCATCGATCTGCCTGACGTTGAGCCGGTCCTGCACTATTCGCGTCGTCTCGCCGTCTATGTGTGGCCCACGGAACTGGTTCGCCCTGTTTTGGTCGGCCGCCCCGTCACGGTCGCCGCCGCGCCATCGTCGTAGAGCCGGTTCAGCAGCCCGGGCTACCAGGTATACCTAACCTTGTAGGTCACGGTTGTGCCGCCTTTGGCGGGAACCTGCACGGGAATCTCGATGGTGTGGCTGTCGAGCTTGGTGAAGTCCGCCGATTTCTGCTCGATCTCCCAGTTATTACAGCGGTAAAGATGCTCCAGAACCTTTACATTTACCGCTTCAGCCTTCTGGTTGGTGAGCTTGATCTCAAAAGTCTCATACATGATCCGGCGCTGATTATCGATGGAGAAGTCGGTTTGCCGCCGCGAGCCTTTCACATCGAAGGCGCTTCCTGTCGTCACCCTGACCGTGTCTTCGGCCGGAATGTGATTGATAATGCTTTCCCCCACAAACTCCACCTGTCCATCTGAATCGCGCCGGTAAAAACGCAGCCGGCCTGCGGGAAGCGGAATGCCGAGGTGATTGGCCTCGCTGTTCCTGATCTCTTCAACAAGAGCAACCTTTTGGTTGCCTTCGCCCACGCGAAAGTTCTGGTCCATGTTGACCTGGCCATTGCTGTAATCGAATTGAGGATCGGAGGCGGCGCCGTCGTAGACATAGCTGCGTTCGACCGTGATTCCAGTTGCATCAAGGAACTGGACCTGCTTGGTCTCGCCATCCGAAAGCGAGACGGTGCGGTGAAGATCGTAAAGATGGAAATCGTCGAATGGCTTTTGCGTAACGACGTTATCAGCATTGACCGACACCATCTCGCTCGCTCCGGAGATAAACATTCCGCGAGCCTGAGGCGGCTGGATCCTGGCAACATCGCCCGCCATCAGCTTGATGTTGGCGCTGGGAAAGTCAGCGCCGGAGAAGTTCTTGATAGTCACCCAACCAACCAGGTTGGCTTTTTCAGCGCCTTCGAGAGCCGCTCCGCCGCTTTGCGCAACCACGTTGTATGTTGCTTCCCAGTTCAGGCCATTGGTTATGTAGGCAAGCTCGGCGTCTACCTTTTGCGGCTTCTGGGATTCAATCTGCCAGCGCAGCGCCGGCTTCAGCAGCAGGCCGTCGGTCGAGGCCGGGAACAACGGCATTCCAGGCAGTTGAAACTGCATCTGGCCTTTAACTTCTACGAGCGCCGGAGTCTGGTCAAAGCCGCCGTACTGGTTCTGACGCTGGGATGGCGCGCGGATGATTTTGCCTTCGACGTTTGTGCCCGGAGAGATTTCGAACTCGATGGTCTTGCCTTCGTACTTCTGGAGCAGGAAGTCCTGGGTGACCACGGCGGCTTCGTAGTTTTGCTCAAGGATGCGGAAGGAAGGATTGGCCAAATCGCGGTTCTGGCCCAGGCTGCGCAGTATCACCGAGTCGGGCTCAAGCTGATTGGTCACCTGGTTGGTTTCAACGCTGTTAATGCCCGCGTGCAGATCGAGATTGAGCGTGGTGCGGGCCACGGCAAAGTTCTGGTTGTAGATGGTGAGTGCGGTTGCGGGCGGTTCGGGCACGGGAGACTGCTGGGCGGCCGCAACCGATGCGGCGAAAAGCGCTGCTGCAAAGCAACGGGAAAGATTCATGGTGTGCTCCTTTTGAATCTGGGAGATATTGGCGCGGATTTGCCAACCTATAATGAGGAACGGAAGGGCGCGCCGAACTTGCGCGTGATTTTTTTGAGATCGCATGGCAAATCTTGACGGACGCATCGCACTGGTGACCGGCGCTTCTCAGGGAATCGGTCGAGCCTGCGCATTGGAACTGGCCAGGGCTGGAGCAACCGTTGCTCTGGCTGCGCGCAATGAAACCAAATTGGCTGAAGCTGTGGCCGAAATCGAGGGCGCCGGCGGCAAGGCCGCTGCCTTTGCGCTCGACATAGCGAGCGAGGAGTCGATCAAAATCGGCCGCGAAGGGCGTGCTTGAGCGCTTCGGCAAGGTCGAGATCCTGGTGAACTGCGCCGGCATTACCCGCGACGGACTGATGATGGCGATGAAGCGCGGGGACTGGGACGACGTGCTTGCGACCAATCTCACCGGTGCATTTCTGCTTACGCAGGCCGTGATTCGACCCATGCTGAAGAACCGCTGGGGCCGGATCATCAACATTACGAGCGTGGTGGGGCGCACCGGCCAGGCGGGCCAGGTGAATTACGCTGCGTCGAAGGCCGGCATGATCGGCATGACGCGCTCCATGGCTCGCGAAGTGGCTTCGCGCGGAATTACCGTGAATGCCGTGGCGCCGGGATACATTGAGACGCCGATGACCGCGGTGCTGAGCGAAGAGCTGCGCAAGTCAATGATCGCGTCCATCCCTTTGGGAAGAGCGGGAACCGATCTGGATGTGGCTCAATCGGTTGCATTTCTGGCATCGGACGCGGCGGCGTACATTACCGGCCACGTGCTCGACGTGAACGGCGGCATGTTTATGGGCTGAGGCCGACTGCGAGGCCGGGATTGACGGCCATGCCCCCGTGATGGGTTCGCCGTGCCGCACCTTCATTCCAGTCAAGTTTCGCTGTTTCACGCCGATAAGCCTGCTGGGGTGCACCCATGGCCGCTCAGTCTCTATCTGTCCAGAATCTTTTTTCCACCACTGCAGATCAGAGCGGCTTCCGTTACGTTGCGCGGCAGCCGATTCTTGACCTGCGCGGACGCGTGCACGGCTATGAGTTGCTCTTCCGCGACGGACCGAAGCAGCTCCACTTCAGCGCCGACGGCGACATGGCCACGCGCACCATCCTCGACAACATGGTGATCTTCGGCCTTGAGAAGCTTACCGGCGGCCTGCCTGCGTTTGTGAACTGCACCCACGAGGCCCTTACCGGCAGGCTGGTGGAAGTGCTTGCGCCCAGCATGTTTGTTCTCGAGGTTCTTGAGGATATCGAGCCTACGGCGGAGCTCATCCACGCGTGTTCGAGGCTGAAGTCCGCGGGCTTCCGGCTCGCGCTCGACGACTTCCGCTGGAAACCGGGCTGCGAGCCGCTGGTTGAGATTGCAGACTACATCAAAATCGACTTTACGCTCAGTGAATACAAGGAGCGCCGCGATATCCGCGAGCGTCTTGGCGGCCGCGCGGTTGCGCTGGTTGCCGAGAAGATTGAAACGCAGGAGGAGTTCCGTCAAGCGCGGGATGAGGGATTTACGCTGATCCAGGGCTACTACTTTTGCCGGCCGCGAACTGATTGAGAACCGCAATGTTCCCTGCCAACAAGCTTACGCAGATTGAGATTCTGCGGCTGCTGCACGAAGATAACCTGACTTTGAAAAGCTTTGCGGCCTGGTGAAACGCGATGCTTCGCTTACCTACCGGCTATTGCGGATGCTCAATTCGCCAGCATGCGCGGTCCGGCAAGAAGTGAGCTCAATCAAATCCGCGCTCATTGCGGTCGGCGAAGAGGGATTCCGCCGCATTGCGATGCTGGCAATTGCCAGCGAATTAAACGCCGGCCAGCCGGGAGAGTTGCTGCGCCTGGCGTTTGTGCGAGGCCGGTTCTGCGAGCTGGCCGCGGAACAATGCAAGCTTGACCCCACCGAACAGTACCTGCTGGGCCTGCTCAGCCTTCTGCCCGCCATGCTGCGGATTCCCATTCAACAGCTCACGCCCTCGTTGCCGTTGCGCGAAGAGATACGCATGGCATTGATGGGAGCCGTGATTCCTGAGCGCACCTTGCTTGAGTGGCTCATCTGCCACGAGCACGGACAGTGGGAAGATTGCGACAAGATTGCGGAGGAGAACGGCCTTGACCAGCTCAAGCTACTGCATTCGTACGCCGAGTCCGTGGTGTGGGCCGAGGCGGCGTTGAGCGCGGATTAATGAGGTTCACCTTACTGGTTCCCGCATCCTCTTTAGAAAGCGGTGCCCAAGCCGCATCCTGCCACGTTGCGAATCGGGATTTTCGCGCTTTCAACCCCTCGCTGAATCCGACCCTCATTCCCATTCATCTGAGAAAATAGTGAAGGTGAGTAGAAGCTCCAATTCTTTCGCGCGGCGTGCGCCGTTTTTTGCTCTCGGCCTGGCCGCCATGGTTGCGTGTGCCCCGTATGCCGCGCAGGCGCAGTTGTCGAATGCGTCTTCGGCCACCAATCCCTACTGGGGCAGCGTGACCGCGGAGCCGGTGACCGGCGAGACAATCAAGCTCTCGCTCGACGACGCTGTCAAGCGCGGACTCCAGAATAATCTAGGGCTAAGAGAAGCCCAGGACAACCAGAGAGTGCTGCACGGCGAGCGCAACCAGGCGCTGCAAGAGTTCCTGCCCACGATTACCGCTTCAGGCGACATGACTTATGCCCAGCACGATCTGGTCGCTCTTGGGTTCAGCCCCTCGGTGGTGAAGAAGTTCGCAACCCTTTTTCCGGGCGGTGGTTCGAAGACAAGTTTCCCAGCATTACTCGCGACAATCTGACTGAAGGCCAGGTGCATCTTGACTGGACGCTCTTTTCAGGCCCGGTGATTGCCGGCTGGCGCGCTGCCGGAGCGGCTGAGCGCTCATCGTATTTTGCAATGATGTCGGCGCGCGGCGAGGTGGTGCAGCAGGTTGCGACTATCTACCTGCGCTCGATTGCCGACCAGAGCGAAGTGGAAAATTCAAAGGCCCAGCGTGGCAGAGGCACAGGTGCAATATAACCACGCCCACGACGAGCATGTGGCGGGGACGGTGGCCAACCTTGACGAGTTGCGGGCGCAGGTCGAGTTCCAGACCCAGCAGCAGTCCCAGATATCGGCTGAGAATCAGCTTGCCAAAGACCTCATCCAGCTCAAGCGCGAGATCGGCATCGATCCCGGCCAGACCATCGAGCTCACTGATCAGGCCCCCTACAGCGAACTGGCCGAGCAAACGCCTGAAGAAGTGATGGCGATTGCCTACCAGGATCGCCAGGACTACCAGAACCTCAAGAACCAGGCCATCGAATTCAAAGCGGTGCACTACCGCCTATCGCGCCCAGCGCCTGCCCACGCTCAGCTTTAACAGCTATTACGCCGAGACCGCGGTCGACGACGCCGGCACGCGCGGCAACTTTATGGCCTTACGGCACCATCAAGCTGCCCATCTTCCGCGAGGCAGGACTCGCGGAAATGAGGACGCATCGCTTGCCGAGATGCAGGCCGTCAACAACCAGTTCGCCGATCTCCGCGTGCATATCGACCAGCAGGTGCGCTCAGCGCTGCTTGACCTGGCCTCCAACAAGAAGCTTGTTGACGTTGCGCGCTCGAACGTCGACCTGGCCCAGCAGGCGCTCAGCGACGAAACCGACCGCGTGAACGCCGGAGTGGACGACAACCTGCCTTTGGTGCAGGCCCAAGCCTCGCTGGCCGCCGCCCAAACCAACCTCGTCGAGAGCCTCTATCAATACAACCTGTCGAAGCTGGCGCTGGCCCGGTCCTGCGGCGTGCTGGAGCAGCAATACAGGGCGTATCTGGGCGAAAAATAGCAGAAATACAGCAGTTTGGTAGCTCGGCGTTTGCCGGGAGAGAGCCTATGCGGGCAACGGTATCACTGGATGACGAATTGGTGAAGACAGCCCAGGAGCTTTCGGGGGTGACGGAGCGGACGGCGCTGCTCCGACTGGCATTGGAGGCACTGATTCATCACGAGGCTTCGCGCAGGCATGCGGCACTCGAAGGGACCATGCCGGACCTGGAGTATGTCCGGCGGCTGAAGGTGGACGAGTGGTAATCCCGGCCGACGGTCCCTCCATTTAACGTAGTACTCGGAGGACCCTTCCCCATGCCGCAAACTCTCAAATTCGAATACCATCGTTGCGCCGGATCCGATGCGCTTGCGGCGCTCGCCGCCCATCAGTTTGTTAACGGCGTAGAGGCTGCCGTCGCCGCCCGCGGCCGTGCCCGTATCGCCATCAGCGGCGGGTCAACACCCAAGGCCGCATTCAAGCTGCTCGCCGACCCCGCGCAGCCCTGGCTGGCGCGCATGCCGTGGCAAAAGCTGGAGCTCTTCTGGGTAGACGAGCGCTGCGTGCCGCCCGACGACCCCGACTCGAATTACCGCATGACCCGCGAGGCCATGCTGGATCACGTGCCGCTTGCACCTGAACGGGTGCACCGCATGGAGGGCGAACTTGAGCCTGATGTTGCCGCCTCGCGCTACGAGTCGCTGCTGCGCAATGCGTTCCGTCTCGAGGGCGCCGAAGCGCCGCGCCGCCTGGAAGGCGCAGTTGTTCCAAGTTTCGATCTGATCGCGCTCGGAATGGGGCCCGACGGCCACACCGCATCGCTCTTTCCGCATACCGCGGCGCTCGATGAAACCGGCCGGCTGGTGGTCGCAAATCACGTTGAAAACAAAGACGCCTGGCGCGTGACGCTTACATGGCCGGTGATCAACCAGGCGCAAGCGTTTTCTTCCTGATTGGAGGGGCAGACAAGGCGCAGGTTCTGAGCCGGGTGTTCACCGGGCCGCGCGATACCGGCCGGCTCCCAGCCAGCTAATTCGCCCGGCGAGCGGTATACTTACACTGATTCTGGATAAGGCTGCGGCCGCGCTGCTGCCCGCCATTGACGGGGCTGGACGCGGCGTTTTTGAGAGGAAAGAATGATTCTTGCGGGCGATGTAGGCGGCACCAAAGTTCACCTTGCACTTTACGAATTCACCGACGGCAAACTGAACCACATTCGCGACCATCAGTACCCGGCCAAGGAATACTCGGGCCTGGAAGAGATCGTTAAAGAATTCATTGTCAGCGAGAAGGTTACTTCAGCCTGCTTTGGCGTGCCGGGCCCCGTGCGCGACGGACGTTTGCGGCTCACCAACCTGCCATGGACGCTGGACAGCCGCGAGCTGGCAAAAGACCTCAGCATCGATTACGTTTTCCTGATCAATGATCTTCAAGCCAACGGCTACGGCATCGCCGAGCTCACCGCCGACCAGATTTGCACGCTTAGTGAAGGCGACTCCAGCCAGATCGGCAACCGTGCGCTCATCGCTGCAGGCACCGGGCTGGGCGAGGGTTTTCTGGTGTGGGATGGCCGCCATTACACGCCTTTCCCATCTGAGGGCGGCCACACCGATTTTGCTCCCCGCAACGAAGACGAGATCGACCTGCTTCGCTTCCTGATGCAGAAATACAACGGCCGCATCAGCCACGAGCGCGTGGTGAGCGGCATGGGGCTGACAAACTGTTACGACTTTCTGCGCGAGGTTCGCGGGGTTGAAGAGCCCACGTGGCTAGCCGAACGCATGGCGGCTGAAGACCCCAACGCGGTGATTACTGAACTGGCGCTCAAGGCCAAGAGCGAAATCTGTGAGAAAGCGCTGGACATGTTCGTTTCGGCATACGGCGCCGAGGCCGGCAACCTGGCCCTCAAGATTCTCTCGGTGGGCGGGCTTTATGTGGGCGGCGGCATCGCGCCACGCATTATTGAAAAGCTGAAAGACGGCACCTTCATGAAGGCATTCACTGACAAGGGCCGCTTGAGCCAGTTGCTGGTCAACATGCCTGTGCGCGTGATTCTCGAGAGCCGCACCGCGCTCATCGGCGCAGCCGCGTTTGCTGAAGCCCGCGCCGCCGAGTTGAGCGGCGTTTCGCCAAGAGCCGCGTCAGTCAAGTTCTGAGGGTGATGCCGACAGCATCCTGAAAGTGACTTAGACAGCAACTGGATTCGTCCCCAGAAGTGTCCTTGGGGCCGCATGTACTCCGACCTTTGACTGAGCCCCGCGATTCCATGACGTGGCCAACTTAAGAAGTGTAATCAAGCAGCCGCCGAGTGCTTGGGCGGCTAGCTACTCACTGACCGCCGGCCTCTACGAAGCGATCAACCGATAACCCTCACGGTTTTCGCTGAACCTGTTCTGAATATTCGTGAAACCGGCACTTCTCAATCGTTCTATCAACTCTTCGACGCGAAATGGATAATAGACGATCGGGTAGGATCGCACCGACACTTTTCCGTCGGAATCAAAGACCAAGAGCACTTCTATCGTGTGAGCGTCCTCGAACCTCTCCGGAAAGTTCCAAACGTAGATGGGCAAACACCGCTGCCCCGCGCGCTCTCGCCACTGATAGGGTGTGAAACGTGTTTTCTCTTTTCTGATCTGCTCCCAGTTGCGAGAGTCAATGACGAGTTTGCCGCCACTCCTTAGAACGGCGCGCATTCCCTGCAACGACCGAAGCATTTCTTCCCCGTTTTGGGTGTGCCCGATTGAATTGCCAAGACAGAAAACCAGGTCAAAGAGACCGGTAAAGTGAGCCGGTAGATCCTCCCAGGTACAGCACTTCAGCGGGACGTCCACTTTGGCGTTCCTGGCGGCAAGATCCGCTTGCTCGATCATTCCCGGGCTGCCATCGGAGCCACTGACTTCATAGCCAAGCTTAGCCAGCGCTATCGCGAACGTTCCGATTCCACAGGAGCAATCCAGGATGCGCGCCTTTGGACCGGCATCTTTCAGAACGTCTTCATGTTCCTCAAGCGCAGGCTTGCCTGAAGAGACATAGTCCGAGTAGAGCCAGTGGTAGTTCACAGCAAACTCGTCGTATTGCGACATGGTGTTCGTCCTCGTACTCTCGCAAACTCCGAATGTTGGTTTCGCAAGAAGGAGAGAGTTCAGATCTGTTCAAAGAAGGATTCATCGGGCGCACGTCCAAAACGACCGGTCGTCGCCGATTAAATGTCAATGCACCGAGATCGCCGATCCCCCGATCGAATTGCGGATCATCCTTGACATAGCATCTCCTCAAAAACGCTTTGAGGAATGCGCGTTACGGCTTCACCGGCTGCAGCTCAATTTCAATCTTGCGCTCAATTACGTGGTCTTCCGGCGCGCCGCATTGCGTTAGTGCCTGGTCGTCGCAGGTGCGGTGAATCGTCTTCACCACGTTGTCCATGCTGCCCGCCAGAATCTTTCCATCCGCCAGGCTCACCGTCAGGTCAACGGTGAAGTTCTCCTGCCCCACACCGGCGGCGAACTTGCCGTCAATTTGCTTCACCACCTCAACCCAGTTGTTCGCCTTATCGCCCACTGGCGTCTGCATCCACGCGGCAGGCAGCGGAATCTGCGGCTTTCCGGGCGGCACGTGCTTTACTTCGAGGGTCGCGGTACCCGCAGCCGCGTCCACTGATTTCAACGTGAAGTCGAAGTCGATCGAGCTCACGCCTGTCAGCACATGCGTTCCATCCGCCCACGAGCTCGGCGTGCCCATTTTGAAGTAATAGTGATCGCCGGGCTTCTTTAGCGGTCCCATCATCGCGGGCAACCACAGGTCCACGTAAAAAGTCATCAAGTCAGTGATCGGCCCGATCAGCTTTGGATCGACCTGTGCAAGGTTGGGCAGCGATGGAATGAACCGGGGGTCGAGCGAAAGTTTCTGGCGAAAATCGGCCATCGCCGGCGCAAGCGCAGCCGGCGCGCCATCCGACGTCATATCGGTCCAGCGGAACTCCTCATAGTACGGGCCCGTGCCCTCCTTCTTTACCGTTCCCTCGGCGCGCACCGTGTAATGCCAGTTCTCGTTTATGCCGGTCATCTTGTAAACCAGCGCTTCTCCTTCGCGATACTGGCGGTGCAGCGGGTTTGCGCGTAGTGGCGTCGCAGCGGGAGCAGCTGGCGCCTGTGCAGCCAGCCATGCTGGCGCGGCGCAAAGAATTAACGCGAATGCAGCAATTTTTTTCAACACGTCTCTCGACTTTTCCTGCTTCAGTATTCGGGTGCGGGCGCGCCTCACTTGGCTGCGTGCATGCCAAGCTCTCCGATCTGCGCTGCCTGGTTGGCAGCGGACTTTTCCGGTGCGGCGGCGAACAGCAGAACCAGCAGCCCGGCGTAGGCAAACGAGTCGCCCGTAATCTCCACCGAATGCACGACGCGCAGAATCATCGGCAGCCACGCGGCTCCGACGAGCCCAAAGATTCCAATGGTGAATGCATGGGCCAGCCCCAGCGTGAGCCACAGACTGCGCCGGGAGCCTTTCCACAGCGCCACAAAAGGCAGCGAAGTCGCAAGGAAGAAAACACTGCGGACAAGTTGAACTTCGAATAGAACCGAAATCGAATTCGGTAGCTGCAGTCCCGCGATTCCGGCCCGGTAATACGGCGTCACAATGGGCGCGATACACATGCCGAAGAAGAAGTAGATTACCGGCCAGGCCAACCAGGCGAGCGCTCCTCTCCAGAGCCATGCAATTGGGGTTCTGCGACCGAATCCCCCAGGTTGCCCTTCGCTGCCGAATGAGAACCCGATAGCAGCTCCCAGAACGACAGCCAGCGATGCGTAGAATGCGACAGCACCCCCCATTCCGCCATCAAGGAAATGCGTAAAGAGTTTGGTTTCGATCAGGCCGTTCAAGCCGAAAGCAAGCAGAAGAAACAAGCCGATTGCCGCTGCTCTCACTATGCCGCGCGCGGCCAATCCGCGCGCAAGGGGATACAGCCCGACCACGACCACTACGCCGCCGACAAGTTGCATAAGGAACATCGCCTGGACAGTCATCCCGCCGGGTAATGACACGGAAGGCAGGTGAAGAATCCGGTCAATCATTCCGGAAGCGATGATCGCGGCGACAAATGCGATCCAGCAGATAGCGAGTTTGAAGAGGTCTTTCATCGAACATCCTCCGTTTTTGTGTTACCTGGTTTGGAATTCAGGTTGAGTTTTGGCGCTAACAGTTTGCGGATGGCGGAGTTTCACGTATCGCACTTTCGAGCAGATCGCGCGATCGCCGCGCCCAGCTCACGTGCAGTTCCATGCCCTCTATCCCCGCCTCGTAAGCGAGAACACCCGTGTGCAGGGGAATTTTGGAGCGCATCTCATCGAGCTTGGCGCGCGACTCCGCGGCGTAGACGGCCTGCTCGCGTTCGAAATCCGACAGGAACTGGATGGTCACCGCACGCGGCACATTGCCGTCCATGAAGGCAAAGCGCAGCATCAACTCGCTCACGCGAAGAATCACGCCTTCACGCGTGACCGGCTGGTTAAGCCATGCGACCAGCGCGTCTTTACCGGCCTGAGTGATGGCAAACTGCTGGCGTTTGCGGGGATCGTCTTTCTCGGCGCCGCCGGAGGGAGCAGAAATCCAGCCCCGTGCTTCAAGCCGCCTGAGCGCCGGGTAGATGGACCCAGGGCTGTCACTGTAATGGCGCATACCTGTGGAGGTAAAGGTTTTGCGGAGATCGTACCCGGTCTGCGGCTTCTGCCGAATCAGGCCGATCAGTGCGTATTCGAGAGTGGATTTGGTTTTCATAGTACTATTCGTACTATAGTACGTGTCGTACTATGTGTCAAACAGAATTATGACGGCTTTGGCTAAACGCCCGCTCCCGATACTTCTTGCCGGATAGGCTGTCGTCGAGCGACCGGATGGTTTTTCACTGGTTTTGGCTTTACTTCGCCGTCTTCATCTTCGCGGCCACAAACTCGCGGTAAAGCTCGCATTGGACCGGGCGCAGCGGCTTGGTGCTCATCACGCCATCGCCGTTCTGGGTGAACTGCATATAGGTCTTCGCCGTCCTCAGGTCAGGCCACACCGGAACCGTATCGCCGTTCGGATTGCCGGTGCCCGCAAAGTTGGTCCAGTAAGTCTCCATCAGGTCGGCGAGCTTGGTATCCACCGCGCCAAAGCTGCCGGCTATGTTGCCTTCCTTCGGGAAATATCCCCACACGTAGGGCAGATCGGAGGAGTGCACTGCGCCCTGCGCCTCCTGCCCCGGAATGGCGTGGTCGAGCTCATACTCGTATGTCGGGTTGCCGGCGGCGCTGTGCCAGATTGCCTCGCTGGCGATAGGGCAGTGGAAAGTGACATCGGCAGTCCACTGGCTGGCCGCAGTTCCATACAAAGGATCGACCGGCGGATCCACTTTCCCCGCAGAGTTCGCCTTGAGCCCGTAGATGACAATCGCCTTTGACGCGAACTCGCCGGCCTGCTGCTCGATCGTCTTCACCAGCGCGTCATTGGGTATCGAGGCGCCGAACTCACGCGAAGTGGTCCCAACCAGCAAGGGAATCCTGGCCTCGCGTCCCGCGGCAAACGCCGTCATCGGCGTCTCGCGAAGCACCCATCCATCCACATCGGGGCCGACTCCGGGCCATTGCGATGCGCGCTGACCCAACTTTTGAATCAGGTCCTTCGCATCTATCTTGCGCATCGCTGCAATTCCCTCGGCACCCGCAGGCAGATTGAGCGCCGCCACTGAGGCCACACCCTTCTGCTCAGCTTCGACCAGTGTGTCCATGCGCGGAACGAACGGCGCGCCACTTTCGCCGATCGCTTTCTGGAAAAGCCCGATTGCCAGCGGCGAAGTCATGAGCATTCCCGTATCCATCGACCCTGCCGACTGCCCGAAAACCGTGATGTTGTGCGGATCGCCGCCGAACTTTGCAATATTATCCAGCACCCAGTGCAGCGCAAGAATCTGGTCCATCAGCCCGTAGTTGCCTGAGGCATGGTGAGGCGACTCGCGCGTGAGTTCCGGATGAGCAAAGAAGCCGAAGACGCCTAACCGGTAATTGATGGTGACAGTGACCACACCATGATTGACCAGCGTTCCGCCGTTGTAGAGTGAGCCTCCTCCCGACCCGCCGAAGTTGGCGCCGCCGTGAATCCAGAACATGACCGGCAGCAGGTGCTGGGCCGGCCACTCCGGCGCAACCACGTTGAGATAGAGACAGTCTTCACTCCCGTTCTCGGCATCGTGCCGGTTCCAATCGCCCAGGTCGGGTTGCGCGCACGGCGAGCCAAACTTCACGGCCTCGCGGACGCCGCTCCACGACCTGGCAGGCACCGGTTCGCGCCAGCGCAGGTCGCCTACCGGCGGCTCTGCGTAAGGAATGCCAAAGAACTGCGCGCCGCCGCCCGTGCGAGCCATTCCGCGAAGCTGACCGGCGGTTGTGGTGACGACGGGGGAATCGTCTTGAGCGCCGGCGGCCTGAGCGTGAATTGATCCCGCGGACAGTGCAAGCAGCGCTGCCAGCGCCCGTGCGGCGGTAATGAATTTGCAGCTGATTTTCATGCGGATTTTGTACCCTTCCTCACGCGAAGCTGAATTTTACCAGCGCAAGATACACAACCGGTCGAAACCCGCCGTATCCTGAGGATGAGTACGCAATGAGCTTCTCTCACTCCATCGGCAACCGGCGTTACACCTTTGCCAGCCTGCGCGAACTGCTGGCCAAAGCCACTCCCCTGCGCAGCGGAGACGTGCTTGCCGGCGCCGCGGCAGCGTCAGCCGAGGAGCGGGTGGCCGCGCAATTTGCCCTCGCCGATGTGCCGTTGGCGTGTTTTTGCGAAGAGGCTGTCGTGCCCTATGAAGATGACGAAGTTACGCGGCTCATTGTCGACACGCACGACGCGGAGGCCTTTGCGCCGGTGCGGTCGTTTACGGTGGGCGAGCTGCGCGACTGGCTGCTGTGCGACCAAGCCACGCACGAACATATCTCGGCGCTCTCAGCCGGGTCTCACGCCGGAGATGGTTGCTGCCGTGAGCAAGCTGATGCGCGTGCAGGACCTGATTGCCGCGGCGCGCAAGATTCGCGTGGTGACACGCTTTCGCACAACGGTGGGACTACCCGGCCGGCTGAGCGCGCGGCTGCAGCCCAACCACCCCACCGACTCGCCGATTGGCATCGCAGCGTCAATCCTCGACGGCCTGCTGATGGGCTCGGGCGACGCGGTAGTCGGCATCAATCCCGGCGGCAGATACGGTTGAGGGCACACCTGCACGCTGCTGCGCATGATCGATGCGCTGCGCCAGCGCTTCAGCATTCCCGTGCAGAGCTGCGTGCTGGCCCACATTACTACGCAGATGGCGGCTCTCGAAGCGGGCGCGCCCGTCGACCTGATGTTTCAATCGATCGCCGGCACCGAGGCCGCGAATCGCAGCTTTGGAGTTTCTCTTTCACTTCTTGCAAGAAGCGCATGAGGCGGGCCAGGCATTGCACCGCGGCGCGGTTTGTGCTGACGGGCAGCGTTGGCCAGAATGTGATGTACTTCGAAACCGGGCAAGGCTCGGCGCTTTCGGCCGGCGCGCATTTTGGAGTCGACCAGCAGACCCTTGAGGCTCGCGCCTACGCCGTGGCGCGGCACTTTAGTCCCATGCTGGTGAACACGGTGGTGGGCTTCATCGGGCCTGAATATCTCTACGACGGAAAACAGATTATTCGCGCCGGGCTTGAAGATCACTTCTGCGGCAAGCTGCTGGGCCTGCCCATGGGGTGCGACGTGTGCTACACCAACCACGCCGAGGCCGACCAGGACGACATGGACACGCTGCTGACGCTGCTGGGCACGGCGGGCGTGAATTACATAATGGGCGTGCCCGGCGCTGACGACGTGATGCTGAATTACCAGAGCACCAGCTTTCACGACGCGCTGTATGTTCGGCGGGTTCTGGGCCTAAGGCCCGCACCCGAATTTGAAGCGTGGATGCAGGGCGATGGCTTCAGGCGCCTCGCGCTCGAAGCAGGTAATCCTGAAGGGCTGTCTGAAAGGTTGCTGACGGCATGAGCGACCAAGAAGCCTGATTTGGCGCCGCCGCTGGAGTTGCCGGCTGCAAACCGCCTGCGCGCGCTTACGCCTGCCCGCGTTGCTCTTGGCCGCACCGGGGTGAGCCTGCCCACGCGCGCGCGTCTCGACTTCGACCGCTGCCACGCGATGGCTCGCGACGCTGTTCATGCGCGACTCAACTGCGCTGCGCTTGCGGCGGAAATCGAAAATGGAATTCGCCCGGAGGTGCTTCAGCTGCACTCGGCGGCGGCAAGCAGAGCGGAGTATCTGCAGCGGCCTGACCTGGGCCGCAAGCTCGATGAGGCCAGCCGCGCGATTTTGAGCGAGCAGCCCACCGACAGAGTCGACCTGGCTTTAGTTATCGCCGATGGGCTGTCTGCATTGGCCGTGGAGCGGCATGCCCCCGCGCTGCTGAATGAACTGCTGCCGCGACTGCCGGACTACCAGCCTTGCGCCGATCTGCATTGTCGAGCAGGGACGCGTAGCCATCGGCGACGAGATTGGCGAGGCGCTGAATGCGCAGATTGCAGTTGTGCTCATCGGCGAGCGCCCGGGACTAAGCTCGCCCGACTCGCTGGGCGTATACATTACGTGGGAGCCGCGCGTGGGCCGCACGGATGCTGAAAGAAACTGCATTTCGAACATTCGCACAGAAGGTTTGAGTTATGCGCAGGCAGCGGCGCAGACTTGGCGCTATTCTTGGGCAGGCGCGCAGGATGCGTCTCACCGGCGTGGCGCTCAAGCCGCAGGCGCATTCCCTTCAGGAAGGCTGAACCGTGTACCGATTGCTGGGCCGATGGCTGCTGCGTTTGATTCTTGCGTTCGCGGTGTGTTTTGTGGTGGCGTGGATCGGCGACTCGGCTACCTTTTATCTGCGCGGCAAGCCTACCTCAAGCGTCACCGTCAGTCGCTACATGGGCGTGCCGCTCAAGGGCCAGAAAACGGAGTTCGACTATCTCGGCACCGCCGATGTGCCTTGCTCGCGATCGCTCTTTCCGCAGGGCGGCAACGATCCCTGCTGGCACTTGCGCCGCAATCCTAATCAGTGGCAGAACCTGTAGGCGGATGGTGCGCAAGAACAAGATCGATGAGGAGCGCTGCTGGATGAATTTTGAACGTGAAGACATGACGGAGATGGCGATGCCGAAGGAACTGAATTGGCCGCTTCCACGCGAGGTGCGCCTTACTTCAGAAGGCGTTTGGAGAGCATCAACCGCAGTCGTGGTGTTGTTGATTGGCCTTAGTTGGGCATTGCTGATTATTGTTGGCTTCGTTCGCCAGAGGCAGCATTACGAGGAGTTGAAGCAAAATGGGCGGCAGACAACCGCAACCATAGATCGCGTTTCCACTTCAGTTGTCTATTACTCATTCACCTACAACGAAGAAATATTCAAGGGAGAATCTGGAATTCCGAGCAGTTTGCATTCGCGACCCGCGGAATCTGATTCGATTCCAATTCTGTACCTTCCTTCAAATCCTCGGGTGAACCACGCAGTGGGTTGGGAAGAGACTCCGATCCAGGGTTTGGGGATACTCGTTTTACCGTTCGGTATCGTAGCGTTAGGTGTTTGGCTAGCTCAAGATCTCCGAAGAACGAGGCAAATCATACGGGACGGCGTGGTTGCGGCCGGTATCGTAAAAGAATCGAGCCGGTATAACCGAACTGGCGAAATCACGGTAACGTACGAATTCAATACGCCGAATGGGGGCAAAAGAGAGGGGCTGGGCTGGTCTGAAGCTCCTTTGGATCAACGAAAGCAGATTTGGATTCTTTACCTGCCTAATGATCCAAGCGTAAGCACATCGTATCCCCTTCATCACTGGCGTGCAGCTCACTAGATTCCTACCTGCTAATTCCGGGTCGGCAAGCTGGACGCGTCTGGAAACATGCAGTTTGCCCATCACAAGCGCCCGTGACACAAATCACGCCCCTAGATTTCAAAAGCGGGACTAGCATCGTTAAATCCTTGCTAGAGGCGCAACCCTATGTACAGCCGCACTCAAAACGACAATGGCAGCTACAACACCCGCTGCCTCGACTGCTTCATTACGATTGCTTCCGCGGTTGAAACCGAGCGGGAGCTGGACCGGATTGAAGTGAATCACGTATGTCCGGAGAAAGCGCTGTCGCAACTGCTTGCTCAACGTGTCAATGCAACAGCGCACGCAATGAGGAACTAAGAACTTATCCGTAAATAGTGATTGAGTTGATTCCCTCTGCGGATTAAGTTGTTTGTGGTCCTCGGAACCCTGCGAAGATGCAACCCATATGGCACAGATCAAGTCTTGGACGGTGTCGGAGGCGTTGTGGAGCAAGATCGAACCGCTGGTTCCGGTGCGGAAACGGCCACCTGGCGGCAAGTACCAGCGCAGGGCTGGGGCTGGCCGCAAGCCGATGTCGGCCCGACAGATATTTTCGGCGATTGTGTACGTACTTCGAACCGGGTGTCAGTGGAAGGCGCTGCCCAAGGAGTATGGCAGCGCCAGCGCCGTGCACGCGCATTTCCAGCGCTGGCAGCAGGAAGGCTTCTTCCTTAAGATCTGGAAGGCCGGTCTGGCCGAATACGACGGGATGGAGGGTATCGCCTGGCGCTGGCAGAGCGTGGACGGGGCGATGGGCAGGGCGCCCCTGGCGCAAGAGTGCGTGGGACCGAACCCCACGGATCGGGGAAAAAAATGGGCGCAAAAGAAGCCTGCTGGTGGACGCCCGTGGTGTCCCGCTGTCGCTCGTCGGCAGCGGAGCCAACGTGCATGACTCCAAATTGCTGGAACCGACCCTGAAGGGAATCGTCTGCCGCCGCCCCAAGGCTCAAAAGGAGCCCAGCGAAACGCTCTGTGTGGATGCCGGATACGTTGGATATCCGGTGCTGGTCACCAGCCGCAAACAAAACTACAAGCTGAACCTGAAAACTCGCGCCGAGGAGCGCAAAGAAAAGCTCAGCGATGCTGAACATAAAGCGCGGCGGTGGGTTGTGGAACGAACCCACTCCTGGCTCAATCGCTTCCGCAAACTGCTGGTCAGTTTCGAGAAAACCGAGGCCAGCTACATGGCTCTGCTACAACTCGCCGCCGCTCTTATCTGTTGGAGGCAGACTATGGTTATTTACGGATAAGTTCTAAGCGCTGGGCAGAAGCCCGTCTAAACTTGGCTCGCAGGCGCTACTCTTTCGATCCGGTTTCGAGCAAGACGAAGGAGTTTCCGTCTCCGTCGCGAACAAACACAATCTTGTCCTGCCGATTTGCCTCAACGCCCATCCGCTTGAGTTCGTCGGCGGCTTTGCGGGCGTCAGCCACGGGAAACAGGATTTGCGGCCGGCTGCCGCCCCCAGCCCGGCTAATCTCAACGCGCAGGCCCGGCGCTCCCGGTGTGGTCAAGTGGACAGCGCTGCCTGTGTCTTCGGCTTCAAATCCCAGATTCGTGTAGAACTCCTTCATAACCGGCAATTCGCGGACCGGCATCACAAACCCCATAATGGCGTTTGAGATCCGGCTCGGGCCAAGGTGCTGTCCGCGGTCGAGCGTGTGCCGTGAACCCGGCATGTATTGCGTAAATTCCGTCATGTCGCCGGTTGGGTCTTTCAAGGTCGACAGCAGGTTGCCGGCGCTGGCTTTTCTCACCGGCGTGGGCGAAAGGCTGCTCGAGGCGTAGAACTTCTCCAGCGCGTTCAGGTCGCCGGCCTCGTAGAGTCACGTGCATCCAGCCGAGCGGCTGCGAGGGGTCGGTTCGCGAAAAAACCTCGATGAACTGCCGGTCGTTGACTTTTACAAAGGCTTCAAGCCCGTTCGACGGCAGCGGCGAAGTGAACGCCTCCTCAAATCCGAGCTTGCCGAGAAACGCGACTTCTTTGTCTACGTCGCTCACCCGCAAAGCAATGTTCGCAATGCCGATGATGCCGTCGGCGGGTGCGGGCGGCTGCGCCCACGCGCCCAAACTACCGGCATAAAGAACTGCGCCGGCCGCCAATCTGATCCATCCAATTCCGTTCATATCCGCGCCTCGCAAACTTCTCCATGCTTTGATGCGGCTTCTGCCCGATCCCTGACCCCCCAATCCGCGCGACGAACCCCTGACGAACGCAATCTTACCGTTGAGGTTGAATCGGTCGAGGATCAGGGCGCGGTTCTTTTAGATTGTTGAGCTCAATTTCGATTGTAAGCAATCGGCGACAGGCTCGTTGCCGGCGAGCAAGGAGCCCATCACGAGCAAAGAGCCCATTAGTCGATGACTTCGACCCGGCGGCGACGGTAGACAGTGTGACTGCCTCCACCCCAGGCGCACAGGAGCGCGATTACGTGTAGCAGGAACCAGATGGTGATGCCCTGATCCTGGTAGATCCAGAATAGGATCAGGATGCGGGGGACGAGTAACGCGACGATGGCCGGGATAATGCCGACCGTCGACGGAATGAACTGGGGAATGCTGTGCTGGAACCAGGCGACGGCGATAGAGATACGCGGCAGGAAGAGCGATAGCACGAGAAACCAGAAGGGAATTTCGTGGATGGGGAAAGTGAGCGAGAACTTCATCGAAGGATCCTTTCGCGCGGTTGAGGCTTCGAATAATGACCCTTTATCCGGCTCTCATGCCGCCACTTAGGAATTCGATGCACAGAATCGAAGTTGCGGGTGCCCGGTCGTCCATTCGTCAACTAATCTGAGTCTCAGCAATCGCGCAAAGAATTCGTGAGAGCGACCGTGAGAACAGTTTCAGGCATTGGACCGTTCGGCGTCCCACCAAAATGGTTGCCCCAACCTTTTCACAGTTTAACCGCGGAAAGGGTGGGCGGGCACAAAATCATACGATACCCGAGACATCAGGGACTGAGACCTTCATGCGTCGCTCCACATGCCCTGCTCCTCTTGATATAACCTCGATTGCACGGCCCCTGCAATTGCCAGGAATCCTAAGGCACAGATGCTGGACATCACGAGCGCTGACCAGAAGAACAACGTGGAGGCTATTTTCGATTCAAGCCAGCCCGACATCGTTGAATTACCTCACCTCGTCAAAGAACTCAAGTCTGCGTCAACCCGTCTCTTATTGCCTCGGATTATTCCTCAATGCATTATCCCATCCTCGCCACTTCTCTAAGCTGGTGCGCAACCGCCTCAAGGAAAGTCTCAACGCTGATATCCGGCGGAATCGTCAGGCCGCTCTTGGCGCACAGCGCCGCCGCGATCCTTCCCGCCAAAGCCGCGCGAACCGTCAGTTCCATGTCGAGCCTCCGTGCGAGAATCCTTCCAGCACCTGGAGGTCGCCGGCAGTGAGTTTGGCCAAAGCCGGAGTGGGCAGCACCACGCTCAAATGCGGCGGGGCCATGGGCGAGGTTGCGCGAGGCTGTGTGAAGCTTGCGGCCGTGAATGTGCGGAGCAAGACCGCAACCGAACGAAATAACAGGCACAT
>CAWILB010000007.1:0-47040 GCA_963836635.1 uncultured Acidobacteriaceae bacterium | reverse complement strand
CGGCGTGGTTAAAGCCAGCGATGCTGGCGGCGAGTATCATGCCCCACCAGCGGCGCATGAAGCCCAGCCGAATGCGCGCCAGGGCGAACCAGCGGGCGAGGGAGCGCATCCTGAAAACCCGGTGCACGCCGGCGATCTGCCGCAGCACCAGCCGCAGCGCATTGAGAGCACTGGCAACGCAAAGCTCGACCGGAAGTACGAGCAGCAACAGGAAAAACTGGCCGAAAAGGAAAATCAGGAACATCAAAAGTTGGCGGCGCAGCAGCAGAAGGAAGACCAGAAGGCGCAACAACAGAGATATAACGACCAGAGAAAACAGCAAATGGAGCAGCGCCATCAGCAGCAGACGCAGCAGATGGAGCAGCGCCATCAGCAGGAGCAGCAACAGCTAAGAGAACGTGAGGTGGCCCCGCGCCGGCCCAGGTAAGGCTTGTGGCGTTTTAACGGTGAAGTGAAAAAGCGCGCGTGGGTTTCGATCGGGCTTGCATAAATGCGGGCGGATTGGGGGCTCACGCGCCGCTCTTTTTGCGGGGCCGCAGCGAATCGAGAAACAGAAGGCACGCGCCAACCACAATGGCACTGTCGGCGACGTTGAAGTCTGGCCAATGGTACGCGAAGATGTGTATCTCGATGAAGTCGACCACCGAGCCGTAGACGATGCGGTCGTGGACGTTGCCGATGGCTCCGGCAAAGATGAAGGCGAGAGCTACGGTTGTGACCGTGAGGCGGCTGCCAAGGTAGACCATCGCCGCGAGAACGGCAAGCGCTGCTATAAGCGTGAATGCAATCAGCGCCCAGCGCACGGTGTGCGGCGAAGCGGAGTCGGCAAAGAGCGAGAAGGCTGCGCCGTCATTGGTCCAGTGCGTAATGCGGAGAAAGTGGTCGATGACCGGGACGGCGCCGCCGATGCGGACGTGCGCGGCCACCCAGTTCTTGGTAATCCGGTCGGCCGCGACGATGATTGCGGAGATGAGCAGGAGCCAGGGGAGGCGGCGCGGTGCTTGAAAGCTCATCAGGCTGGCTCCGCTGACTCGGGTTGGGGCGGGGCGATGCCCATCTCTTTGAGGGCGGACTGGCAGCGGCCGCAGACGCCGTGCCAGATGCCGTAGTCGGAGACGTCGGGCATGAAGTTCCAGCAGCGAGCGCATTTCTGGCCGCTTGCGGGTGAAAGAAAGACAGCAATGTCCTCGGGTGAAGAAAGGGACTTGATCTTGTCACCGTCCATGGGGCCCGAGTGTGTACCCCATTCCACAAGCTCGACGCCTGAGACATTGATCAACTCCTTCAAGCCCGACTGATGCCGCTTCAGTAGGTCGAGTACCTTCCCCTTCGCATAAATATGGAGGTCTGCTTCGAGTCCTTTACCTATGGTTTTGGCCTGGCGCGATTCTTCAAGCACACGCATCGCTTCGTCGCGCACGGCGAAGAGTTGCTTCCACTCATCCAACAGCTCGGTCGGATCTTCGCTGAAAATTTCTTCGGGCTTGGGAAACAGCGCTAGATGCACGCTTGCTTCGCGGCCCTCAACCTTGGGCAGATACTCCCACACCTCGTCGGCGGTGAAGCTCATAATGGGCGCAACCAATCGCACCAGAGCCTCGGTGATTTTCCACAGTACGGTCTGCGCGGAGCGGCGCGCGTGGCTGGTGGGCGCGAAGGTGTACATGCGGTCTTTGAGCACGTCGAGATAAAAGGAACTCAGGTCGACGATGGCGAACTCGTTCAATGCCTGGTAGACGCGATGAAACTCGAATGCCTCGTACCAGCCGAGAATCTTCTCGGCCAGCTCGCGGGTGCGGGCCAGCATGTAGCGGTCGAGCGGCATGAGTTCGGCTTCGGCAACGCGGTCGCGCGCGGGGTCGAACTCTCCGGCGATGTCGAAGGCCGGCAGCGAGTGCTTCAAATTTCCGAGCAGAAAGCGGAAAGTGTTGCGCAGCTTTTTGTAGAGCTCGGCGCAACGGGCCATCAGGTTTTCGCTGGCGGCCATGTCTTCGCGGAAGTCGACGCTCGCGACCCAAAGGCGGACAATCTCGCCGCCCATACGATTGGCAATATCGACGGGATCGACGCCGTTGCCCAGCGACTTCGACATGGCGCGGCCCTGTTCGTCGAGGGTCCAGCCGGCGGTGGCGACGTGCGAATACGGCGCGTGGCCACGCAGAGCGACCGAGGTGAGCAGGGAAGAGTGGAACCAGCCACGGTGCTGGTCGCCGCCTTCAAGATAAAGGACCTCGGGCCGCTGCATTCTTTCGGAAGATTCCATCGCCCCTACGGGGCTTTTGAAATCTTCTTTTGCCGCTTTCCCAGGACTGCGCTTCGCTTGTCCTGGGCTAACCTCCTCGGCTCCCTCCGGGAGCTGGAGTCCTGATGCCTGGAACGACGCGTAGATGGCATTGAGCTCGGGGTCCGCCTCGCAGACTGCGAACCAGCTGACGCCGGAGTCGAACCAGACGTCGAGGATGTCGGTTTCCTTGCGGAAGGTTTCGCCGCCGCAATTCGCGCACCGGGTCCCGGCCGGCAGCAGAGACTCGACGGCCGACGTATGCCATGCTTCGACGCCTTCGCGGTCAAACAGGCCGACGATCTTCTTGTTCAGTTCGGCGTCCATCAACGGCTGGCTGCAGCCCTGGCACATAAACACGGCGATGGGCACGCCCCAGATGCGCTGGCGGCTGATGCACCAGTCGGGCCGCGTGGCGATCATGTTGGTGATGCGCTCCTTGCCCCATGTCGGGTCCCAGAGAACCTTGTCGATCTCTTCGATGGCAAGCTTTCTGTAGGTCGTCTCGGATCCGTCGGCGCGCTTCATTGGAGTTTCGAGCGAGATAAACCATTGCTCCGTCGCCCTGAAGATGACCGGATGATGGCAGCGCCAGCAGTGGGGATAGGAGTGCTCCAGCGGGCCGCCGCCCATTAGAGCGCCGCGCTCTTCGAGCATGGCAACGATGATCGGATTTGCCTTCCACACATTCATGCCGTCGAAGGCCGGAGGCTGGGTAAGATGCCAGGCTTCAAGATCGACATGGATGTGTCCGCTCGCGTCGACGCGGCAGGTGGGGTCGAGGCCGTATTTCATGCCGGTGTAGAAGTCGTCTGCGCCATGCGCAGGCGCGGTATGCACTGCGCCGGTACCGGTGTCGGCCGTGACATACGTCGCCAACACGCCGAGGATGGTGCGCTCCAGAAACGGATGCTGGAAGTGGACGTTCTCGAGTTTCGAGCCTTTGAATCGCTCGACTACCTCTGCATCTTCCAGCTTGCAAGCAATCCTTACCTGCTCCACCAACTCTTCGGCGACGAAGTATACGTCAGCTCCTTTTCTCAACGCGACATATTCAAAATCGGGATGAAAAGCCACTGCGAGAGATGCTGGAAGCGTCCACGGAGTCGTCGTCCAGATGATGGTCCACACTCGGTACCTTGCGAGTAGCCGGTTGATCTGCTCGTCCCAAGTAGCTCGGTCGTCCAACATGGCGTACCGCACATAGACCGACGGGCTGGTGTGGTTCTCGTACTCCACCTCGGCCTCGGCCAGCGCGGTACGGTCGTGGATGCACCAATAAACCGGTTTCAAGCCACGGTAGACGAAGCCTTTCTCTAAAAAGCCGTAGAATGCCTCCAAGGTTCGGGCCTCGTAGGCGCGCGCCATGGTTTCGTAGGGCGTTTCCCAGCGGCCGAAGCAGCCGATGCGCTCAAACTGCTCGGTTTGCATGTCGACATACTTCTGGGCGTAGGCGCGGCAGGCATCCAAAACGGCAGGAGCCGGCATCTCCAGCTTTTTGCGGCCAAGTTTTTCATCGACCTTGATCTCGATGGGCAGGCCGTGGCAGTCGTAGCCAGGAACGTAGGGCGCGTCAAAGCCGGCCATGGACTTCGACTTGACGACGAAGTCTTTCAGTCCCTTGTTAAGGGCGTGGCCCAGATGAATGGGGCCGTTCGCGTAGGGAGGGCCGTCGTGGAGCAGGTAGGCAGGGCTGCCCTTGCGAGCCTTGCGAAGCTCGGCATAGAGGCGCATGGCTTTCCAGCGGGCTAGCCGGAGCGGCTCGTTTTGAGGCAGATTGGCCTTCATCGGAAAGGCGGTTTGCGGAAGGGTCAGGGTCGCCTTCAACTCCTGCGCAGCGGGCATCTTAACTCCGTTACTTGTAGGGAACTTGGTCAAACTCCAGTTTAAACTTTTTGCATGACCTTTTTGGGTAACAAACCAGGTGGGAAAGGCGTCTATTATTTATGGGAGCCCGGATTAGCCAGGAATACGTGACTGCAGAGGATGAGTTTCCCGCTCAATCGGTTCCGGTCTCCGAGACAAGCACGCCCGGCATCAAGCATAATGGATTATCGGGTCTGGAAGTGGTTGAACTGCAGTCTGTGCATGTGGGAACTACTGAGCCGGCAGCGATTATGGGAAACAATCTACTGACACAGACTGAAGAGGGTGCGCCCAAAGCCATGGTTGAGAGCCACGAGCTAGACTCATTTCTTGGCAAAACATTCGAAGAGAAACCTCTCTGGAAGGATCTCTACGAGAGCGTTCGCGACGTATTTTTTCCGCCCAAGCTTCCGCCGCTGGTGCTTACTTCAACACCGATCCCGGTACCGGACCGGATGGCGGTCAAGCGCAATCCATGGGCCGTCGGTATCTCCAGCACAGTCAACTTATTGATCCTGGCTATCGTTTTATACATTGGAGTCAGGAAGATTGTGGATGTGGTTACTCCTCCGACGACAGTGACGCCGGTCCAATTGACAGACTACAGGGGTCCCAAGGCGCCATCCGCGGCGGGCGGCGGCGGTGGCAGCCCAGATAAGACCGAAGCGATCAAAGGGAAGATTCCCCCACGAGCGACGCCCCTGAATTTGCAGCCTCGAATTATCCAGCCGCCGGTCCCAACCATCGATGTCCAGAAAGACATTGTGATTCCTGACAACCCGACGCTGCCGAATTTCGGCATGTCGAACTCGTCCAACGTCAAGCTGGCATCTGGCGGCAATGGCTCCGGCATGGGGATGGGATCGGGCAGCGGCGACGGCTACGGCCCGGGTTTTGGCGGCAATATCGGCGGCGGGCTCTTCCACATTGGCGGCGGCGTTTCGGCGCCGGAACTTATTCATAAAGTCGATGCGGAATTCAGCGATGAGGCGCGGCGTGCAAAGTATCAAGGCGTGTGCCTGGTGTCTCTTGTCGTCGATGCGCAGGGCAATCCGCAACAGGTGCGCGTGGTTCGGTCGCTGGGCATGGGACTTGACGAGAAGGCAATCGAAGCTGTGAAGCAGTTCAAATTCAAGCCAGCCATGAAGGACGGCAAGCAGGCGGTTGCGGTTCCAATCACCATTGAGGTGAACTTCAGGCTTTACTGACGAGCTGAAGTAAACGAAAAGCAGAAGAGCGAAGCCTGGCGGCTTCGCTCTTCTGCTTTTTGGGGTGGTGCGAGCGAGGGGCTTAAGTTAGAAGCTGTCTCCCTACTCCGCTCCCAGTTCGCGCACAATGGCAACGCCGGCCGAGGCACCGATGCGATTCGCGCCGGCCTCAAGCATAGTTCTTACGTCGGCCAGAGTGCGGATGCCGCCCGAAGCCTTGACGCCGCAGCGCGCGCCGGCTACGCCGCGCATCAGCGCGACGTCGGCAGCGGTCGCGCCTCCTGAAGAAAAGCCGGTTGAGGTCTTGATGAAGTCGGCGCCGGCCTGAATCGCGATCTCAGACGCGCGCAGCTTCTCTTCCATCGTCAGCAGCGAGGTTTCGAGAATCACCTTGAGCAGCGCGCCGTGATAGTGAGCCATGTGGACCGCGGCATGGATTGTATGCTGAACGGCCTGGTAGCTGCCGCTCTTGAGCAAGCCGATGGGCAGCACCATGTCGAGTTCGCGGGCGCCAAGGCGGGCGAGCGATGTGGCCTCCTGGCGAAGCGTGGAGACAAGCGATGCACCAAAGGGAAACCCAATCACCACGCCCACGGGGATACCGGTGCCTGCCAGCGCCTTGACCGCGGTTGCGGTCCAAACCGGGTTCACCATCGCGCACGCGAACCGGTACTTTGCCGCCTCCTCGCAAAGTTGTTCAACCTGGGCACGGCTGGCCTCGGGTTTCAGCAGAGTATGGTCGATGACCGCGGCAACCGACTGCCAGCTCGCCAGAGTTTGCGCGGCGAATGTGGCGGAATCGAATGTCCCGTTATCGAAATCAAGATCGGAAGGTTCAATGGGGGCGGTTGCGGGGGTAGTTGCGGGCATTGTTTCAGGCTCCTTGCCTTGGGAAAGGCCGCTCCTGAACGGCGGCTCTTTTCCTGCTCTCAGGGAGAGAAGTATACGGCAAGACCGGTAAGGGTGGTGTAAAGGAGGGGGTGACCCGAAGAATGATAATGCCGGATCTTATGACGCTAAGGATTGATTTCCATGCGCTCGATGAGGCCGTTACCGATGGTGTAGCGGTGCCGGACTTCGGTGTCGAGCAGAAGTTTTCCTTCGAGGTCGTGGACCGTCTGGTGAACCCGCACTTGAAAGCGGCCCTCGGCATCGAGATCGATGGCGAGCGGCTCCACGTGCGGGTTAAGAATCGCGAACTGCCGCTGCCAGTAGTCGCGGACCGCGTCGATGCCGTGCACGTAACCGCCTTCCATGCCATTGGCCCACTCGACGTTGGCGTTCATGCGTGCCAGCACCGCTTCAATGCGCCGCGCATTGAAGTCGCTGTATGCGGCCTTCAGCATGTCGCTTTCGTCCACGGCGTTTCCCTGGCTGTCACGCAGGCTGATCTATAAAGGTTGATCTGGCGGCATCAGGCAAATGTCGGGCAGGTTGCGATAGCGCTCGGCGAAATCCATCCCGTAGCCGATGACAAAGAGGTTGGGAACGGCGAAGCCGACGTAATCCGCCTCGATTTTTTCAACGCGGCGCGAGGGCTTATCGAGCAGCGCTGCGATGCGCAGCGTTTTGGGATGGTGCTGCAGGAAAATCTTGCGCAAAAATGCGAGCGTGAGGCCGGTGTCGAGAATGTCTTCGACAATGAGCACGTTCTTGCCCTCGATGGGCTCGTCGAGATCCTTGATGAGCTTGACGGCGCCCGACGAGGTCTGGCTGCCCTTGGCATAGCTCTTGACCGCAACAAAGTCGAAGGTGGCGTCGACGTCAATGGCGCGTGCGAGATCGGCGAGGAACGGCGCGGCACCTTTGAGCACGCCGATCATGACCAGTTTTTCGCCCTTCAGGTCGCGCGTAATCTGTTCTCCCATTTCGGCCACCCGTTCGGCAATCTGCTGGCGGGAAATGAGAACTTCGAGACCGCGATAGGTGGTGGTAGCCATGCACACAGTATCGCCCGAAAAGCACAGGTTGCGCCCCTGTGTAAATCGCGGAAGGGAAAGGCCACCGGATGCTGGGGTGGGGACCCGATCGTAGGCGAAGCGGAAGTTCGTGCTGGCCTGAACTTGCCAACCGGGTTCGCTGCTTCGAACCGAAACGGCGATTCCCTGCGTCTATACTTTAGAGAGCGATGTATCCGTTTATCCATATCCCCCATTTGTTCACCATCCCAACGTTTGGCCTCATGCTGTGGCTTGCGGCGGTGACGGCCGCAGTGGTGGTCGACCGCAACTTTAAGCGCTCGGGCATTGAAGCCGACGCCATCGGCATGGTGGCGATCGCCGTTGTCGCCGGCATTCTGGGCGCCAAGGCATGGCACATCCTCGATACACCGTCGGAGTTTCGGCTCGACGGCTGGCGCGTTCTATATGATACGGCCGGTTTTGCCTGGTACGGGGGACTGGTCTTCGGCATTGGGGCGCTCGTGATTCAAGGCTGGCGGGCAAAGATTGGCGGACTGCGTATGCTGGACCTGGCCGCTCCGGCCGCAGCCATCGGATACGGAATCGGGCGCATCGGCTGCTTTCTTTCCGGCGACGGCTGCTACGGAATCCCAACCAGTCTTCCCTGGGGAATGGCCTTTCCGCATGGCATTGATCCGGTTTTTGTGCCGGTTCATCCAACCCCACTCTACGAGATGGCGGCTGGAATCCTGATTGGCTGCTTCCTCTACTGGCGCGGTGGCAAACCTCATGCCGCGGGAGCAATCCTGGGCCAGTATCTGCTGTTGACCGGCGTGGCTCGGTTCCTGGTGGAGTTCATCCGGCGCAATCCCAAGGTGCTGTTGGGACTGTCGAATGCGCAGCTGGCGAGTGCTGGTGCGGCCGCGGTTGGAGTCGGAATTATTGTGTGGGCGGCAACCAGGCCGGCGGAGTTGCCCGCGCCAGTACCAGAGCCTGTGGGCAAGCTGGCATAGCGCCGGCGTTACTTTACAACCTGTCAGGCAGTGACCGGTCCGTACCCCCAGTGGACTCCCCTCCCCCCCATATATCCTGTAAATATGTCGAGCGAATCCATAGGTTTATCGAGAATGTTTGAGCGTAAATATAAGAAAGTACACTAGTTATTTGCAGCCGTATGAAAACAGGTGGGTTGCGGAATGAAATCTTAGTCCCACTCGCTGCGCGTTTATAAAAACACAGCTGCATCGTTCGTCGGCGGCGGGGTCAAAACTTACCAGCAAACGGAGGTGGCTGAGGCTCCTGGCTGATGGTCTGCAAGCGATCCCGAGCCGCGACTTTTCTGGAGGACTCGTTGCCATGAGCTGAATGTAGCGCGGAGAGAGGAAATTAACTGCAATTCTGGCGAGGCGGGTTGCGGAACGAATTGCGCGACCCTCAAAAATCGTTGTCATCCCGAACGCAGTGAGGGATCTGCGGTTGTTCCTCATCACATTCCATTCGACCGTCTCAACGTACGATCAGCGCATGCACGAGGGGTCCTGTTGTAAGTATGTCCTCCAGGCACTTGACCGGATGGATTCCTGAAAAGCAACCGCGGATCCTTCACTGCGGTTCAGGATGACAGCGCATCGGGGAGGAGACGGAGTGCTGAAGTCGGGTCGCGGTTGGATCATCGCCGATTTGGAAATGTCGCTGATTTGGAAATGTCGCTGATTTGGAAATGAATACTCAGCAAAGAGCGTTCCACATGGCGACAGGCGATTTTCCGCAGCTTCCTCAAAACGAAAACGTCGTCTGGAAGTTTATGGCGCGGTTACCCGGTGTGGGATACGCGAACGCACCGCCGGCCAGCGACTGCGTTTTGCCGAAGAGCGGCGAAAGCAAGACTCCGTTCGGCGTGCCCCAGTTGACAATGTTGAAGACGTTTGTTGCGCCAATCACAAATGTGAGGTTGAATCTGCGCGGCGCGGTTTGGTCCAGGCGCACCGCCGCCGTGCCGTTGCCGATGCCCTGACTGCTCACGTTTCCTCCACCGGCGCGGAAGGTCTGGCCCTCGCCCGCGGTCTTTATCCTGGGCCCGACGCCGACGACTTTGCTGAGCCGCACGTGATAGACGATATTCGCGGGGCCGGTGCCAAGATCGAATGGCGCGATGGTCTCGTCTTTGCCTGCGGGGTCGGTATCGAGGCAGCCGTACTGGGTGGCCACCACGCCGGCCGCGCCGCAGGTTCCGATGGTGGGCCGCGCGTTGAACTCGTTGTTGCCGGTGAGGTCGTTGCCGATGGTCAGGTTGTAGGGCACGCCTGACTGCGCGGTGAGCAGCGATGCATAGACAATTCCCCATGGGCCGGAGTAGCTGTTCAGGAAGGTGAGCCGCTGCCGGTAGCCGAAGATCGCGCGACCATAGTCGAAGCCGGGGTTGGCCGCGACCGAAGGCACATAATTCACGCCCTGCGTGTCGCTCTTTGCCTCGTTGATGAGGTAGGTTCCGGTAAAGATGAATCGCTTGAGCTGGACGTTGGCCGTAAAGATGAGCTGATTCTGCCGGTAGAATCCGCCCGATTGGAACTGGTAGTTGAATTCCGCGGGCTCCGGGCCAGTGATGGTGTAACTGCCGGGATCGAATGCCGGCGCGTTCGCCAGATTCGTAAGGTAATGATGATCGCCCTGCGTATATAGATACGTGATGTTCGCCGTGATCCCTTTGGCGATCTGCCGATCAACGCCGACGCCGGTTTGCATGTCGAGCGCGGCGTGGAAGTGCGGTGCAATGGTCTGAATGGACGGAGTGGATGAGCCGATGTTCTCGAGTACCGCCGGCGGTACGGCCGCGCTGGGATCAAAGAACTGCGGATTGGGGACAAAGTAGCTGGTCTGGTTGATGCCGTTATTATGAATGGCCTGCATGATGTATGGCGTGCCTGAAAACGATCCGGCAAACGAGTTGGGCACGAGGAACCGGTTGTAAAACCAGCCGTAGCCGGCGCGGATGATCGTTTTCGGCGCGGTTCCGGCGCGCAGCCCCGGGCTCCATGCAATCGCCACGCGGGGCGCCCAATCGTTGTGATCGTGAATTCGGTTCTGGCCTTCGAATCTGAGGCCGAAACCCACGCCGAAACCGGGCTTCATCTTCCAGTCGTCCTGAACGTATAACGCGCCGTCGAAGAGCATCACCTTCGCCATGGGGTTCGCGATAACAGCGGCCGAGTACTGGGAAGGTTGACCAGTCTGGTACCCCTGCGCGGTCTGAAAGGTGTAGGTCCCGTTCTGGTTGGCCGTTGAGTAGCTCGAGTCGTCGTAAAGGCGCAGCCGCGTTCCGAAGCGCAGCGTCTGGTTTCCGGCGGTAGCAGTCGAGTAGTTCTGCAGCTCGAAATTGTTTTGCACGTCGCGCTGCGATCCTGCGCTGCTTCCGCCACTCGTGAACGCACCCTGCACGGTAACGTCGGGCGTGTCATTCACGGGCTCCTGGTGGTTGATAATGTGACTCCACTGTGTGTGGGTTTCATTCACAAAGTGCGGGTTGACGAGAAACGTTTCGCCCACCTGCAACGCATTTTCTTCGCTCAGAATGCTCGCGGCCAGTGATGGCAGGTTGAGTGCGCCCACGCCCTGGCCGGTGAGATAGGTGCGGTAAAACGAGTCGCGAATTGAAAGCGTGTTGGCGGCGCCAAACTGAACGTCAAGCCGCGGACTCAACGAAAGCTGGCTGACCGCCGCCGGAATTGCCTCGCGAATACTCGACGTCAGGTCTGCCGGGTTAAGCGCGTCAACTATGTTCTGGTTCTCGAAAAAGAGACGGTAGCCGTTGAAGTAGTATGCAGCACTTTTTGAGATGGGCCCGCTGATATCGCCGGCGATGGTGTACTGGTAGTAGCTCGGCTGGTTTGCGACCAGTGGATTGGCGGTGTTGACGGCCGAGGGGTTGCCGCCCGCGGAAATTGATCCGCGAAACTTCTGCGAGCCGGGCTTGGTAATGATCTCGATGCGGCCGTAGCCCAGGCGGTCGTACGCGGCAGAGAAGGGGTCCTGGTTGACGCGAACTTCGAGGATCGACGATTTGGGCGGGATTTTGCCGCCGGCAAATCCGTCAATGTAAATCTCGCCTCCGCTGGGGCCAGCAGCGGGACCGGCCAGCGTCTCCAGCTCGCTCTGCAATTCATTCGGATCGTCAGAGAGTGCATTCAACGCGCTGCCGCGAATAATGGTAGCGCTGGCGTTCTGGTCCCCGCCAACGCCCACCTGCTGATTCTGTCCGGCAACTGTTACTTCTTCTTTCCCGACAGCGATGGAGAGTTTCAGATCTACTTGTTTCGATTCGCCAGCCGAAAGCGCGATGCGATCGAGCCGGAAAATGTCGAATCCCTTGGCCCGCGCCTCGATGGAATAGGTTCCAGGCCGGAGATTATCAAAGTTGTAGCGGCCGTCGGGGCTGGAGAGGGTTTGTTGGCTGCGATGCGCGGCGATGAGCGAGACCTGCGCGCCGACGATGGCCGCGCCACTGGGGTCGAGCACGGTACCGCGCAGAGAAGCGTTAGTTGTGGATGCTTGAGCCGCTGCGAACATCGCACAGTGCGAATATGCCAGAAGCAATACAAAGGGGCCCAGATTGCGCAGCATGAAGATCATGTTTTTATGACGCTATTCAACTTTGTAAAACTGGTTTTCGAAATGACATCGAGTTAATGCACGCATCGATCCGTTGCAGCCGGACGAAGCGCCGCGCACAGGACAATGCAGGCAGAGTTTGAAACAGAGTGAGGAAAGTGAAACAACTGACATCTCTTTTTCTCATCAGGCGCCAGCGAGAAAGAGAAGAAGCGCAGAATTGTCTTTGAAAACTCTGACTAGAAGTTTCTCACGTTCAGATAAAGCGACGGAAGTCTTTTTCTGGTTTCCGGCGAGGTTCTAAAGCCTGCGAATGTACGCGAGAGCCTCGGCAAGTTGAGGGAATCGAGCTTCTTCAGCCTTGAAATCAGCAGAATGCACGCAGCGGCGCAGGCCGCGCATACGCACCGGGTGTTTCAGGTGCAGCATTTCGTGGTAAAGCAGGTACTCGATAGCGTAGCGCGGGCTTGAGGGCCGGTCGAAGACGCGGCTCACAACAATGGTGTTGTGCGCGGCGTCGTAATGGCCCAGCGAGCGGCGGGCATGGTGCTCGCTCCAGGTGAGTTCGGGGCGGCCCATCAGACCGCCGAAGAAGCGGATGTTGAGCGAGTCGAAGACCTCTTCAAGATTGAAGAACCTGCCCTCGGGTCCGAAGAAGCGTTTGTTGCCGCGCGCGGTGCGAATGAGTTCGGCCTGGCGCGTGACCGCGGCGCTGGTACAGAAGCGCTTATAGCGCAGATTGTGAACGGCTTCGATGGGCTTTTTGTAGAGCTTGGCCAGCAGGATGTGCGCGATGGCGCGAATCACGGACTCAGGCGCACCCTCAAGCAGATCAGAAAGGCTGACGAAAACCTGGCCATCGCGCAGGCGAATGCGGGTATTGAGCGAGGTGAACCGCCGGAACCGGACCTGGATCAGCGGCATTGGCGCCCGCGGCCGCAAATTCCGGTACTCCTGTTGAAAGATCGCTGAAAAGTCGGGAGTCACCAAGGGCAGGATAGCAGGGGGGAGGCAGTAGCCAATAGCCAGTAGCCAATAGCCAATAGGCAAAAGCCAATAGCCAATAGCCAGTAGGCAGTAGCCAAGAGGCAATAGCCGGTTTGACTCCGTCAAAGACCAACAAGAAAAGACCGATTGGATCGGCGCCGCGAATTCAGGCTCTGAGTTTTTTCATCATGGCAACAAGCATGCGCCCAATCTCGTCACACAGGCCCTCTGCGTCGCATCGCAATTCATTGGTCCCAAAACCAAGCCCACTCGCAATTGCAAAGTTGTGTTTGAACTTCGCAGTTCGAGCCTCTGGCGTGACCAAGAAACTGAACATTCTCTCCTTTGGTGGATCGGCCATAGCCCTCCGCAATGTTGCTCGCTATCGAGACGGATGCACTTCGCAACTGATTCGTCAGTCCGAACTGCTCTGACGGTGGAAAAGTGGATGTGAGCTTGTAGATATTCAGGCTGAGCTTCACATCCTTCTGCCAGACAATAAGATCCTTGAACGAGCCTTTCATGGATTCCCTTCTTTGTTTGCCACTTCAGGGCATTTAATGAAACTCGGATCGTAGCACGTTCGGCCGTCCGTTGGTTCGATGCCTCCTGGCTGTTGGCTACTGGCTACTGGCTGTAGACTACTGGCCGTCTTCTTCACTTGGGCTCCGCACGGTCTTGCCCCTTCTCATCGGGATGCGCTTTGAAGTACGCCTCCTGGTCGGTAGTAATCTGCCTGGACTGCGTGGCGAGATCGTTGCTGCTGTCGATGGCGTCCTGCCGCGAAATCTCGAAGCCGGGCTCGCTGGGCAAGCTGTTCAAAATCGACTGCCAGCGCGCGATGGATTCGTTGAGCCCCTTCATGCTCTTGCGGATGTCGGCCTTGCGGTCGGAATAGATATCGAGGTTGGAGCTCAACTCGTCCATGAGCGCGGCAAAGTCTTCAAGCTCTCCATCGATGCGATGCGCGCGAGCGGCCGAATGGGCGCGCTTGATGAGTCCCTGGATGGTGTCGGCGTGTTCGTTGAGAAATTTTACGTAGAGATCAACGCGTTCGACGGGCGCGATCCCGGCCTCTGCGATCTGGTCCTGCTGCGACTGGGTCAGAGGCTCACGTTGGTTCTTTTGCGCGCAGAGCTGCACTGTGAGAAGAAGACAGAGAAGGAATAGGTTGAGAGTTCGCATGGCATGCGCCTTCAGGAACTGAAGCCTTCACTCATTGTGCGGGTTTTCAGCGGCTGGAGCAAACTCGCGCCTGGTTATTGATCCGGCGCGTAAATTGTGTCGGCCTCCCACCCATTTCGCGATGAGATCAAGAGGCAGATCCTTCGACTCCGCTCCGCTCAAGTGGATGGGGCACGGATTTTTGAGCCATTGCGGCGAACGTCCCAAGCTACTTCTGAAAGACCTGCATCATGGCTTCATTCTGCGCATTGCTGACCTGAGTGAGCGTCTGCTCGACCAGCGGCCTATCTTCATAACTGCTCGAGTGCAGCATCTCCTTGAGGCGAAAAGCCGTGTGGCTTAGCAGAATCTCGGCATTCTTGAGGCGCTTGTCTTTCTCGGCCAGGGAGAGGTGAATTTTTTGCGTGATGGATTGGATTCGCTTGAGCAGTCCGGTGGCATTGTCCACATTTCCGGCCGTGTATTCCTTCAGGCTCAATTCGGTCATCTGATGGACGAGCTGAGCGTAGAGGAAGCATTGCTCACGGGGTTGGGCCTGGCCGGCGCGGGTTTCGAGCGCAGCAATAGCCTGGGCGTCCATCTGTTGATCATCGAGGGAAGAGGCGCGCACGAGGGTGCCCGTTGAACCAACTGCCAAGAGAGCGGCGACAAGAACCACGGTCCGCATGAGAGACCTCCGCTGGTTCAGTTCAAAAACTGAGCTAATAATCAACTTGGGCGCGAACGCGAAAGTCGATAGCCAGTTAGAGCATGAAGCTCGGTCTTCGGTTGTCCGCCCTGCAAGCCGTCGCGCGAAAGCCAAACTCCTCTTCCAAGATGTGCATAATACTAGGCACAACTGAGAGGGAACTGCAAGAGCTATATTGCACAGACTTTGCTGCAACAAATCTCGTGACCCAAACAATTGCTGCGCAGGGGAGGAACCGATTGTCCAGTTTGGCGGGCGAAAACGGGTGCCCAGGGCCCTTTTGAAGCAGGGGATTGCGATTACGGGCGGGGCCCGGAGTGAGTTTGAAGGCCGGCCCCTTGCAATCGGACGGGCTGGCAAGCCAAAAACAAAGAAATTACTTTCTCAGGACCTGCAGACGCTGCTTCGCCTGCCATTCCTCGTCAGGCGCGTTGCCGGCTGAGGCCTCAAGGAAACGCTGGTAATAGTCGATGGCCTGCTGTTTCTGGTGCAGCTTGTCATACGAGATGGCCCACAGAAAAAACGTGGAGGCGTTGTCGGGCAGGTATTTGCCGCGTTCGGTAAGGGCGCGAATGGTGACGTCGGGCCGGCTCAGGCGCTCGGCTGCAAAGGCCAGGCCGCTCCATCCGTCCACGCTGGTCTTGTCGAGCTGGGTGGCTTTATCGAAGGCGGCGAAGGCTTCGGCTGTACTGCTGCCGGCGGATGAGATTCTGTCCATGGGCGACGATTAGTTCGGGGTCCTGGGGTTGGGCGGCGAGCAGCTCGACGAAGAGTTTGTCTGAGCCGGCGTAGTCGCCGGCGTCGGCCTCAACGGTGGCCAGCATACGAGTGATAGCGGCATCGGAAGGATGGGCGGCGTGCAATTGCGTGAGCAGGGGCAGCGCCTCGGCCTTGTCCTGGGCCGCGAGCACGGTTGCGAGCTGCGCGGTGAGCGTGGGGTCGCCGGGGAATTGCTCGAGCGCAGCGCGCAGCATGGTTTCAGCTTCTGGGTATTGCTTGCGGGCGATTAACAGGTGGGCCAGCCCAATAGTGGCCTGTTGCGATTTGGGGTCTTCGGCAAGCACGCGGCGATAGGTGGCCTCGGCGGTGTCGTACTGGCCTGCATCTTCGGCCAGGCTTGCGGCCAGCAGCGTGTCGTTCTCAGTTTCAGGCGAGATTTTCAAGGCCTCAATCAGGTCGTCTGAGGCCGCCGCAGGGTCGCTTTCGCCGCCCGGTTTGGGCTTGTCTATCTGCGCCAGCGCGCGCCATGCGCGGGCCTTGAGGCTTGGCCCCGCCGTCGCCGGGGTCAAGCGTGGTGGCTGCCTGCAATTCAGGCCGGGCGTCGTCCGGCTTGCCTTGCCGGGCCAGCAGTAGACCAAGCGATAGGTGCGCGTCAAACGATTTGGGGTCGGCGGCGATGGCCTTGCGGTAGAGATCGGCGGCGTCGTCGAGCCGGTTTTGCACGTCGGCAATGTAGCCGAGGTCGAAGATGGCGCGGGAGTCGTCGGGATGCGCGGCGACCCACGTCTCGAGGGTCGATTGCGCGGTTTTGAGGTCGTTGGATGCGATGGCCGATTCGGCCGTCAGGATTTGCTGCGATACCGGTTGCGGGGCTTCCTCTGCCGCGGGCGCGGCCTGCTGAGCGGGCGCGGATTGCGATGCGGGCAGATTTTGAGTAAACCCATGGCGCGCAACCGTCGCCGCCAAAAGAACCATAAGAAATGCGCGTACCACATGTATTCCTCACTCCCAATTCTAAATGCGCAATAACTCATGAGTGTGAGACGCTCAACTTGACTCAATTGCAGCCGGTGGCCCGATTTTGGGAACGAAAAGCACAAAAATTACCGCCTCTCTCTCCGACTCACACCTGTCCTTGCCTGGTTTATTCCTCCAGGTCAATGACACAAGTGATCGACGGTTGCAAGTTTCTTCGACTTTCTTGCACGGGCAACTTCGTTTTCTCGAAAAGCATCCACTCCAAAAGAGAATCACGGCTCCCCGACGCTGGGGCGACGAAGGCGATTCTTCATCGAAAGCGGCGGGTCCCTTGGGGTGAAGATTATGACTTATGTTTGGATGCAACATATGCCATTGGCCCACGCCTATCTTTGCCAGGACTGCAATTGTGTCGGAAATTGTGCCGTGCAATGTCCTGCCTGCGCTTCAGAGGCGCTGATGGGTCTGGATACCGTGCTGAATCGCAAGGCTGAAGAGCGGGCGCAGATCGCTTACTCGCGCGTTTCAGAGCTCGCTGCTGTTAAGCGATTCCGCTCTCGGCTTCCTTCATTTGAAGTGCTCATCCCGCCGCGGGAAGTCCTGTCCTTTGCGGTTTGAGCATTTTCGCGCGAATCGTCATCGTTGCGATCGCTGCCGGAATATCGCTTGCAGCAATGCGGATTAACTCGCCGCATCTTCTTCCACATATCCCTTCTTTTGTCTTCGCCCTATAATAAAGAATGGCCGGTTGCGCCCTGAGCCTCGCTGAGGACTCCGTGACGCCGCCGGACGCCTTTATCCGGTGCTTTCCCATTGAACGATGCCATCATTATCCGCGGTGCGCGGACTCATAACCTGAAGAACATTTCCTGCGAGATTCCTCATGGCAAGCTGACGGTGGTCAGCGGCGTGTCGGGGTCGGGAAAGAGTTCGCTCGCCTTCGACACGGTCTATGCCGAGGGCCAGCGGCGGTATGTGGAGTCGCTCTCGGCCTATGCGCGCCAGTTTCTGGAGCGCATCGAAAAGCCTGATGTGGACGAGATTGACGGCCTTGCGCCGGCCATTGCCATCAAGCAGAAAAACACCACGCGCAATCCGCGCTCTACTGTCGCGACGGCCACTGAAATCTACGACTATCTGCGTCTCTTTACGCACGCTGCGGCGAGGTGCACTGCATTTATTGCGACGGGCTGGTGAAGCGCGACTCGGTTGACGAGGCGGCGGACACGATCCTCGCACTGGGCGAAGGCACGCGGCTGAATGTGCTCTTCCCGGTGACGTCCTGCGGCGCCCGCGGACGGCGGCGAAACGAAACCGCCGCCAAGGAGCAGGCCCGCGTCGCCAAGCCGGCCGCCAAGACCCACCGGCAAAGTCAAAGGCCGCCGCGCCTACCCCGCGAAGCACTGCACATTGAAACGCTTAAAGCCCGCCTCGCCGATCTGCGTTCCGGCGGATTCAATCGGCTATGGCAGGCAGGCAAGATCTTTGAGTTCTCCACGCCCGAGTCGCTGATTGATCTCGACTTTGCGAGCTCCGCTCTTTGTTCTTCTTGGATCGGCTTGTCGTCAGCGCGGAAAATCGCGTCCGCATCGTAGACGCGACTGGAGACCGCATATCGCGAGGGCGGCGAAGCAGTCTTGGAAGAGGCTCCTCGTCACCCCACGGATGAAGACCTGTCCGTGGAGGCCCCGGGACAGCGCGACGAGATCGGCCGAGCGCCGTCGCCTGCGTTTCAGCGGCGCGTACGAGTGCACCAACTTGCCACAAGCCCGGCCGCGAGCCTGAGCCGCGCCTTTTCAGCTTCAACAATCCTTTCGGCGCCTGCCCGCGCTGCCAGGGCTTCGGCAACACTGTCGACTACGACCTCAACCTGATCATTCCCGACAAGGGCCTGAGCCTGAACGACGGCGCCATCGACCCATGGAACCGGCCCAAGTACCGCCCATGGTTTACCGATCTGAAAAAGCGCGCGGCAGAGCTAGGCGTAAAGATGGACGTGCCGTGGCGTGACATGCCCTTCGAGATGCAGGAGATTGTGCTGCGCGGCAAGGGCAGCTTTGAGGGCGTGTGGGGCTTTTTTACGCAGATGGACCGCAAGAAGTACAAGCTGCATGTGCGCGTGATGCTCAGCAAGTATCGCGGTTATGCCGAGTGCCCCGATTGCCGCGGCCAGCGTTTGCGCGCCGAGGCCCGCGCGGTGCGCCTGAATGGGCAAAAACATTTGCCAGGCCGCCGCGCTCACCATCGCGCAGGCCAAAGTTTTCTTCAACGCAATCGAGCTTTCGCCCATGCATGCTGAGATCGCCGGCCCGATTCTTGATGAAGTTCGCCAGCGGCTTAACTTCCTCGATGCGGTGGGCCTTGAGTACCTCACCCTTGATCGCCTCGCTTCAACGCTCAGCGGCGGCGAGGCGCAGCGCATTCAGTTGGCCACATCGCTGGGCTCGCGGCTGGTGGGCGCGCTCTATGTGCTCGACGAGCCTCCATCGGCCTGCACACGCGCGACACGGCGCGGCTGATCCACATTCTTGAGGAGCTGCGCGACCTGGGCAACACCATCCTCGTGGTTGAGCACGACGCAGGACATTCTGCGAGCCGCCGATCATCTGCTCGATCTCGGCCCGGCGCGGGCGAGTTTGGCGGCAAGATCCTGGCCGAAGGAATTCTGGCTGAGATCGAGGCAAACCCAAATTCGCTGACTGGCCGCTATTTGAGCGGCAAGATCTCCATTCCGGTTCCTACGCGCCGGCGTGCTCCGGGTCGCGAAAAGCTGGCTCTGCGCGGCGCGCGGGCGAACAATCTGCGCGGCCTCGATGTCGACATTCCACTGGGGATGCTGGTTGCGATTACCGGCGTTTCGGGCTCGGGAAAATCAACGCTGGTGCACCAGGTTTTGTATCGCGCAGTGGCGCGTGCATTGGGCCAGGCCGATGGCGGCGATCCGGCGGGCAGCTTTGCCTCGCTGGCCGGCGTGGAGCGGCTCAACGACGTGGTGCTGGTAGATCAGACTCCGATCGGGCGCACCCCCCGCTCGAATCCGATTACCTACATCAAGGGCTTCGACCTGATTCGCGAACTGTTTGCCTCGCAACCTGAGGCCAAGCGGCTCTCGCTCACGCCGGGACATTTTTCATTCAACGTGCCGGGCGGGCGCTGCAATACCTGCGAGGGCGACGGCACGGTGACGGTGGAGATGCAGTTCCTGGCCGACGTGGAGCTGCCCTGCGAAGACTGCAACGGCACGCGCTACCAGCCGCGCATTCTGGAAGTGCAGTACAAGGGCAAGAGCATTCACGATGTGCTGCAGATGACGGTGAAAGAGGCGCTGCGCTTCTTTACCGGCCAAACCAAGCTGCTTGAGAAGCTTGCCGTGCTCGACGAGATCGGGCTTGGCTACCTGCGCCTGGGCCAGAGCGCGACGACGCTTTCGGGCGGCGAAGCGCAGCGCGTAAAGCTGGCGGCGCACCTGGCTTCAGTGCGAGCCGCCAACGCCAATGCCAAGCCATCGCAGGCCAGCCGCGTGCTCTACATCCTGGATGAGCCTACTACCGGCCTGCACTTTGACGATGTTTCAAAACTGCTCACCGCATTCAGCAAGCTCATCGATGGCGGCGGCTCACTGATTGTGATTGAACACAACCTTGACGTCATCAAGAGCGCCGACTGGGTGATCGATCTCGGGCCCGAGGGCGGAGACGGCGGCGGCAAAATTGTTGCGGAAGGGACGCCGGAGGAGATTGCGCAGCAATCTCCACTCGCATACCGGCAAGTGGTTGGCGAAAGTGCTGTAGGGATTTTGTAGCGCCGGTCTCCAGACCGGATGTTGCGTGGGTCTCCAGACCCGCGCAAGGAGCCCAATATTGTTCTAACGCTTTCTGGCGGCGAGGACGCCGCCAGTACAGCCGGTCTGGAGACCGGCGCTACAGAAGAGCCACTATTCCGCGACGACCGGATTCGTCAGCGAGCCAAGCCCTTCAACCGTAACGGTGACCGTTTCGCCGTTCTTGAGCCAGCGCGGCGGCTTGCGGCCCATGCCCACGCCCGATGGCGTGCCGGTTGAGATAATGTCGCCGGGCAGCAGCGGCGCAATCGACGACAGATACTCGATCAGCGCGGGAATGCCGAAGACGAGTTGGTTGGTGCGCGAATTCTGCAGCACCTCGCCGTCGATGCTGAGGCCGATAGCCAGATTATGCGGGTCGGCGATTTCGTCCGCCGTCACGATGGCCGGGCCCATGGGGCAGAACGTGGGAAAACTCTTCGACATGGACCACTGCGTCGTGGAACGCTGAATATCGCGCGCGCTCACGTCGTTGATGATGGTGTAGCCATAAACGTGCTCGCGCCACTCGGCGGCCGGAATTCGGAACCCGCCTTTGCCGATGACGAATGCCAGCTCCGCCTCCTAGTCCGGTTCTCTGGAATTGCTTGGCAGCACTATGGCATCGCCGGGGCCAACGATCGACGACTGCAACTTGAAAAAGACGATGGGCACATCAGGTAGTTTGAGGCCGGACTCGGCGGCGTGCTCGCGGTAGTTGAGCCCGATGGCAAAGATACGCGGAGGGTTTGCGAGCGGCGCGTGGAGACGGACATCGCTGAGACGGTGGCCGCTGGATAGCGCCAGGCGAGTCAAGCGCGGTCAATCCCGCAGCGATGACCGAGAGCGTATTGGTGTATCCCGAAGCGGATAAGTCAACAACCAGGTTATTTCTTCATCAAGCGCCCCCGGCCGAATCACGCCATGACCGGCAGAAAACGAAACAAGTTTCACTTTTCAACCTCCAATCACAATCTGTCCAAGCAAATATTTTGCGCCGCTATCCCGCCGACTCGCCAACTTGCTGACTTGCTGCTACGCCGCCGTCCAGCCGCCATCGATGGTAAGCACCGTGCCGTTGGCGAACGCAGCATCGTCCGAAGCGAGATACCGCACCGCCGACGCAATCTCTTCCGGACGCCCCAGCCGTCCTACCGGCTGGCGCGCCCGCAACTCGGCGCGCGTCTCCTCTTTGGTGTCTTTGTGGAATTTATCAAGATAGCCCTCAACGAACGGCGTCTCCACGGTGCCGGGACAGATGGCGTTCACGCGCAACGTTTTGGGGTATTCGACCGCGAGTTGCCGCGTCATAGCGATGACCGCGCCCTTGGTTGTGCAGTAGGCAAAGCGCTGTTTTATTCCAACGAGTCCCGCAACCGACGCGATGTTCACGATGGTTCCCACCGCGTCGTTGTGTTCCTGCGCGGCGAGCAGCAGCGGCAAAAACGCGCGCGTTACCAGGTACACACCGCGGACGTTTACGTCGATGAGCCGGTCGAAGTCCTCCGGCTCGGTGTTCTCAATGGAGCCCACGTGGCCGATGCCTGCATTGTTCACGAGGACGTCGAGGGTATCGACTTGCGCGAGGGCGGCGGCGATTGATCCGGGTTTCGTGACGTTGAGGTGCAGGGCCTTGGCTCTGCCGACTGAGGCCGCCAGCGCTTCAGCAGCAGGCAGATTGATGTCAGCGACCCAGACAAATGCGCCGGCCCGTGACAGCTCTTTCACAGTGGCTTCGCCAATGCCGCTTGCGCCGCCGGTAATGAGAGCGATGCGGCCGTCGAGACGGAACGGCTGGGATTGATCTTCCATGTGTCCTGCTAGCCTTTGCGATCAAGAAGGCCAAGTATAGCGCGGCAGGCGACTGCTTAGGATTGAGAAGCTTTAAATGGAATTGCGTCAGGCGAACAGCGACATTTCAGATGTCTGTAGCCCACTTTTCCAGTCCGGGCAACCCTGCGGCGTGCTTGAATGCTGCGTCACTGCTTACCAGGACCGCGCCTACAGCAATCGCGTGTGCGGCTATCTGCGTGTCGAGCGGTCCCAGTGACCGTCCAATCGCCTCCTGCTTCGCGCGGAATCGACCGTAAACCTCGGCCTCATCCCGTCCCCAGGGCAGCAGCTTTAGCTTATCGAGAAATGCGCGCAACGCATTGCGCCGCGCCATACCAGCCCCTATCTTTTCTAAACCGAACCATAGCTCGCCTTCGGACACGGCGGAGACGCAAGCGATTCCCTGCGAACCGAGCCTGGCGAGACGCTTGCGCGCCTTAGGCGACACGCCCTTCAAAATGTAGCTCACCGTGTTGGTGTCGAGCATGTAGAGCCGGCTCATAGCGGTTCGCGTTCTTCGGCCACTCCCTGATCGCGGTCAGCCATAAATTCTGCTGGAAACCCAGCCGCATCGAGCATCGCGAAGATCTCATCCCAATTTGCCGGAGAATGCGAGAGGATCAGGTCTCCCGATTGCTCATCTCGTCGAATATAGACCTCGTCGGACTTGAAACGGAACTCAGCAGGAATGCGCACCGCCTGGCTGCGTCCATTCATGAAAACACGAGCTTTGAGCGCCTGGGGCATGACTCGCCTCTACTGATATATATCATGGTATATACCCAACAAAATGTCAAGGTTTTTTTTCTTCGGCGATAAAGTTGGGCGACGACCATGATTCCTACGCTCGTGCGTTCGCCATCACCTCAAGATACGCACGCGCAGTCTCGGTAATCGTTTCCGGGTGTCCCGCTTCAATGGCCGCAAGGTTTACCAAATCGCTGCCGACGCCCAGCGCTTTTGCGCCGGCCTTGATAAAGCCCTCAGCCGTTTGCAGCGTTACGCCGCCGGTGGGGATGAGCTTGAGATGCGGGAACGGCGCCAGCAGCGACTTCAGATAGCTTGCCCCGCCCACGGCTGAGCAGGGAAAAATCTTCACGTAATCGGCGCCTGCCTCCCAGGCGGTGATGGCTTCGGTTGGCGTCAGCGCGCCGGGGCACGATACTTTGCCATTCCTCTTTGTCGTCGCGGATGACGTCGGGATGCAGGCTGGGGCTGACCACGAACTCCGCGCCGGCATCGATGGTGGCCTGCGCCTGGTCGGCGGTGGTTACGGTGCCCGAGCCGAGCAGGAGTTCTTCGCCGAATTGCTTTTTCAGTTCCCTGATGAGCTCGACAGCGTTGGGCACGGTCATGGTGACTTCGACGACAGTGATGCCGCCGGCCATCATGGCTTCGACAACGGCGCGGCCCTGGGCAACGTTTTTGGCGCGTAGAACGGGAATGAGTCCGACGCGTTCGAGAATTTCCTGTGTGGTTTCCGGCATTTCTTTCTTTAGCCTCTAGCTCCTAGCTGCTAGCTTCTAGCTCTTCCCTTGTCGTAAGAAATCAGCTTCAACTCATTGGTCACGTGGCTAACAGCTAGATAGCTAGGAGCTGGAAGCTGCTTTACCGCGCGATCCTCGCCGACCCTCCCTTGATGATGCGTTCCACCTCGGCAAGCGTTGCCATGCTGGTGTCGCCGGGCGTGGTCATGGCCAGTGCGCCGTGCGCGACGCCGCACTTGACGGCCCATTCGATACCTTTGCCGGCGAGCATTCCGTAGATCAGCCCCGAGGCAAAGCTGTCGCCGCCGCCTACGCGGTCAAGAATGTCGATCTCGCGCTGCGGCACGTGGACGATCTTGTCTTCGTAAATCGCGATCGCGCCCCACGCATTGCGGCTTGCCGTCTGCGCGGTCCGGAGCGTGCTTGCGATCAGTTTCAAATTTGGATACGCCGCGGCAACCTCGCGGAGCATCTCTTCGTAACCGGCGATGGGCAGCTCGGCAAAGTCGTCGCCCACGCCCTTGATGGCGATGCCCAGCATGGCGCTGAAGTCTTCTTCGTTGCCCAGCAGCACGTCAACCTTGCGCACAATCTCGCGGTTCACTTCCTGCGCCTTGGCCTTGCCGCCAATCGACTTCCACAGCGAGTCGCGGTAGTTCAGGTCGTAGGAGATCGGAGTGCCATTTTGCGCGCCGTGTCCATCGCCTCCACAGCAACTTCGGCGGTCGATGCCGACAGCGCAGCGAAAATCCCGCCGGTATGCATCCACCGCGCGCCGTTCTCAGCGCCGAAGATCGACTCCCATTCAAAGTCGCCGCGCTTCACCTGGCTGATGGCCGTATGGCCGCGATCGTTAGCAGCCCACGGCCGCGCGCACGCCGAAGCCACGCTCGGTGAAATTGAGCCCGTTACGCACCGTGCGGCCCACGCCGTCATACGGAACCCAGCGCAAGCAGCGAGGTGTCCACGCCGCCCTGCAAAATGAAGTCCTCGACCAGCCGGCCGATGGGGTTGTCGGCAAGCGCGGTGGCGATGGCGGTGCGCAGGCCAAAGCAGCGGCGCAGCCCGCGGGCCACGTTGTATTCGCCGCCGCCCTCCCACACCTGAAACTGGCGCGTGGTGTGGATGCGGCCCTCGCCGGGATCGAGGCGCAGCATCACCTCGCCGAGCGAGAGACAATCCCAGCGGCGGTTCGAGTCGGGAACGATGAGGGGATTCATGGGCGAGACCATTTTATTCGATTGAGGGTCGGCAAGGTCGTGATCTGGATGTTGTACCTCGGCGCGCATTGCGATAACGCCACCCTGCAACGCCCGTGGTGTAGACTGGCTCGCGGAGACGAGTGCGCGCCAACTTGAGTTGCGCGCCGCGGAGGAGATCGGATGACGCTGGGGCGCAAGTTGCGCATGGGTATGGTGGGCGGAGGCAAGGGCGCGTTCATTGGCCCGGTGCATCGCATTGCGGCGGAGCTTGACGGCAAGATCGAGCTCGTTGCCGGCGCATTTTCGCAATCACCGGAGCGCTCGCGCGAGGCTGGCAGGCGATTTCCACATCGATCCCGAGCGGGCTTATGCGAGCTACCGGCAGATGTTTGAGGCCGAGCGCAAGCGCGAAGACGGCATCGACTTTGTTGTCATTACCACGCCCAACCATCTGCACCTGCCCATCGCGCGCGCGGCGCATCGAAGCCGGCATTCCGGTGATGAGCGACAAGCCTGCCACGGCCACCTACGACGAGGTGCTGGAGCTTGAAGCGCTGGTGAAGAAGTCCGGCCTGCCCTACGGGCTTACCCACACCTACGCCGGCTACCAGATGGTGCGCGAGGCGCGGGCGATGATTGCGGCGGGCGCAATTGGCGCGGTGCGAAAGGTTGCAGTCGAATATTTGCAAGGATGGCTGAGTACGCCGCTGGAAACGGCGGGCCATAAGCAGGCCGAGTGGCGGGCCGATCCCGCGCGAAACGGCCCAGGCGGCGCAATTGGCGATATCGGAACCCATGCCTTCCACCTGCTGGAATACGTGAGCGGTCACAAAGTCACAGCCATCAATGCCACGTTGCGCCGCGTGGTGCCGGGCCGCGCGCTCGACGACGACTGCAACGCGTTTGTACAAATGAGCAATGGCGCTGCGGGAACGCTGGCCTGCTCGCAGGTTGCCGCCGGCGAAATCAACGACCCGCGTCTGCGCATCTACGGCGAGAAGGGTTCCATTGACTGGCGCCAGATGGACCCGAACCGGCTGATTGTGAAATGGCTCGACAAGCCTGAGGAGATTTATCACGCGTCGAGCGGTTATTTGAGTGCTGGCGCAAGGGCGATCTCGCGGACCCCGGCGGGGCATCCAGAGGGTTACCTCGAGGCCTTCGCAGTGCTTTACCGAGAGTTTGCCGATGCGCTGGTTGCGTGGAAGCAAGGCGAGAAGAACCCGATGCCGGTGACACTGCCGGGAATTGAGGCTGGCGTGCGCGGAATGAGATTTATTGAGCGGACGATTGAAAGCGACAAGCGGAAAGCCTGGGTTGAATTCTGATCGCAGCGATCAGTTATTGATCTTCAACCTCAAAGCATGTTTCTCAGTAAGGATGCGGTACGGCAGATGCGAATTCCCGCAATAATTGCTGGCTTTGGAATTGCATTGGGCTGCGCGACGGTGACCGCGCAAAGTGTTGGCGTACCGTCGACGGCTACTCAAGGGGTGTCTACTGCTCCGGCGCCGTGGAGCTCTCCGAATGGAGGCGAGCCTGAGTTTGAAGTTGCGACGATCAAGCCGAGCGATCCAGCGAGGTGCTGCGCTCAGGGATGGGGACGCAATGGCAGGCACTTCACCACCGCCAATATGAGCCTCAGGTACCTGATCCAGTGGGCATGGAGGCTGAATTCGAAGCAACTGGCGGGAGGGCCGGCATGGATGGACGTCGCACGCTTTGATGTCGTCGGCGAAATCGATGGAGACGGCGTTCCGACCGATCATCAATGGAGGATCACAGTGCAGAAGCTATTGACCGAACGGTTCCAGCTGCAGATGCATCACGAAAAGCGGGAGATGCCGGCGTTCGCGCTGGTGATCGCCAAAGGCGGGTCTAAGCTCACACCGGGTGACGGCAATGTCAAAACCCCTCGGCAGATGATGCTCGGTGGCGCGCCGGGGCAGACAATGTGGGTGATTGGCGTTAACGCATCCATCGACGATTTCATCGGAGAGTTGGGGCGCGTTGTTGTGGACAGGCCAATTGTTGACCAGACCGGCCTGACGGGTCTCTACAATATCAACTTCAAGTTCAGCCGCGAAGAGGCGGATGCGTTGGGTATGACGGAACTGCCGGAGACTGCGCCGCCAAACCTGTTGAATGTTTTGCCGCAGCAGCTTGGGCTGAGTCTCAAAGGGACGAAGGCATTGGTGGATATAGTCGTGATCGACCGTGCGGAGATGCCGGAGGCCAACTAAGTCTGGTGAGAACCAACCGCATTGATGGACGAATCACGGCAAGACAGATTGTAAAGTCGCATTACTTGAGGTGGAAGAGATGAAAACAATCAAAGGACCGGCAATTTTTCTGGCGCAGTTTGCCGGCGATGAAGCTCCGTACAACACGCTCGACGGCATGGCAGGCTGGGCCGCGGGCCACGGCTACGAGGGCATCCAGATTCCGAGCTGGGATGCGCGACTCTTCGATTTGAAGCTTGCTGCCGAGAGCAAGTCGTACTGCGATGAGGTTCTGGGCACAGCGGCGAAACATGGACTTGCCGTGACGGAGCTATCGACGCACTTGCAGGGGCAGTTGGTTGCGAGCCATCCGGCGTTTAACGCGCTGTTGGACGGATTTGCTCCGGCAGAGCTGGCTGGGAACGCGAAGGCGAAGCAGGCATGGGCCATCCAGCAGCTTGAGTTTGCCGCCGCGGCGAGCTACAACCTCGGCCTGAAGGCGCACGCCACTTTCTCAGGCGCGCTGGCCTGGCCTTTCTTCTATCCCTGGCCGCAGCGGCCTGCAGGGCTCATCGATGAAGCTTTCAAAGAACTGGCGCGGCTGTGGACGCCGATTCTGAATGTCTTCGATGAGGCCGGCGTGGACGTCTGCTATGAGCTGCACCCCGGCGAAGACCTGCACGACGGCGCAACGTTCGAGCGGTTTCTGGATGCGGTGGGCGGGCACAAGCGCGCGAACATTCTTTACGATCCCAGCCACATGGTTCTGCAGCAGCTTGACTATCTCGCTTTCCTCGATCTCTATCACGAGCGCGTGCGCGCATTTCATGTGAAGGATGGTGAGTTTAATCCGAGCGGGCGTGCGGGCGTCTATGGCGGCTACCTCGACTGGATCAACCGGCCGGGCCGCTTCCGCTCACTGGGCGACGGCGAAATCGACTTCGGCGGAATCTTTCAGAAGATGGCGCAGTACGATTATCCCGGCTGGGCGGTGGTGGAGTGGGAGTGCTGCATCAAGCATCCCGAAGACGGCGCGGCCGAGGGCGCGGACTTCGTGCGCAGTCATATCATTCGTGTCACCGATCGCGCATTTGACGATTTTGCCGGGGGCGGGGCGGATGAGGCGAAGAACCGGAAAGTGCTGGGACTGGGTTGATTCGGCCGCAGTCTTAGCGATGCGCATTACCCACCCTTTCCCGCAAAAGCACGGGAAATGGATGGGGCAACCAGTTTTCAATGTGAATCCGCGATCCCTTCCACCGGTGTTGGCGTCCCACCCGGCGGGGCGATGCCGTACTTCACATCGAGGAACTGCTTAAGCTGGGCGGGAAGGAATACAGCCAGTTCCTGCCAGGTGAGCACCTTCAGCCGCACGCGCAGTTCCGCGCTCTTTACCGCGCCATCACCTCGAACCACGCCTCGCGCAGGTCGGGCCGGCGCGCATCATGCAGCACGCAGAAGCTTGAGCCCGCCGCGTGGGCCGCCAGCACGTTGCGAATGAGTTGATAGCTTTGGTAGCCGCGGCTCGGTAGGCGCATGACCACGATCGGGTCCGGGTCAACGGGGTCTTCGGCAGGGAACAGATCGGGGTCGACGATAAGGCTCTCGAACTCCTGCGAATGGTCTTCAGGGAATTCGCTCGCGCGTCGCGGCCGCGCCGTTGGAATCGCCGCGCGCGGCAACAGATCCCGCTCAAACACCTCATCGAAATCCCGATACGATTCCACGATTGCAGCCGATCGCGATTGGAAATCCGATTCCGTGAGCTTGGCCTCCACCAACAAGGATCCCAACCGCATATCGACCTCGGTCCGGTCGAAGCGGCCATTCGCAAGGGGCACCTTCGCCTTCCATCCAAATTCCGGCTCGGCTCCTGCTTCGATTGCGAGCGCGCCTTGGACCGTCGCCGACTCTACCACGCCCGGCGCGCAGAAAATGTTCATCAGCAGCGCATCGGAGCTCATGGACGAATCAAGTTCGCGCCAGCGGCGAGTCGGGTCGAGCATAGGCTTGGGCAGCAACCGCGCACCCTGCGTATGAATCTTGTCGAACCGCCGCATCCATTGCGGTCCGGCCAGCATTGCCTTATATGCCAAATCAAAAAAGTTGCCGTGCCGCTCACCATCGGGCTCATACACAATCACCGGCGAGCTGCCGTAGCTCTCCGCGTGGGCGCGGCCGCGCGCGTAGCTTCGATTGCGCGCCGCGAGTTCGGCCCTGAGCGAGCCAGCATAAGCAACCGCGCGCGTTTCAATTGTCATTTCGCGACGACCTTAAGTCAGCACCGGCACGTCCGCCAGGCCGGCCACGCCGAAGATGCGCCGGTAGCGCTCGGTCTCCGTGGGTTCTCCCAAGGCCTTGGCGAAGTTGTCTGAGAGCTTCACCGCCGGCCGGCCCTCAACCTCGGTAAGCTTGCATACCAGGCCCACCGGATTAAAGTTGTCGCCTCCCAGCGGATTGCAGTTCCTGAAATCATTGGTAAGCAGCGTTCCCCAGCCGGCGCTAAAGCGAATGCGCCGCTCCGGAACCCATCGTTCGCAATCGTTGAAATCCGCGGCCGAATGGAAATCGTCGGGCGAGGCGCCGTTGCGCAGGCGGCCGGAAAAGTAGGCGTGCAGGCTGAGGATCTGCTCCACGTCGAGAGTATCGGAGGCGATCAGGCGTTTTCTGCGTGGGTCGCGGCCATGGCGTTCGAGCCACGCGATGTACTCGTCGCCTGCCACGTAGGCGTCCTTGCTGTCGATGCGCTGGCCGGTCCAGTTAGCCACCCAGTCGGGCGCATCGCGCAAAAACTGCGTGGAGCCGAAGGTGTCGGGCAGCAGAATAAGCAGCTCGCCCTGGTAGCTCTGCTGCCATAGTTCGAGCAAGCGGTACTGTGCGGTGCGCAGTTCGCTGTCGTTGTCAGCGAGTGCGGCCATCGCCATGGGCAGCTCGTGGCCGTTGGTGCCGATGGCCTCCAGATCGTGCTTGTAGGCAAGAAACGCATTTGACGTTCCGGCAAACCCTGGGCCGAGGGTGTCGCTCATTGCATTGACCACGTATTCGTGCCACAAGAAGCTGTGGCGGCGGCGCGTGCCGAAGTCGCTGATGCTCAGCCCCGGAACGCCGTTGAGGCGCTCGATCTTCTCCCATAGGCGCGCCTTGGCCCGCGCGTAGAGAATGTCGAGCTCCAGTTCGCGCAGTTGCTTGAGGCTGGCGCGGGTCTTCAGCTCGCCCATGATCGAGAGTGCATAGATCTCCCACATTGTGGTTGCAGACCAGAGCCCGTGAAAGCGGAGACTGATCTGGCCGTCTTCAACGGAGAGTTCGTAGTCAGAAAGTGTGAAATCGCGCTCGAGCCATTCAAGAAATGCCGGCTCGAAGATTCCGCGGCGGCCGTAGAAGCTGTTGCCGGCGAGCCATATCAACTCTGACCGGCGAAAGCGCAGCTTGCGTGCGTTCTCAAGCTGCTCGCGCAGCTCGTTCACTTCGATCAGGTCGCCCAGCCGCGCCGAATGCGTGCGATTGATCAGCGAAAAAGTTGCGTGGGTGCGAGGGAAGTTCTTCCAGATGAACTGCAGCATCAGAAGTTTGTAGAAGTCCGTATCGAGCAGGGAACGCGTGATGGGATCGAGCTCCCAGTTATGGTCGTGCGCGCGCCTGGCGAAATTGATAATCACGTTCCCTCACTTTACCGGAAGGGATGGCTGGGCTCAAACAATGAGATGCGTGGAGCACACCTGCGGGTGCGGCATTTGCGCGGCGGTGCTGACTGTACGCCAACCCGGTTTTCGGTGCGGGTTCAGATTGCGGAGTTGGACGATTTGCCCACCCAGCGGTGGATGGAGCAGTCTTCCCAGTCCAGGGCCGCGTACTCGCCGTCGGCCTGGCTGGTAAGGATTCTGCGGTCGGCAACGCTGTCGGCATGCGAACGTCGCACCTCGCCGCGGAAGAGCCTTTTGAAGCCAGGCTGCTTCTCGATCACGTTTTCCTGCTCGTTGTTGACGTAGAGCAAATCGAATGGGCGAGGATCCTGTTGAAGATTGCGGTTCCAGGAGCGCAGTACTGCTCTCAGGATTGGCCCGGCAAAAGGATTGAAGAGAAAAGCGACGCACGGGCCGGGCGGAAGTTTGAATGTGACTGCGTCCTGGCAGTGCAGACGCATGGGCGCTTGCGCCCGCCCGAGGGCGCGCCATCGCGCAAGGTTGCGGCCGGCAATGCGCGCAAGCGTGGGGTGCAGTTCCACTCCGACAACCGCGCGGAAAGGGTACTCGGAAGCCAGCAGCATGGCGCGGCCCATGCCGGCGCCGACATCGATGAAGGTGAACTGATCGATATCCGGAAGACGGGTCGGAAGGGGGTGCTGAAGGGACGAGAAACGCCGCCAGCGCACCATTATGGAGCGAAAGACCGAGGGAGCGATCGCGTAGTAGGCGGTGGCGTAGCGGTCGTGTCGATGACCGAGTGCGAGATGGCGGCCTGCGACCAGGCCGCTGGTGCGAACGCCGAACTCCAAGTCGAACGGGTGGCGCAACAGCCCGTCTTTCACGGCCAGCCCCTTCAGTAGGCGCCGTTTATTCCCTGACGATGAGAGAGGTTCTTTTGCGTTTGCCGACTCCACGCGTAAACCTTAGCACACGGGGTGGGCGCGACTTCGGCACCCGCTGAATCTGCGCGAGGAGTTCGTACCGGCCCTACGGGACGGTTGATTCTAATTTGTGACGCTTTCCCAGGGTTCCGTCGCAATGGCGACTCCACCCTGGGCTAATGTCGATTTGTCACTATGGGACGCGGGGCCTGCGGGCCGGGAAACCACGAATTCTAACCCACTGTGATAGAGCTAACGGTTAAAAGCTAAAAGCTGCTTTTTACTGCTGCAGCACTACCTGGTCGCCTTCCTTCAAGCCGCCGGTAATCTCAGTCACCGATCCATTTGAGAGGCCGGCCGTGACCGCGACTTTGCGGGTGCCGTCTTTCTGACCCTTGTCAGGAACCATTACCGAGGCCTTTTTCTGGCCGTCGTAAATCACCGCGTTCTCGGGCACCATAAGCACATGCTTGTGCTCGTTCAGCAGGATCTCAGCATTGGCCGTCATATTGGCCTTCAGTTCGCCGCCGGGATTGTTGATCGAAACGCGGACCTCGAAGGTGGTTACGTTGTCTTTTTCAACGCCCATCGGGGCGATCTTGGTTACATTGCCGTTAAAAATGCGGTCGCGGAAGCTCTCAACCTTGATGCGCGCGGGCTGGCCGAGATAGACATGCGCGATGTCTGCCTCGTCCACCTTGCCCTGCACATAAACCTGGTTGGTGTCGCCCTCGGTCATAACCAGCGTGGCCGTAGATCCCAGCACCAGGATGGAACTTACGGCATCGCCCATCTCAACATCGCGCGAAAGAATGATGCCGTCCATGGGCGCCACGATGGTGGTGTAGGAGAGCTGTTCTTCAAGCTGCTTAAGGCTGGCCTGGCTCTGCAGCACCTGCGCGCGGGCCTGTTTAAGCTTGGCAGTATCGACGCCGATCTGTGCCTTGGCGGAGTCGCGCCTCGTCAGCGCGGCAAGGTAATCGCGGTTGGCGTCGTCAAGAACCTGGCGGCTGACAATTCCGTCGCGTTGCATCTCCTGATTGCGTTCCAGTGTCGCCTTGTACATGGGCAGATCGGGCGCCGCGGCGTTCACCCGGTCCTGCTCGACGTTGGCCTCATAAGTGGCCACATTGGCCTGGGCGGCGGCCAGTTGCGCCCGTGCCGCATCCACCTGGTCCTCAATCTCCTGCTTATCGAGTTGGGCAAGCTCCTGTCCCTTTGTCACTTTGTTATTGATGTCGACGAAGAGCTTCTCCACGATGCCAGAAGCCTTGCTTTTGACTTCGACTTTTGTAATGGGCTCAATTTTTCCTGTAGCGACCACAGATTGGGCGACGTCGCCGCGCGTAACGCGGGCCACGCGGTTGGGATCGAGCGAGGCACCTTTGGCCAGTTTGATCAAGCCCGTGCCGGCGACCAGAACCAGAATCACAACCGTGACTCCCAACCAGATCCAAAAACGCTTCCTTTTGCGAGCTGCAGCCACAGATTCCTCCCGGCAAATCCCCAATCGCCAAACTTGAGCCTGGGGAGATTTAGAAATTGAATGAATGAGGCCCGATGATTGAGACGGACGCGACCCGATGCTGTCAACCGTCAATCGTTCTTACGCAACCCAGGGCGCCAAGGTTCCATGGCGGCGCTTGGAACCCGGCGAGGATATTTTTCGTAAGAAGGAACAACGGTGAAGTTGCGCCGTCAAAACTACATGCTCAGCTTCTCTACCACGCTCGGCCAGGTGTTCCGCGCCATCATGGCCAACAAGCTGCGCAGCTTTCTCACCATGTTCGGTATCGCCTGGGGGGTGGGATCGCTGCTGGTGCTGGTTGGGCTGGGCGAGGGGTTCAGATCAGGTCAGCATAAGCAACTGTCTCAACTTGGCGATGACGTTGTAATGGTATTCAACGGGACCATTCCGGCGCTGGCCGACCAGCATACCGGGATGCGGCCTTATGAGCTAACCTTGGGCGACGAGGCAGCGCTGGCGAAGCTGCCTGAGCTGCGGGCAATTACCGAGGAGTTGAACCGCAACGATCTGTACGAAGTGAGCGAGTGGAGCAATACCTCGGGCCACGCCATCGGGACCTCGGCCAGCTATTCCACCGTGCGCAACATTCCGGTGGCGGGCGGGCGTTTTTTGAATGACGACGATGTAAACGGACACCGGCGCGTGGTGGTGCTGGGGCAAAAGACGGCAGCGCTCTTGTTTCCAGGCCATCCGGCGCTGGGCGAATCCATCGACATCAACGGAACTGAGTTCAAGGTCGTTGGCGTGCTCGACAAGATCGGGCGCGGGAACAATACCTTCGACGACGAAAAGTACTACCTGCCGGTGACGACGATGCAGGAGCTGTACGCGCTCAAGGGAGACAACATTCCCGAGGACGCGCTGACGTCGATCCAATACCGGCCTACCAAGAAAAACGACAATACCGACGCGCAGGTGGCCGTGCATCGGGTGATCGCGGAGCGCCACGGCTTCGACCCTTCGCTCAAAGACGCGTTCAACGAGTTCGACACGATTCAGGCGTCGCAGACCATCAGCGTCATCTTTACCGCAATGGACTATTTCCTGGGCAGTGTGGGGATTGTGACCCTGGGCCTGGGCGCAGTGGGAATTATCAACATCATGCTGGTATCGGTAAGCGAGCGGACCCGGGAGATCGGGCTTTGCAAAGCCGTTGGCGCGACGAAAAGCAGCATTCTGGCGCAATTCTTCTGGGAGGGGCTGTTGCTGACCGGTCTCAGCGGTTTGATCGGGATCGTCGTTTCGGGGGCGTTTATGGCCCTGTTGCAGGCGCTACTGACCGACAAGATGCCCGGCTTCGATCCACCGCGGATTGTGCCCTGGTCGGCCGCGCTTGCGATGGGATCGTTGGTTTTGTGCGGAATAGCCGCCGGACTCTATCCAGCAAGCAAGGCGGCGGCCCTGGACCCGATTGAGGCGCTGCGAAGAGAGTGAGAAAGCAGCTGCTAGCTACTAGCTTCTAGCTCGAATGTGTGGGAATGGGAAGTCGTCATGGAGCAGGCATGAAGTCGAGGGGAATCGGATTTGTAAGAAGAAACCAGTGGATCGCTCGTTTTTCGTCAGCAGTCGGTAGCCGAGAGCTGCAAGCTAATAGCTAGAAGCTAGCAGCCAGGAGCTGATTTTCAATGTTCAAAGACATCTTTCTTCAGGCGTGGGAAGCGATGATCTACAATCGCCGGCGCACGGCCATCACCATGGTCGGCATGGCATGGGGCATCGCCACGGTGGTGCTGCTCATGGCCTATGGATCAGGGTTCAGCAACGCGATTGAGACGATCTTTGCGCAATGGGGCACCAATACCATCGGCTTCTTTCCGGGCAAGACCAGCGAGCAGGCCGGGGGCGACAAGGCCGGCGTGAAGGTGCAACTGACCCTCGACGACATTGACCGCATCAGCCTGGCGGTGCCTGAGATCACGCACATCAGTCCCGCGGCGTATCTCGATGGGGCAGTGCAGAACGATCTGCATACCTACACATGGACAGTTGTGGGTTCGCGCCCCGGTTATGCCGACATCGTCAAGCTGATTCCCGACCAGGGGCGGTTCTTTACCGGCGCCGACGATCTGCAGCGCGCGCACGTGGTGGTGCTGGGCTCCGAGGCCAAGACCAAGCTCTTCTCAGGCGAGTGGGCCGTGGGAGAGACGATCCGGCTGAACGGCGTTTTCTTCAAGGTGATTGGCGTGCTCAAGCCCAAGATGCAGGAGAGCAACGACGACATCAACCGCACCGTCTACGTGCCCTTCAACACCATGAGCGACATGAAGGACACGACCTACATCGACGGGGGGTGGATCAGCTACCAGGGCGGCGACTACGAGCAGATTGAAAAGACCATCCGCGATACCCTGGCCGCGGCGCATCACTTCAGCCCCACCGATCACGACGCGGTTCATGTAGCCAATCTCAGGTCGCAGCTTCACCAGTTTGAGATACTCTCGATCGCTCTGAAGATTTTGCTGGCAATGGTGGGTGCGCTCACTCTGGGCATCGCCGGCATCGGGCTGATGAACATCATGCTGGTTGCCGTGCAGCAGCGGACCCGCGAGATCGGCGTGGAAAAGGCGCTGGGAGCGCGAAAACACCATATCCTCTTGCAGTTTTTGTCCGAGGCTTTCGTGATTACCGGTGTGGGCGGAGTTGGCGGCATCGGGCTCGCCTACCTGGTCTCGGTCATGGTGGGGCGGATCACTTTCTATAGCGCGATTGCCAAGAACGCCGCCGACGCCGATATTCGGCTGTTGATTTCGCCCGACATCGTGATTGTAGCGACGCTGATTCTGGTGGTAACGGGGCTGGTGAGCGGAATGATTCCGGCGATTCGGGCAGCGAATCTCGACCCCATTGAGGCGCTGCGGTACGAATAGGCGCGTGCTGGAGCGCGCGGAATACTATAAGGCAATTCAGCTTCTATTGGGTCTGTTTGATGTCTCCCACTCCGAACATAAAAGAGTCGGTGGATCCATCCGGACTAAAGCCGAACTCGCCGTCTCCTAAGTCTTTTTGGGGAGTAAGTGTAAAACAGCCGCCTTCTTGAGCCTTAATCGCCACTGGAATCTCTGACTCTGAAAGTACCGTCTTGGCCCCCCCTATCCACAAATTGATTTTCGCAAGGGTGACGCTGCGTGCATTCCGTTCTGACTTAAACGTGTAAAGCTTGAAGCGGCTGGGGTCAACATTGCACACGAGAAATATCTGAGGCTGGTTCCCGGTCAGGCGAATCGTGGCATGTGACCCCTTAACTTTCGCCGAAAAGTTGCTGCGTCCACTCTCTTGCGCTACATCCCTATTTAAGGCTTTATAATCCCCTTGATTCGCGAAGTAGACGACGCCGATCTCAAAGTGCGTGCCTGTATTTTGTGCTCGCGCCAGAAAGCATACTGACGACGAGATCATGGCTGCTATAACCAGCGCCATGGCTGATCTGGTTCTTTTCTGCATGAGAATGCTCCTCTCATTGGACTGCAATCCACAAGGGCGCACGGTAACCGTTTCACCGCTAAAATGAGTTGAGGCGTAGACGACTCACTATCTTACAACCATTTGAGTCTCTTGGCGGTTGGTCGTTGAAAAGCAAGGTACCAAGTTGTTAGCCTGACCGATACGGCAGAAGTTGCACATTTCGGGCGAGATCCGCCAAGCTCCACTTAGGTTGCGTGAACCAGACTGGCGACCAGGACGACCAGCACGATGAGGCTTACAACGACATAAAGGCGGTCGCGTTCGAGGGCAAAGCCCACCATCGCCATCACTACCCGCGCCACCGGCGTGGCGATGAGCAACAGCAGCCCGAATTGAATGATTGCAGCGCTATCAAAATGTGCGGCTGACTTCACGATGCCGGCCAGCGTCCGCGTATCGCTGCCACCGGCAACAAAGTGCTGATATGCGACCGGATCGCCATGATGCTGCGCCAGATAAAGGAGGCCGCCTAGAGTCACAATTCCGGCAGCGAGCAGCACTCCCGTGCGCAGCAGAATACCGACCATGATCTCCAATTGACGATCGTTCATATCGCATAACTGCCTATGTTGAAAGTCAAATTCAACGAAACCCATCCCTCAGGGGCTAAAGCCCTTCGTTTATTATCAGCCGTTTGCGGCACGAGTAAACTCGTGCCCTGATACAAGGCGCTGTCGTGCAGACCTTTTTAACCAAGCTGTGAAGCAGTGCCCTTTCAAAAGCCCGACTTTCACCAAGAGCCGTTAAACCTTCCCCAGAATGCCGCTGGCAATCATTTCGACTCCCAGCGCCAGGATCACAACGGCAAAGACGATTCTCAAGATTCGTACCGGAGCCTGGATCAGAAACCTTGGAGCCGAGAAATGCGCCGGCCAGCACGCCCAGCATCACCGGCATGGCTACCCGCGGATCGATGTAGCCGCGGCTCAAATAGACGCCGGCGCTGGCCGCGGCGGTAACTCCGATCATGAAGTTGCTGGTGGTGGTGGAAACCTTGAATGGGATTCCCATGGCGTGATCCATGGCGATGACCTTGACGGCGCCTGAACCGATGCCGAGCAGTCCTGAGAGCGCGCCTGCGCCGAACATCAGGCCGAATCCGGCGGGCACGTGGCGCACGCCATACTCGCGCGTACCGCCGTCCCCGTCGGGAAACGAGCCGCCCAGGCGCAGCTTGCTGCCAAGTTTGTCTGACGGGATCGGACGGACGGGGGCCGCGTGAAGCTCTGGAGACCGTCTGATAGGCGGACTGGAGCAGCACCAGGCCGAAAATAATGGCGATGGCATGAGTGCCGATGTGCGGAGCCAGCAATGCGCCACAGACCGCGCCGATGGTGGTCGCGATCTCAAGAAACATGCCGATGCGGATGTTGGAGAAGCCCTCGCGCACATAGGCCGCCGCCGCGCCTGAGGATGTAGCGATAACCGAAACCAGCGAAGCGCCAATGGCGTATTTGATGTCGACGCCGAGGGCCAGGGTGAGGGCGGGAACAACGACCACTCCGCCTCCCAGGCCGGTAAGCGCGCCCAGGAATCCAGCCAGAGCGGAGATGGCCCAGACAACAATGGTGAATTCCAGCGCCGTCATTCTTTTCTTACTGTATCGGCTTTTTTTCATTCGAGACAGTCCAGGGCGGAGGTGGGGGGAAGGTGACGTTAATCAAATCGGATTCCCCGGGCTCGCCGGTAACCTGATCGCGAAACAAATATCCACCCGCGTAGGGGAAGTTGCGGGATAATAAAGGCTCCCGGGCGATATTCGGTGAGGCGTTCATGAGTGGATTACTCGTTAGATTCGGCATTAGACTTGCCGCCGCATCGGCCGCGCTTCTTTGGGTGTGCTTCGTTGGCCCGTGGATCGCTCGTTTATGTGGTATCCCCGTCAGGGCGGCATTCTGGACAATGGATCGGCAAGATCCACGACTCACTCGATTCCAATTCGTTTGGGCGTTTGGGACGCTGATTTTCGGCGTCGGCTTATTCCTGTTCAGCTTAGATTCGGACATCATCCAATCTGTTCTTCTGGAAAAGCGGTGGAGTGCGAAGTTGTTCGATTTGAGTCTTTCGCTCGCAATTTCCGTTTTCATGGGCATTGTTGTCGGGTTCTGGTGTGCACCGACACAGAGCGGCGAATCTCCCGTTATAGAGCTTGACCTTTCTCAGCGAAGGTAGGTTGGGTTCCCGCGGAGGCCAGCAAGGACTTTTTCCACCGCCTTGGTTCTTTGGTTGCCTATTCTGGCATTACTGCCCGGTAAATACTCGAGGTTGGGAAGGCCGCAGCCGGATTTCAACCGCCCGGGATTGTCAATTCAGGAACCCCAAAACCACCCGTTGAACCTCGTCGTGACACAAAGCCCGAATTCGCGATAACCTGACATTGTGTGCGCAACGCGCGCGCCAAGGAGTACCACACCCCCCAATGCCTATCCAAACCACCGAAAAAATCTGGCACAACGGCACTCTCATCCCCTGGGAGAAGGCCACCATCCACGTGATGAGCCACGTGATTCACTACGGCTCCAGCGTGTTTGAAGGAATTCGTTGCTACGGACAACCGTCGGGCTCGGCGGTCTTCCGCCTTCCCGAGCACATGCAGCGGCTTATCGACTCGGCCAAGATCTACCGCATGGATATCCCGTTCACGCTTGAAGAGCTTTGCGCGGCGGTCGTGGATACGATTGAAGCCAATGGTGTTACGCCATGCTATATCCGACCCATCGTGTTGCGCGGCTACGGCGAAATCGGCGTCAACCCCAAGGGCTCGCCCATTGAGGTCTATATCGCCAATTACCCGTGGGGCAAATACATTGCCGGACACGGCGGCGCCGATGTGTGCATCTCAAGCTGGAACCGCCTGGCGCCCAACACCATGCCGGCGCTGGCCAAGGCGGGCGCCAACTATATGAATTCGCAGCTCATCAAGATGGAAGCCGAGGTGAATGGCTACCAGGAGGGCATCGGGCTTGATGTCAATGGCCTGGTGAGCGAGGGCTCAGGCGAGAACATCTTTGTGGTCCGCAACGGCGTGCTGTTTACGCCGCCCCTTGCCAACTCGGCGCTTTCGGGCATCACACGCGACAGCGTTCTTACCATCTCCCGTCACCTGGGTCTGACTGTGACCGAGCAGTCGCTTCCTCGCGAACTGCTCTACATCGCCGACGAAGTCTTCTTCACCGGCACCGCGGCCGAGGTTTCACCCATCCGCTCCATTGACAGAATTGTTGTCGGCGACGGCAAGCCGGGCGAGATCACCAAGAGAATCGCCGATGAGTTCTTCGGAATAGCCAACGGGCTCAAGCCCGACCGTTTCGGCTGGCTCACGCCTGTCAAGGTGGATTCAAGCGAGCCGGTAACTGCTTAGTCTAAGAAAATCGTCAGAATAAGCAAGAAAATGGGCGCCCATTCTAACCGCGCTCTTTGCGGTTAGGGTGGGTAAGCACGAACCTGACGGGCTGCCCGCTTCGGCAGCCCATCTTGCATAACAGGGGAATTCGCCTTGACGCAAATCGCGGTTGAAGCACAGGCGCCATCCGGCAACGGCCTCAGCAAAGTCGCCGCGATCACTTTCTCGTTCTGGATCATCAAGATACTCTGCACCACTCTGGGCGAGACCGGCGGCGACGCGGTCACGATGCAGATGAACCTGGGCTACGCCGTCGGCACCTCAATCTTCGCCGTTATCTTCATCGTTGCTGTATTGGCGCAGGTCAAGGCCAAAAAATTCCATCCCTTCCTTTACTGGGTCACCATCGTGGCCACCACCACCGTGGGCACCACTATGGCCGACCTGGCCGACCGGTCCGGGGGCTTGGGGTACGCATGGGGCAGCGCGTTGCTGTTTGGACTCCTGATGGCCTCGCTGGGCGTCTGGTACTGGATCGTGGGCACTGTATCGGTGGGCAGCGTTAGCTCAGCCAAATCAGAGATCTTCTACTGGGTCACCATCATGTTTTCGCAGACCCTTGGCACGGCCTTGGGTGACTGGGCGGCGGATGACCTGGGCATCGGCTACCTGGGGGGCGTGGCTCTATTCGGTGGAGCGCTGGTGGTTGTGTTGCTGCTCCACCTCTTCACCAAGATCAACAAGACCGGTCTCTTCTGGGCGGCGTTCATCCTCACGCGGCCATTGGGAGCGGTCTCCGGCGACCTGTTCGACAAGCCAGTCGCCCAGGGCGGCTTCGCCATCAGCCGCTACACGGCCTCCGCCGTTCTAGCCGCCGCCATCCTTCTCTGCGTGCTCATCTTTCCTCACCGCGCCGCCCAGAAGCAGCATTAGCGCCCCATCACAACCGTCTCCATCCCGGGCTTTACAGGCTCGCTGCTCTCCACCGGCTTGCGGAACGTGAGCACGTAAAACCTGTTCTTCCCCATGGGTTTCAATAGCTCGAGATGAGTCTCCAACATCTCTGGCGGCACCAGGTCGATCGGAGCAGTTACCGGCTCTTTGCGGTTCTTGAAGAAGCCGCTGGTGATGGGCCCGCTCTCATACATCGCCTTCACATGTTCCTCGGTCTCGTCTGCAATCAGAATCTTCGATCCAGGCTTCGCCACGCGAATCATCTCGGCGATCGCCTTGGCTCGGTCGTTGAAAAAGTTGATGCCGCCTACGTGAAAGACCACGTCGAAGCTCTCGTCGGCGAAGGGAAGGCACTCGGCATTGCCCAGAAAGAGATCGGCCTGGAACTCCCAGCGGCGCATGGTTTGCCTGGCATCGGGCCAGCATCTCCGGCGAAAGATCGATGCCGGTGAGCGATACGCCTGCGGGCAGATATCTGAAGTTGAGGCCCGTGCCAACTGAAGTTTCCAGCACCGAGTCTCCCGCCTTCACTTCCAGCGGATTCATGTAGCTCCTCACGTACGCGTCCCCATCCATGGCGCTGCACGCGCAGTCACACGCGCTGTATATCGTCGTAAAAGCCGCCGATGGTTTCGTAGAGGTGATTGTATTTCTTGATTGTCTCCGGTCAAATCGCCGGGACGGCGCATGTCGGGAATGCCGTTGCGAATCGGAAACCGCTCACCGGCGGAAGTAACCAGCGCCTGCCTGCGGCCCTCGCCCACAAGCTGCAACGGCTCGCCGGTAGCCGGGCTCTGCAAAATGCGCAGCGTTTCTGGCCGGCATTCCCAGCCTCGATCCTTTGAGACTTGAAGAGCGCCCAGCCACTTAACACCAATCGCTGCGCCAAAGCAGATCCATGCGAAACTCGTCGCCGGCAGATTTGCGGCTTGCGCTGCGCTGCCGAACATTCGAGGCGATGGGGTTGAAGCAGCGCGAAACCCGCTGCCACCACGCAGACCACCCCTAAAAGACTCAACCCCTGCTGCGATTCTTGCGGCGCGAGACTTCTGATTCCACGCCCACATCAGTGTCGTTGCAAACCAGTATGTGACGAACACCGGCGCGCCGCTTCCAAACACCTGGCCGAGCTGTTGGAGCGGCAGGCCTAATTTCGCGTCCTGACCGGTGCGCGAAGCCGGCCGGCAGCCATGCGCCCGCAATCGCCGCGAATACCACGCCAAACATCGGCAAAGGAAGCGTCGAAAACCATCCCGGCAACCGTGGGCTCACCATTCGGTGAAAAGTAAAAGGAAGAGTGCCCAGCACCATGGCTGCCAGCGTCCAACCCAGAAACCCGGGCAGGGAAGCGAGACTGCCGTGCAGGAGGCCATGCACCAAGTGCGGCAAGCCGAACAGCACCGCGAGCCCCATCATCAACACGAATCCACGCCACACGCGCTGCGTGCCCGCAAGCCACGCGCCCAGCACCGGGCCCGTCCACACGCCAACGGGCGTAGAAGAAACCGAGAACGAAGATGGAGACGACTACCCAGGCGGCAATCTGCTTGCGGCGGAGGGAGTTGGAGGTTGCATTCATTTTGAGACCTTTCTTTCTGACCTCGTGGAGCCGCGTTTGCCGCGGGTTTGCTTGCGGGGAGAGACGGTTGTTTTTCTGGCGCGCTTATTGGCGGTGGGTGCGCGACGCAGCGAGTTGCGATGTCGCAGCAGCAGATGCTTCCCGGGTTTTAAGCGCCGCCAGGGCCTTTTCGCCCCACTCCAGAGCGGCGCAGGTCAGAGCCTTTCCCATGCTCAACGTCAGCATCCAGTAGGGCAGGTGAGGATTCGATGGCTGCTCCGGCGGGTATGCTTGCCTCGATCGGCTTGATGGTCACGAGCCAGCGCCTGTTTCGCTCGTTGAGGTCCTGGATGTGGGCGATTGCCACATCGGGAGACGCCTCGCCGGCAAAGAAGAGCTTGAGCAGAAACTCATTGCGCGGGGGCTCGTTGTGAAAAGGCAGCGCAAGCCACTGGCGCAGCGCAGCGCGTCCGGCGTCGGTGATTACGTAGGTCTGGCGCCCGCTTGCGCCCATTCGGGCTGGCCTTCGAGGGCGCAATCAGGCCCTCTCGCCAGCCGCTTGAGTGCTGGATAAATCTGCCCGATAGCTCTCACCCCAAAAATACCCGATGCTGTTCTGGATGCCCTTGCGAATGTCATAGCCGGAGAGGTCGGGTTGAACGGAGAGCCCTCCCAGAATCGTGTACGAGGTGGCGTTGAGAGTTGAACATATCTGAAAGATACATCTATCAGATATATTGTCAAGCCCCTTCTGTCACCCCTCGCGGTGACACCTGTCACGGCTTTTCGCGCTGGTTCAGGCCATCATCGTCACGGAATCGCGGGCCCGGTCGCCGGCCTGATGCTTGAATCTTCACTTTCTTCGCTGTCCTCGCGCGAGTCTCAGGTCCCAACCGCATTCGTTCTCTGAGGATTAACAACGCCCTCACTAACTCGCGGCTCCATGAAAAGAGGGTCGTCTTATCATGAATGGGCATGGACGGAAGATCGTGATTGTCGGCGGCGGCATCGCCGGGTTGTGCTGCCGCCGTGTACGCGCTCAAGTGCGGGTACGAGGTCGAGGTGCTGGAGATGCACGACATGGCCGGGGGCCTGGCCATGAGCTGGCGCCGCGGCGCGTATACCTTCGAGACCTGCCTGCACTGGCTCATCGGCTCCAAGCCGGGAGCCGATTTTCACTCCCATTGGCAGGAAGTCTGCGACATCGACAAGCTGACCTTCGTCAACCCCGAGGAATTTGTTCGCATCGAGACTGAAAGCGGCGACAGCCTTTCAGTTTTCACCGACATCGACCGTCTTGAGGCCGAGTTGCTGCGCCGCGCTCCGCACGACGCCCCGGCGATCCGCGATCTGATTCACTCGCTGCACGTTTTGAGCAATTTCAGGATGCTCGATCCTTCCGGCGGCCTTTCCGGCAACTGGCTCAACATGCTGCGCGATCTGCCTGTATTTCCAGCTCTCAGCCGCCTCTCAAAGATGAGCGGTAAGCAGTATGCGAGCCGCTTCGCCGATCCGCTGCTCAAGAGCTTTTTTTCGAACGGCGACGTGGGAAAAATTTCCGCGGTCGCCATGGTCCTTTCTCTCGCCTGGATGAATAACGGCAACGCCGGGTACTGCGTCGGCGGAGCGCAGGCCCTCATCCGCCAGATTGAAGAAAAGATAGCATGCCTCGGCGGGAAAATTCGCTTCAAAGCGAAGGTTACGCGCATCCTGGTGGAAGGCGGCCACGCAGTCGGAGTTGAGCTGGAAAACGGCGAGAACTGTTCTGGCCGACTGGGTCATCTCCGCGGCAGACGGCCACGCGACGCTCTTTGATCTGCTCGACGGCAAATATATCGATGACGCCACCCGCAAAATGTACGACGAAAAAGCGCTCTTCGCCTCGTATCTGCAGATATCGCTCGGCGTGGCGCTCGACCTTCACGATCAGCCCCCGATGCTGAGCCGGATTCTTGAGTCGCCGATTACAGTCGATCCTGAAACCGACCACTATAACGTCGGGTTCCGCATCTTCAACTTCGACCCCACCTTCGCGCCCGCGGGAAAGACAGCCGTCACTTGCATACTTTCCACGCGAAATTTCAAGTATTGGGCCGATCTGCGCGCAACGAATCCTGCCGCGTATCACAGCGAGAAGAATCGCATTGCCGACGCGGTCATCGGAGTGCTTGACAAACGCATCCCCGGTGTGCGCGCTGCCATCGAGACGGTCGATGTTTCCACCCCGGCCTCAGTCCTTCGCTATACGGGCAACTGGCAGGGCACCATGGAGGGCTGGCTGCCGGAGCCAGGCACGGGCTTCAGCCCGCTGCCAAATACGCTGCCCGGGCTCGAGCGATTCATAATGGTTGGTCAGTGGGTGATGCCCGGCGGAGGTCTGCCCTCCGGTCCCATGACCGCGCGGCCCGCCATCAAGGCCATCTGCAAGCGCGACCACGTTCCGTTTGAAGTTCATGCAGAACCCTCGCATGCCGAAGAGCTTGTAGCAGTCTGACCTGAAAGAGCTGTCCGAAAATCTGCGCGCGGCCTGGGAACGACGCTGCCCATCCTCGCACCAATTGCGCGCGCAAGGATGGGCAATGTTAGTCAACTATAGGCTCGGTTTGTGTTCCGGAGCTTGACGCGGAGCCTGATTCGCGTGTTGCTGAGGTGCGGCCTGCTTTGACGCAGGCGCCGGATGCGACTCATGCTGGGGAGCTTGAGCCGTATGTTCCGGATGCGCTGCCTGCTTTGGTGCCGGCGCCGGGTGTGACTCATGCTGGGGAGCCTGAGCCGCGTGTTCCGGAGGTGCGGCTTCTTTAGGCGCCGGCATCGGATGCGATTCATGCTGCGGAGCTTTGGCCGCGTGTTCCGGAGGCATTGCTTGTTTAGGCGCGGGCGCCGGATGCGACTCATGTTGCGGTGCAGGAACCGGATGCGACTCGGCCCGCGTGTTCGGCTGCGAGTGAGGCATCGTTTCCGGTCGCGACGCCGTATTCGGGTTCGACTCATGCGCTGGAGGCACCGGTTTCACGTGTGTTTCGCTCCGCGGAGCGACATGATTCGAGCCTTCTGTCCGCGCAGATTCCGAAGAACGCGTCTCTGTTCGCGGCGTTGCATGGGTGGTTCCTTCGGATCGCGCTGTCGTCCCTTCGTGCGCCGGAGGCACCGGTTTCACGTGTGTTTCGCTCCGCGGAGCGACATGATTCGAGCCTTCTGTCCGCGCAGATTCCGGTGAACGCGTCTCCGTTCGCGGCGTTGCATGAGTCGTTCCCTCTGTCCGCGCTGTCGTCCCTTCATGGGCCCGAGGCACCGGAGTCACGTGCGTTTCGTTACGGCCGTTAGCCTCGCCGCGTGTTGTGGTCCTCGGAGTCTCTTTGGCTCCCGCCGATCTTTCGTTCGTCTGCGGACGCGACTCGGTCAGCGTCTTCGGATGTCCGCCATTCTCCTTGGCATACGAGGCCCGGTTCGCGCGTGCCTGCGACGCCCGCTGTTCCTGGGCTCGGGTGGCTGGCGTATGCCGCTCGTTCATTGCCGCGCGCTCGGTCGCTGTCGGGTCGTGTCTCACGCCACCCGGCCCACCGTTGTAGGACACGCGGCGAGTATTGGCGATCGTGTTTTGCCGCACAATCGTCCTGTCGATGTAGGTGTTGCGAATTATCGTCGTGTTTACTCGAGTCACAGCGGTGTTATACGAGAACACGCCGCCACGCCACATACCGCCCACATAACCTATGCCCATGTAGCCAAAGCCGTAGTTCACGCCGCCGTAGAAGCCTACCGTCGTGCCCCAGTAGCCGGCATTAAAAACGTATTGGCCGCCGGACCATCCCCAGTACGGCGGAGTCCACAGCGCGCCGACATACGGCGCCGCATCCCACGCTCCGGGCACCCAGTAGTAGTCGCCATCCCCGTACGCCCAGTAGCCTGGAGTCCAGATCATTCCTGCTTCGGGGCACATTGGCTGCTCGTAGACAGGAAGCACAGGCGGCGCAATCGCCACCGAGATAAGCACGCCCGCCGACGATACGGCAGGCAACAGGGCAATCAGAAGCACCAGTACCGATGCGCGTCCGATTTGTGAGAGTCTCATAAAAAACCTCCAGGGTCTTCCGTGTTGGCCGCGATGATCCTCCGCGGCCTTTTCAAACTTGGGACGAGCCCCTGGCGGCATCCGATGTGCGCAGGCCTTCCGCTTGCGCCATCGGTCCAGAATGACCGCCTGGAATGGAAGGTCCGGCCCGTCACTCTTGCGGCTGAGCCCATAGCCCAGCCAACCATCCACAATTTGAACCTTCTCCGCCCGAATAGGTTGCACTCCCTCCGCAACCGTATCGAGTCAAACGCGTTATGTCATCAAAAGCGATTTTCGCCGTACCTTTGCAGTGCCTTTACCATGGCCCCTCATCTGACGCCTCCTCCCCGCACGCAATACTCCCCACCCCGCATAGGGCAAGCGCGGCCAATTAAAATATCTAAGAGTTCAGTTGCAGTTCGGAAAGGTCCTCGCCCGTGAAGCCCGACATGAGAGTTTCGTTGGCCGGAATCGAGCTTTCGAATCCGGTCATCGCCGCCAGCGGAACCTTCGGCTACGGCATTGAATTTGAAGAAATTGTCGCGCTGGACCGGCTTGGCGCCTTTGTTACCAAGGGCATTTCGCTTGAGC
>CAWILB010000006.1:0-18071 GCA_963836635.1 uncultured Acidobacteriaceae bacterium | reverse complement strand
TCTTTCTCCTCTACTTCGTTCGTTGCATATATTCTGCCGAAGCTTTCGCACGCTCAGCGCACGTGGATACCAATTCTCCAACTTCGGCCACTGTTTTGCCTTCGAGGTGCAGAAATCCCACAACTACATCGGCAACCTGCACGCCGGTGTTGTCGATGTAGTTCTGCACATCGACCTTGTAACCGGCGGCGCGCAGCAGGCGCACGAAGGTGTCGCCGAGAATGGCGTTGCGCAGATGCCCGATGTGTGCGGCCTTGTTGGGATTGATGCTGGTGTGCTCAACCAGTACATGGCCCGTTGTTGCGCCCGGATTTAGATGCCCCATCCTTTCGCCGGCTTCGTCGGCGAAAGGATGGGAGGCCGCTTCGGCAACCATCCGCACTGCCGCGCCCCGGTCGAGTCGCGCATTGATGTACCCCGCACCAGCAACTTCGAATCCAGCAAACCCCTCGACCGCGCCCAGACCCGCCACAATCTCCTGCGCAATGATTTTGGGCGCCTTGCGCAGCGTGCGCGCCAATTGCAGAGCGATGGGCGTAGCTATTTCGCCAAAACGCAGGTCGGGAGGCGATTCGAGCGGGATGTTCTCGAAATCGAGCGAGTATTTCTCTTTCAGGAGCGTGCGAATCGCGCTGCCGAGCCTTTGCTGCAGTTCAAGATACACAGTCGAGGAGCCTCAAAAATCCTTGATTTTACAGGGTGATTTTACCACCTGCGGAGGGGCAGACCCCCGTGCGCTGAGGCGCGCAAGCCTCAACGCAACCACTGAGCGTTGAACACAGTAACGTAAAATGGAAACTGACCTCCGATCACGCTGCCGTCATGATGCGCGTGAGCGGGATGCGCCGTCCATGACCGACTCAGCCTCCAATTCAACGCGCTTTTATCTCACCACGCCCATTTACTACGTGAATGCGCGGCCGCACCTGGGCCACGCTTATTCGACGATCGTGTGCGACGCCATTGCCCGACGGAAGCGCGCTCTGGGCATCGAGACCTGGTTCCTGACCGGGACCGACGAGCACGGCCAGAAGATCGAGCGCAGCGCTAGCCAGGCCGGCTGCACGCCGCAGGAGTTTGCCACGCGCATCGCGGCCGAGTTCCGCGGCCTTTGGGACAAGTTGGGGCTTGACTTACGACGATTTTATCCGCACCACGGAACCTCGGCACATTCGCGGCGTGCAACACCTGTTTGCGACGCTTCGCGATCACGGCTACATCTACAAAGGCTCGTACTCCGGCCAATATTGTGTCTTCGACGAAGCCTTTGTCGACGGCCCTCCGGGTACTTTGTGTCCCGACTGCGGCCGCCTGACCGAAACAGTGAGCGAGGAGAACTACTTCTTCAAGCTCTCGGCGTTTGAGAAAAAGCTGCTCGAGTTCTACGAGGCGAATCCAGGGTTCATGGGGCCGGAGTCGACGCGGCGCGAGGTGGTGAGCTTTGTGCGCAGCGGGCTCAAGGATCTTTCGGTCAGCCGCACTACCTTCGACTGGGGTATTCCCGTTCCGGGCGATGAGAAACACGTGGTGTATGTGTGGCTCGATGCGCTGGCCAATTACATTACGGCGCTCGGCTATGGCTCCGACGACGATGAGAAAGTTCAAGAAGTTCTGGCCGGCCGACATTCACCTCATAGGCAAAGAAATCAGCCGGTTCCACTGCGTGTATTGGCCTGCATTCCTGATGGCCGCGGGACTCGCAGTTCCGAAGAGCGTGCGCGCCAACGGATGGCTGATGTTTGACCAGAGCAAGATGTCGAAGTCGCGCGGCAACATTGTGCGCGCTGAGACGGTTCAGGCGGTGCTGGGCGCGGATGCGCTTCGCTACTTCCTGTTGCGCGAAATCCCCTTCGGGCAGGATGGCAATTTTACTTTTGACGCGCTGGTCCAGCGTTACAACGGAGACCTCGCCAACGGCTACGGCAACCTGGTGAGCCGCGTGGTGAACATGGTGCACAAGTATTTTGGCGGAGTGGTGCCTGAGGCGGGCGCTGAAACGCAAGCCGAAGCAGCGCTGCGTGCGAACACTGAGGCCGCGATTGCCGCATTCGGACCGGCCTTCGATGAGATGAATTTCTCTGATTCGCTGAAATGCCTGTGGGCATTGGTTGCCGAGACGGATGGTTACCTGACCGCCAACGCGCCGTGGAAGAAACCGGCGGATCGCTCGGATGCAGATCACGCTGCGCTACAAGCGCGGGTGCTGGCGACCGCGGCCGAAGCGATTCGCGTGATTACGGCGCTTGCGTATCCCATTCTGCCCGAAGCCGCATCCAAGGTGTGGCGGCAGTTGGGCCAGGGCGAAATTGCCGATGCTGCGAAGAATGCATTCTTGGCGAAGCTTGCGTGGGGCGGATTGAAGGCGGGGACTAAGCTGGGCGAGCCCTCGCCGCTCTTTCCTCGCGCGGAGAAGGACGCGGTGGATCGTATGCAGAACCTTGAAGACGAAAATAACAAGAGTGCCGTGGAAGCGGCGGGCGGCAAGGGCGAGACGGTTACCCCCGGTCCGGCAACGGCATCGCCATCGGTGATGCCAACCCAGACCACCAACGTCGCAGATGCTCGCGGGAACGAAACGTTGACTTTGACCTCGGTGGTTTCGAACGACCCCAGCAAACCGCTTGAAACGGCGAAGGTGCATGCAGGTTCCCGCCGAGAATGCGAGCAGCCGGCTTGACGTTGCGCCGTCGGCTCCGGATGCAGCCAAGGCGGATTCGGAAGCGCATGAAGGTCATAAGCCCGAAGGCGTTCACTCGTATCTCAAGCATCCCGAACCATCGAAGGCAGCAGCTTCTGGGGAGCATGTCGCTCCGCACGCGATGGCCTGCCGCACCCGCGGCGGCTGGCGATCCAGCAACGCCATTAGCCGCCGAAGAAAAGCAGTACATCACCATTGATGATTTTGCCAAGGTGGAGTTGCGCGTGGCGCAGGTGCTGGTGGCCGAGCGCATTCCCAAGGCCGACAAGCTGCTGCGTCTCGAAGTAGACCTTGGCTATGAGAAACGGCAAATCCTGGCGGGGATCGCCCAGTACTATGAGCCGGAAAAGCTCATTGGCCGCAAAATTGTGATCGTGGCCAACCTGGCGCCACGCAAGATGCGTGGCCTGGAGTCGAATGGAATGCTGCTGGCGGCGTCGCTGCCTCCGGATGGAGCGCCGGTACTGGCGGGATTTCTTGAGGATGTGCCGCTGGGGGCGAGGCTGAAGTAGCCTTTCCTGGGGCCTCAGGAAGAGACAAAAGGTGTCGCGGCCCTGATCGCTGGATACACATAAATCGTGCTATCCTTACACATCGAGGAGTCACCCGTGCGCACGAACATCGACATCGACGACAAGCTTATGAAGCAAGCCATGAAGGCGACGGGAGCGACCACCAAGAAGGCAGCGGTCGAGGCGGCACTGCTGAGGGTGGTTCAACTCAAGAAGCAGGAAGGCATCAAGAAGCTTCGCGGTAAGGTCAGATGGGAAGGCGATCTCGATGCCATGCGCGAAACCCGGTTCCTCAATTGGGACGAGGAATTCGCCAAGAAGAAGCCGAAAGAATCCGCCGCGTAGGAAATGAAATTGAGCTTGAAGAAAGCGCACGCTGAATGGTGATCGTAGATTCTTCGGTTTGGATCGACTACCTAAACGATAAAATGAATGGGCAAACGGCCTGGCTTGACAACTCAATCGGTCAGTGCGAAATCGGGCTAACGAGCCTGATTCTTTGCGAAGTTCTGCAGGGTATACGTTATGATCGCCGCTTTCGGGAAACTCGCGAGCAACTACTTACCTTCTCGGTGTTCGAAGCGGTGGGAGCAAGTCTGGCCATCGCCGCCGCGCAGAACTTCAGGATCCTTCGGCGCCGGGGTGCTACCGTTCGCAAAATGGTTGACTGCGTCATTGCCACTTTTTGTATTCAAGAGGGCCACCAGTTGTTGCACCACGACAGCGACTTTGAGCCCTTTGAGAAGCACCTCGGGCTGCGCGTGGTTCATCCCCAGGCGATCGCTCCAAACTGATATTTCCTCCGCAGAGAGGCTTTCGCTTTGCTCGTCGATTCACATGCACATTTAGACAGCCCGCGCTTCGCAGAAGATCGCGAGGCGATGCTGGCGCGCGCATTCGATGCCGGCGTCGGTGCGGTGCTTTCGATCGGCATTGGCGAGGGGCCGGCGGAGATGCACCAGGCTCGCGATCTATGCCGCGAATTCAACATGAAGCGCGAGGCCGGAGCAAAACTGCCCCGCCTCTTCGCGAGCGCGGGCGTTTATCCGCACGCAACACCGGAGATCGACGACGCAGTTCTGGCCAAGCTCGACGGCCTCCTTGCCGAGCCTGAAGTAATTGCCTGCGGCGAGATAGGCCTCGACTACTACCACGACGGCGCGCCGCACGATGTGCAGCGGGCAATGCTCATTCGGCAGCTTGAGGTAGCTTCTTCGCGCAACTGCCCGATCCTTATCCATTGCCGGGGAACTAACGAATCGACCGATGCCTGGCTCGATCTCTTCAAGGTGCTGGAGGAGCACTGGCGGCCCACCGGCCTGGGCGGCGTGATGCACTGCTTCGGCGCTGGGTGGGAGGAGGCGCGTCGCTCGCTCGACATGGGCTTTCTGTGCTCCTTTGCGGGCAACGTCACCTATCCCAAGGCTCAGCCGCTGCGCGACGTGGCGGCGAAGATGCCGCTCGAAGGAGTGCTGGTTGAAACCGATGCGCCATGGCTCGCTCCGGAGCCGAATCGCGGCAAGCGCAACGAGCCGGCACTGGTGGCTGAAACGGCGAAGGTGGTGGCCCAGGCAATGGGGCTTGCGCCCGAGGAACTCGCTGAAGCCACGACGGCCAACTTTTTCAGACTGTTCTCGATCCGGTAAGACGTGGGAAACTGATTATGGCGGTTCCACCGGGAATTTTGCGAATTGGTTTTGTGTACGAGCCAATCCGTGCCCCGGTAAAAGCCTGGCCCAATTGACAACCGCAGGTCCTTCGACTGCGTCCGCAGCGCCGGACTTCGCTCAGGATGACATTGCTTAAGGTTTGCGGCTGAGGACAAAACGCAATACGAAAGAAAAACTATGGCACAGGAAAACTCATTCGACATCGTCAGCAAGGTGGACCTGCAGGAGGTCCGCAACGCCATCGAACAGGCCCTGAAGGAGATTCGCCAGCGATTCGACTTGAAGGACTCGCACTCCGAGGTGAAGCTGGCCGAGGGCGACAAGGAAATTCAGCTAGCCTCGGCCAACGAGTACAAGCTCGAAGCCGTAAAAGACATCCTCAGCCAGAAGATGGTGAAGCGCGGCGTCTCGCTCAAGAATATGACCTACGGCAAGGTTGAGCAGGCCGCCGGCCAAAGCGTGCGCCAAACCATCAGCCTGCAGCAGGGAATCCCGATCGAAAAGGCCAAAGAGATCGTGAAGCTCGTCAAGGAAGCGAAGAAGAAGGCGCAGGCCAGCATCCAGGGCGACACGGTGAGGATTTCAAGCAAAGATCGCGACGAGTTGCAATCGATTATCGCCATGCTGCGGGCCAGGGATCTGGGAGTGGAGTTACAATTCACAAACTATCGCACCAACTGAGATGGGGCGATAAGCGGCGATTGATTTCCCGGTACGACGCGATTGCGACAAAACGCCGCGGGAGCTGCTCCCAAAGGTCGACAGCAAGGTAAAAGGCCTTAGAATCGGAGAGTATTGAGCACATTCACCATAGCGTCGGCGCGGGAGATCTTTGAGCTGCTGCGGGAAGACCTTGTGGCGATTGAGCAGGAGCTCGGGCGCGACGCGGCTTCAAGCGTAAGCACGATCACCGAGATCGCCGAGTATCTGCGCGAGGGCGGCGGAAAGCGCATCCGGCCTTCGCTGCTGCTGCTGGCTGCGCATCAGCTCGGCTACCAGGGCCACAGCGCGATTCGTCTCGGCGCGGTGGTTGAGATGGTGCACACGGCTACGCTGGTGCACGACGACATTATCGATGGCGCCGACACCCGCCGCGGCCGTCCCTCGGCCAACACCACGTGGGGCAACGAAAAGTGCGTGCTGGCCGGCGACTGGCTCTACATGCAGGCCTTCAAAGTCGCCCTCGAAGAGAGAAACCTGCGGGTGCTCGATCTGCTCATTGGGCTTACGCAGCAGATGGTTGAAGGCGAATTGCTGCAGATTCAAAAGCTGGGTAAAGCAGTCTCCGAAGCCGAGTATTACGACCTGATCTTCCGCAAAACGGCATGCCTGTTTTCAGTCTCGATGAGGCTGGGGTCGGTGCTGGCCCGCTCGACCGAGGCCGAGGAAACGAGCCTGGCCACCTATGGCCGCGCGGTGGGTCTGGCCTTCCAGATCGTGGACGATGTGCTCGACCTGACTGCAACCGAAGAGGTGTTGGGCAAGCCGGTGGCAAGCGACTTGCGCGAGGGCAAGGCGACCCTGGCGGTGATTCATTCCCACGACCACGGAACGGCCGTCGATCGCCGCGCCATTCAACGCGTGCTTGACGATCGCAGCTTTGAGAACGTAAGCCGGCAGCAGATCCGCGAAATCCTGGAGCGCAACGGATCGGTGGAGTACGCGATGGCCGCGGCAGATCGCTATGCAGAGCAGTCGCGCCAGGCGCTGGCGCCCATGGCCGACACCGAGTTCAAGAGGGCCCTCCTTTGGGTTCCCGATTTTGTAGTGGCTCGGGAGAAGTAGATGGCGCCCAAGAAATCCGCCCAGTCTGCCAGGCAGAATCTAAAGAACGCAAAACCCGCATGGATTGCGGTCGACCGCTACTTCGGGGATCTTCTCGTTCCATCCGATGCAAAACTTGAAGCCGCTATCAAGGCCAACCGCAAGGCCGGGCTGCCGGCCATCGATGTCTCGCCTCTGCAGGGCCGGCACCTGAATCTGCTGGTCCAGATGACTCAGGCCAGGCGCGTGCTTGAGATCGGCACGCTGGGCGGCTACTCCACCATTTGCATGGCGCGCGCGCTACCCGAAGACGGGCGCATCGTCACGCTCGAGTTCAGCCCGAAACACGCCGAGGTGGCGCGGGAGAATCTGAAAAATGCCGGCGTGCTCGACCGCGTCGATCTGCGCATGGGGCCTGCGCTGCACATCCTGCCCATGCTTGAAAGCGAGGGCGCCGGGCCTTTCGACTTCATCTTCATCGATGCCGACAAGGAATCGAATGCCGAATACGTGAAGTGGGCGCTCAGACTCTCGCGGCCGGGAACCACCATCGTTGTCGATAACGTGGTCCGCGACGGCAAGGTCGTTGATGGCAAAAGCAAGGACCCCGACATCGTTGGCACCCGCCGCATGACAGAGTTCATCGCCAAGGAGCCGCGCCTGATCGCAACCGTAATGCAGAACGTGGGCCTAAAGGGCTACGACGGGTTTTTGCTGGCGGTCGCGGTTAGCTGAAGCCTTCTGCCTTTTCCGGCTGTTCCGAACCCGAAAGTCAAGCAGCAAAAATAGGTCGAGCGTCGCTCGCTAGGGTCGAATTGCCTCCGGATGCGCTTTCACGAACTCAATGAGCTGACCGCCAATGTTCTCTCCAGCACGGTAATAGCGTTGATCGCATCCGTCGAGGGCTTCATTCAGCGAGTCATCCGCGGCATTTGCTGCCTGTTCCGCGGCTTCCGGGCTCAGCGAGTCGAGCCCCAGCGCCTGAATGGCTTCTTCTGTGATTTTCGCGGTTACCGGGCATCCGATGCGTACCAATGCATCGACAATGACAGGCGCATATCGAACCGACGAGTTGACAAAGAATTGGCTGTAGCCGCCGTTATTGACCTCGCGTTCCAGGTTCTCGACGGCGAGCACGATGCGTTCCTCATCGGAGAGATTTTCATCTCCGACTCTCTCAGCTTTTTGCTGAACCGCAAGCTCGAGCGAAAACAAAAAGTCGACAGTATCGCCCTTGGTGAGTGCGATCAACTCCTCTATGGACTTGCCCCTGGCCCCTTCAAGCAGCCGATCATATTCGCGCTGCGCATCCTCAAATTCTCCCATCACTGGCTATCCTTCCTCTGGCGCGGAGTTACCGGTGCTTCCAAGTCTAATCGAGGATGTTTTGCAGCCGGTTACGCATCCTGCACAATCGTTCCCTGGTGATACACGATTTGCCCGCCGTCCGGCGTGCGCTGCCAGATGGTGGCGCGGCGCGTCAGTCGCTGACGATCCTGCAGCAGCGTGTAGGTGAACAGATACACGTTCTCGGCAAGCTGCCGGCAGTGGAAATCGCTCGTCTCCCACACCTCTTCGTGCGGAGCGGAGTAGCGCCGCTCCATCTCATCCAGAATGGGCTCGCGCGCGTAGCGACGGCCGGAGGCGCCAGTCTCCCAGTAATCGGCGACCATCAGCCGGTCAAAATCGGCGCGCGTGGTACCGAATTCAGGACGATGAAAGATTGGCTCGCGGGCCGAGAGTTCGGCCAAGACGCCTGTGAGTTCGGGCGGAGTAGTAGGCTTAGGCTCCATGGTGGAAGAGTCCCTGATGAAGAGGATGGAGGATTCGGCGGCGGTACCTTAGGTTTTGGGTCCACATTGCTTATCATGCGGCAGCAGGCCGGTTTCCGGTCCGTACCCCTTGCGGCGCGGGTATGCCCCCCCTCCCCTCAGGAGCGGTTAAGTGGCAGATTCGGTTGAATTTGACTATAACAAAAAATGTACAAGCGGCCGCAAATACCTCTCAGCACGGGACTTAATCTCAAATATGTGCAAACAAAAGGGTTGCGGGCGCGCAGTTACTGAGATTCCGGGGCGGCGCGAACCGGACCGCGTGTTCGGCGCCATTTATTCTGAGCTGATTGTGCACCAGGTGATTGAAATTATCTGCAAAGGCTACTTCGCCATCAGCGCCTTGAGCGCCTCGGCGTAGTGATCGGGCAGGGGCTTGCGCTGGAGCTGGTCGTCGCAGACCACATGCACCGTCTCGCCCTCGGCAAGCAGCGTGTTTTCGCCGCCGTCATGCGCTTTGCGCAGGATGCGGTAAGCGAATTTGATCACGCTGCTTCGCACCAGCGAAGGCCACGATTCGATCAAGATTTCGTCGTCGTACTTTGCCGGCGAACGGTAGCGGCAGCGAGCATCGATCACCGGCAGAATGCAGCCGTGATCCAATTCGAGTTTGCTGTAGGCGAGGCCCAGCGACCGAAGCAGTTCCACGCGGCCAATCTCGAACCAGACCAGGTAGTTGGCATAGTAGACAATGCCCATCTGATCGGTTTCAGCGTAGCGGACGCGGACCTGGGTGGTGACGGGCATATCAGTGGACAGTGGACAGGGAACAGTGGACAGGGGACAGTGGACAGGGGACAGTGGACAGTGCGCAGTTGCGTTGGTTTTTCTTCTGTTCACTGCACACTGTTCACTGTACGCTGCCTCACGGCTTGAGGTGGGTAAACAGGGGCAGCTTGGTGACGTCGCTGAACATGATAAATGCGAAGAAGACCAGCAGCACTACGAAGGCGGCCTGGTATATGCGCTCTTTCACAAGGACGTTGATGTCGTGGCGCATCAGGCTCTCAATAATGAGGAAGAAAATCATGCCGCCATCGAGGATGGGGAAGGGAAGCAGGTTAAGAATGCCGAGGTTGATGCTGATCATGGCGGCGAGGGTAAACTTCGGCTGCCATCCTTTGATCTCAGCGGCCTCGCCGGCCATGCGCGCAATGCCCACCGGGCCCTGTAACTGCGAGATCGAGACCTTGTGGGTAAACAGTCGCTGCAGCACTTCAAGAACGATGAAGGCATTCTGGTCAAAAAATGCGTTGGACTTGCCGAACGCCTGCGCAAATGGCAGCGGCTGATTGCGGAAGGGAACCGCTGCTACGACAAAGCCGAGCTTGTAACCGGTGTCGAGCTTGGCTGGATGCCCGATGAGGTTCACGGTCTGCCCGTTGCGCAGCACGGTCAGGTTAATAGGCTTGCCCTTTCCTTCCTGCATGTAAAAGAGCAATGAGGTGACGGTGTGAAAGGCGTGTCCGTCGACGGCCACAATGGCGTCGCCGGCGCGCAGACCGGCCTGCTCGGCCGGTAATCCCGGCGAAACCTCTTCGACTTTGATGGGTCCATACGACTCCTGCGGCAGCAAACCCTCGTCGGAAATGTCAAAGGTGTCGGTTTTTGCCGAGGCAGGAATGTGAAGATTGAGCACGGTCGTCTGGCTGCCGCGTTCCACTGTAACGGGAACGGTTACATTGGCGCTGAGCCGCGACTGCGCGTCGATCTGGCCCCAGTCGGGCTTATTAATTACGTCGAAGCGCAGAATCTGGTCGCCAGGCTGGAAACCTGCCTGGGCAGCCGGTGAATCGGGAACAATCCATTCAAGGGTGGGCGTCCTGACCTCGATGGCCGGCACTTCGTTGATAAAGGCGAAGTAGAAGACCATGAGCACGCCGGCCAGGAGGAAGTTGGCAATGGGCCCGGCTATGCCGATGAGCATGCGCTGCCAGCGAGGGTGGGCGAGGAACGAGCCGGGGTCGTCGATTCCACCGAAGTTATTGGAGCCATTGGCTTGGTTTTGGCCGGGGAGCTTTTCGTATGCCTGGACGACAACGGGCGTGCCCGGGACCTCGAGGTTCTGCTCAGGGTTTTCGCCGGTCATTTTTACAAAGCCGCCCAGCGGCAGCAGGCAGACCTTGTAGTCGGTTTCGCCGTATTTGAAGCCGAACAGGCGCGGGCCGAAACCGATGGAGAACGCCTCAACGCGCACCCCGCAGAGCTTGGCCACAACAAAGTGCCCTGCTTCGTGCACAACGACCATGACGCCGACCAGGACGATAAAAGCGGCAGCGGAAACCAAAAACTCGTGCATAACTGAGTAGCAGATCCTTCGAAGAATTCCGGAGAGAAAAACGGTCAAAAAACGGTCAAAAAAACGATCCGGGCCTTTCCGTGGGGAAACCGCCGGAACGGAGGGCGAGGAAAAGGACTAAGCAAGAATCATGCGCCCGCTATCCCCAGGAGCCAATGAACGCATAAGCCATTTGACGCGCCTCCCGGTCAGCAGCGAGCACCTGCCCAATGGTAGTTGGATGCGCCTCGGCCGTAGATGCGAGCACTTTTTCAATTGTACGCGGGATTCCCATAAATGGAATTTTCCCGCCGAGGAACGCCTCGACGGCAACCTCGTCCGCGGCATTGAGAGCGATGGCATGTGCGCCGCCTTTTTCCGCGGCCTCAAAAGACAGGCGCAGACAGGGAAAGCGCTCAAAGTCGGGCTCTTCGAACTCGAGGTGGCGCAGCGCAGCCAGGTCGAAGGTCAAGTGTCGAGGCCGGGCGCTCAGGGTAAGCGAGCGCATAAAGAATCGGCAGGCGCATGTCGGTGACCGAAATCTGCGCCAGGATAGAGCCGTCGACGTATTCCACCAGCGAGTGTACCGTGGACTGCGGATGCACGATTACGCGCACCTGGCTGGGCGGCACGTCGAACAGCCGGCAGGCCTCGATAATCTCAAGGCCCTTGTTGAGCATGGTGGCTGAGTCGATAGTGATGCGGCGGCCCATGACCCAGGTGGGATGCTTGAGCGCCTGTGCCGGAGTGATGGAGGCAAACTCCGCCAGCGGGGTTTCACGGAAGGGCCCACCCGAAGCTGTGAGCCAGATGGTCTTGACTTCCTTATGCGCGCCGACGCGCAGGCACTGATGGACGGCGTTGTGCTCGCTGTCGATGGGCAGGATGGGCACGTTGCGCTCGCGGGCCGCGGCGGTGAGGATTTCGCCGGCGGCGACCATGCACTCCTTGTTGGCCAGGCCGACGGGCTTGCCGGCCAGGATGGCGGCGTGGGTGGCTTCGAGCCCGGCGACGCCGACGATGGCCGAGACCACAAAGTCGGCCTCGGGGTGCGTGGAGCAGGCGACGGTGCCCACAGTGCCGTGGACGACTTCGATGTCCCGTTATGCCGGCTTCGCGCAGCCGGGCAGCAAGCTGCCCCGCCAACTCTTCGGTCGCGATGGAGACCAGTTTTGGCCGCCAGCGGATGGCCTGGGCAAATGCCTCATCGATGTTGCGGCCGCAGGCAAGCGAAGTTACCTGAGTATCGATCGGGGAATTGCTCAACGATGGAGAGTGTGCTTTGGCCGATGGAGCCGGTGGAACCGAGAATGGCGAGACGCTTCAAGATGGCCTTATTCCTTATGATCTTCTTCCATTATCGCTCGCCGGGAATGGGGCTAGGTTGCGCGATGCGGAAGCGGAGAGCCAGCCCAGGGCCCTCGCGCACGTTTATTGATCGTGCCGCCCTTAAGGGGCTGCACGGGCTGAGGAAAAACTCCGAGATATGTCTGGTTGCGAACAAAACCCTCCCTCGGCGGCTAAAGCCGGGCCGTTTCCATTGAACTTATCGGCACGGATAAATCCGTGCCCTTTCAAAACAGCATCGCGACTGAGTTTTTCCGCAACCTGTGCAGCCAGTTTTGCTTGCCTACCCAGGACTGCGTTCGCTGCCGCGAACTGGTCCTGGGCCAAATTCTTCGCCTCCCTACGGGAGGCGATCTAAAGGTACGACTGAGTTCGCATCTTGATACAAGGCGTGGAACCTGTCCCCGATCCCTGATCTCTGACCCCTGACCTCTGTTTTCCCCCGTAACACTGCGGGTTCCCCCGGTTTTGTTGGGGAGAAAAGCGAAATCGCGACGGGCTATATTGAAGGTTGGCGACTCTCACGACCTATGCTCAGGCGTGACGAATCAGAATGACACAAATCGCCCCCTGTTATGGGAGGACGAAGCGCCCGCGGTAACCCGCGTCCGGCGCATGCAAGCGGGTGTGCCTGTGGCGGGACGAATCCGCCGCGGCGCGCCGGGCATGCCGCTCGAGATGGAGGATCCCGACGGTGACGACGAGGTGCGTTCCGGCGCCCGCAAGACGCCCCGCGGCAAGTGGTGGCGTCCGGCGAGCAAAACCGGGCGCATCTTTCTTGCGTTTGGCGCCCTCGTCGTTCTTAGCGGCTCTACGTTTCTGGGTCTCACGCTGCGCACCTATATCGAGCGCGATGCGCGTTTTCGCATTGCCGGCGCTGCCGGCATCCAGGCTACCGGCCTGACCGAGGTGAGCCGCGCCGAATTACTGCCCGTCTTCGGCGAAGACATCGGTCGCAACGTCTTTTTTGTTCCTCTCAGCGAGCGGCGCAGGCAGCTCGAGCAGATAGCCTGGGTGGAGCACGCCACGGTAATGCGGGTGCTGCCCGACCAGATTCGCGTAGCGCTGGTGGAGCGGCAGCCGGTGGCATTTACGCGCACTGGCTCGCAGATCGGGTTGGTTGACGCCGAGGGCGTGCCGCTTTCAATGCCTGCCGCGGCAATGGCGCAGCATCACTACTCGTTTCCGGTGGTGACGGGCATCGATCCCGGCGATCCGGCCGCATCGCGCCGGGCGCGCATGGCGGTTTACGGGCGGCTGATGAGCGATCTCGACTCCAACGGCCAGCGGCTTTCGCAGCAGGTATCGGAAATCGATCTCACCGATCCTGAAGACGCAAGCATTCTGATGCCTGAGCAGGGAACCGACATTCTCGCGCATTTTGGAGAAGATCACTTCCTGGACCGTTACCAGCGTTACAAGGCGCATATTGCCGAATGGCGCCAGCAGTATCCCAACCTCGCCGCGGTGGATTTGCGCTACGACCAGCAGGTGGTGCTGCAGATGGCGTCGGGAAAAGAGGCTTCGCAGCCCACGCCCGGCTCCGATGGCACGCAACCAGCGGCCGACGCCAAACCCGTTGCCGGAACGCCGGCCGCCGATGCGAAACAAGAGCCGAAGAAGAAACCGGCTGCGAGTGCAGGAGCGAAAAGCCGCGCCGAACACGAAAAAGCGGCACAGGAAAAGAAGAAGCATGCTCAGCAGCGCCACACCGCTTTCAACCAGATTGACTTGACGCCGGCGACACTTGCCGCGCAGGTGGGATAAGGGACGCGATGGCTCAGAAACAGAACAATCTGATCGTGGTTCTGGACGTGGGCAGCGCGCACACGCGGGTCGTGGTGGCCGAAATCAACGAGTCATCGCTGCGTTATCGCGGCCACGGCGTGGTGGAGTCGCAGGGCATGCGCAAAGGATTGATTGCCGAGCTGGGCGCTGCGGCCAAGGCGGTGCGCGCCGCCAATGAGCAGGCCGAGCGCGTGGCGCGCGTCAATATCGATGAGTGCGTGGTGGGCGTGGGCGGGCCGCATGTTCGCGGCCTGAACACCAACGGCGGCTTTGAGCTGGGCAATCGCATGCGCGAGATTACGCGCGAGGATGTGCGCGCGGCGGTGGAGCGAGCGCGCGCCGTTGAAAGGCCTCCCGACCGCGAGATTCTTCATCTGCTGCCGCGGCAGTTCATCCTCGACGATCAGCCCGGCATTTTCGATCCGGTCGGCATGGTAGGCTCGCGGCTCGAGGTCGATCTGCACATCGCCACATGCTCGGGCAGCGCCCTGCAAAGCACGGTTACCTGCGCTAATCGCGCCGGGTTAGAAGTGACCGAAGCAGTGCTGGAGTCGATTGCCGCGGCCGAATGCACGCTCTCAGCGGATGAGAGAGAACTAGGCGTATGCCTGCTCGATATCGGTGCGCACTCCAGCGACCTGGTGGTGTTTTTCGAAGGCGCGGTGGCGCACACGGCCAGCGTGCCGATCGGCGGCGCGCACTTTACCAACGATCTTGCCATTGGCTTGCAGATGCCGGTGGCGCAGGCCGAGGAACTGAAGCGGCAGTTCGGCAATGCGGTGGTGACGGCGGTGCCGCAGACCGCGGAGATTGAGATCGCCAATCCGCAGCCGCAACGGCTGCAGTTGCGCACCATCGCTGAGATTCTTGAGCCCCGCGCGCGCGAGTTGTTTTATTTCGTCAAAGAGAGCCTGCGCCATGGCGGCGTAGTGGATGCGCTGGGCGCGGGCTGCGTGCTTACCGGCGGAGGCGCGCTGCTTCCCGGACTGCTTGACGTGACCGAGAGCCAGTTGAGGGTGCCGGCGCGCACCGGAATGCCGGTCCGCCTTTCGCACATGCCCGGCGAGATTGCCCACCCCAGTTTTGCGGTAGCCATCGGGATGCTGATGTACGCGCATCGCACCAGGAACTCCCGAGCCGCTGAAAGCAACAGTTTGCGTTCGAAGCTGCGGGCCATGTTTGCAGCCAGTTTTTGAGAAGCAGGGACCAGGCAATAGGGACCAGGCAATAGGCACTAGGGAGCATACAGGCAGGAAATTGTAGACGAGGAATGGAGACCAGATGGAACAGCCGAATAGTGAAGCCGGAGAGATGAGAATCACGTTTCACGAAGAGATGCCGCGCGGCGCCAGGATCAAGGTAATCGGCGTGGGCGGCGGCGGCGGCAATGCCGTCAACCGCATGATCCAGGCGCACATGGAAGGCGTGGAGTTTATCGCCGCCAACACTGACGTGCAGGCGCTCAAGCTCTCGCAGGCCGCAGTGAAACTGCAGCTCGGCGTGCGTCTGACCGCGGGACTCGGCGCGGGCTCAAATCCGGATGTCGGCCGCAAGGCGGCGCTTGAAGACTCCGAAAAGATCATCGAGGCGCTCGAGGGTGCCGACATGGTGTTTGTGACCGCGGGGCTGGGCGGCGGCACTGGAACCGGCGCAGCGCCGGTGATTGCATCGCTGGCCAGCGAGATGGGAATCCTGACGGTGGCGGTTGTCACGCGGCCTTTTGCCTTTGAAGGCAAGCGGCGCCTGATGCAGGCCGAGCGCGGATTGAAGGAACTGCTCGAGAGCGTTGACACCATGATCGTGATCCCCAACGAGAAGTTGCTCGCCGTTGCCAAGGATGCGGGCTTCTTTGAGAGTTTTCGGGTCGCCGACGACGTGCTGCGCCAGGGCGTGCAGGGCATCAGCGACATCATCACGATTCCCGGAATCATCAACCGCGACTTTGCCGATGTGAAGACAACCATGGCCGGCATGGGCCATGCGGTGATGGGCACTGCGGTTCGCTCGGGCGAGAATCGCGCGGTTGAAGCGGCGCAGGCGGCAATGGCTTCGCCGCTGCTTGAGGCCGGCGCCATCGATGGCGCGCGCGGCATTCTCCTCAACATCACCGGCTCGAGCTCGCTGAAGCTCTCTGAGGTGAATCAGGCTTCCTCACTCATTGAGTCAGCGGCTCACGAAGACGCGAACATCATCTTCGGCGCCGTTCTAGATGAGAAGATGGGCGAGGAAGTAAAGATCACCGTGATCGCTACTGGTTTTCGCGACCAGATGCCGGAGCGCCGCGCACGCATGTTGAGCGTGGAAGAGACGCCGGTGGTCTCAGTGCCAGTGGTTGCGCCCGACAACTGGATGCGCGAGGGCGAGAAGGAGCCAAAGGCTCAGGTCAAGACCGGGCCGGCGGCTGAAACCGAAACGCCCAGGACGCCCGCGTCGCCGCGCTTCATGAGCGAAGAAGAAGACGCCGGATCGAACGACGCGTTCTTCTACTCGTCGGCCGTTCCGCCGGTTGCAACCACCGTAACCGTCTCCGCGGGGGCGATGGCCGCGACCGAAGCGGCAGCCGAAACTGGGGAGCGCGCAGGTGCTCAATTGTCCAGGCTCAACAACTTCGACGCCGAAGTCAACCATAAACAAATGGCTGAAGCTATGCTTGAGCCGGCGCTGGTAGAGCGGGGCTACCAGGCGAGCGTCGCCACCAGCCGCCCGGCCGAGGAAACACACACGCGCGACGGACAGACAACGCTTGAAGAACCGCAGGAGACGGCGCATCGGGACCTCGATGTGCCGGCCTTCTTGCGGAGACTGCAGTTTTAGGCTGCACCATTTGGGTGATTTAACTCACAGCGGATACGATTTAGATTGCGTCTAATGAATTTGGACCTCGCAGTTCCAAAATGGGCCGCTCGACACGTATAATAACGGCAAGAATCAAGAAATTCTAACCAATTTGGCACAACGCGGCCTGCGCAAGAGGAATTCGTTTTATCCTGAAACGAATTGCTGGCCAAGTGGCAAGCAGAGTGCAAGACCAGCGGCATTGCGGCAGGATCGTTCACACCGCAAAGCCACCGAAAAATGAGAAGTGCGCCGCTCTCGAGAGGGCAAGCGCACCCGACAATCCAAGTGCTGAGGGGTGTTGGCTGGATGAAAATGTCTTGCGGGGTGTTTGCAGGTTTTGCTTTGGCGGTGTATGCGGCGGGCGGGTTCGCGCTCGACGTTCCACAAAAGATCCATCACGCTCGGACCGAGTCGCATCTGAGGCAGACGCACCACGCGGTCAGCCATCATGCGGTTGCCGCTTCAAGAACCACTACCGCGCATGCGGGCGCGCACGCAGCCACAGTTCACACTGCCCACAGAACCGCATCCGCTCATACTGCCACTTCGGGACATCTGCGCCGCGCCTCGGTTGGGATTCGCCGTCACCATTCCTATGAGCGGTTCACGGCCAACTCCTTTGCCACAGGCAGTTTAGTCGAGGGCGACATCACCACCGGCGAGGACCCGGTGGTACGCCAGGCCGCCATTGACGCGCTGGGCGACATGAACGGCACCGCCGTGGTGATTAACCCCTCAAACGGCCGCATCCTGGCCATGGTGAACCAGAAACTGGCGCTTTCGCCGGGCGCCGAACCCTGCTCCACCATCAAGATCACGGTGGCAATGGCCGCGCTTTCTGAGGGGCTGGTCACCGCCGACACCATGGTGCAGTTGCCCGGTTTCCGCATGAACATGACCCAGGCGCTGGCCAAGAGCAACAATCTTTATTTTGAAGAACTTGGGCGTGAGCTTGGCTTTGAGCGCGTCCGCCATTACGCCACCCAGTTCGGCCTCGGCGAGCTGGCAGGATACAACATTCCCGGAGAGCAACTCGGCCAGTATCCCGATCAGCCCATTTCCGAGTCGGACGGCGGCGTGGGCCGCATGTGCAGCTTTGGCCAGGGCGTCTCGCTCACTCCGCTGCAATTGGGCGCTTATGTTGCGGCCATTGCCAACGGAGGCACGCTTTATTATCTGCAGCACCCTGCCACGGCTGAAGAGATTGCCGGCTTTGAGCCGCGCATCAAGCGGACTCTCGACATCGCCAGATATATTCCCGAGTTGCAGGATGGCATGGCAGGCGCAGTGGAATACGGCACGGCGCGCAGCCTGCGCACCAACTTCCAGGAGCTTCCGGTGTTC
>CAWILB010000005.1:0-10836 GCA_963836635.1 uncultured Acidobacteriaceae bacterium | reverse complement strand
CTACACGATTCATCACTGCATAGTCCGCTCAGCCGTGACCCCACAGTGTAATTCTTGCGATTACTCTCGAATTCGGTCTCTCGTCTTCATAGAGCCTTCGGGAATCGCTGATACCCCGGCCACCCGCGAGGCTTGTAAGAAATGAGGGAGCGAGGGCGGCTGGCATGGTGGCGGAAACCGAAGCAGTCAAGCTTGAGCCAGAGGAACTTGATAGGCACGGCATGGGAATCCTTACTGAATACAAGCGGCAGGAGAATTACTGTTTTCGCCGCGCTGCATTTGCAGGCACGAAATTTGGTAAGGTCCGGAATTGCCCGATCGAAAGCGTAACCCGCCAAGGTGCCGCCAATTGCTTGTATTTTGATGACGAAAATATATCTACGGCGGAAAGAGATTTGAACTTAAGCCAGTTATGCGGAGATGACTGGAGCGGGATCACGGAGGCGAGACCCCGCGTTCGTTGCGGCGGGTGAAGGACCTCGTTAGCCTTTGGTCCTCAAATTACTGGCGGAGAGGGAGGGATTTGAACCCCCGGTACCCTTGCGAGTACGTCTGATTTCGAGTCCGACCTATATCCTATTAACATACTTACTATGTGTCACTTACAGGATCAGAAGTGCCGGTGCTCACTGTGGGGTCAGTTGAGGGTCCTGGTTTCGGGTAGAAGTTCGTGGCCGCAGCAATGGCCGCAACCTGCCTCTTCTACGCTGAGAAAAGGGTTGACCACTATATGCCATTGGCATATAGTCTTACCATGCAAACGGTGGTCGAAACCCCGATGTTTCTGAGGGCCGCCGAAGCCATCTATAGCGAAGCGGACCGGGAAGAAATCGTGCGAACCATCGCCGCCTACCCGGAGGCCGGAGACTTGATGCCCGGCACAGGAGGGTATCGTAAGCTGCGCTTTGCACGTTCAGGCATGGGAAAGCGCGGCGGCGCACGAGTCATTTATCTGTATGGCGGTGAGGATCTGCCGATCTTCCTCATCACCGTGTATGCCAAATCGGAGAAGGGCAATTTGAGCAAGGCCGAGCAGAATGCCCTGGCCAAGATGGCGAAGAGTTTCTTTGCCGATTACAGGGGGAAGCGATGAGCAAATTGTTTGAAGAGATGGCACAAGGAACGGCTGAAGCCCGCGCCTACATGGAAGGTGAGCGCAAGGGTTACAAGGTCACTCTGCCGGAGACCGTGGACGTGCGAGGACTCCGTAAGCGCCTGCGCCTGAGCCAGGGGCGTTTTGCTGATCGTTTTGGTTTGTCGGTGGATGCAGTTCGTCATTGGGAGTCTGGGCGCCGCCAGCCGGAAGCCGCTGCGCGCGCGCTTCTTATCGTCATTGCTGCCGACCCTGAATTTGTTATGCGTTCCTTGGCTAAGAGTGCGTGAACGGCACCTGCGGTGCGGCCAGTTGCCTCCGGCTCGGAGTGCGTAATGCACGCATCCCACCTACCAAAAGCAGGACATGGGCACCCTATCATTTTTCGGAAACGCATAGCCTCAGACCCGGGCCATCCGGCACTGCTACAATCCCTCAGCCATTATGGATGCGTTGTTTCGAATCGAAAGGGAATCTCGATGAACCGTATTAAGGCTTATCACAAACAACAATCCGAAGACGCGGTTAAGCAAAGCGCAGCAAGCGGAGATGCTGCGGCTCAATATGAGATGGCAAGACTGCTTCTGTCGAACAACCCCGCCGAATCCTTCGAGTGGCTCCAGAAGGCAGCCAATCAGGGCCACGCTGGGGCGCAGAGCAGCCTCGGCCAAATGTACACGCACGACCAATACTTCAGCAGTTTCAACGCATACGATACTATTCCCCCCGCCGACATTCCTCAGGACTATGCCAAGGCGGCGAATTGGTTTCTCAAGGCGGCCGTACAAGGTGATCCTTACTCGCAGCGTAGACTCGGTGACCTGCATAAATATGGCGAGGGGGTGCCACGCAGTCGGGAACAGGCGGCGGCCTGGTATTCCCATGCGGCTGGGCGGGGTGACAGCACAGCACAGCGATTGTTAGGTGACCTGTACTGCTTTGGGGCTGGGGTGCCTCAGGACTATACTCACGCAGCGCTGTGGTACCAAAAAGCAGCTGAGGATCTTAATTATTCTGGGATACTCAGCCTTGGATTTATGTACCTCAAAGGACATGGCGTACGGCAGGATTATGCAGAGGGCTACTTCTGGTTTGAGGTGGCACGTGTCCTGTTTGAGAAATATAAGAGGAACTTCGACGCGCTTGAGGTGGCACTGCACGGTTACAGAGTCGATGTTCCGGTTTCCGGTAGACCCGAAACCTTCGATCTTGAATCCGTTGAGGAACGGGACCAAGTTGCGTCACACCTGACGCAGGGCGATATATCCCGCGCACAAGCACGCGTTCAAAATTGGGTTGAGGAGCATACCACGGAACCGCAGTGAGCCGAGATTCGTGTCGATCGTAGCGGCCTTCGAACGTCTTTAACTGGGTGCGCAGGTCGGCCAGTTCCAACTCGCGCTCAGCGGTGGATTGAAACTCATCCTAAAATCCATTTCCGCTGATTGAGCAAGGCTGAGGCGCATGACGTTTCCGCTGGAATAGGGCAGGCAATCGGAAGCTGAAGAATAAGCCTCACTCTGCCTTGAGATTTGCGGGGGGAGCCGTATCGATGTGATGTACCTTCTTCCACTTGAGAAAGGATTCCCTCGCATCCATCAGCCACTCATCATGCTGAGTATCTGACTCGGTTTCCTCAAGTATGTACTCGCCCAAAGCTACGTATCGACCAAACCCGCTAGTCCATCCGTACCAAGCCCCATACTCCTCGCCAAGCTGATTGACTATTGAGGTCACCTTCTCACGGTGCTGTTGCAAAGTCTTCTTCATTCGCCCATCCTTCTTCATTTGCCCATTTAGCTCAAGCCTTCTGGTATTCATCCCGATACTCGATTAACTGCTTGACGATTTGCTCAGCCAACTCGATGGATGAGGCACCGATAATCTCATTTTGGTTAACATTCCAAACAACCTCGCCTTCATTGCTTGAGAGGGTGAGTATCCATCGCAGATCAGGAGGCGTTTGCTTGCGCGAACCCATAGGAGTAGCCACCCATCCAAATACAACCAGGCAGTTCCTGGTCGCACCAACAAAGGGCGTCGATCTGACTTCCTTGAATTGGGCGCCTACTGGTTCCAACTTCAAAAGCGGAGATAGACTTTTACCGAGCGGCGGCCCATCGTCCCACTCAAAGGGAAACCCATAAATCTCTCCGACGCGCTTAGCTGTAGCACGCGTGACCTGAATCAGCCCCTTCCACATTGCAGTGCCGCGTTCGTTTGACAGCGGTGCTCCGCTCAATTCGGCCTCCACCGTCGCCCCCTCCTGCCTTCGACCATGTCCACGTATCGATAGAAAGTCATCAAGGCTTTGCATGTCTCGCTTAGTCTCCTTTTCTGACAGCATAAAAGCCGGAATAATTCCCAGCTTTTCGCAATGCCTGTCATTCGGGCTCGTTTGTCCTGTTATGAGGTTGTGGGCCGTCTGGCGGGATACGCCTAGAGCTGCGGCCAGAGCACTGGCATTGCCGAATCTATCGAGCAGCCAAGCAGACAGGTCAGTGCGTCGCAGCAGCTCCATGAAAAGAAGATACAGGCCCACATAAGGCTTGTCAAATGTCAAATTACATTTGACATTTTAGGTGAGCGGGCGAGGTGCTCTGGTCCCCGGGGCTGCGGCCTGCCCCCTTATAGGCCCAAACCAATATCGTAACTCTGCTCCTGCGCGATCTCCCGCTGCGGCCTGACAGCCCGCTCCTGTTTCTGTTCTGGCTTCATCTCCGGCGCATGGGCGCTGCTGTGCGCGAAACATCATGCCCAAGCGCCGCTCCCAGCTTCCCGCGGTAGTTGGTGAAGATTTGCGCGTCGTATGCGCCGGTGAGACGGCTACGTAGTGCCTCCTGCCAGTTCTCCTAATCGGCTTTAACCGGTTTGGCCGTTTCGGTGTCAGTTTTGGTGTCAGTTGGATTTGTATCTCGGTGCCTTTCTGTGCCATCGAGTGCACATTTTCCTCAGAGGGCATGATCAGGCCAAAATAGAACGGGGCCTTGGAAGGGCCTCGTTGTGTTGATTCTACTTAACTTGTGGCGGAGAGGGGGAGATTCGAACTCCCGAAGGCCTTGCGACCTTGTCTGATTTCGAGTCAGGTGCATTCAACCAGGCTCTGCCACCTCTCCGCTATGAATAGTTTACCGGCAAAGCGAGAGCAGTTGCAATCGACGGTCGCGCCCCGCACGTTCAATCCCAGAAATTTTCCTGGCCGGGAAAAGTGCCCCGCTTTCCCGCGCGCAACGGCATAGGACTGCTTGCACGCCGATTCACAGCCGGGAATGGCGAACTTGGCTTCGTGCGTGTCCAATTCCAGCTACTCGAGCCAAAACCCATGAAAAACGTCGCGCGCGTTCTTGACGTGCGGAGAACTTGTGATATAAATATGACTACTAGTCAAGTTAGATTAATGGTCATCAATGGTCAATGGTCGTAAATCCGAGAAGGCCGCAATAGCGGGAAGGAAGCCTGTCGCCGGCCGGCCCGCCGCCGGCCGCCGCGAGCGCCGCGCCGCCGAGACTCGGGTCAAGCTCTTTCGTTGCGCGCTGGCATTAATTGCCGAGCACGGGCTTGCCAACGTCACGGTCGAGGACATTACCGAGGCCGCCGATGTGGGCAAGGGAACATTTTTCAACTACTTCGCCACCAAAGAGCATGTGCTCAGCGTGATGGCCGAGATCCAGTTGGGCAAGCTCCAGCAAGCGGCGGCAAGCGTTGCCGAAGGCTCTGAGCCGATGTATCCGGTATTGCGCCGGCTGGTGCATCGGCTGGCGGAGGAGCCGGGCCGCAGCCCGAAACTCGCCCGCGCGCTCATGTCTTCCTTCCTCGGCAGTGAGAGCGTGCGCGAAATTGTGAAACGCAGGATGGTTGTGGGCCGTAAAGCCATTGCAGAGGTAGTGCGCATTGGCCAGGAGCGCTGCGAAATCGACCCTTCGCTCAAGAAGGAGAAAGTTGCCATGCAACTTCTGCAGATGGTATTGGGAACCGTGCTCCTATGGTCGCTGCATGAGAAGCCCGCCCTCAGCAACTGGATGGAAGACAGCTTTCAGCACACCTGGCGCGCCATCGCAGCGCCGGGGAAATAGCAGGAACTATGAAACCAAGGATTAGTACCGCGGTCTTTCTCTTTTCGGCCTGGTTTATTGCGTCGATTGCATGCATACCGGCCCATCCGCAACAGGCTCCCGTTCGGCTCACTCTTCAAGACGCAATCCATCGCGCGCTCGAAGCGAACTTGAGCGTGCTTGAGGCCCGTACTCGCATTGAAGAAGACAAGGGCGCCGAGACTCGCAGCCATGCTGCGCTGTTGCCGCGCGTGACGGCCGAGACCTACGCCAACTATCAAAACCGCAGTCTTCGCGCATTCGGCATCTCCGTTCCCGGCCTCCCGCTGCCCAGCGTCGTCGGACCATTTTCCAACTACGATCTCAGAGTTTATGGGCAGCAGAATCTGCTTGACCTGAGCAGTTTGCACGCGTGGAAGGCGAGCCAGCGCGCCCTCGACGCTGACAAGCTGAGCGAGCAGGATGCGCGCGACCTTATTGTGCGCTTTGCCGCGTCGCTCTACCTGAACGCGCAATCGGCGGCAGCGCGTGCGCAGTCGGCGCAGTCGCGCGTAACAGACTCAACGGTCCTCCTAAAGCTCGCACAGGACCGTCACGATGCCGGCGCTGCCACCGGAGTCGACGTGCTCCGCGCCCAGGTGCAACTGGCCAACGATAAACAAACTTTGCTCGAAGACGAGAACCAATACCAGCAATCGCTGCTTGAGCTTGCGCGCAACCTGGGCATGAGCCCTGCCACGCCGCTCGAACTGGCCGAGCCCTTGAGCTTCCAGCCGCTCGACCAACCCGCTCCCGAAGCGCTCGTGGCCGCAGCCCTCACTTCGCGCGCCGACTATCAATCGTTCGCCAGCCAGCGCGACGCAATCGTCGAGCAGCAGCGCGCCAACCGTGCCCGCTTCTACCCCAAGGTCAGTATCAACGGCAATATTGGCGAATTGGGCCGCTCGATTGGCGGAGTCGACACCACGGGGCTCATCCAGGGTCAGATCGATTTCACCATCTTCGACCGCGACCGCGAGGGCGAGGCGCAGCAGCTTGCCGCGCGGCTCCGTCGCGTCGACGACCAGATCAACGACCTGCGCCGCGGCGTGGACGAAGACATCCGCGCGGCGCTGCTGGATATCGATTCGAAGGCGCAACAGGTGCAAGTGGCCGAGGAGGGCCAGGATTTGGCGAAGCGCGAATTAGAGGAGACGCAGGATCGCTTCAAGACGGGCACAGCCAACAATGTTGAAGTTGTGACGGCGCAAGACGAGCTTGCCCGCGCCGAAGAGAACTATATTCTTGCGGTCTCGAGTCAAGTGAACGCGAAGTATGCCCTTGCCCGCGCCATGGGAGACACGGAGAACAACATTCTCAAGTTTGCCGGGAATCCTTGAGACTGGCCGCCGAAACCGCTCCAAACCGATTGTGCCTGTGAGGTTCGATGCGATGAAAAGACTGATTCCAATTGCGATTTTGCTCTGCGCTGCCGTTGCCGCCGGAGTTTACTTCTATCCGCGTTTTGCGAAAAAATCTGCCCCGGCAAACGAGATCGCTCTCTCGGGGAACATTGAAGCGCATGAGAGCCTGGTGAGCTTCAAGGTGCAGGGGCGCATTGTTCAACTACCTGTCGAAGAGGGGCAGCAAGTGGCGCGGGGCGCGCTGCTGGCGAAGCTTGAAGATGCAGACCTTGAGCAGAAGGTCCGCATCGACGAAGCAGCCGTTTCCGTTCGCGAGTCCGATCTTTCACTCACGCTGGCCGGCATGCGCGAGCAGGAAGTTCGCGCGTCGCAGCAGGCCGTGATTGATGCGCAGGCTGATCTCAATCAAAAGCAGCTCGACAATCAGCGCGCGCAAAGTCTCTACGCAAAAGACGAGATCTCTGCGCAGGATCGCGATCTTGCCGCAACTGCTCTCAAACGTTCCGATGCGAATTTCCAGGCTGCCAAACAGCGCTACAACGAAGCTGTCGAAGGCAGCCGCAAAGAAGATATCGCCATTGCTCGCGCCAATCTGAACCAATCCGACGCTGAACTGGGTCTCTCGCGCATCGATCTGGGGTACACCACGCTTCGCGCCCCCACGTCCGGCGTTATTACTGTCCGCCAGGCCGAACTCGGCGAGGTCGTAGCCCCCGGCTCGCCTGTGGTCACGCTGGCCGATATCGATCACATCTGGCTGCGCGCCTACATTGCCGAAACCGATCTCGGCCGCATTCACTGGGGCCAGGATGCAACTATCACCACCGACACTTATCCCGGCAAGCAATATCACGGGCGTGTGTCGTTCATCTCGCCCGACGCCGAATTCACCCCCAAGAGCGTGCAGACTTACAAGGAGCGAGTGACACTCGTCTATCGCATCAAGATCGATATCGACAACCCCAATCACGAGCTAAAGCCAGGCATGCCGGCCGATGCGCGCATCGAGCTTGCGCCAGCCAATGTGCCCGCATCACCTGCGCCTGCCGCGCCGGCCAGGCAATGACCCAGCCGCTCCAAATCGCAATTGCAGCCGAGGGACTCAAGAGGAGCTTTCCCGGCGTGCGCGCCGTCGATGGTCTTAGCTTCAATGTCCGCGCTGGGGAAATCTTCGGCCTCGTCGGCCCCGATGGCGCCGGCAAAACCACCACGCTGCGCATGCTTGCCGGCATCATGGCGCCCGATTCAGGCTCGGCAACCGTTGCCGGATGCGACATAGTGAGCGACCCCGAGCGTGCAAAACATTGGCTCGGCTACATGCCGCAGCGGTTCGGCCTTTACGAAGACCTGACAGTAGACGAAAACATTCGCTTTTATGCCGATCTCTTCGGTGTTCGTAAAAAAGAACGCATCGCCCGCTCAACCCAGTTGCTCGCAGCGGCCGGCATGAGCGAGTTTCGCGCGCGCAAGGCCGGCAATCTCTCTGGCGGCATGAAGCAGAAACTGGGACTGGTCTGCGCGCTGATCCACAGGCCCAGTGTGATTCTGCTCGACGAGCCTACCACTGGCGTCGATCCCGTCTCGCGACGCGACTTCTGGCGCATCTTGTATGAGCTCGCCGCCGAGGGCGTCGCGATTCTTACTTCGACCGCCTATCTCGACGAGGCCGAGCGTTGTCATCGCGTTGCGCTCATGCACCAGGGAAAGTTGCTCTTCTGCGACACGCCGGCAAATCTGAAGGCCCAATTCGGTAAAGGGGTATCTTTCGGTCACGTCTCCTGAGCCGCGCAATTTACGCACCGAACTCGAGCGCGCCGAAGGCATTTCGAGTCTCGTGCTTACCGGCGACGGCATTCACCTGGTGGTCGACGACGCAGCCCGACGCATTCCTGAATTCGAAGCCCGGCTCAGGAACGCGCAGGTTCCTTTCGATTCCATCCAGCAGGTCGCGCCCACTATTGAAGACTTGTTTGTCGATGCGGTCGCCGGCGAGGGCGCGCTCCATGCCTGAGCTCGAGAACTCCGCCATCATCGAAGGCCTCGTCAAACGTTTCGGCAGTTTTGTCGCCGTGGATCGGCTGAGTCTTGCGGTGCGCAAGGGCGAAGTTTTCGGCTTCCTCGGTCCCAACGGAGCGGGGAAGTCCACCACCATTCGCATGTTGTGCGGACTGCTCAAGCCCAGCGCGGGCCGCGCTGTCGTGGCCGGTTACGATGTTGCCCGCGATCCTGAGTCGGTCCGCCAGAATATCGGCTACATATCGCAAAAGTTCTCGCTCTACAACGACCTCAAGGTAATTGAAAACCTTCGCCTCTTTGCCGGCCTCTACAGTGTGGATGCCAGACTTGTCGACGAGCGCATTGCGTGGGCTCTCGAGATGTCCGACCTCAAGGGCCGCGAAAACCTCATCACCGGCACTTTGCCCGGCGGATGGAAGCAGCGCCTCGCGCTGGGCTGCGCGGTTCTGCATCGCCCGCCCATCATTTTTCTCGACGAGCCGACCTCGGGGGTCGATCCTATCTCGCGGCGCCGCTTCTGGGACCTGATTCACCAGATGGCGCAGCAGGGTGTCACGGTTTTTGTGACCACGCATTACATGGAAGAAGCGGAATACTGCAACCGCCTCGCACTCATCTTTCGCGGCAAAATGGTGGCGCTGGGCACGCCCTCCGAACTCAAGCGCAATTCGATGAAAAGCGAATTGCTGCTTGTCGAGTGCCAGCCGCTCGGACTGGCACTCGAAGCATTGCACTCTGCGCCCGGCGTCCTCGACGCAGCGGTATTCGGCAATGCGCTCCATCTCTCCGTCCAGAACGCCGAAGACTCCGCGCCGCGCATCGATGCCTATCTGCGCGAGCATTGCATCGCACCCAACAAGATCGAGAAAATCCGGCCCACGCTCGAAGACGTCTTTGTCTCACTCACCACGGCAGATCCCGCGGCGGAGGCGCTCGCGCAATGAGCTTCATGCGCCTGCTTGCCGTTGCCCGCAAAGAGGTCTTGCACATTGTGCGCGACGCGCGCAGCCTGGGGATTGTTGTCATCATGCCGGTGACGCTTATGCTGCTATTCGGCTACGGCGTCAATCTCGACCTCAAGGGCATGCCGATCTACGTTTACGACCAGGAGGGCAGCCAGCAGAGCCAGAATCTGCTCAAGGACTTTCAGGCGAGCGAATACTTCCATGTCGCACGAGTCGTAAATAACTACTCCGCACTCGCCCGCGCTCTCGACGACGGCAGCGCCAAAATGGCGATCGTTATCCCGTGGAACTTTTCGCAGCGACTCAACTCCGGCGGCGACGTGCCGGTCCAGGCGCTTGTCGATGCCACCGACGACAACACGGCCAACGTCCTCATTGGTTACGCTGATGCCGTTGTCGAAGGCGACTCTGCGCAGATTCAACTCGATTGGCTACGCCGGCGCGGCCTTGCCGCAGAACCAGCGCCGATCAGCGTCCAAACGCGCACCTGGTTCAATGAGAATCTCGAAAGCAGCGCCTTTATCATTCCAGGAGTGCTGGCGCTGGTTATGTCGGTCATCGGCGCATTCCTCACCTCGCTTACCATTGCGCGCGAGTGGGAACGCGGCTCAATGGAGCAACTCATCTCCACGCCCGTCACCGCCATGGAGATCATGCTCGGCAAACTCGCGCCCTACTTCGTCATCGGCATGTTCGATGTAGGCGTCTGTGCATTCCTTGCCATCGCGTGGTTCAAGGTGCCTTTCCGCGGTTCATTCCTCACTCTCACTCTCGCCTCGGCGCTCTTCATGATCGTGGTTCTCGCACTGGGCTTTTTAATCTCGGTACTCGCAAAAAATCAGTTTGCCGCCAGCCAGATTGCATTGCTCGTTACTTTCCTGCCTGCATTCCTGCTTTCCGGGTTTCTCTTCGCCATTGAGCAGATGCCGCCCGTTCTGCAGTGGATCACTCGCATCCTGCCCGCGCGCTATTACGTCTCCGTGCTCAAGAAGATCTTCCTCAAGGGCACCCATACGGCCATGCTCTCGCCGGATCTATTGCCGCTCGCTGTCTTTGCGGTGCTGCTCACAATTGTCGCCACGCGCTCGTTTCACAAGAGACTTGAATAAGGAGAAGAAATGATGTTCGGGCGGCTCAAACAAATGCTCATCAAGGAGTTCATCCAGACCTTTCGCGATAAGCGCACGCGCTTCATCCTCATTGGTCCGCCTATCATCCAGATGCTGGTCTTCGGCTACGCGGCCACATTCGAAATTCATCACGTCGCGACCGTCATGCTCGACCAGGACCACAGCCAGGCCAGCCGC
>CAWILB010000004.1:0-11948 GCA_963836635.1 uncultured Acidobacteriaceae bacterium | reverse complement strand
AAAAGTACTACGTCACTGGGACTATTCCAGCGAGGAATTCGAGGGGAGATCCCAAAGTAATCTATACGCAATAGCTAGGTCATTGGAACTATTGGCAGGTTCCAAATGGTAACGACATTTCCCGAAGCGCGCACCCTGTTCCCGTTTCGGGAACTGGGGCCAGTACCACTATAGGACCTTCAGAAGTCATCTATTTGGTAGCTAGGGCAATTCCAGCGAGCCTATATCTCGTAAATTGTCATTCCGAGGAGCCGCAGGCGACGAGGAATCTGCTGTTGCTGGCGCCGAAAGCAGATTCCTCGCTTTGTTCGAAATGACAACCTCCAGGGATATGCCACCTTTGAAACCGCGCTACTGTCCGCCTTAGTGCAGATCACCGAAGAGCGCCGCAACGCCGGAGTGGCATTGGGATGGATCTTGCTCAACGCCTTGGTTTCGTCCTATTTGATCGCCGGGACATAGGGAATCAAGCGCGCGAAATACCAGCAGAGAAAGAATACCAGCGGAATGTGAACCAGCATCTGGAGCACGCCATAGCCGACCAGATCGCGTGCCTTCATTTTCAGGATGCCCAGCAGCGGAAACATCCAGAAAGGGTTCACCAGGTTGGGCAGAGCTTCGGCCGCATTGTAAATCTGCACGACCCATCCGAGGTGTACGTGGTGCAGCTGTTGGCGGCTTGCAGAACGTAGGGCGCTTCGATGACCCACTTGCTGCCGCCCGAAGGAACAAAGACGCCCAGAATGGCCGAGTACATTGCCACCAGCAGCCGATAAGTGTCGTGAGTGGTGATTCGCCAAACAGGTGAGCCAACCAGTCGGAGATCCCGGTGCCGACGATCATGCCGAAGATGACCGCATAGAACGGGAACTGGATCAGCACGCCGCCAGTCGCCGGAACGCACTCTGCAACCGCCCGGATGAATCGCTTCGGCCGCCAGTGCATCAGCAGGCCGGCCGTGAGGAACATCAGGTTGTAGGTGTTCAAGTCCAGTGCGGCCAGCGCTCCTTGCGGCGAGTTGCCGGAAGAACTCCACCAGATACCAGACCAGGATGCAGCGCAATTAGAACGCGTGAGCAGCGGGCTGTATTCAAGCCATTCGCCCGGCTTGCTTCTTGGATCCAACTTGCTCTCAGCAGATTCGCAATTCGATGCCGTAATCGGCCGCTGTCTTCGCTTTCTCGGGCGAAGGCGCCGAAAAGTAAGCGACGCGACCGAGACAACGATCAGCACCAGGGCCATGACGATGCTCTGCCACAGGAATATCGTCTGCGCAGCGGAATCAGGCCGGAGATGGCGAACAGCGAGGGCGGAATCGCGCCCTTGGTGGCCATCATCATGGCCGCCGAAGAGGATAGCCCAAGCGCCCAGACCGCGCCCAGACCCAGATATCGCCGCGCCGCCGGCCGCGCGGTAGTCCATGCCTTTCACGCGGTGGGCCATTCGCGGGTAAGCAGGCCGCTGAAGATCAGGCTCAGTCCCCAGGAGATCAGCGACGTCAACATGGAGAACAACGCGATCATCGCGATGGCGCCTTCCCGTCGTTTGGGAATCGCCAGCCAGCGCGATGAACCGGTTACACCACCGGAGTGGTCGCGACCACATATCCGCCAATGATGATCATCACCATCTGCATGGTGAAAGGAACCAGAGTCCAGAAGTTCTTGCCACCCTGAATTGCCAGCTTGCCGGGCTATTCGCCGCAGGCACAAGCCGAAGAGGAAGACGATCACGATTCCCGCCAAGGCAAAGACCAAGGGATCGGGAAACCAGCGCTCGCTCCAGTTGGCCAGCCCCAAGCCTAACTTCACCAGCCAGCTATCGGCGATGCTGCCGGCATGCCCACCTCTCGACGTCCCGCGTACGTTCGCCATTGGTGGCTCCTGATACGGCTGCCAGGCGCTGCTCCTGCGGTTTGGGGCTATAACCTGCCGTGAGAATCGATCAGCGGCGGCTGTCTTTTCCCCCCGCACCGTCTGATGCGAGCTTGGAGTCGATTGGCTTCTCGCCAGCCGCCGGAGCCTGCGAAAGCGCCGGTCCTATCCGGCGCGGCCGCGAGCGGGGCTTCGGGTCGAGAACGGCTGCCGCCGGACGCCACTTCCCTTTTCGCGATCAATGCTGGACAATTCTCAGTACTGCAATGCGACCCGCATTGGGTGCGCTTTCGGCCCCTGTGCAACCGTGAATTTCGCGAGCGCCGGCCGCTAGGAGAGTTCAGACAGCCAGATGGCGGAGGAAGCCAAGCCTTACATCGAATTTGACGACGTCTCCAAGGCATTCGGCGACCACCGGGTCTTGGAGGACGTCACCTTTCAGGTTCTTCCCGCCGAGACCGTATGCATCGTCGGCCGTTCGGGCGTAGGCAAGTCGGTGACCCTGCAGCACATCATGGGTTTTCTGAAGCCGGATTCCGGCCGCGTCGTGGTCGCCTATGAGGACATCACCGAGGTCGCGAAGCGGAACTGGAGCGCATCCACAAGAAAGTCACCATGGTGTTCCAGAACGGCGCCCTGTTCGATTCCCTTACCGTGGGCGAGAACGTGGCCTTCCCCTTACGCGAGCGCCGCGATCTGACCGAGGACGCAGATTTACCAGGTAGTCGATGGCTTGCTGCAACTGGTAGGGGTGGGCGAGATGCGCGACCAACTGCCGTCCGACCTTTCGACCGGAATGAAGCGCTCGGTGGCCATTGCCCGCGCCCTGGCGGCCGAAACCGAATGCATTCTGTACGACGAACCGACCACCATGGTCGATCCGCTGATGGCCAAGCTGCTCGGCGAACCTGATCAGAAGCTCAAGCAGCAACTCAAGCTCACCAGCGTCGTGGTGACTCACGACATGCAGCTGGCGCAGAACTGGGCGACCGCATCGTCTTTCTGCACGATGCGCGCATCATCTTTTTCGGCACGCCGGCCCAGATGCGGGAATCCGAGGAGCCGATCGTCCGCGAGTTCCTGCTTGTTGGACGACTACAATCTCGGCAGCTTCACACTCAGGCCGCGACGCCCAGTGCGGTTCGCCGCTGCGATTCACCGCGGCAATAGCTCCGCGCATCCGGTCAGAATCCGTTCATTACCATGACTTTCTTTACTGATGCCCGGCTCCGCTTCGCGATGCATCCACTTCTCCAGATATTTCGCCACAATGTCCGTCTCGATGTTGACCGGATCACCCGGCTTCAAGCGAACCGAGATTCGTCATCTTGACGGTGTGCGGGATGATCGCAATCGTCAGATTCAAGCCTTCGAGCTTCGCCACCGTCAGGCTGATTCCCTCGACCGCAATAGATCCTTTGAACACCACGTACTTCTCCAACTCAGGCGGCAGCTCGATGCGCAGCCAAAAATCCTGCGCTCCGGCGCGAACTCATATCGCGTTTCACTTCGAGCCCGTACTTCGACGTTAAGCGCCAACTCACCGATCGCAGCCAGGTGCGCGGCCTTATCGACAGTGGGGATGCAACCGTGGCTATCGAAATCGACGCGGGGTTTGCGCAGAAGCTTGAGAATGGCGAAACCGCGCCGGTGCAGGTGATTGTCGACGCAACCAACTCCAACACCGCGCTCATCGCGTCGGCCTATGTCTCGCAGATCGCTCTCGACTTCGCCCGCCAGTCGCGGCAGGACCGCATCGGCCGTATCGCGCCCGCCCTCGTTTCGCAGATCCCGTCGGTCTCGCTCGAACAGCGCCCGTGGTTCAACGTCAGCCTAAGCAGCCGCTGGTTCTTTGTCCCCGGCGTTATCGGCAGCCTCACCCTGGTTCTGGTCATCACGCTCACTGCCTTTGCCGTAGTACGGGAGCGCGAGATCGGCACTCTCGAGCAGATCATGGTCACGCCCATCCGCCCGGCAGAGTTCATTCTTGGCAAAACGCTGCCATTCTTCCTTATCGGCCTATTCGATGTTTCGCTCATCTCCATCGTGGGTACCTTGTGGTTCCAGGTGCCCTTCCGCGGTCATATCGCCGTGCTGACCCTCGGCTCGGTTCTTTTTCTCATCTGTATGCTCGGCGTGGGGCTGCTTATCTCCACCGTTTCATCTACGCAGCAGCAGGCTATGGTCACGGCCTTTTTCTTCATCATGCCGGCCGTCACGTTCTCGGGTTTCGGATTCCCCATCGCCACCATGCCGGTCTGGTTGCAGTACTGCACCTACCTCAGCCCGCTTCGCTATTTTCTGGTTGTGCTGCGCGGAACCTACCTGAAAGGTGTCGGTCTCAATATCCTGTGGCCGCAGATGGCCGCAATGGGCGCCCTTGGAGTGAGCCTGCTCGCCGTCGCCATCCTGCGCTTCCATAAGGCTGTCGATTAGGCCACGATTTTCCACGCTCTCGCGCTTGTGAGAGGCCCCTGCATGCCAACGCGCCAATGTGAGACAATTCCCCCTCGGTCTGGATCAGGGCTCGGTCATTTATCCTTCATGGGAGCAGAAATAATTTCGAAGGCACTGATCTCGATCGGGCCGCATCGGCAAGTCCGCGAAACGCCCGCATCTAACCACGAAAGACAACCCGGCACAGATCGGGCGAAGCTGGGAAGCAAGGGCAACAGGTCAGGGAGTTAGACGGCAAATGATGGAATTTCATATTTCGCTGAAGGCGCGCGAGCGCTACCAGTTTGCCGAATCCCTATTCTCATATAACGGCAATGTGGTCTTCGCCAACATGGCGGCCTGCCGCGAGTTTGCCCATCGCATGAACACGGTGCGCGAGGCGCACAAGTTCCCTGACCGGGCGGTCCACGCAGGCCGGCTCTACGCCATGGGCCTCATCGACGAAGTCAGCCACGTGCTCATGGCCCGATATCGCAAGCAGTTCGACCCTGAAGTAATGACCGGGGCCATCGACTGGTTCAGTGCGCAGGTCGGTTCCGAGGCGCTCGATGCCATGCTGGTCGCCTTCGTCGAGCAATTCCCGGGCCAGAGCGTCATTCGCGGTCTCGAAACTCCAAAGCAATGGCTCGCCGGATCAACCGATGGAAATCCGCACCGCGCGGCCGCCCTCGAAGAGCTGCTACTTCTATGGACCGCGAACCGAAACGAGGCCTTTCGTCCCTTCGAGGAATTATTTGAAGACAAGACGCTCGCCGAAAAAACCGTCTATCGCGCGGTAACGGCGCAAATGCCCGAGTATTTCGCCACGCGGCCGCTTATCCCGGTTCCCGACGCCAAGCCTCTCAGCCTGCTCGATCTGTTGCGCGCGCCCGCCGAGGGTTCGCCGGCATCGCTCGCCGATCAGCTTGCACTCATCCGCAAACTGTGGAAGCCGCTCTTAGGCGACGAAGTGGAGCGGTTGATCCTGATCGCCGGCGAGATTCTGCGCGAAGAAGAGCTCGCCATCTGGATGCAGTTCAACCCACCCGCTGCGCAGGCCCGCGCCGCCGCTGAGGCCGCGGCCAAGCGCCGCTCGGAGACAGGCGCACAGCAGTGGCCTTCGGTCGTCAGCACTGCCGACGTGCCGGTTTTCGGCGATCCCGCACACGAGTACGAAAAATTCTCGCCAGACACCGCGTGGATGCCCACGACCGTGCTGATCGCCAAGAGCACATACGTCTGGCTGGCGCAAATGAGCCGCCAGTACGGCCGCCACATCGGCCGTCTCGACGAGATTCCCGACGAAGAGCTGGTCGTGCTCGCCCGCCGCGGCATCAACACGCTATGGCTTATCGGCGTTTGGGAGCGCAGCCGCGCTTCGAAGACCATCAAGCAGCTCTGCGGCAATCGTGACGCGGTGGCCTCGGCCTATTCGCTTTTCGACTACACCATTGCCGACGACCTGGGAGGCGAATCGGCCTACGTCAACCTGCGTGACCGCGCCTATCGCCACGGTGTGCGCCTGGCCAGCGACATGGTGCCTAACCACATGGGCATCGACTCGCCCTGGGTAGTCGAGCATCCTGAGTGGTTTATCTCGCGCGGCGAATCTCCCTACCCTGCCTACTCCTTCAACGGCCCCGATCTCTCCAGCGACGGCCGCGTCGAGATCAAGATCGAAGATCACTATTTCGAGCAAACCGATGCCGCAGTCGTCTTTCGCCGCCGCGATAAGTCATCGGGCGAAATCCGCTACATCTATCACGGCAACGACGGCACCAGCTTCCCCTGGAACGACACTGCGCAGCTCGATTACCTGAATCCCGCCGTGCGCGAGCAGGTCATCCAGACCATTCTTCATGTCGCGCGGCTGTTTCCTGTCATCCGTTTCGATGCGGCCATGACCCTGGCCAAGCGCCACTTCCACCGCCTCTGGTTTCCCGGCCCCGGCGCAAGCGGCGCAATACCCTCGCGCGCCGAGTACGGCATGAGCCAGGCGGAGTTTGATCGCGCCATGCCGCACGAGTTCTGGCGAGAGGTGGTTGACCGCGTCGCCGCCGAAGTGCCAGGCACATTGCTCCTCGCAGAGGCTTTCTGGCTCATGGAGGGCTACTTCGTCCGCACCCTTGGCATGCATCGCGTCTACAACTCGGCTTTCATGGTGATGCTGCGCGACGAAGAGAACGCCAAATACCGTTCGGTTCTCAAGAACACCCTCGAATTCGATCCCGATATCATGAAGCGCTACGTCAACTTCATGTCGAACCCCGATGAAAGAACGGCCATCGACCAGTTCGGCAAGGGCGACAAGTGCTTCGGCGTTGCCGTCATGATGGCAACACTGCCCGGTCTGCCCATGTTCGGCCATGGGCAAATCGAGGGATTCACTGAGAAGTACGGCATGGAGTATCGCTGGCCGCGCTACCACGAAACGCCCGACCACTGGCTCGTGGAACGCCACGAACGTGAGATCGCTCCGCTGCTCAAGCGCCGCTGGCTCTTTGCCGAAAGCGAAAACTTTCTGCTCTATGACTTCTTCACCGCCAATGGCTCGGTCGACGAAAACGTCTTTGCCTACTCCAACCGAACCGGCAGCGAACGTGCGCTGGTTGTCTACAACAACAACTTCGGCGCAACGCACGGCACCATCGACATCTCCGCCGCCTACGCCGATAAATCCTCAGGCCACCTCACGCAGCGCCGTCTGCGCGAAGGGCTTGGCTTAGGCGGCGACTCCAGCGCCGTCCTCGCCTTCCGCGATTCACTCACCGGCCTCGAATACCTGCGCCGGGCCGGCGACGTGCTTCAGCGCGGCATAACGCTCGACTTGCACGCCTATCAGTCACATGTCTTCCTGGACTGGCGCGAGCTCAAGCCAACCGCGCAGCAGCCCTGGGACAAGCTCAGCGATCAGCTTGCCGGCCGCGGCGTTCCCAGTCTCGACGACGCGCTCGTCGACCTCGGGCTGCGCCCCATGCACGATGCGCTGCGCAAGCTGCTCGATCCTGCCATCGTCCGCCTTTTCGCCGATCTTGCCGAGCACCCCCGCGCCGTTCCCGCTGCCGAGCGGCCTACTGAGCGCGAGCGCGGCGGATTCTTCGATCAGGCATGGGACCGCGCCGAAAAATTCATCTTGCAGGCGCAATCTGCATACGCCTCGCGATTGACTGAGGCCGGCAAGCCCGCGCAATCCGTAGAGCCCGGCGATCTCGCTTCATTCGCCCTCGTCTTTCGCCGCCGCCTGCGCGCAGCCATGCGTTTGCCCGCCGTTGAGTCGCTCTTCCCGGTTCCGTGGACAGCCGCCGCGCGCCGCATGCTGCCCAGCCCCAGCCCGCAGTTCACGGCAACAGCCATGTGGGGACCGGTCTTCGCGTGGTGCGCCATCGAGTTGGTCGCCGAAACTGTCGACGCTGAAAATCCCGAAGGCGCCGCGCTCGATCTCTTTGATCGACTGCGCCTGCGCGAACCCTTTGCCCGCGCCTTCACCGCCCTCGGCTTCGAAGGCGAAGAAGGCTGGCGCGTCGCCGCGCGCATCAAGGTGGTGCTGCTGAGTGTTGCCGGCGTGGGCATCGAAGAAGAGTCGCCCGAACAGCCGAGTGTCCAGGAACCTGCCCTGAGCAAGTCGAAGGGTCTCGTTCCTGACACCTTGGAAGCAAAGCCGGAACCCCCGACCCAGAAACCGAATGCACCCACAGTCGTACTCGCGCCCGCTCTCTGGCTCGACCCCGACGTCCGCTGGCTCACCGGCGTGCACGAGGCGGCGGGCCACTTGTATCTCGTCCGCGAGCGATATGAGGAACTGCTCTGGTGGCTTCTGTTGCCGTCGCTATTGAAGATTGCCGGCCACGCTTCGCCCGATCGCGCCGCCGTGGCCGCTCTCAGCAGCACCATCGGCGAAGCCCTTGAAACCGCCGAAGCCGCCGATTATCGCGTAGACAAACTGTTCGGCACGGCCCCAAAAAAAGCTGAATCCGAAGCTGAACCCGCGGGAGACGTGGAGCCCTCGCTCGAAGGTGAAGCCGATTCCGAAGCAGAACCTCAGGCCGAGCATGAAGCCGTGTCCACAGCGAAATCGGAAGTCGAAACAAGCAGTCCCAGCGAAATCCCCGCCGACCTAACCGCTCCGGAAGAGGGCCGCACTACTTAGCGTCACAACCGCCCGCGCACTCTGAACTCCCTCACCACTTCGGCCGGATCGCGATGCTCTCCATCCACTGCCTCGTTCATCGCGCGCATGTCATCCGCGTTGATTTTGCCCGCCAGCGCATCGAGCGCAACTTGAATCTGCGGCCATCGCTTCAGCGCGTCGTTTCGCACCAGCGGAACAGCCTGGTAGGGCGGAAAGTAGTGCCGGTCATCGGCCAACACCGTCAATCCCAGCGCCTCAATCGGTCCATCGGTCGAGTTGGCCGCAATCATGTCTACCTGATGCGCGGTCAACGCGCGATAAAGCAGTCCAAGGTCCATCACCCTCGGTGTGCCATTGAAATGCAGCCCGTATGCCGCGCTCAATCCCGGCAGGCCGTCGGGCCGCTGCTCAAACTCGTATCCCACGCCCAGCCGCCACGCGGGCGTGTATTGCGCCGCCTGGCTCAACGTGGTCAGATGCAGCCGCCGCGCATCGTCCCCGCGAATCACCATTGCAAACGTGTTTTCAAATCCCAGCGGCTGCGCCACCGTCACGCCATAGCGCTCTGGATAGAGCCGCCGTACAGTGGCCAGAACATTATCGGGGTCGCGATCAACAGGCTGCTTAAGAATCGCCGTCAACGCCGTGCCAGTGTACTCGACGTAGCCATCGATGCGTCCGGCCACCAGCGCCTGCTGGCAGATGTAACTGCCCGCGAGATAGAATCGCCGCTCGACCTTAAGCCCGGACTTCGCCTCGATCTCCTGCGCCAGCAACTCACCCAGCACCACCTGTTCGGTAAAATTCTTCGCGCCGATCACTGGATGGTCGGGCCGCGGCGGCGAGCAAGCGGTCGCGGCAACCGTGGCCAGTGCGCCGGTAACAAATGCGCGGCGCTGCATTATCCGCGCACCGTGAAGCGCCGTTCGAGCAGACCCAATGCGCCATCCGCTGCAAGCGCCAGCAGCGCCGCCGGAACCGCGCCGGCCAGCACCAGCCGGTTGTCAACTGACGACACGCCGCGAAATATCAGCTCGCCCAGCCCGCCTGCGCCCACCGCCGCGGCAATCGTGGCAATTCCCACGCAGGTCACGGTCGCCGTCCGCAGCCCGGCTAGGATGAACGATGCCGCTAGCGGCAGTTCCACCTTGAAGAGCCGCTGCGCATCGGTCAGCCCCAGCGCCTTTGCTACTTCAATGACCGCGGGATTGATGCCGCGAATTCCTGCGTAGGTATTGCGCAGAATGGGCAACAATGCATAGGCCGTCAGCGCTGCAATCGCAATGCGTGCAGCCCGCTCGCCCAACCACGGCAACGGCAGCAGGAATCCGAACATCGCCAGTGACGGAATAGTCTGCAGAATATTGGCAATCGCAATCACCGGCTGCGCAAACCGTGGCGAACGCGTAAGCCAAATTCCCGCAGGCACCGCAATCGCCGTTGCCAGCAGCATCGCGGCGCCCGTCAGCCACAGATGTTCGAGTGTCAGCTCGAAGATCTGGCTGCCGTACTGGGATAGAAAGCTGCTCAAGGCTGCGCCTCGCTCTCCGCGCTGCCTCTTCCGCGATGAAAAGCCTTCACGTACCCGGCAACCTCCGGCTCGCGCGACGCCAGAAACGCGCCTGCAGCGCAGTCAGCCACGACGCGCCCCTGGCTCAATAGAACGATGCGATCGCCCAGATAAAGCGCCTCATTCAGATCATGCGTCACCAGCAGAACAGTCTTTTTGAGCCGCGCCAGCAGATTGCGCAGCAAATCCTGCATCTCCGCGCGAGTCACCGGGTCGAGCGCGCCGAACGGCTCATCCATCAGCAGAATCGCGGGGTCTGCAGCCAGCGCCCGCGCCAAACCGACCCGCTGCCGCTGCCCACCCGAGAGCTGGTGCGGATATCTCCGTGCGTACTCGTCGGGATCGAGCCCCACGGCCGCCAAGAGTTCCCGGCTGCGGCCGGCGCGCTCCGCGCGAGGCCGGCCCTCAGCCTCAAGCACTACTCCTGCGTTGCGCTCCACCGTGAAATGGGGAAACAGCCCCGTCTCCTGGATCACGTAGCCGATGCCCCGTCGCAGCGCGACAGCGTCCACGCTCTCCACTGGCTTGCCATGTACGCAAACCTCGCCGCCGATGGGTTCAACCATGCGATTCACGGTCCGCAGCAGCGTTGACTTCCCGCTGCCGCTGCGCCCCAGGATCACGGTTGTCGATCCCTCTTCCACCGCGAACGAAATCCCATCCAGAATCGCCCGTCCCTCGGCGACGGCGTAACCCACGTTCCGGAATTCAATGGCGGCAGGCATGTGTCGTCGGCTCATTGTAAGGCGCGGAGCTGTTCGGACCGTCCCAATTGCCTTGGTTATCACCCTCCGCAACCCCGCAGGTCCCGCTCCCAGGGCCATGTTTTTCCACACAATAACCCTCTTGACATATCGATACTGAACAGTTCAGTATTGTTTTTACTTGGAGGTCCTCCCATGATCCGGGTCACCAATCTCGTCAAGAAATTCGGCGATCTTACCGCCGTTGACGACGTTACATTCAACGTCGAGGCGGGAGAGATTTTCGCCTTCCTTGGCCCCAACGGCGCCGGCAAAACCACCACTATCAAGATGCTTACCACGCTGCTGCACCCCACCAGCGGCGCAATCGAGCTCGACGGTCTTAACCCGAGAACCCAGCAGAACGAGGCCCGCAAGCGTTTCGGAATCGTCTTTCAGGATCCCAGCCTCGACGGTGAACTCACCGCATGGGAGAACCTGCAGATTCATGCCGTGCTGTATCACGTACCCGGTAAAATCGCCCGCCAGCGATCCGAGGAGCTGCTCAAGCTCTTCGAACTCTGGGAGCGGCGCAACGACCAGGTGAAGAAGTTCTCCGGCGGCATGAAGCGCCGGCTCGAGATCGCGCGCGGCTTCCTGCACACTCCGCGCATTCTATTTCTCGACGAGCCGACGCTGGGCCTCGACCCGCAGAGCCGCAACCAGCTTTGGACGCACGTGAAGGGCGTGAACGAGGCCGAAAACGTCACCGTCTTTCTCACCACGCATTACATGGATGAGGCTGACCGCGTGGCCCATCGCATCGGAGTGATCGACCACGGCAAGCTGGTGGCGCAGGGAACTCCGAAGGAGATCAAGGAGCGCACCAACACCCAGTCCCTTGAAGATGCGTTCCTGGCCCTTACCGGCTCAACTATCCGCGATGAAAGTGCAGGCGCGGCCGACCAGATGCGGCAATTCGCCAAGATGTGGAGCGGAGGAAACGATGAAAGTCATTTACATACTCTGGCTGCGTGAAGTCAAGCGCTACCTGCGCTCGCGAGTGCAGATCGTTGCCTCGCTCGGCAATCCCATTCTTTACCTGCTGGTGCTCGGCTTCGGCCTGGGCCCGGTTTTCAAACGCGCCGGCAACGGCGACTACCTTCAATTTGTCGCACCGGGAATCATCGGCATGACGGTGCTGTTCTCGTCCATCTTCTCCGGCCTCGGCCTGCTGTGGGACCGCCAGTTCGGAT
>CAWILB010000003.1:0-15534 GCA_963836635.1 uncultured Acidobacteriaceae bacterium | reverse complement strand
AGCCGTTGACGAATTCGAAGCCGAGCGCAATGACCAGCGCCACCCCCAAGAGCACGTAGGGCCAGACGCTGACCACGACGATGTTGCCAAGATCGCCGGCGACGTGAAAGCCGATATACGCCAGGCCGCCAATCAGCGCGACCAGCACAACGATGGTGCTGACCCATGCCGAGGATTTCTTCATCTTGCGGTCGAGAAGCGATGCACCAGAGTGTGGGCTATCGACAGTAGTTGCCAGTTCTGACATGCGGGATGCTCCAGAGAGGAAGTTCGCCGGGCGATGCGGGGATTCAATTGTCCGGACCTACAAAGGGATAAATGACGAAGATGAAAGGAGGATGAATTTGAAGGGGAATCGAAGAAGGGTGTTCGCAAGACAGCGAGCCACACGAGGAGTCGGATATCCCCTCCGGCGCAAATTGCTGAAAAATCGGCTTCATAAGAGCCCGTGGAATAGGCAATAATGCAGGCCTGAAAGCGAAGCGGCCAGAGCCCCCGGCGTGTTGCGCCCTGTATTATCGCCAGTCGTCCTGGGCATTGGCCAATCCCTGGTTCATAAGGGCCTCAAAACCAGAGTGTTTTTTGATGAAGATCTCGCTGAATTGCATGTTCTGCCGCAGCAGAATCGCCTGTAGCCGCACCAGTTCAAGCAGCGCCAGAAACATGGCGATGAGCGCGCGCTCTGACCTTGTTTGGGTCAGCAGTTTGCGCAGCGCCACGGGCTTGTCTTCCATAGTGAGCCGGCGCGTGAGGAACTGAATCATCTGGCCCACAGTGACGGAGTCTTCCTCGAGATCGAGCATGGGGCGGTTGCGCGCCCGCTCCAGAATGTCGCGAAAAACGCGGACCAGGTCGACGGTATCGGCGGCGATCTCCGGCTCGGCAGCGGCATCTTCTTTGAATTCGCGCATGCCGGGGTTGGTCCAGCTCGCTGCCTCAAGCATCTGCTTCTGCTGCAGCATCTGCGCCGCGCTCTTGAAGCGCTCGTGCTCCAGCAGCCGCTCAACCAGCTCGCGGCGCGGGTCTTCATTGGCGTCGTCTGAGCCCATGGTCGTGCGCGGCAGCAGCATCTTGCTCTTGATGTGGATGAGCAGCGACGCCGTGTAGATGAACTCGCCGGCCACGTCAACGTCGCCGGCCTTCAGGTTCTCAACATAGGCCAGGAACTGCGCCGTGATCTTCGCAATCGGAATGTCGTAGATGTCGATGTCCTGCTTGCGTATGAGATCGAGCAGCAAATCGAGAGGGCCATCGTAAATGTGGCTCACATTCACTGAAAACGGCGATTGCTCGTCCTCTTCGCCACGCGCCTTCATTGCCGCGGCGACCTTGGTGGCCGTGCGCTCCTCTTTCGAGGGTTCGGGAGCCGGAATCGGAGGTAATTGCTCGAGGGCATTCGTAGCCTGCGGCTCGGGCGGCGATTCTGGCGGCTCAGGATTTGTAGTGTTTTCGGCCAACAGTATTTCTTCCTTTAACATTCTCCCGCGCTTGAATCCGCTCCCTGCGGAGCGAGGTAGTTCGAGATCAAGACGCCACGCCGACCGGCATCTTCATTGCATTGCGCACTTCAACCATGGTTTGCTCGGCGCGCGAGCAGGCACGGGCGCGTCCATTCTTAAGAATAGCCCTAACCTCGTCTTCGGAGAGACGCGCCCGGCGTTCCTGAATTGGGTTAAGGATCTGCACCAGCGCATCTGCGGCCCAGCCTTTGCATTCAATACAACCGATTCCCGCCGAACGGCAGCCATCGTACACCTTGACTAAGGTTTCAGGCGTTGAAAATACTTTGTGCAGACCACCCACCGGGCACTTGTCGGGATCGCCGGGGTCTTTGCGGCGAACGCGCGCAGGATCGGTGACCATGGTCTTTAACTTCTGGCGGACCTCCGGCTCGGGATCCGAGAGCATAATCGTGTTGCCATAACTCTTCGACATTTTGCGGCCGTCGGTGCCGGGCAGTTTGGGCGAGGGCGTCAGAAGGACGTCGGGTTCCGGAAGAACCTCTCGCCCATTCAGCGTGTAGAAGTTGTTGAATCGCCGCGCAATCTCACGCGTGAGTTCGACGTGCGCCCGCTGATCCTGACCGACAGGAACGAACTGCGACTGATAAAGCAAAATGTCAGAGGCCATTAGAACCGGGTAGCCGAGAAAGCCGTAGTTCGACAGGTCCTTATCGGTCAGGTTTTCTTTCATCTCCTTATAACTGGGCACCCGCTCGAGCCAGCCGAGCGGAGTAATCATGCCCAGGTACATGGGCAGTTCGAAGTGCTGCTTCACGTCGCTCTGGACAAAGATGGCGCTGCGTTCTGGGTCGAGGCCCGCAGCCAGAAAATCGTACGCCACTTCCTTCACGTTTTCCGCAAGCTTCGAGGTGTCGGCGTAGTCGGTCGTCAGCGCGTGCACGTCGGCGATAAAGAAATAGCACTCGTACTTGTCCTGGTTCTGGAGTTTGACCCAGTTGGCGAGGGCGCCCATATAGTTGCCCAGGTGCAGCTTGCCGGTGGGGCGCATGCCGCTTAATACGCGCGGCCGAATCGTGGATATTTCATTCTCAGACATCGTAAAAATCGATTCTTTCTGGAGCTCGTTTCAAGAGCCTGCTTTGTGTCAGGGCACGACTTCAGTCGTGCCGAGAAGGCCTCTGGAAACGAGGGGCTTTAGCCCCCGAGGGACCGCAACCCGTACACCCCGCACAGAACTTCGGCAAAAGGCTCTCCCTATTGTAATGGGGCAGACGCCGCGCAATTGTGGGTATCAGATGCTCATCAGCGCTGCGAAGACCAGCTCGAGAGACGGCGTGAGCAGGAGGCTGAGAATGAATCCGCCCACGAAGATCATCAGCAGATAACTGACCCAGAAGGGAATCCGGTCGTATTGCTGGGCGGCGTTGTACGGAAGCATGTTGCGCACCAGATGGCTGCCATCGAGCGGCGGAATCGGAAACAGGTTGAAGAAGAGCAGCGAGAAATTGATCAGGATCGCAAGGCTGCAGAGTAACAGCGCCGGATTGGCCGCGGACGGGGGCACCATGTCCAGAGCTGCCAGGAAAGACATGCGGACAATGTCATGGCCGTCGGGCAAGGCCACGGCGGTAACGGCCATGATGACAAACGCGACCAGCACCAGCAGCAGGTTTGACGCGGGACCGGCCAGCGTCACCAGGTTGTCGTCGCGGACGATATTCTTGAAGTTGCGGGTGATGACCGGCGTGGGCTTGGCCCAGCCCACAAGAAATCCGCTGAAGAAGTTGAACCCGATGAGCGGACCAAAGATCACCAGCGCGGGAAAAAGCAGCGTACCAATAGGATCTATGTGATACATCGGGTTCAGCGTCACGCGACCTTCCAGGCGCGCGGTCTGGTCGCCCAGTCGCGACGCCATCCAGGCATGTGCGCACTCATGAAAGCTGAGCGAGAACAGCAGAATAGCGAACTCGAATATCTTGACGGCAATAACGCTGGGCGACAATCCTGCTCCTCGCGATTTGAAGACTCAGGTTAGCACGAGAGGATACGGACTGGAGTTGCGCGCGCTAATCCTCGTCTTCAGGGAATGTGCCCACCGACTGTCCCTCGGCGACATTGCGGCCGGCCAGCACGATGGCATGACTGGCGATGCGCGCGCCTGCGCCGATTATGGTGGGCCTGAGCGTGACCTTCTCGAAATCGTGCATGTCGTGAGAGTGAGAAAAAATGCGCGAAAACGAGCCGATCACCACGCGATCGCCGATGGTGAGTCCTCCGCGATCGCTCAAAAGGGCGCGTTGATGGATGGTGACTCCATCGCCAATTGATAGGTTGTAACCGTAGGTCAGGTCGACGCCGTGATAGATGCGCACGCCTGAGCCCATCCTTGCAAAGATGTGCCTGCCCAGCATGCAGCGGAACCGCAATCCCAGCCAGTGGTTGAGTCCAACCGGTGAGCGGTCGAACATCTGCCAGAACCAAAGCAGCGGTTTGCGCTCAGCCACTTTCTGCGGGTCTGCGTCTGGGTAATGCTCGGCTTCAATGGTCACGTTCTCCGGATCGAGCGAAAGGCTCACCACGTTACCGGGCAGCTCCGATGTCAGCGTCAGATTCAGCTTTCCGCCGTGCGGCCTTCCCAGGTAAAGCTGGTAAAGCTGGTCGCGAACAATCTCTGCGCGGCGGGCCGGTTGCTTGTGTCGGGTGAACTCATCGTCAAGGAACACAATCCAGCGGCGATAGACCTCTTCGGCTTCAGGGGCGGGGTGGGGAACGTTGTGAGCCGGGATACCCATACGATTTGGACGATACAACAAGCCGGCGGGATGCGGCGAATTCGAAGCGCAGCTTAGAGCTATCAGCCGTCAGTTTTCAACTTAGCCCTGCGCTGAGCAAGAACATTGCCGGGGCACGAACTTGCTGAAAGCTGCCTCACCTACCTGCGGCCCGGGATAATCTTCTTCCCTGCCCGCCGCGCCGCATGGGCCCGCAAATCCCGGCCCAGGCTGGAGTAGTTGATGCCTATCTGCATGGCCAGGTAGATTATATTGCTCGTTCCCCAGTAGATTGCCAGTCCCGACGGATAGTGCCACAGAATGAAGCCGAACATAACCGGCATCATGAACGCCATCATCAACTGCTGCGATCGGTCCATCTGCGGCGAGGGCGTGATGAACTGCGTGAGGAACATGGTGATGATGATGAGGATGGGCAGCACGTGCGTGGGATCGGGCTGCGATAGATCTGTCAGCCAGAACCAGTGCGCCTGGCGCAGTTCCACCGCATTTTGCAGCACGCGGAAGTAGGCGAAGAACAACGGCATCTGCACCAGCATGGGCAGGCACGAGCCATACATGTTAATGCCTTCCTGCTTGTACAGCGCCATCATCTCCTGCTGCATTTCGGCGCGGCCGCGGATCGGTCGCCTTCAAGTGCTTGTAGCGCGCCTGGATGGCGTCGGCCTTGGGCTTGACGCGCAACATCTTGATCTGCGAGCGGGTCATCATGATGCGCGTCGGCATCATCAGCAGCGTGAACGTCAGCGGTGAAGATAATGATGGCCCATCCCCAGTTGGGAACGCCGTGAAACACGATGAAGCGCAACACCAGGTACAGCGGTTTGGCAATGACGGTGAACCAGCCGAACTGGATCAGCGATTCGAGCGAAGGCCCATCGGCGCGTCCGCTCGCGGTCACCGCGTGAATCGACGCCAGTATCTTCGAGGCCTTGGGGCCCGTGAAAAGGCGAAGGTGAGTAATGCCGCTGATGGAGCCAACCGCGACTCCCAGAACGTCGGCGGCCGATTGTTTGCTGTTGGGATCACTCGGATCGACGGGCAGATCGATGCTGTTATGCAGTGTTACAACAGTCGTGTCTTCGGGTGAATCGGGAAGGAAGGCAGCCGCGAAGTAGAGATCGGAGATCGCTGCGTACTCATATGGCCCGTTGAGCGTCGTGTTTCCGCTCACCTTGGCTGCCGCCAGCGAGTCCTGCTTGTTGTCCATTGACCAGGCAAAGAAAGACGGTGTGCGCGATAGCCCGCCGCGCATACCTCCTGAATGGAACTCTTCCATGTCGCCCAGGCCTGCGGGCCATTGGATGAGCGCGCGCACTGGCTCGCCATCGTGCTTTACTTCGGCGTTCACGTCTACCACGTAGCTGGTATCGAAGTGCAGGCTCTTCACCACTTCGATACCGTTCTCCGCATAGTGGAATGTAACGGCCGCCGGAGCGAGAACCAGCGTCGAATCCGAAGTTGCCTCGCCGTTCACCGTAACCTGGTATAGCGCCTGGTTCAACTGACTCATCGGCGCCGGCGAATCGGGATAGGTGAAGAGCGAAAGTGGAAGACCGAATCGGGCTGCGGCCTGAGGCTGTACCATGTCCAGCGGCTTGCCCGCGCTATCGAAATATCTCTTCAGGATCCAGTGCTTCACCTGCGCGCCGCGATTGGTGAAGACGATCTTGTAAAGTTCGTTTTCAACCGTGGTCTCTGTCTCAGTGGTGGCGACAATCGCCGGTGTGGCCACCGGCTGCGGCGTGGCCTTGGATGTTGGCGCAGCTTGGGCTGTACGCGCCGAGGCCGGCGCTGCCTGCGCCGCGGGTGCTGGCGCAGTCGCGCTCTGCGTCGCCTGGGGCTGAGTGACCGGTGCAGGTGGCGTGGGTTTGGCGAAGAAGTACTGGTAAATCAAGACGGCCGAGAACACCAGCAGCATGAAAAAGATCGTGCCGCGCATGTCGCTGCCGCCACCACCGCCGGAGCCCTGCGATTGAATATTGGGATTTTGAATTTCGGGCAAAGGGTATTTCCTATCAGCGGCGCCCACGGGCAGCCGTACTTTCTATGGTAATGGCTCGCGGGGAAGTGGTCTTCCGGTGGAGCAGGCTGGAGAGGGCACGCTTGAAGATGGTGAGAGGCCCTCAATCTTCTCTGCGGCGGGCACGGGGTCAAATCCGCCCCGCGTAAACGGGTGGCAGCGCAAAAGCCGCCAGGCCGCCAGGCCGCTGCCCCGCAATGGCCCATGCGTGGCAATCGCCACCTGCGCGTATTCACTGCACGTAGGAACAAACTTGCATCCGCCCGGACTGACGGCGTGAAGCGCCGGCGAAATCCATCGTCGATAAAACCCCAGAATTGCTAGTAAGAGTGCGAGTCATGGTTACTGGGTCGCGGGCGGCGCGATGTTCGTTGTCGCCGCCGGGCGCGATGCCTCGGCCGAGGCCTGTTGAAGGATACGCACGACCTCGGCCTCAAGTTTCGCGAATTCGATGGTGAGCACCACGCGGCCGCGGATGTAGGATCAGATCGTACCCGCGGGCAACGAGGCCAACGTGACGGCGCAGAGCCTCACGCATGCGGCGCTTGATGCGGTTGCGTTCGTGCGCTTTGCCCAGCACCTTGCCGGCCGTCAGGCCAACGCGCGGTCTTTGAGTACCGGTCCCCTTCCCTTCCAAGGCTCTGCGGCGCCATGAACCAGCTCATTGAAGCCGATTGCCTTTTACGTGCCGCCGCATAGGCGCGCTGATAATCGGCGTGCTTGCGCAAACGAACTCCGGCCATGGATTCGCGGTGCATTGAATTGGACTGGGTGCTCATCGAGAAATTCGAGAAAGTACCGGGTCCGGGACGCCTAAGCGCCTGACTTCCGGACCATCGGCTGTTGCGGGCGGCATTGCGCAGCCCAATCGGCGAAGCGCTTAGTCGCGGAATCCGGCACTCACTGAGACGCGCTTGCGGCCAACGGCGCGGCGACGGCTCAGCACTGCTGCGCCAGCTTTGGTCTTCATGCGCGCCCTGAACCCGTGCGTTTTGACACGGCGGTTGCGGTTGGGTTGAAATGTGCGCTTCGGCATGGGTGTGCGCTCCTGTTTCCTTCAGTAAAATCTTTGCTTTGACAGCATTTTTAAGTATACCTTAGGACTCATTTCAAATCCAGACCGCGTTCCGGAGTCGTCCGATAAGCTATCGACCTCTCGTGGCGCCAATAAATCGCGAAGCGCGGGGGCTTCGTGCCATTCAGCGGTCGACGATGGTAACCCTCGCAGCCATTTTCTTGCATCCAAATTACGCAAAGACCAGTACTCTGGTAATATGAACGCCTAGTTTCACCAACCTTGGTGCAACCAAAAATTAATGTAAAAAAGTAATGTAAAACAGGGATTGCATCGACTGCCGCATGTGCGCTACTATCGGCAACGTTCTGAAATTTCTCGAACGTCCCTACTGGACGGTTTACCCAAGACCCCCAAGAGCTAATCTCCAGGGGCACACCAGCGGCATATAAGTAAGCGGCTATCGCGAATGGGCGAAAAGCCTTGGCTTTACGCCATGAGAGAATCGCTGCCTGAAAAACCGCTGATAAACAAGCCGGACGCGTTTCAGCGCGCATCAGGCAAGGATACGTACGATGGCATTTGCAGCTTCGCCAGCTTCGGCACCCAACCCATGGCTCCAGATTCTCGCAGCATTGGAAAAGAAAGTCATCCGGCAATCATTCGAGACCTGGCTCAAGCCCACCCGCTACAGTCATTCCGCAGGCCGCACGCTTTATGTGCGCGTTCCTTCGCCAGAGTTTCAGCACATTGGCGATAAGTACGGCGATCTGATTCAGGAAGCGATCGATCTGCAGTCGCTCGAATTTGACGATGTGAGCTTTGTTACCGCTGAGGAGGATCCTTCCATTCCTCCGCAACGCAAGTGACGGCGGCTTTGGCCCCGTGCCGGCGCACGCGCCAACTGCGCCCCCGCCCTCTCCAGCAATCGCGCACCTGCCTGAGCAGGCAAGCTTCGACTGGTCCACCGCGGCGCAGCTCAATCAGCGCTACACCTTCGACAACTTTGTGATCGGCAACGGCAACCAGTTTGCCCGTGCAGCCGCGCTGGCTGTCGCTGAGCGCCCCTCACGCGCCTACAACCCGCTATTCCTGTATGGCGGCGTCGGAATGGGCAAAACGCACCTGATGCACGCCATCGGACACGAAGTAAAACGCCGCCAGCCGACAGCGAGCATCTGCTACGTTTCGGCTGAGAAATTCACCAATGAAATGATCAACTCCATCCGCAACGACCGCATGACCAGCTTTCGCGATCGTTTCCGCACGGTGGATGTGTTGCTGATCGACGACATTCAGTTCATCTCGCAAAAAGAGCGCACGCAGGAAGAGTTCTTCCACACCTTCAACGCTCTGCACGAGAGCATGAAGCAGGTGGTGATTGCCTCTGACCGCCCGCCCAAGGAACTGACGGAAATTGAAGAGCGCCTGCGCTCGCGGTTTGAGTGGGGTCTGATTGCCGACATTCAGCCGCCCGACCTCGAGACTAAGGTTGCTATCCTGCAGAAGAAAGCCGAGAGTGAGCAGGTGCAGCTGCCCACCGACGTGGCGCTGTTCATCGCGTCGAACGTGCGTACCAACGTGCGCGAGCTTGAGGGCGCGCTGATGAGGCTGGTGGCGTGGTGCCAATTGAACCGCATGGAGATCACGCTGGTTACGACCCAGCAGTGCCTCAAGCAGTTTATCGACATGCAGGTGCGCAAGATCACCATTGAGGCGATCCAGCGCGCGGTGGCCGAGCAATTCGGCATGAGGGTGAGCGATCTGAAACAGAAGAACAATTCGCGCAACGTGGTTGTGCCGCGGCAGATCGCGATGTACCTGGCCAAGCAGATGACCGAAGCCAGCCTGCCTGAGATCGGCCGCCAGTTCGGCAACAAGCACCACACCACGGTGATGCATTCGATTGGCAAGATCGACGAGCAGCGCCGCACCGACAAGGACCTGCATCGCATGCTCAACAAGCTGTCGGACGTGCTGAACGCGTAGAACTGGTGAAGTGAAGAAGTGAGAAAGTGAAGGCCGCGCGATGCGCGGCCTTCAGTCATTTACCGATCTCGAACATAATTTTCTCTTGATCCCCGTCCGCAGAGGTCCAGCCAAACTCCGCTTGGACGCGCTTGAAGCAGGTTCTGCAAACCCAGATGTAGGTTCCATCTTCATGTTCCGCATAATATGCGTGGCGATAGCAACCGCGTTCGCCTGGATTCACCTCCGGAAATCGATCCCGATGATTGCAAATGCACGCAAAACAGAATTCGCAGTGATCGTGGGTCCAATCCTCGCGATACTTGTCCCATTGCCTCCATTTAAATGGCGTATTTCGCCAGCGTGTTGCATTCGATCGCCACCACTCAGGGTGCGTCTCGAGTTCCCTCAAATCCCGCATGAGGATCTCCGCTCAATTCGTCCTCAATTGTACGAAAATCTCCTGAAACTGGGATATCTCGCACGATCAGTGTCGGCTGCGAATGAGGGAACGGGAAGGGCGCCTGCGGGCCAGGGAGCCCGCCGTGGCAACCGGCCTGGAAGCCGGCGCTACGACTTTCGTCTGCCGGTGAGAAATGCGACTACGGCGTGGATTTTGCCGATGTCTGCGCAGGCTCCTGAATCACCAAATCGTCGGCCAGCTTGAAGTGCACCACGCTCTCCGCCGGAATATCCAGGGCTCTGTTGCCGGTTGTGCCCGCTACTGCCGTCCCTGCGCCTCCGCCAACGAGGCCACCGACAACGAGACCGACGCCGCCTGTGGCCACGCCGCCTACCAGCATGCCCAGACCCGAGCCGCCGCCGATCAGCGCCGCGGTGCGCTTGCCTTTGCCTTTCTTCGTTCGCTCAAGGTCGTTAGTGCTCAACGGATATGTCGTGCCATTCACGACGAGCGAGGTCAGGCGCAGTTCCAGCGTCGATCTGCCTTTGAAATGCCCGCCGCGATGGCTCTCGGCAACCACGCCATTCACGTCTGCGCCCTTCGGCACCAGCGTACTGCCGTCGCTCGCCAACACCGGCGCTTGAACCTCGCCGGTAAAGGTATCTCCCGCATGGCTCGTCTTCACGCTGATGCGCTGATCGATGCGAATGGCCAGCTCAGTACCCGCCGGAATTGTGACGTTCACCGGCTGGGGTGGCGGTGGCACAGCCGACACTTTCGGTTCCGAGGGCGCGGGAACTGGCTGCCCAGGAGTCGGAGGTGTTTGGGTTGTTGTCACGGCTTGGTTTTGCTGCCCGGCTGCGGGTGGTTGAACCACGGATGTCACCGTGGTTCCGTCCTTCTCAACCGTCACCACCTGCTGCGCCTTCCCGGTCGTCGAGGCCTGTTTACGCGCCTGGTCCAGCGCCTGGTCCTGTTTCGATTCGCAGCCTGCAAGAGCGACTGCGAGAACTGCGACGAGCATAATGCCGCGCGCCGCGCGTGCACATATGCCTGAAATGCGCATGACAATTCTCCTTTCTCTCATGGGGTAAGGCAACCAAACCGCGGGTATGCGGGGAAGTATAGACAAAAATTAGATGCGCTCCGGAAGAAAATTCCGTTCGCTGGACCCGGTCGCATTCGGCTAGTATTCTATCGCGTCATCAGCGCCACAAACATCTTCTGGAACTTCGGTAGATCAACATCCACCTGCGCGTGTACCAACTGGACCCCGGTTGAAGGCTTCAGCTTTTCGGTCCAGGTAAGCGTGTCGCCGTAGCTGGGGCCATGGCTTAGATCGATGTCCATGTAGAGCTGTTTATCTTTGGTGGTGAGCGACGGATCGAGCCATGTGCAGGCCGCAAGCTCGTCCCACATGTAATAGCGCTCCTGGTTCCATGCGGCGATGTAGCGCGCGGCCGGGGCATTCGACTTGGAGATTTCGTCCACCAGGGCCTGCGTGAATGGCGCCTTGATTGAGACGTCGACTGTTGTCACGTCGATGCGCGGCCATTCGGCGCGAAGCACGATGTGCGTGGCCTCGGGATCGAACCAGAAGTTGAATTCGTGCCGCGGACTTGTTGCGAACTCGGGATCGTCGGTCTGCGGATTGAGGCTTCCGCCCATGAGCACAATCCCTTTTGTGAGCGCGGCGAACTCGGGATCGATGGAAATGGCGAGGGCAATGTTGGTCAACGGTCCAGCCGCGTAGACGGTGACCTCATGTGGATGCGCGTGAACCTGGCGGATGAGGAAATGCGCCGCGTCCTCATCGATGGGCTTGATGGTTGGCATGCCCTCGGCGAGCGGCGGAATCTCGTATGGCCCATGCACTTTAAGATCGGCGGGGGTAAATGGCGTGACCGTGCCGTTCTTGTTTTCGACCAGTGTCATCGGCCCTTCGCCCCACGCGCCCAGCCACGTCACCTGCCCGTCGATCGCGGCTTCGAGACGAGTTTCAAGCTGGTCGCGCACCAGGGGAAACACCGCGCCCTTTGCAAGCGGCACGTCGGTGTGCCCGGTGAGCTCGAGCATGCGCAGCGTGTGCAGCGTTTCCTCGTCTCGCCAGGCGTTGCCGGTCACCATGGTGATGCCGAGGACTTTCACATTAGGCGCCTGCAGCAGCGACAGCATGGCCATCTGATTTGAGCCGCCAGGGCCGGAGCCGTCCTCGTCGATGAGGACGAGGCGAGGCTGCTGGGCGGAACAGGTGAACGCAGTTGCGAGAAGAAGCAGGAGGGCAAAGACTTTCATTGAGGGTTATTGTGGCACAGAGCCTTTGGCCAGCCAACAACGAACAGAAATCAGGAATGTCATCTTGAGCGGAGGTCGCACAGGATGAGAGTTCGTTTTTTATCGCCGGCGATCGCGGCGATCCCGGTCGCCTCGTCCCCCTCGGTCATATCCGCTGGGCCGCGGTGGCGCAGGCGGTGGCGTCACGGGCAGGTCAGTCTTGCCCTCGGGGTAGACGACGAGGAACCGGCCCGGCCCTTCGCCTATGCTGGCAGTCTCAACTCCAGCGAGCGACTTGCAAGCAAGGTGCAGCAATCGGCGTTCGCGGCTGTTCATAGGCGGAAATGTGTAGGGCAAACCGGTGCGAATCACCTTTTCGGCAGCGGTCTCGGCGGTAAGCTTCAGTTCCTGCGCACGCAGCGCCTTGAAGTTGCCGGCGTCAAAGCTGACGAGGTCGTGTTCGCGCTGATCGAGCCGAAGCATCTGCGCGGCCAGCGTCTCCATGGCAAGTAGTAGCTCGCCATTGTGCTGGATCACCGCCGGCACGTCGGGCCCGCCCAGTTCCACGTAAATCTGCCTGCCCTCCATGCCCTCAGGGTCGCGCGCGCCATCGCCCGCCGTAATGCGGAACTTCAAACGCATTCCGCCAAGCTTGTTCAACATGTTGATGAAGCCGGCAATTTTCTGTGCAGCCTGCTGCAGGTCGTCGATAGGCATAACAGACAAGTATCGCAGAGCCGGGCCGGTATGGCGGGGCGGAAAACGGAGAAATGCGAGCGTAGTGGGGCGAAGCCGCCGTCTCGAAGGCCCGGCGATTGCCCCAAATCGTCTATCATTTCTTTTCCGTCTTGTTTAAGCAGGCTGCGCGATTTGTCTGCGTCGCCCGGAGATCTACATGTCCCTTCACAGTACCTTGGAAGCTCATCGGTGGATTGTTCCGATTGTCCGTCTCGCCGGCCTGGCGATCTTTGTTCTTGCCTTTTTGGAGCCTGCGGTCCGCGTCGGTGAAACAACCGTGCTTTCGGGCTGGAAATGCGCCTCGATTGCAACCAGCGAGTCTCTGACACTGTTCGGCAAGCCCGGTCCTGGCCATCACGAGTTTGTCGAATATCTGGCCGCATTCAGCGGCTGGATTAATCCGCTCATTGTGCTCGTGCTGCTTGCCAGTCCCGTACGCGCGATGGGCGTCCTGCGCCGTTTCTTCGGCATTATCGTTGTTCTGTGCATGATCGGCACCTGGGTGCTCTTCAGCCAGGAGAAGATTGTGCCGCTCGCCGGCCATTTCATGTGGATCGCCGGTGCCCTGCTGGTCCTGGTTCCGGAAACATTCCCCAGCCGGCGGGCCGGCACGAAAAATGCATGAATCTATCGGCGGTGGTTTAGGCCGAAATGTGCAATTCCATCCATCCGAAGCTCACGCCGGCTCATTGCGGGTTAAGATTCGCTTCAGCCGCAGGGTGTTACCTTTAGCAATGCTCTTCGGCGAGCCCGCGTCTAATCTCATCCGAGGGTCCTTCGCAATCTCCATGCGTTTCCTGCTCCGAATTATTGCTTTGCTTTTGCCGGCCGCAGCCGTCGCCGCGGCCCATGCTCAGGGCGGCCCTCCATTTATCACCGACGATCCGGGCACTCCGGGCAATCGTCAGTGGGAGATCAATCTTGGGTGGGTTGCGAATCACAATCCCGGCAACGCCTATTACCAGACCCCGGACATCGATATGAATTATGGCTGGGGCAGTCGCATCCAGCTCAAGTACGAATTGCCAATGGCAATCTACACCGACCCGAACAATACCACCCACGCCAGCGTTGGGGATTCGTATCCCGGCGTGAAGTGGCGCTTCTACGAGCACCACACACCGGGTGAACCCAGGAGTGACGAAAACATGACCTTCTCGCTCGGCACCTATCCGCAGGTCTACATCAACAACCCGACAAGCGCCGTTAGCCGCGGCATCGTGGAGACAGGTCCGCAATACTATCTGCCGGTTGAGTTCGCCGCCAAAGCCGGATGGCTGAACCTGAACGGAGAAGTGGGGCATTGGTTCGGTAATCGCCATATTCCCAGTCGGTGGGGGCGCGGATTGATCGCGGGTCACGAATTCAACGACCGCACTGAATTGTATGCCGAGGTCTACGATCTGCAGGACGTGAACACGATCAACGGACTGCCGAAGCAGCGGTCGTTCACTTTGGATGTTGGCGGAAGACAGACTCTCGACCAAGGTGGGCACATCCGGCTGCTGTTTCTGGGCGGACGTGCCATTCAGGAGGTGACACGAGAGAACAGCGAGCCTGACTGGATTGCGTATCTGGGAGTCCAGCTCTTATTCGGCCCAAAGGGAAAAGATACACCAGGGGATAAGCCGTGAAGCTGAGTCTTAATGGCGCGGCGCGGCAGCGGTCGTTGTTCCGGCCCTTCGCGTTCAGGGCTTATTCAGCGCTTCCTTCACGCGCGCTTCCATCGCCTTCAAATCTGTCTCGCCCTGGTACTCGGCCAGCACTTTGCCATCGCGCCCGATAAGAAATGTCATCGGCAATCCCAGTACCCCGCCATATTGCTTGCCTAATCTCGCATCTCCCATCGCAACGGGATAATCGAGCTTCAGCTTCTGAACGAATCGACGCGCAGTTGCGTCATCGTCGTCCATTGATATGCCGATCACCTGGAGTCCGTCAGGGCCGTACTCGCGCTGCCACGCCGCAAAGATGGGCATCTCAGCCTCGCACGGCCCGCACCACGTGGCCCAGAAGTTGAGCAGCACCACCTTGCCGCGCAGCCTGCCGAGATCAATCGTCTGGCCGCTGATACCGCGCCGCGCGAATTGCGGCGCCGGCTTGCCAAGAAGCGAGTGCCGGTGTGCCGGTTGTGCGCAGGCCGCCAGGCTCGCGGCAATCAGCAGGCAGGCACCCAGGCAACGCGCCAGGCGGTAAGAATCGTGGCCCACACGTCGCATCGCTTTCATGGTCGAAATTTCAATGGGCGCGCTCGACGGGATAGCCCATGTCGACCCAGTTGGAGCCAACGTTGTCGGCGAGATAAAGCACCTTCAGATGCACAAATCCCATCTCGTTCAGCAGCTTGTAGGCTGGCCCGATGTTCGGACAGTGGTTCCATGGGCAGCACCCGCAATAGATCACGATAGACGTCTTTCGCGAGAGCGAGGAGACGCGATCGCGCAGCGCCTGCAATCCCTCATCGTGCGAACCGGGGCCGGCGTACTCCGCGCCGGCAATGTGTGCCTCGTCAAACATGACGCGCGAGCCAACCTGCAAAATCAGCGGCTTCATCGCCTGAGGCCTTTGCAGAATCCGGTTCAGCTCTTCGGGCTGCATCAGTTGGGTTATCGGAATCGAAAGAGCGCTCATGGGCTGGGCGGCGAATTGTGCGCGAGCGGCAATCGGCCCCGGCCGAATTACAAACACTGCAAACGCCGCCAATGCCGCAAAACGAAGACTCAATCGGGTTTTCATGGTGAACTACTCCGGCAATCAGTCTAATCTGCCGCCTGTGCCGTGGCGCAGCGATCAATGTCACAATAGGCGTATGCTCCCCGATGTGCCCGCCGAATTACCTGCCGACCTGCCAGTTC
>CAWILB010000002.1:0-110318 GCA_963836635.1 uncultured Acidobacteriaceae bacterium | reverse complement strand
TAGAGCTCCTGGCTCAGCGCCCGGTCAATCGCATCCGAGACATCGCGGACGTCGATCACGCACATGGTTCGGCTGATCACTATGGGAAGCCGTTCTGCCAGCACCTGGCCCACAAGGCTGCGCTCGACGGCGCGGAATTCCCAGGGGCCGATGCATGCCGCGGGGTTCACGATCACGGCTTCCAGGCCCTCGCGCGCAGCCGCAATCACGGCGCGCTCCATAGCGGCTTTCGCCTCGAAGTATGGCGACAGCGATCGCCGCCAAAGTGCCGCGGCGGCTTCGCTTCGGGATTCTTGGCGCGGCAGCGTAGTGCACGAGCTCACATAGACCAGCCGTATCTTGTTCACGCGCGCCGCATCCATCACAACTCCCATGCGCTTGACAGCCGCATCTACCTGCGCCCGCCAAATTTCCCCACTCGGCATATCGGGCGCGAGCGGATAGGGCGCGGCTGCGTCCACAAGCAGGTCGTGACCCGCCGCCAACTTCGCGAGAGATCTTAGATCGCCGTCGATGCGGACGGTCTTAACGTCAAGATCCCGCAACGGCACGGGATTGTCACGCCTTGTGACGGCGGTTACTTCGCGGCCGTTCGCCAGTGCATGCCGGACCACGCCCTGGCCAATGTGTCCGGTCGCACCAAGAACCAATACTTTTTTCAGTCGCTTTACCATCGTCGGTTTCGAATGGGAGTGTACAATAAAACCCTCGTGAAAGCTCCTTATCTTTTTGGACTCATCGGCGGCGGAGTAACTCGCTGCGTTGTGATGGCGCTGCCGTCAGAGAGAGTGCGTGGTTTTTTGCCTTCGAATCTCGAACTCGACGAGCAGGACGTTACACCCCGGGGAACGCACCCGGTGATATTTCTTTTTCATAGTTTCGCACTGGCCCAGTTTTCCTTCCCCACCTTTCTTGAACCCATGAACTATCACGAGCAAAACTTCGGCGTCCCATACACCCGCGTGGCGCCTGGTCGTGGATTATTCGGCTCGCTCGGCCCTTATTACTTCATGCCCCGGATGTTCCTCGACGATTGGTTTGTTTCAAGCGTCGGACGGTTCGTGTGGAGTTTCAATAAGGATTTTGGCAACGTAAAAGAAACCGAGGACCGCTATACCGCGACGAATCTAAAGGGGCAGCTCCTTGCGTCGCTTGCGTGGGGCGGCAGCCGCAGTGAGCCGGGTCCGGCTCTTTACAGCTTTCCTGAGTTCAAACCGGTCCGCAAAATGATGGATCAGCCGTTGATTACGATGGGGCCCGTGGGATTTGGGCCGCTCCTCAAACTGACGGATTTCGATAGAAACTGGAATCTGACAAAGGTACGTCCGTTGCGCGCGGTTCTTGAAGTCGGTCCGGATTATTTACATGGACTGGATAGCGGCCGTTTCGAGACGGCTGTCGAGTCTCGAGATTCTGCGCAGGAGATGCTGGGCTGCTTTGAAGTGTCAGGACCGTGGTGGTTCAGCTTTCCTTATCCCCTGCCGGGAACAATAACACCGATGCCCTTGAGCGCCAACAGGCCGAGCCTGTGAATCGTTCCGCTTCATCTTGATGCATCGGTCTGCAATGCTGACGTTAATCATAGAGCGCCACAGTCTTATATTCCTGACGATACTCGACTTGATACGATGACCTCGGGAAGGTTTAGCGTGCCATAATAAACAACAACGATTCCGAGTCTGGGGTCACCGGAAGTCGTAGCCATGCAATGTTCCAATTGCGGTACCGAGAACTCCGCGCGTGTTAAGTTTTGCGCCGAATGCGGCTCGCCCATCGGCGTACCGTGTCCGGACTGTGCGTTCCGCAATGCAAGTGACGCCGCGGTTTGCGGTGGATGCGGGCGCTCGTTTGAAACCGCATATGCGCCTTTGGCCGAGCGGCGCCAGCTCACCGTGTTTTTTTCTGACATGGTTGGTTCCACAACGCTGGCCGAGAGTCTCGACCCTGAAGATCTGCAGGAGATATACGCCCGCTACCAGGCACTCTGTGCCGAGGCAATCCGGCAATACGACGGTTACCTGGCGCAATATCTTGGCGATGGGGTACTCGCCTACTTCGGATACCCGGCAGCACACGAAGACGATGCGGGCCGAGCGGTGCGCGCCGCCCTCGAAATACTCTCAAAGGCCAGCGGCATCGTTATCGGAGACGGCCACCCTCGCCTGCGGATTGGCATTCACACTGGGCTGGTGGTAGTGGGCAACGTGGGCAGCGGCGCGCGCAAGGAGCAGCTTGCGCTCGGTGAAGCGCCCAACATTGCGGCGCGACTGCAGTCCGAGGCGCTGCCCGACACCATTGTCATCAGCGATGCAACGCGCAATTTGCTGGCGGGCCAGTTTGAGCTCGACGATCTCGGTTCGCGCACGCTGAAAGGGCTCTCGCGGCCGATGCAGATCTTTCGCGTGCTTGGCGAGAGCGGAGCTGCGAGCCGCTTCCACGCCATGAAGAGCACGCGTGGTCTTACGCCGTTTGTAGGACGCGCACGCGAAGTGGAGCAAATCCGCGCCGCATGGGCTGAGGCCGCGGCCGGCCGCGGAAGAACCCTGCTGCTGCGCGGCGAAGCCGGCATGGGCAAGTCGCGGCTGCTTGAATCAGCGGGGCAGATCGCATCCACCCAATTGCATGAGGTCTTCCAGGCGCAGTGTTCGCCGTACCGGATGAATAGCCCGCTTTACCCGATCATTGAGATTGTCGAGCGGCGGCTGGGGCTTGAAGAAGGAATGCCCGCCGCCGACAAACTGGACCTGGTTGAGCAGTTCACGGCTGGACGCGGCGTCACGGTGGAAGAGGCAACAGCTGCGCTGGCGGAGTTGCTTTCAGTCCCTACCCTCGATCGCTACCCGGTGATTGATCTGCCACCCGCCAGGCGATTGTTGTTGACGATCGGCGTGCTGGCCGATCTGCTGCTGCACTCGGTGAGCGGCGCCCCGGTTCTTCTGCTGATTGAAGATCTGCACTGGGCCGATCCGTCTACGCTGGACCTTCTTGGCGAGATGGTGGGGCGACTGGAAAACCTGCCGGTTCTGATGCTATGCACTACGCGGCCGGATTTTTCTCCGGCGTGGGTTGGCCATCCGCAATGCACCGAACTGCGAGTCGAAGCCCTAACCGCCGACGATACCCGGTCACTGATCGCCTATGTCGCCGGATCGAAGCCCCTGCCGCTGGCTCTGGTTCAGGAAGTTGTGCAACGCACGGGTGGCATTCCGCTGTTTACCGAAGCGGTGACGCGAACCATCTTGAGCTCGGGCCAGCTACGAGAGCTGGAAGACAGATATGAGCTTGCCGGGGCTCTGCCTTCAGGCTTGATTCCGGCCACTCTTCAGGACTCGTTGATGGCGCATATCGACCGGTTGGGAGCGGACCGCCCGGTTGCGCAACTAGCCGCCGCCATCGGCAGAGAGTCCAGCTTCGAATTGCTTCAGACCGTGCTCGGCAAACCCGCCGACTCGCTTTCCTCTGCGCTCCGGCGCATGGTGGAACTGGAGCTGGTTTCAGAGGAAGGCACACCGCCCGCTTCAACTTACAGGTTCCGTCACGCGCTCATCCAGGACGCGGCTTACGAGTCCCTGCTGCGCAAGACACGGCAGGAGTTCCATGGCAAGATCGCGGAGGCACTGGTCAGGTTTTCCCCTGCAATCGAGGAAACAAATCCGGAATTGCTGGCTCGTCACCACGAAGGCGCCGGGCGCATTCCAGAGGCGACCGCTGCCTGGATGAAAGCAGGGCAACAGGCAAAGCAGCGTCTTGCTCTCCGTGAATGCGAAGCCTATCTGCGAAAGGTGATCTCCCTGTTGCAGTCGCTTCCTGAGGACGACCCCGCTCGCCTTCAGACCGAGATGGAGGCGCAACTCGCGCTCGGCCAGGCTCTGACCGAAACCTTTGGCTGGGCTTCACGTGATCTGGAGGCTGCGTTTCTGCGTGCGCGCGACCTGTGTTCGCAGCTGGGCAATCATCTTGGCCTGTACCAGGCGCTTAATGGATTATCCGGCATGCATGTCCTGCGCGGGGAGTTCCAAAAGGCTCTGGAAACAGCCAAGCCGGTTGTGGAGATGGCTGTGGCCTTTGGCGATCCCATAATACTGATTGCTTCCGCTCCGCTTATCAGTTATCCCGCGTGCCACCTGGGCCAATTCGCCGACGTTTGCAAATACGCGGAACAGGGGCTCGCGCTTTATACGCCGGAACGGGAGCAGGCGATTATGGCTGCCTTTCATCTTCCATGCTCGTTCGCGTGCGCCCACATCCGTGCAATCGGTTTGTGGTGTCTCGGATATGTCGACCAGGCGGATCGCCAATGGGAGCAGGCGCAGGCAATGATCGATACGCTGAATGTTTCGGCTGCAACAACGTTCTCACTGGGATACATGCTGCATTCGCACTTTCTTCGTCGCGATCTCGCCGCAATTGAAAAAACTGCCGACCAGGCGCACATGCGTGCGGCCGAAGAAGGATTTCTGTACTGGGCCTCGCAGGCGCGCGTCTTCCGCGGATATGCGCAAGCCATGAATGGTAATGCTGAGGCAGGCATCGCCGACATGAATGCCGGGTTGGAGACATATCGTCTCACAGGCTCGGGCCTCAACACAGGTGTCTTTGCGATGCTGATGGCCGAGGCGCAGCTTCAAGCCGGAAGGCTGGATGAGGCACTTTCAGTCATATTGAGCGCGCTCAGTTTTGCCCAGAAGTGGGAGGATCGTGCGGCCGAACCGCAGTTGCATCGGATGCAAGGCGAGATCCTCTTAATGCAGGGGGATGATGAGGCGGGCGAAGCATGCATTCGACACGCGATTGAGTGCGCTCGGAGTACTCAGGCGAAGATGTTTGAAGCGCGTGCCGCTATCGTGCTGGCGAAGCTGCAACGCCAGCAGCAGCGAACCGATGAAGCTTTCGAACTACTGCAGCCCCTCAATGATTGGTTTGAGGAAGGCCGCAATACTCCGGAGCTGATTGAGCTGACGGCTATCCTTCAATCGCTCGACCCGCCCCAGGGAGCGACTCTGAGCCCCGCGCTCGTGCAACCTTAAACAATTAGAAAGCGAATCGCATTCCCAGGCTGATCTGCCGCGCGGGATACGAAAGCGTGAAGACCAGCGGTTGGCTGAGTTGCGAAACCGAGGTCGGCGCAAAGCCGTGCAGATTGTACGGGCCGGCCTCAAGCGTGCCTCCATTGGGCAGTGAATAGTCAGGATTCACGGGGAAGCTGTCGTTCACCACGGCGAAGTTGGTGTGGTTCAGCAGATTCTGAGCCTGCGCTGTCAACTGCAGGTTTTGCCGGCCTTCATTACGCATCACGGTCTTGGATATTCTCAGGTCCCAATCCACATAGCGCGGCCCGATTCCGCTGTTCCGCCCTTCGTACCAAGGACGCGCATTGGCGTTGTGGCCGATGGTGCCGTTGGCAAGGCCGGGAACCAGCAGCGTGAACGGAACTCCGCTGCGCACATACACAATCGGTGATACGGTTACGTTCGCCAAAGAGCGATGCAGGAATCCTCCGCTGGCTGCGTTAAACGGGGTCGTATATACAGCGTTGGCGACGAAGTTGTGCGTAATGTTGAAGTCGGAGAGACTGTAATCGCGCTTCAGCAGACCGGGACGGAACGGCGTGCTCAGCGAACTGAAGTCGCTGGTATCGTCAACAGCCCGGCTGAAGGTGTAATTCGCCTGGAACTGCAGTCCGCGAGAAACTCTTTGTGTTACCGATAGAGTGCCGCCGTTGTAATATCCTGAGCCGCTGGAGAAGAATGTGTTGTTCTGAAAGATTGAGCTGTCCGGTTCGCCCGCGGTAGTGCCCGACTTGGCTACGTAATACGGTCCTGCGAATGGATCGATCGGCGCCGCGGTATCTTGAACAAAGTTGGACTCAAGAACCTGCTCCACATGCAGGCTGCGATACATCAGGTATCCCGCTTCTACCGACAGGTTGGGAGTGATCTGCCGCGCAATACTCAGGCTCGCCTGAACTGCGTACGCCGGCTTGAAATCAGGCGCCATTGTGTAAATGAAGTTCCCAAATGCGTCAGGCCCGGGCGGAACAATATTCACTCCCAAAGACGAGAGTTGCGATTGAGTCAGCGCCGGATTGGGATCGGTCGCGGTGGCGCTGCCCTGCGCCACCGCCCACGCGGCGAAGATTGAAGGGAACGGAGGCGACGGCAGTCCTGCGACCACCGCGTTCTGATTTACGAATTTGCCGCTTGCGCCCAGAATATTCACGTAGAACGGGACAAGGAACGTGTCGGGAGCAACAAAGATTCCCCCACCCGCCCGTAATATCGTCTTCTGGCTGCTATCGAGAGCCCAGGCGATGCCAAGGCGCGGCGAAACCCTCGCGCTGCTTGGCACCGGACCGGGGTTGTGTTCGTAATCGAAGCGCAATCCATAGTCGATGGTGAGGCGAGGCAGCGCCTTCCACGTATCCTGCGCGTACAGCCCAAAAAGATGAACCCATCCCGACCATGCGTACTTCGAGTTTGGGTTCGCCTGCAGCAATATCGTCGGTGTTCCGGCTAGATACGACTGCACCGCAGTCAGGTTCGTCGATGCCGGGCCGGTGGCAGGATAGCCTTCACTCAAGTTGAAACCCTCCAGCACCGGAGCCGCCGCCCCAACAATGTCCAGGATCGAAAACACTCCGTCGTTGAACTGCCACTGGCCTCCGAACCACAGTTTCTGCTGGACGTTGTAAAGATCAGGCCGCCATGAAGCTCCAAACTTGAAGATATGAGTCCCCCTGGTCAAAAAGACGCTGTCCTCAAACTGGTATCTCTTGGTAGTTGCGTAATAAGGATAGGAGAATGGCGTTCCAAGTTGGATCTGATTTCCCAGGTCGATCTCCGAGCCATTCGGCGCGGGAGCTTCGACTGAAACCGAGTTTTCAGGCACCACCTCTACGCGAGCCGTATTGAAGAAATTCGGGCTTATGCTCCGCATCCAGGAACCTGTCAGAGTGTAGTCGGCCAACGCTTCGTTGCCCGAGTAGGGCGGCCGCGGAGCCACGCTGTAGTCCTCGTGCATCAAACCGAAACGCAACCCGATGTCGTTATGCGGCTGCGAATAATCGAATCGCGAAACAATGTTTATGTACCTCCCGCGCGGCGTATTGAAGCCGGGCAGGCCACCCACGCCGGTTCCGCCCGAGTTTGCAGAAATGCCGTCAAAAGTCCCGTCATTCGGCGTCACCAGGGCGCTCAGAATCGGATCGTTGAATGGATTTCCGAAAACCGGCGAAGCCAGCAGAGCTGAGCCGACCGCGCCCGCATATCCGCCGGAATTCGCCATTTGGGTCAGATAACACAGTTGCGATACTTGCTGTTGCGCGGTGTTCTGGCCTGGACAAGTGCCGTTATAGCCGTCGGTCTGCGAATCAACGCTTTCGAACTCCTGCTCACCGGCAATGTCCTGCACCGTCGCCGCGTCGAGACGTTGATATTCCGGCGCTACAAAGAAAAACGTGTGGTTCTTCCTAATAGGACCGCCTGCCGCCGCGCTGAAAATCGCGCTTTGTTCGAACGGCTTCACTCCACCGCCGTTCAGCTTGTCGAAATAGTTTCCGCCGTCGATGCTGCGGTCATGAAAGAATCCCGAAACGTTGCCTCTCAGTTGATTGGTCCCGCTCTTTGTGACAATGTTGATTGCGGTGCCGCTGGTAAAGCCGAATTCCGCTTCGAACGCATTGCGATTCACCTGGAATTCCTGGACTGAATCGATCGGCACATGCATGTTCCGGATGGTTCCCGTTCCGTAGTCGTCCTCGCCGCCGTCAATTGTCACCAGGTTGTTTCTTCCATTGCTTGCGCCGATTGAAAAACCTGAGGAGAGATATCCAGTGCCGACCCCAGGGTCCTGCAGTGATGGCGAATATGCGTTGGCCACACCGGGAAGCGTGTAAATGGATTCCAAATAACTCTTGCTGACGTTGGGAAGGTTTTCAATTTGGAGACTGTTGATGATGTTGGCTTGTTGGGTCTGGTCCGGTTGCACCACCGGAATACTTGCGTTGACCTCGATTGAAGTCGAAGCCGAGCTCAGCTTGAGATGAAAATCATAACGGGCAAGCTCGCCCACGGTGAGAACGATGCCCCTGCCAACGGTGGTAGCGAATCCCGAAGCCCCCGCCTCAACGCGGTAAGAACCGGGAGCAATTGAGGGGACCATGTATCCTTCTTCGGTGCTTTCGGCGCGCTTCGTCTCGCCGTTCGATTCGTTCACCACCGAGACCACGGCGCCGGCTACCGGGCGGCCGCTCGGATCAAGGACATCTCCGTGCAGCGTCGCCGTCGCATAGTCCGCCTGGGCCAGCAATACGCCGGCGCTGTATCCGCAACAGGCTAGAAGAAGTAGGCATTTTCTTCGCAGATCCATCGAGACCTCCAGCCCAGACCGGCCGGAATAGGGGAGCAGGGGGAGATGCTCGTCCCGGACATAAGGTGTCCAAAGCCTAAGTATTTAGATTTTTTGAACTTGTGCACAGGAGAATCGCTGCCCAAACATACTCACCCCGGCGAAGTTTTGTCAAGAATTCGGCCATGACGGCCAGGGCCGACGCATATCAGATTCCGAGTAGATTGAGCAGATAAGGGATGCTCCAAGCGGCTTTGAGGCGCTTTCTCATGATTCCGCGTTTGGAAGCTCTTTCGTGTTTGAGCCGATTGAGGGCGATTGGTTGGGATGAAGAAGTTTTGTGCGGCGTGGCCGGCGCGTTTGCGGTCCAGGTCTTCGCCAAAGCCGGGCGATCGACGAAACCCAGGCCACGAAACCCTTTTCCATTACCAACCTGGGAATGATCGCACTCTGGAAGGGTTGCGGCGAAAGATAGCCTGCCTGCACTCTTTACGGTGATCCATGCGGTTCCCGGCGAGCGGAGCAGCATGCATCTAAACCGCGGCTGTAACTCGCCGCACAAAAATCTCTGCGTAATCCTACTTTTGGCGGATACATGCCGTAATTTCGCGGGCGTAGAGTTCGTTCCGACTCACCAGCGTCGTCTTTCTTGTGCTCAAGCGAAGGTTTGAGTCCGCGGTACATAGGGCTTTTCTGAAAACCGCGCGGGTTGTAGATGTCGGAATGTAAGCGATTTCATGTTTGCCGGCGGGTTCGGCGCCATGACGATCTCTGCCGCCCTTTTATACACACTTCAGGAGGTGGTTATGCACTCGAACGTTACAAGGCGCTTGCGGACTCCGATGCTCTTCGCCTTTGTTGTCGCAATTTCGTCAGCCCTCGCTTTAGCGCAGGGCACCAGTGGCAGTTTGACTGGGCAGCTTTCCGATCCGTCAGGCGCGGCAGTCGCCGGCGCAACGGTCACTCTGGTCAACGTGGGCACGAGCTTCCAGCAGACGGTGAAAACCGACAATAGCGGTATTTATCTGATCCGGCCTATCGATCCGGGGACTTACGTGCTTCAGATCGATGCCGTCGGCTTCGCCAAATACCAGCAAAAAGGGATTGTGATTCACGTCAGCCAGGATGTTACCCAAAACGTGACACTCAAAGTGGGCGCGGTGGGCCAAACGGTGAGCGTGACCGCCGATGCCGAACTGGTGAACACCACATCGGCCGAACTCGGCATGACCGTGAATGAAGCATCTGTTACCGGGCTGCCGCTGAACGGCCGCGATCCATCGAGCCTGGTGCTGCTCACGCCCGGCACCGCCAACGTGATCAATCACGGCGGAGAAGGCATCCAGACAGGATTCTCATTTCCAACCGAGACCGGCGCATCGTCAAACGGCGGTCGCCAGGGCAGTACCTTCTATCAGCTCGACGGCGTCTCAAACATGGATAACTACAACCTGCTGACTGCGCCGTTCCCGAACGCAGACGCGACGCAGGAGTTTACGGTGCTGACCAACAACTTCAGCGCCCAGTATGGATTCGCTCCTGGCGCGGTGGTCAGCATCGCCACCCGGAGCGGCACCAACCAGTACCACGGCGGGGCTTTCTGGTTCGTGCGCAACTACGACCTCAACGCCAAGGACTGGTTCAGCCAGAAAGTAGATCCGCTCAAGCGCAACCAATTCGGCGGTTTCGTCGGCGGGCCGGTCATCAAGGATAAGCTGTTCTTTTTCGCCAACTACCAGGGCACGCGGCAAATCGCCGCCAGCACCAGCAACAACACTTATGTGCCCACGCCGGCGATGATGCAGGGTGACTTCAGCGGCCTTGCCTCAACAAGCGGAGTCACCAACCTGATTGGGCCGTTCCACACCGTGAACGGAAAAGCCAATCAGCTTGATACGTCGCTCGCGAGCTTCGATTCGGCAGCGGTTGGGATCGCCCAAAACGGACTCGGCGCACTCATTGGCGGCTCAGGACAATCTGCCAACGGCCACATGCTTTACGGCACCGCCCCAATCAAAAATGTATTCGATGAAGGTACGGCGCGGCTCGACTACGATCTGAACGCAAAACAGCGCCTTACCCTGCGTTCTTACAACAACCACCTTTACGAGCCTTCGGGTGATGTTCCAGGCAACATTCTCTCCGTCATCGACATCAACAACTGGACTTACGGCTTTGAGGAGAGGATGTACTACTTCAACGACGTTCTCACGCACACCTGGACGATTACTCCCACCGCCGTCAACACGGTGTCGGCTTTCTGGAACGAACAGAGTGCGCACAATCAGGCTGCTGTGCTGGGTAAAGACGGCAAGCCGATGTGCTTCTCTCAGTACATCAACGTCGACGAACTTCCCGGCCAGTGCTTCATGGAAGGCTTCACGGTGGAAGGCGGCGCGGGCGGCTTCAACGGCGGATGGACTGAGCCCTCGCAGGAGGTTCGCAACACCTACGGTTTCCAGGATCTATTTGGCAAGTCGATGGGCAAACATTCGCTTTCAGCAGGCGTGGACATGATGCATCAGTTTGCCGAGGAATTCACGCAATATCCCACCACGCCTATCGTGACCTTTAATGGCTCGTATACCGGCAACGGCCTGGCCGATTTTCTGCTTGGTTATCTGGATGAATACGAGCAGGGCGGAGGGGAGATCGCCGATGTCGCTGGATGGCAATTTGCTCCGTTTGTTCAGGACGATTGGCGCCTGCGCAACAACCTGACCGTGAACCTTGGCTTGCGCTGGGACCCGAACTTTGCGCCCGCATCCGCAGGCGGCCGTGGCGCGGCGTTTGTTGCCGGCCAGCAGAGCTCGATGTTCCCGAATGCGCCGCTCGGCCTCGTTTTTCCCGGCGATAACGGCGTTAGCTCAGCGCTGATGCCTAACTCAACCGGCTACTGGGAGCCGCGCCTGGGCCTGGCATGGCAACCGAAGGCGCTGCCTCACACCGTCTTCCACGCCGGTTTTGGCCTCTTCACCGGGCCGCTGCCTTATTCCGACTACAACCACGCGGCCGATATCGCGCCGTTCAGCCCGCTGTATAACGTCTATGGCTCTTCATCAAGTTGTTTCAGTGGCGGAGTGGCTGCATCGTGCTCCGCGGGCGCTGATCAGGCTGTCTCAGGCAACCTTATCTTCGACAGCCCGTGGACGACCTTCGCCGGGACCGGCGGCAAAAGCCCGTTCCCACCCTTCACATCGGTAGGGTACAAGCCTGCTTCGACCTATGCCTTCACCACGCCCATTACCGTGGATCAGTCGTTCTCGCGCAGGTTTAAACTGCCCGTTACGCAAAGCTGGAACGTCTCAATTGAGCAGCAGATCAATTCGAGCACCGCGATTCGGCTCGCATACGTTGGCAGCGAGTCATACCACATGACCGACGCCATCGACGAGAACGCCGCCACCAACGACGTGAAGCCTTATTCGAACTTTGCGCAGATCCTTACCGACTTCAGCAGCGCGACAGCCAGCTATAACGCGCTGCAGATCGGCGTGGATCGCCGCATGGCTCATGGACTGCAGGCACAGTCCAGCTTTACCTGGGAAAAGGCCACCGACATCGCAAGCTCCGCTGACGTTTCATTCGGCAAGCCCTACCTGGGCGACCCGTTCGATCTCAACTGGAGCCGCGGAAACTCCAATCTCAGCGTGCCCTTCAACTGGGTCACCAACTTCATCTACCAGACGCCCGAATTGCACAACCAGAGCCTGCTCATGCGCGAAGTTCTGGGCGGCTGGCAGTTGAGCAGCATTATCAGCTGGCAGTCCGGCAATCCGTTCTCAGTCATGTCGGCTGGTTACAACTGGAACAGCGACGACTCCGGCTCGCAGCAATACCTCGATCGCGCCGATCGCGTGGCCGGCCAGCCCCTCAACGCAGGCAAGGGCAGCCACTGGGATTGGATAAAGACCGGCTACTTCAACCAGGCCGCATTCAACAACAACGCTATCGGCACCTTCGGCGACAGCGGCCGCAACCTGATGTTCGGGCCGCGCCAGTTCAATACCGACGCCGGCATTATGAAGAACTGGCAGCTTGCCGAGCGGACGAATCTGCAGTTCCGGTGGGAGGCGTTCAACGCCACCAATCATCCGAACTTCGCCAATCCCTCGTTGCCCTGGGGCAGCTTTACCGGCTGGGCAGGTGTGTCCGGCTCGCAATGGAACGCCAACAACACCATTGTGCAAACCGGAAACTATCCGCCGCGCGTGATGCAGGGTGCGCTCAAGCTAACCTTCTAGCGCAGCAATACCTCCACAAAGTCCGGGCCGCTCGCGGCCCGGACTTTCTTTCTCCACTGCGAGCGAGGTGGCCCAGGTCTTTGACCGCTTGAATTTGAACCAACGTGGCTGCCCCATTCTTTCCGCAGCCTCATCGCGGAAAGGGTGGGAAAGCACAAAACCGTGCGGTCAAAGAACTGGATGTTTGTATCAGAAACGCAATGACATTCTGTGCGATGCTTGACGCGCTTTGGCGCCGAACGAAGTCGAAGGACCTGCGGCTCGAGACCTCGACATTTCCAGCGAAGTTATGGGGCGTCACGCACGGTCCGCTGTCTATCTCACCGGTACTTGGGCAGCCTTACTTCAATCTGCACGCCTTTTCCCGGCGCGCTCGCGAGCCTGAACTTTCCGCCCGAACGCTCAATCCTCTCCCGCATTCCACGCAAGCCAAAGTGGTGCCCATTCTCGCTCTCACCCTGCTGCGGGTTGAATCCACATCCATCGTCGATCAGGCCCAGGGTCAGACCGCGGCTGCTGTAGGCAAGCTCGACATTCACCTGAGCAGGATGGCCGTGCAGCATGGAGTTGTACACCGCCTCGCGCGCCACCATCAGCAGATCGTGCGCAACAGGCTCAGTTACGGTGAATGGCTCTCCGGTCATGGACCACGCGACCGGCACCTGGAACTCGCCGCTCACCTGTTGCGTCATGCTTTCAAGTTTCTTGCCCAGGCTGTCGGCATTTTCCGGCTGCCGCAAATTCCAGATTGCCTCGCGAGCCTCGTTGATGGTTGCTCGCAATTGCAGCCGGGCAAAGTCCATCAGGCCGGTATCGGTACCATTCTTCGAGTTCTCCATCGAAAGCGCTTCAAGCAGAGCCGAAACGCCGGTGCATCCCTGGATCACGGTATCGTGCATCTCGCGCGCAAGCCGGCTGCGTTCATCGAGCACGGCTTCAAATCGCTCGCGCACATGCCGCACCCGATACTGGTAAAGCGCATAAATTACAATCGCCGCCAACACCATACACAATGCGGTGAACCACCACGTGCGGTAAAAGAACGGCCGCTGAACGAAGCCAATTTCGGCTTCAGTCGCCACTGCGGGATTGCTGGCCTCGAACACCTGCACACGGAACCGGTACGGGCCGGCGGGCAGATTGGTGTAGTCGGCCCGGCGCGACGGGCCAGGTGCGCTCCAGCTCTTTTCGAAGCCTTCAAGCATGTAGCGGAATCGCAAACCGTCCTGCGAACTTAACCGGATCGGCGTAAAGTCAAACTCCAGCCGGTTCGTGCCGGGTTGCAGCACGATCGGTCCGCTCACCGGCTCTTGCCGTCCGTCAGCCAGAACGCTGTCAATAAGCAACGGCGGTGGCGGCAGCGGCGCCTGCAGTGAAATCGGAATATGGATGGGCCCCAGATTGCTCGGGAACCAAACCTCGCCAGTAGCAGTAATGCAACCCGAAGGTTGCGTGCCGCCGTAGATTTCGGTATTGGGCGCAATGTCGGTCGTGGGATAAAACATAAGCGCCAGATGACGCGACGACGCCTCGGCCTGGGTGTCGAGATCGGAGCGATTCAGCAGTGCAACACCGTTTGGCCCACTGATCCAAAGATGATGGTCGTTATCTTCAAGAATTTGATACACCGCGTTACTGGGCAGTCCGTCAGCGTCTGTATAGTGCGCAAGTTTGCCATCGCGATAACGGAAGAGCCCGTTGTCACGCGTCCCGAACCACAAGCCTCCATCCGAGTCCTGGTGAATGGCCCATACTTTCGTTTGCGCCAATGCGGTGGTAGCAGCATCGCTTAAAAACGCGCCATTGCGCATGTGACTAACGCCGCGTTCCGTGCCGATCCACAGATCGCCGTTGCGATCTTCAAGCAGGGCCCGCGTGCTGAAATACGCCAGCCCGTCTTTCATCTGGTAGCTTTTGATCTTCGGCCGGGCATCATCCCAATCAATGCGATTCACGCCTTCGTCGGCGCCGATCCACATCGTCCCGTTGCGGTCCTGCATCATGGCGCGCACAAAGTTGTTCGAAAGGCCGTTACGCGCGGTCAGATGCGCGGTGCGTCCCTGCGCAATCCGATAGACGCCATCGCCATCGGTCCCCACCCACAGCGCGCCCGAGCGGTCGCGATAGACGCTTCTCACGTGAACGTTGTCGAGTCCCGGCAGATGCTCCTCTGTCACTGCTCCGTTCTTAATGTGGAAGAGCGCGGTCGAGCCGATCCAGAAGCTGCCATCGCGATCCTGATAGATGGTCCCGAAGTCGGAGTCGTTGGCTTTGGGCAGCGGAACAATGCTGGCCTGAGCCCGCGCTAGCCTCAGCATCCCCGATTGCGTACCAATCCAGATATTCCCCTCTCCATCCTCAAAAAAATTCAGCACCGTATTGCTGGGCAACACAGAGGGAGCCGTAATCTGTGTCAGTGTCCCGCTGCGGTATTGCCATGCCCCCTGGCCGATCATTCCCACCCACAGCACGCCGTCGGAAGTTTGTCGCAGGACCCTGACCGTTCCTGCAATTCCCAGCATGCGTTCGAAACTCTTCTGTCCCGGCGCCATGCGGTTGAGCCCCGATACCGTGCCCACCCACATGGTGCCGTCCGCGGTCTCAATAATCGACTTGACGCGGTTCTGACTGGCCTCGCCATTCATGGTGTACTCGGTCACACTGCTGCCGCTGATACGGATCAGCTTCGATCCGCCCACCCACAGGCTGCCTTTGCGGTCGGGATAGATGGCATGCACAGCCAGCGCGGGAACGCCGTTGCTGCCATCGACGCGCACAAAGCGGTCGCCATCAAGGCGCATCAGCCCGTTGTCGGTTCCTACCCAGATTCGTCCCTGCGCATCCTGGGCCAGCGCGCGTACAAAATCATCGCTCAGCCCCTCGCGGGTCGTCCAGGATTGGAACTCGCCATGCGCGTACCGCGCCAGCCCGCCGCCTTCCATACCGATCCAAAGGTCGCCGTTCCGCGCAACCAGCAGGCAGAAGACGCTGTTTTGATGGATCGCCGGAGTGTTTTGCCGGTCGAATACTTTGAAGTGCACCCCGTCGAAGCGCACCAGGGCGCCGCTGGTGCCTATCCAGAGATACCGGTCCGGCGTTTGCGCAAAGGCCTGCACAGTCGGCTCTGGCAGTCCGTCCGATGCCTGCCAGGTGTGCCGGGTATATCCCGCCAGGGCCCCCGACTGCGCTCCTGCACTCAAGGCCGCGCACGTCGACAATGCGGCGCACAAAGCCAAGCCTGCAAAACCTAAGCATCGTCTTTCCATTGCGGCGCTATCGCGGTTCTCCGATTGCTGCATCGCGAAACCCAGACTCTGCGTTGGCGTTTTCCTCAAGAAAACGCCTTCACGCGCCTTCCAAGACGCCAAGGGATTGGAGAACCGCCGTCAGTATACCGCGAACGAATTCCAACCGGCGAAGGCTCGAGCGCAAATAAAATCTCATCCCGATCAGACTTTTGACGGATCAAAAGATTCACCCATGGGAATATAGTTGACTTTCTCGAATCGCACAATCTCAGACTGAGTTCGAGAATGAGCCTTTGGGCACGGTAATTATTGCTATGTGTTCTTTTATTTCCAGTTTCTTCAGGCGGTTCCGGGCCTCTCGAATCACGCGCCAGCTTATTCCCGGCATTTTCGTTCTAGTCGCGGCGGCGGCAGCCGTGCCCGCTCAGGCTGGGTCCGACACCATCCGCATCGATGCCAGCCAGCCCTGGCACGAACCGGGCCGGGCAGACTATATCGAGAGCTTCGCAACCGCGCCCAACAGCGACACCCTCGGCCTGAATGCCCGCAACCTGACGCTGAACGGCAAGCCATGGTTGCCGGTAGCAGGTGAATTCCACTTTTCGCGCTTTCCCCGCGCGCAGTGGGAAGACGAACTCCTGAAGATGAAGGCCGCCGGCGTTACCGTCGTCTCCACCTATGTCATCTGGATCCATCACGAGGAGATCAAGGGTCAGTTCAACTGGGAGGGCCAGCGCGACCTGCGCGCCTTCGTCCAGCTCTGCGCCCAGCATGGGCTTTATGTGATTGCGCGAATCGGGCCATGGGACCATGCCGAGGTTCGCAATGGCGGCCTGCCCGACTGGGTGATGAAGCAAGGCCCTACGCGCGTTAACGATCCTGCTTATCTTGCGTCAGTCCGCGAGTGGTACGGCCATATCGGTACGCAACTCAACGGCATGATGTGGAAAGACGGTGGCCCCGTCATCGGCATTCAGCTTGAAAACGAATACTCCAAGCGCGGCCCTGGTGCAGGCGAGGAACACATCCTGACTCTCAAGCAGATCGCGCAATCGAGCGGCCTTAACGTACCTCTCTACCTCGTCACCGGATGGGACAACGCAGCCATCCCTCTGCACGCGGTCCTTCCTGTTTACGGCGGCGGATACCCCGACCAGCCCTGGGATGGCTCCACTGTCAAGCTGCCGCCTGCGCAGGTTTATGCGTTTCGCTTTAATAGCCGCGCGAACGGGGCCATGCAGGCCGCCGGCGGCGGCGATCCACCCGCGGCATCGCCGGCCGACCCTGAAATGTTGCCTTATTTAACCATCGAAATCGGCGGCGGCATTGAGGACACTTATCATCGACGCCCGGTAATTGGCGCCGACGACATTGGCGCGCAGGTTCCCGTCATGCTAGGCTCCGGCGTCAATCTGTACGGGACCTACATGTTCCAGGGCGGCGAGAATCCCGATGGAGCGCTCACCACTCTCGAGGAGTCGCAGGAAACCGGGTACCCCAACGACCTGCCCATCAAGTCGTATGATTTTCAGGCGCCACTGGGAGAATTCGGCCAGGAGCGCACCTCGCTCCGCAAACTCAAGGTCTTTAACTACTTCATCAACGACTTCGGCGCGGAACTCGCGCCCATGGTGGTTCATGCGCCCGCTGCAACGCCTGCCGACCCCACCGATTTATCTGTGCCGCGCGCTTCGGTGCGTTCGCGCGGCGACTCGGGCTTCATTTTCTTCAACAATTACGTGCGCGGCTACGCGATGCCTGCGCGGGCTGCCATGCAGTTTGAGATCTCTCTGCCTGCTGGCACACTCAACGTGCCCCGCCATCCCGTCGATCTTCCTTCAGGCGCGTACTTCATCTGGCCTTTTAATCTGCACCTCGGTTCAGTGAATCTTCGATACGCCACTGCGCAACTGTTTACGCGCATCGAGAATGGCGGTGTATCGACGATTTACTTCGAAGCTCAGCCCCAGATCCCGGTTGAGTTCGCATTCGACGCCTCCAATTTACAGGACGTTCGCGCTTCAAGCGGCGAAGTGACGCGCGATGCCGGCGCAATCTATGTGAGTGGAGTCGAGCCCGGACTCGATTCGTCCATCGACATCGCTTCGACCGACGGCCATCGCTTGCATTTCGTCGTCCTCACCCAGCAGCAGGCTCAGGATGCGTGGAAGGTGCGCATCCGCGGTACGCAACACCTTTTGATTACAAGCGCCGATTTCGTTGCAGATCAGGATGCGTCAGGAGATCGCATCCGGCTGCGTTCTCGCGCGTCATCCCAAATTGCTTTCACGCTGGCTCCTCCGCCGGCTGCCCCGCTAAATGCAAACTTCCCGCTCACTAAGACTGCTTCAAACCCACAGTCCAGTACTTTCAGTGCTGGGGCCGCCGCGTGGACCGATCCTTTTGAGTGCGTTCAGACCTTGGCCGCTGGAATTGCGCCCCCGGTAAAAACGGGTCCCGCGCTTGACTGGCGCCCACATGGAGTGGCCCAGGCGCCGGACGCCGGTCCGCTGGCGAATGCGGCCCACTGGTCCATTACAGTACCTGCAGGCGCAATGAACGGCCTGAACGATCTTTATCTGAATATCAATTACACCGGCGATGTTGCTCGCCTGTATTCCGGCGGCCGGCTTCTCGACGACAACTTCTACAATGGCGAACCATGGCTCATCGGCCTCAAGCGATTTCTCGCTCCGCAAGGCCCATCCAATTTCGAGCTCAGCATTCTGCCCCTCCGAAAAGACGCGCCGATCTATCTTGAAACGGTCTCTCCACGTAAATTCGCACCGAACGGCCAGGCGGTCAGCCTCGACGGAGTCACTCTGGTCCCCGAGTACCAGCTCGAAATCGACTCGAGCGCGCACTGATCGATTTGAGGCCGTGCCCGGTCGGCGGCGAGCTCGGCCCTCAGCAGCGCGGCAAAAATGCGCCCTGCGGCGCCGCCGAGCGAAGGGCTAACCAATCGGCCAGTTACGAAACGGGTTCGCGTCCACGCGTAAACTGCTCTATTTCAAGCCACTTTATTCGGTTCCCGCTGATTTTCACCGATCCGACTTTAGTCGGATTCGCGTTGAATCACGAAAAGACTATGATCCGTTGTTGCGAGCTCCAGGAGTCGTGCGCGCGTGTCGAGACTTATTCACCAAGCTGCTCCTGCGGTCCGCCATTCAGGAAGGCCAGGGAGGAATCACGATGAAAAGATTGAGCCTCATCATTGGGGCGTTCGCGGTGTTTGTGTCGGTCTTTGTTTGGGGCTGTACAGCAGCTTTGGCGCAAAGCAACACCGCGACCGTTACAGGAACGGTTAACGATCCGACACACGCAGTCATTCCCGGTGCAACCATCACCATTACAGATGATGCCTCGGGCGTGGTTCGCGCAACCACCAGCGATGGCGCCGGATTCTTCTCTTTCGTCGGCGTTCCGGTAGGCACATACGACGTCAAGGTTTCGGCGTCAGGATTCAACGGCCTGCTGCGCCAGGGCATAGGTGTCCATATCGACGACCAGATCGAGCTGAAGGAGATTACGCTGACAGTTGCGACCGCAGCGGCCTCGGTTACGGTTACTGCCTCCGGCGAAGAACTCACCCCCACTACCTCAGGCGAGGTAAGCTACACCCTCACTGACACCCAGCTCCATAACATGGACATCGAGGGCCGCAGCGCCATCGAGCTGCTGGGCCTGATACCAGGCTCGGGCAACACGGGCAACTTTAACGGAACCTACAACAGCGCCTCGGCCGGCTTCACGCAGAATTCGAGCGCTTTCACGGTGAACGGGAACCGCTTCGACTTGGTGAATATTGTGAGCGATGGCGCGCCGGTCTCCGATCTCAATACCGCCGGATCGGCTGCCGTCACTCCCAACGTCGACATGATCGCGGAGCTCAAGGTTGAATCCGCCGCATATTCCGTCACCGACCCCAATGGGCCCATTGTCGTTTCCACGCAGACCAAATCAGGCGGGCGTAATTTCCATGGCCTCGCTGAACTCACTGCGCGCGACCATGTGTTTAACGCCAACGACTGGCAGCAGAAAGCCAACGGCCTGCCTGCCCCGCAAACCTCGCTGTTTTATCCGGCCTTGCAGTTGGGCGGGCCGGCAGCGTGGCCCGGCGTAAGTCGCGACCGAGACAAGCTCTTCTTTTTTGCCGCCACTGAGCTCTCGCAGCAGCACGTGGATCTGCTGCCGCGCAAGTCTGCGACACCAACCCAGGCCATGCGCTCCGGAGACTTCAGCGATTCAGCTTACCTGGGCTCGCTCTCGAACGCGAGCAACAACTATCTCATGTGGCCGGTAGCGAATCAGCCTTGCAGCGGCAGCTTCTACAGTGCGTCCTGCGCCAATCAGGTCTACGGTTCAAATTCCTGGGGCTATATCCAGAGCAGCGCAATCGATCCCGGCGGCCAGATTCTGCTCAATGCGCTTCCGATGCCTAACGTCGATCCCTCTACTCACAACGGCTACAATCTCATCACCGACTACACGGTTTCAATGCCGCGCAATCAGGAGACGCTCAAGCTGGATTATGCCGCCTCAGACAACACCCACGCGTCTCTCCGCTTCAACCACGAGAACGAGAGCGTTCCGTCGCCCTACGGCCCGTGGAACACCTGGAACATGACCCCGTATCCTGCGCCGCAAACGCAAAAGAACGCGTCCAATTCGGTCGACTTGAATTTGACCAACGTCCTTTCATCTCGGCTGACCAACGAGGCGTCGCTGGCCTGGACGCGGTTCTCGCTGCTTACCGACGTCAACGGCCTCAGCGCTGTTTCCACCACAGCGCTCGATTATCCGTATGCCAACCTGTTCAAGAGCTCAAACCCCGTGCTCCCCAATGTGAGCTTTGAAAAAAGCGTGGGCCAGTTGTACGTGGGGGGCGGTGAGCTGCCGCCGTATCTTGGCGCGCAGGATAACTACACCTTCAACGACGGGTTGACCTTCCTCAAGGGAACCCACCTGATGCGCGCCGGCTTCTACGCGCAATTCGCGCGCTACAACCTGCTCACCACCGGCAACGACAACGGCTCGGTTGACACGCAGAACTACGACTCGCTCACCGGCAACGACTGGGCAGATCTGCTTATTGGAAACATCTCAAACTTCAGCCAGACCAGCGCCAATATCCACGCCGACATGGCGCTCAAGCGCTTTGATTTTTACGGCCAGGACACCTGGAAGATGAACAGCCACCTGACCGTGAACTACGGGGTGCGTGTCGATCACATCGGCTGGTGGTATGACCGCGGCGGCAACATCGCCGTCTTCGATCCTGCGGCCTACGATCCGAATTCGACTTACACCACTTACTCCGGCATGGAAACGCACAAATCGACGCCGTCGGTGCCGCAATCCGGCTCAAAGCCGCTCGGCTTCGAACTGGCGCCGGGAGTCGGCTTCGCTTATTCCCCGGGCTCAAGCAGCAAGACGGTTATCCGCGGCGGCTTTGGCGCCAACTACTACGCCGACCCAGGCATCAACGCCTTCTCCGGCATCATGGCCCCGCCCAACTTCCAGGTCATCAGCGAGTGGGCTGGTTCAACGCCGTACACGCTCAATGGTGTTTCGCAGCTCGACATCTCTTCGACAGTGCCGACTGTCTGGGGCACAGCCAATCCCAAGGATCACCTGGGGCCCGTCACCTACTCATGGAACGTCGCCGTCTCGCATCAGTTCTGGGGCGCCAACAAGATCGAGACCAACTACGTGGGCAACTCCTCGCACAGCCTGGTTGGTTACGGCATCCAGAACGCCGTACCTGAAGGCAGCGAAACCGGCCCGTGGTATGGAACTTATTACGATCAAATGGAGCGCCCATATGAGCTCTACGGCGATATCTCCACCCACTTCCACAACCTGAACTCGAATTACAACGCGCTGCAGTTCACCGTGAATCGCGAGAAGGGCTGGCTCAACTACTGGGGCAGCTATACCTTCGGAAAAACCCTGGCTTATAACGCGGAAGATGCCTTCAACATGCGGCGCTGGTATGGCCCGGCGCCATTCGACCGCTCGCAGATTCTCAGCCTGTCGTACTATTTGAAGCTGCCCGCATTCGGCAGCAAATTGTCGCACGACAACAAGGCTGCCCAAATGGCTTTAAATGGCTGGCAAGTCTCGGGCATCTTTCAGGCAATGAAGGGCGGCCCGATCGGTAACAACTTCGGCTCTGAGTATTCAGTCAACCAGAACACCTTTGGCATCTACGGCACGGTTTCCAATACCGTCGACGGCACGACGAACAGCGGTGTTTCGCTCTCGAACGGGGCGTTTTCAGACGGCACTCCCGATGAAATCGCGGTGCCCAAGCTGACCTGCGATCCGCGGAGCGGGCTCGCCAAGAACCAGTACTTTAACCCCGCCTGTTTTGCTGCGCCGTCGTACCTGGATAATGGGACTTATCGTCTGCCCTATATTCACGGGCCGGCTTACATCAACGACTCGGTAGGCCTGTTCAAGGCTTTTGCATTCGGCGAGCAACGCAGCCTTGAGGTACGCGGCGAAGCCTTCAACCTCTTCAACCATGCCTGGAACGAGTTCATCCCCTACGATGGAAATATGTACATGGGATTTACGGCTGCGGGCGGCCCCACCGGCTCGACCTCGGCCGGCACAATCGACAACAAGACCGGTCACCGCGAGATGTCGCTGGCCGCGAAATTTTATTTCTAACTCGATACACGTGTCAACCTCGTCCGGCAGCGGAAACAACTCATCCGTTTCCGCCGCTGGACTCTGGCCTGACTTACTATCCTCGTTATGCGTAACCTCCTGCTCTCTGTCATTGCATTTCTAGGCGCGCTGGCCGCGGCCCTTCCCCTACCCGCGCAGGACTACGCCATCGGCGCAGACGTCTCGTTTCTGGCCAAGTGCGAACAGGATGGTGTTGTCTTCAAGGAAAACGGCAAGCCAATCGACGTGCTTCAACTGCTGCGTGAGCACCATTACAACTGGATTCGCCTGCGGCTCTTTGTCGATCCCGCAGCCAGCCAAGACAAACTGCCCAACGACCTGCCCTATACTCTCGCACTCGCGAAGCGTGCCAGGGCGCTCGGCTTTCATTTCCTGCTCGACCTGCACTACGCCGACAGTTGGGCCGACCCCGGCAAGCAGCCAACCCCTGCTGCATGGGGCAAGCTGAAACACAAGCAACTTGTCGAACAGGTCTTCGCCTACACGCGCGACACCATTGCAGCCTTTGCCGTGCAGGGCCTGATGCCCGACATGGTGCAGATCGGCAACGAAGTCACCAACGGCATGCTCTGGCCCGACGGCAAGCTGCCTGATGACTGGGATAACTTTACTGACCTGCTCAAGGCCGGAATCGCGGGCGTCGATGCCGGCCGCGGCTCCGCACCGCGACCGCGCATCATGATCCACATTGAGCGCAGCGGTAACTACGATGCAGCCGTCTGGTTTTTCGACAACCTCATCGCCCATCACGTCCAGTTCGACGTCATCGGTCTTTCCTACTACCCAATCTGGCACGGCAACATCGCGAACCTGCGCGGCAACCTCCACGATCTCGCCTTGCGCTATCGCCGCCCCATCATCGTTGTTGAAGCCGCGCAGAACTGGACCCCCAGTGGCGAAGCGCCGAAGAAAGCCGACTTCCCGGAGACCCCCGAAGGCCAGCTTGGGTTTCTGCGCGCTCTCGATGCGGCGGTCCGCGCCATACCCGATCATCTCGGCCAAGGCGTCTTCTGGTGGGAGCCCGCCGCCGAGGGCCCCATCGCCGGCCGTAGCTTCTTTGACAACAGCGGCAATGTTCTCCCCATCATCTCCGCCTTCGACCAACCCGCGGCGCCCTGATCGGGCGTTTGCACTCAACAGCAAAAACGAGCAATCTAAAGGGGGACAAGGTGGACGATTTCGAAGAGATGAAGGAACAAACCAGGATCAAGGTCCTTATCGTCGACGATCACCCGATCATGCGGGTGGGCATCGCCGCCATTATCGAGGCCACGCCCGACATGACCGCGGTGGCGCAGGCCGGCAGCGGCGAAGAGGCCGTCGAGCTATTTGAGAAACATCTGCCCGACATCACTCTGATGGACCTTCGCCTGCCGGGCATCAGCGGCGTCGAAGCCATTCGCACCATCATGGCTCGCCACCCCAACGCCAAGTTTGTTGTGCTTACCACATACGAGGGCGACGAAGACATTCACCAGGCCCTGCAGGCCGGCGCGCGCAGCTACATCATCAAGGGCATGCCGCACGACGCACTGGTGAGCGCACTGCGCCGCGTTCACGCCGGCGGCCGTTTTTTGCCCCAACCGGTCTCGCGCGCCCTCAACTCGCGCATCCCCAACTCCGACCTCAGCGGCCGAGAACGCGAGGTTCTCGACCTTATCGTCCATGGAAAAAGCAACAAGGAGATAGCCTCGAACCTCGGCATCACCGAGTCCACGGTCAAGTGCCACGTAAGCGTGATTCTTATGCGCCTGAACGTGAGCGACCGAACGCAGGCCGTCGTTACCGCCCTGCAGCGCGGACTTATTCACCTTTAGACCTGGTGCCTTTCGCTTAAGAATTTGAATGATGTTCCGGCGCGCGACCTGAGCGCTGGCTTCCCATCGAGCCAGGCCAAATCAGCTTGGTGGCCTGCCCTTTTCTTCGTGTGTTAAAACAAAAAGAGTGCTTTCGAACCGATCGATTCCCGCGGCAACGGTCATTCCCGTGCTGGCTTATCCAGACGTAATCCAGGCGGCTAGTTGGCTCTGCGAGGCCTTCGGATTCACCGTTCGAATCCGCATCGGCAACCATCGCGTGCAGCTCAACATCGGGGATGGGGCGGTGGTGCTGCGGGAGCGCCGGCACGAAGAGGAGAAAGCGCCGCTGGGCATCGCCCACTCGGTGATGGTGCGCGTTGAGGATGCCGACGCCCACTGCAAATGCTCGCGCGAGCATGGCGCGCGGGTCACGCAGGAGCCGGTCACCTATCCCTACGGCGAGCGCCAGTACACGGCCGTCGATATCGCCGGGCATCTGTGGACCTTCTCGCAGTCGGTGAAAGATGTGCGGCCTGATATCTGGGGCGGGAAGGCTGAGATTCTGTAGCTGCCGCCCTCCCACTCCGCTAATTCCGCTGCACTGCTTAACTGAACAGCGCATCGTCCCACGATTGCGCTTCGTTCCATTCCGGCGTGGGCGCAAAGTATTCTGTGCCGTGCCTGACGTGCTTTTTTAATTCGTCGTCGTTGAGCGCGACGCCGAGGCCCGGCGTGTCGGGAACCTTGATGTACCCCTGGTTGATGATTGGCTTGTCGAGGCCGGTTACAAGGTCCTGCCACCAAGGCACGTCGAGCGAGTGATTCTCAAGCGCAAGAAAGTTGCGCGTGGCCGCGGCGCAGTGCACGCTGGCCATGCAGGCCACTGGCGTGCCGGCAAAATGCATGGCCATGGGCACGCCGTATTTGAAGGCCATATCGCCGATGCGATGCGTTTGCAGAATGCCGCCCGAAGTCGCGAGATCGGGATGGATCTTGTCGACGGCGTGCTGGCTGCACAGCGTCTCAAAGTCCTCAATGCGGTAGATGTCTTCGCCGGTGAGCGTGGGCGTGGGGCTCTCTTGCGTGATCTCTTTGAGCAGGTCGGTGTAATACCAGGGAATCACATCTTCAATCCACTCGAGGTTGAATTTCTCATACGCCTTGCCCAGCCGGATGACGGACTTGACGCCGATGTGGCCCAGGTGGTCCATTGAGAGCGGCATGTCGTAGCCGATGTTCTCGCGCACCGCCGCCACGTACTCGCAGAGACGCTCGATGCCCTTGTCAGTCACTTCAGTTGCGATGAAAAGATTCGGCTGCACGTGCTTCTCCCAGCCGCTCTGGCCCGAGGGCTCCATCACCGTGCCGGGCATGCCGTCGAGCACATTGATGCCGAGGTCCATTTTCATCCACGTCAGGCCCATTGCCTTGCGTTCTTTGGCGCGGCGGCCGTATTCGGCGGGATCCTCTGACTCCGTGGTGTCGGCGTAGATGCGAATCGTGTCGCGCCACTTGCCGCCGAGCATCTGGCAGACAGGAATGTTGTAGACCTTGCCGGCAATGTCCCACAGCGCCATCTCGACGGCGCATACTCCGCCGGCCTGGCGCGCGTTGCCGCCGAACTGCTGAATCTTCTGGAAGAGGTAATCAATGCGCAGAGGGTTTTCGCCGAGCAGGCGGCTCTTGAGCACCATGGCGTACTGCGGGCCGGCGATGTCGCGCACCTCTCCCACGCCAAAGACGCCCTGGTTGGTGTCGATGCGGATGATGACGCACGGGCTCGGGCCCGGCTTCTCAATCACCGCGTAGCGCATGTCGGTGATCTTGAGCGTCGATGGGCTCGAGTTGGTGTTGACATTCCTGACGGCCGGCTCAGTTTGCGCGGCGCGTGCGGCGGGTGAAAGCGCGGCGCCGGCTGCAACTGCGAGCGACGACTTGAGAAGGTTACGGCGATTGAGGCGAGGCGTCTTATCGGTCGGCATATTGGCTCCAAGGGCTGATTGAAAGTGGAAGTGCGTCATGTTGATGCGCCGCAAACGCCGCTTGGGCGCGGATTCAGTTGGCGTCAGCGGTCGCCTTTCGCTTTGGCCTTGGCCAGCAGGGCGTCGAACTCGCTGCGAGGCATTTTGAGTTTTTCCGGGTGCGCGTCGATCCATTGCGCGAAGGCATCGTACTTTTCCGGCGTCCATCCGCCTTCAAACTGCGCGCCGTTCTTGCCCTTCTGGTTGAGCTCGAAGTTGTAATCGTCAGTGAGCGCGGTGAATTCGGCGTGGCTGATTGCGTCTTCAGCCAGCACCGCGGGGATAAACAGCACGCCCTCGGGCTTGGCCAGCACCAGGTCGCCGGGCAGCACAACCGCCCGGCCAATGCGGATCGGCACATTGATTCCGGTCAACTCCATCTCGGCCCAGGCCGAAGGATCGTAGCCGCGATAGAACCCGTTGAAGTTGGGAATCTCGCGGTTCTCCTCCTGGTCGCGAATGCCCGCGTCGAAGATGAATCCGGTGTGCGTGTGCGCGGCCACGGCGTTGCCGAGATTCGAACCGATAAGCGTGCCTTCGATGATCTTGCCGAAGCCGTCGGCGACGTACACATCGCCCAACTGAAGTTCGGCGATGGGCCAGCTATTGGTGTCGCCGGTGCGGCCCTCGGCTTTACCCTCAGCAAGAATGGCGTGGCGCATGTCGGGCCGCGTGGGCATGTACTGCGCGGTGAGCGCGCGGCCGGCGAATGGCTTGTCGATGTGCAAAGCCTGCCAGTTGCCCTCGTACTGATTGCGGTAGCCGTTGTCGCGCAGATATTCCCACACATCCTCGATGGTCATGTCGACTGCGCGCGCAAGCAGCGAGTCAGGCAGCCTGGGCCGGCCATCAGCGAAGCGATCGCCCTTCCAATCGGGTGTGTAAAAGAGGATCTGGTCGCGCGTCATCTTGACCTGGGCTCGCAAAGGCAACGCGGCAAGAAGCGCGCAGAACACGAGCAGAATGGGAACGGTTTTCTTCATGCGGGACTCACCCTCCGGCGGGCGGAATCGATATGAGACTTATTGCCGAATTTCAGACGCTAAAAAGTTTCGCACCGAAAAGCAAGGCAATTGTAGACTGCCGGATTGGGGAGTGGGGATGGTGTCGTCGGATCGCCCATGTCCCCAAATGCGAGGGACATGGGGCACCCAGAGGCTAGGAGGTGGCAGCTCCACGCGCATTTTCAAACAACTCCGTGAACTCGCGATAGCGGGCGGCGATCTGCGCCACGGCTTGCTCCCGAGTTTCCTTGCCATCGCGCCACGCAACCAGCGGATCCCAGAAGTCGGTGCGGCCAACAGCGAAGCCGATGAAGCCCGGAACCGACGCTGCGGTCGACAGCCACTCGCGCACCTTGGCATCATTCTCTCCGCGGCCGAGGATGATGCATCCAACTTTGTCGCGGCCATCGCGGCGCGCAACGTCGACAATCTTCTCGCAATCCTCGCGGCGGTCGAGCCCCTCGATCTTCCACACGTCTGGCTCCACGCCCGCATCCTGCAATTCGCGGAGGGCTTCAACCATCAGGCCCGGACGTAACTCAAGATCGTAGCGGCCCTTGTCGCCGCCCACCTGCGCGAGTTGAGATTTTTCAGCCGGCACCAGCAGCTCGAACATGAAGAGACTGCGATTGGCGCCACTTAAATAGTCTGACAGCCGCTTGAGCCGCGCGGCCTGTTCGCGATTCAACGATGCATCGCCGCCCGGGTTATAACGGACCAACACCTTTGAGAATGTCGGGTGGAACTTCTCGATGTGCGCGGCAAAGTCGTCGCCGTATTGAAAGTCGAATTCGTCCTGGCCGCTTTTTTCCGCGGGGCAGGCGATGATGTAGCCCTCGGCCGCGGCATCAGTCAGAATCGACGCGCCGAATTGCTCGTCGGTCAGCAGGCCGGCGTGCTCTTTGGGCAGCCCCGATGCGAGCGCGGCGCGAAAGCCATCGTAGATGACGCGCTTGGCCTCGGCAATCTTTGCGGTCTGTTCGGCGTTGAGCTCGCCATGCCAGCCGAACATGCCGGTCTCAAACGAGCCGCGATGATCGAAGGGAAGAATGTAGAGAGGGCGATCGTATCCGCGCGGGGCCATGGGGGACTCCTTTAAATCGAGTAGCGCCGGTCTCCAGACCGGCTGTCCTGAGGGTCTCCAGACCCTCAGGTACGGTCTCCTATGCATACGCTTTCGTATTGCGGTAACGGCGAATCAAATTATTGGTCGAGCTGTCGTGGCTAAGCGTGGGCTCGGCCGGACTTTCAAGCTCGGGGACAATCTTCTGCGCCAGCGCCTTGCCGAGTTCAACACCCCACTGGTCAAACGAGTTCACCCGCCATACGGTTCCCTGCACAAACACGTTGTGCTCGTAGAGCGCGACCAGCTTGCCGAGCACCTCGGGCGTGAGCTCGTCGGCGAGGATTACGTTCGACGGGCGGTTGCCTTCAAATACGCGATGCGGAACGAGCCATTCCGCCGTGCCTTCAGCGCGCACCTGGTCAGCCGTTTTGCCAAAAGCCAGCGCCTCAGCCTGCGCAAATACGTTGGCCATCAGAATGTCGTGGTGGGCGCCAAGCGGGTTCAGCGATTTTGCAAAGGCGATAAAGTCGCAGGGGATGAGCCGCGTCCCCTGGTGTATCAACTGGTAGAACGAGTGTTGGCCGTTGGTGCCGGGCTCGCCCCAGTAGATGGGGCAAGTGGCGTAGTTCACGCGCGCTCCGTCGAGCGTTACGTGCTTGCCGTTGCTCTCCATGGTGAGTTGTTGCAGATAAGCGGGGAAGCGCTTGAGGTACTGCTCATAAGGCAGAATTGCGACCGTGTGCGCGTCAAAAAAGTTGATGTACCACACTGTGAGCAGGCCGAGCAGCACGGGCAGATTCCGCTCGAAGGGCGCGGTGCGAAAGTGCTCGTCGACCTCGTGGAAGCCGGCCAGCATGGCGCGGAAGTTATCGGGCCCGACCGCGATCATGGTGGAGAGGCCGATGGCTGAATCCATCGAATAGCGGCCGCCGACCCAATCCCAGAAGCCGAACATGTTGGCCGTGTCGATGCCGAACTTGGACACTTCGCCGGCGTTGGTTGAGACCGCGACAAAATGTTTGGCCACCGATGACTCGTCGCCGCCCAGGCCTTTCAGCAGCCACTCGCGCGCGGTGTGCGCATTGGTCATGGTCTCAAGCGTGGTGAAGGTCTTTGACGAAATGATGAAGAGAGTCTCTTCCGGATCGAGGCCCTGAACCGACTCGGCAAAATCGGTGCTGTCGACATTCGAGTCGAAGCGAAAGGTCATGGAGCGGTCGGAATAATGCCGCAGCGCTTCGTATGCCATCACCGGGCCGAGGTCGGAGCCGCCGATGCCGATGTTGATCACGTTGCGAATGCGCTTGCCGGTGTGGCCCTTCCACTCGCCGCTGCGCACCTTGTTGGCGAAGGCGGTCATCTTGTCGAGGACCTGGTGCACGCCGGGCATCACGTTTTCGCCATCGACCAGAATCACCGCGTCCTTGGGCGCGCGCAGGGCGGTGTGCAGCACGGCGCGCTTCTCAGTAATGTTGATTTTGTCGCCGCGGAACATGGCCGCGATGCGCTCGGCGAGCCCGGATTCGACAGCCAGGTCGAGCAGCAGCTTGAGAGTCTCTGCCGTGATGCGGTTCTTACTGTAATCGAGAAAAAGCCCGGCTGCCTCGGTGGTGAAACGCTCGCCGCGCGCGGGGTCGTCGGCAAAGAGCGCGCGCAGGTGAACGTCGCCCATGGCTTCAGCATGGGCCGTGAGCGCCGCCCACGCCTTGCGCTCGGTCAGCGGCCTGATTTCCTGGGGATCGCTCTGTGTGTTATGAGTTCCCACTGCAACTGGCGTCGGCATAATTTTCTCCCTCTCTGTTGGGATGCGGAAATAGGAGTGAAGTTGCGGAATGCAGGCAGGTCAAGGGCGATTTACCGCCCGGCCGATCCACGGCTTCAACTGTTTTGACATGGTAATTCAAGGCGGGTGCAGGGGGGTGAACGGCAGGTTGATTTTGGAGGGACAAGATGCGGCTAATTTGATTTGGCGGGATTTGCGCCTCGGCCGGCAAGAGCCTGTGTGAGCCGGTCGAGAAACGGCTCTTGTGCGGCGAAAATGCGGTTGCGGGCCTCGGGAGTGGGAAACCACGCCGCACGATCGACCTCGGGGACCTGGATTAGTCGGCCGGAGCGGGGCGGCCATTCGATTTCAGCGAAGTTGCTGACGACCTGCGCGGGGTCGAGTTCGAACTCCACGGCCCACGCGGTAACGATTTTGCCGCTATTCTGGCGGATGGAGCCCAGAGGGACAAACCGTTCGTTGCGCAGAGAGCCGAGCCCGGCGATGCTCGTTTCTTCCTGGAATTCGCGGAGGGCGGCGACAAGGGGTAGCTCGTCATCGGCAAACTCGCCTTTCGGGATGGACCATGCGCCAAGATCCTTCTTTGCCCAGAACGGCCCGCCGGGATGAACGAGGAAGACTTCGAGGCCGGAGTCACGGCGGCGGAAAAGCAAAAGGCCTGCGCTTTGTTTGGGCACGGTGGCAATCCTCGGGTCGATTGTATGCGACTGCCCATTGGCCCGATTTTGTGATCAGATTTGCCCGCCCGCGCCGCTGTCGTAGAATTGCAACGATTGCGGAATACCTGCTTGTGCGTAGCTAAAAATGATGCGCTGGTCAGCGGGTTCCGGAAGAATTCAAAGACTCAGCAAGAATCCGAAGTCACAAATGGGGGAATAGGAATATGACACGATTCATCCGCATTTTTGCGCTGCCCGCTCTTGCGGCCGTTTGCCTGCTGCAGGCTGGCCGCGCCCAGAGCGCACCCCAGAACGCGCTTGAGATCGGGGGCGAAAAGCTCGTCACCCTCACTCGCAAGCCGGTAAGCACCACCAAACCCGAGTTCACCAGCGTGACCCTGATGCCGGGCCGCGGCATGGAGCTTCTGTCCATCACGGCGAATTTCCCGGGCAGGGGAAACGTCGACGTGCTGTATACGCACCCACCCGAAACGGCTGAACAGATGCTCGACCACCAGGACACGCCGAATGGCGATCTCGGCTACCGGCTGGGCGCGGCGTTTCTGTTCCCTTATCCGAACCGCATCCGCGGCAAACTTTCGCCGGATGGGAAAACGCTTACCACCTCCTGGGAGGGCCATGAGATTACGCTGCCGGCAAACAATATAGGCGCCGGCGCCGGCGCGGAGCGGCACGCCATGCACGGCCTCATCCTCAAGGCCAAGGCCGAGGATATTCGCGTGACCGCTACGGCGGGCGGCCAGCAGGTGACAGGCGTGATTCATGGCGGCAATTTTGACGGGCACTGGCTCTCGAAGACTGACCTGGTGATTACCGTGACGCTGACCGCCAATGCCGTTGACGCAACCATGGTGGCGCACAACGTGGGCGGCGAAGATGAACCGGTTGCGCTGGGCTGGCACCCTTACTTCAATCTGCCTTCGGGCGACCGCACCCAGGCGCGGATTGTCATTCCGGGATCGATGCTGGCAAAAGTCGACAACTACAGCAACGTCTTCCCGACCGGCGAACTTGTGCCTGCGACTGGCCAGTATGACCTGCAGGCGGCCGGTGGCACGGCCCTCGACAAGAACTTCTACGACGACAACTGGAGCAAGCTGACATGGAAGGCGGGCGCCGTAACGGTGAAGGTGATCGATCCGGCCGCGCACTACGGCGTGGCGATTGAAGGCCTGTCGCCGGAGATTAAAACCCTCCAGATGTACGCCCCGCCCACCCAGCAGTTTGTGGCCATCGAAGATCAGTACAACTTTGCCGACCCGTTCGGAAAGGAGTGGAAGGGGATGGACACCGGCATGGTGACGCTGAAGCCGGGCCAGAGCACCAAGTGGCATGTAAGGCTGCGGGTATTTGTGCCGTGAAACAGTGCTCAGTGATCAGTGATCAGTGAGCAGAAAAACATCGGGCGGAGCGCGGATTGCGCGCTTCGCCCGATTTGTTTTGGACAGATTGCGGAAAACAGTCAGCGGCAGAGTCCTGTATCAGGGCACGAGTTTACTCGTGCCGACGAGTCTCCCAATATGAGTTGGGCTTTAGCCCCTGAGAGCCCGTTCATTTATCCATTCGACTCTTTCCGCGACCTGACTAATCGGCGCCCACTTCTACGCCTAATTGGATACATCCGGACACATGCGCCAGCATTTCTGCAGGGTGCACTGGCTTGGTGAGCAGTACAAAGTTGTGTCCGGCACTCAACGCCGTTGCCATCAATGGGGATGTAGCTGCGTTGCCCGAAAACAGGATGACTTTGCAATCGGTAAAGATGCGTCTCATGCTGATAGCAAGGTCAATTCCGTTCATTCCAGGCAAAACGACGTCCGTGATCAGAACCTGCGGCGGGTTCAGGAGTGCCGCATCAAGAGCGCCGGGACCGTCATAGGCTGCTATTGCGTTAAATCCGCTTCGCCTCAGTATCTCTGAGAGCGTGTCGGCTATAGCGCATTCATCGTCAACCACCAGGATGACTGGCCGGTAGGACTTGCCCCCGGAAAACGATCCGGTCATTGGTACCTCGGTGATTGGAATTGACGGGAAGTTTGTTTTTCGATTCATGTGGGGAATCCTCTTTTTCGGTTTTTTTGGCTTTTTGAATCGCTCGCGAGGTATTCAATCCAGAGACAGGAACTTCGTAAGCCTGGTCACGCAAGCACTGTGGGAAACGTCCATCACCACTGTTTTGGCAGATCTTGCGGAATTGCTCCTGGCGCTCTTTCGCCTCAGATCACAACATAGCAAGGGTCTGCCAATACGGGGAAACTCTTTTCAATTCGCGTAAAATCTTTTGAGCCAGTGACTTATTCGGAAAAACACCGGGTCGAAGAATTCTGGTTAGCAACATTACCCCGCAATGCGTGTTAAAGGATTAAAATATTTCGATTTTGGGGCTTGAATTTCTTCGCATTGGTTAGTACTATTTTCCTGATTGGATAGCTTTACGTCAATTTAGGCATACGTTAGCACAGCATCCCCATCAGAAAGTAAGAAGAAATCGGAGGTCCCGACACCGATGACAGCAGGCTCGGCTACAGAACTCAACCCGGCAAACTTCCAATCGATTCTTCAGCTCGATGTTCCCAAAGGTCGCGACGGAAAGCACAAGAAAATTGTGACCAGGCTATTGAACGACATTGAACAGTTGCCTAAGGGAAACGCTCTGAAGGTTCCACTATCAGCCCTGCCCGACAGCAAGGAAAACATCCGCTCGGCGCTCAACCGTGCTACGCACCAGAAAGGAATCTCGGTCGCCACATCCAGTGATACCGAGTTTCTTTACATTTGGAAAACTGAGCCGCAAGACTGAGTCGGGGCCACGCGCTTCGCCCGATTTTTCTTTGCGCGTGGCCGCAGAGTTCAGTTATGGCCGCCCGAGAGCCGCACGGCCCGCCCGGTCCGCGCCGATTCCCGCGCCGCGTCCAGAATCTGCATTACGACGACATTCGTGTCGAGCGAGCTCTGGTCGCCCTTGTCTTGAATGCTTCCGCGAATTACCCCCGCGAGATAGCTGAGCGAGTCGCGTTCGTTTGAATTGAGCGAGGGCGCTGACGAAGTGCTTTCGTCGCGCTCATTCGCGACGCGCAGGCGCAGTTTGTCGGGCCCGACTGTAATGGCGTAGCCGGTTGATCCATAAACCTCCATGTCCTTGCGGCCGAAGGGCCAGTTCCACGACGCCTGAATCACAGCCTGCGCGCGTGGGTAATGCAGGATGATGGTGGCATCATCGTCCACGCGCGAGTAAATGGATGGCTTGTCCTGGTTGGTCACGGCTGTGACTGTGAGCGGCGCTTCGCCGTGCATCATCCAGGTCATCAGGTCGGCGCCGTAACAACCGAAGTCGTAAAGCGCGCCGGCGCCGTTTTGCTCTGGGTCGGTCAAGAAGCTCAGGAATTCGGGCGGCACGCCGATCTCCTTCGGTCCCTGGTGGCCGTCGTTGATCAAGACGCGGCGAAGTTCGCCGAGCTGGCCGCGGCTGAGCTCTTCGTAAGCGGCGCGGTTGCTCGCGTACCAGGTGGTCTCGTAGTTCACCAATACGTGGACGTGGTGATAGTTTGCGATCTCGCGGATGGCGAGCGCGTCCTGGTAGGAGATGGTGAGCGGCTTCTCGACCATCGACGAGACGCCGTACTGCGCGGCGATGCCGATGGCATTGCGGTGCTCGCTGATTGAGGTGTAGACCAGCACGGCGTCGGGCCGGACGCGCTCAATCATGTTGGCTTCGCTCTTGTAGAAAAGCTTCTCGTCGAGGTGGTACTTCTGCTGGTATTTGGCAATCAACGACGAGTCGGCGTCGGCAATGCCCACCAGCTCAACGTCGCGGTGCGAGGGCAATGCGCCCAGGAAGCCCTCGACGTGGCCGTGCTCGAGGCCCACGATGGCAACGCGGAGGGGGTGCGACTGATCCTGTGCGGTGAGAGTGCCGGCTGTGGCAATGAAGACGGCGGCGATCAAGAGGAGAGAGGAAAGATGCGAGCGAAAGAGAACCATTGGCATTCCTTGGTTTGATCTGCTGTTTGAACTACCGATTTGATCTGCGTTCCTGATTCTATGCGCTGGGCCGTTCCCAGGTCGCGGCGCGGCCGGAACCCTCACCCCAGGGTTGTTGGAGTCTCACGCTCTCGCCCCCGCATCCAGGGCGTCTAACGGAGCCAGAGGCGCGCGCTGATTAAGTTGCGGTACGGCGCCGATAAACAGCCTGATGTTTGCTTTTCTGGAGCGCCGGCGAAGTAATCTTCTGTTCTCGCGGTACCGTCAATCCAATGTGGTGACCGCAAAGAGCCGTTTTCGCTGCCCGTGCTGTGGATACAAGACGCTCCAAGTTCCCGCCGCGCTTGGCCTGTGCCCGGTTTGCTGGTGGGAGGACGACGGGCAGGATGATCAGGATGCTGAAGAGGTTCGGCTTACGGTGAACGGCCAATTGAGCTTGAGCGAGGCGCGCGGCCACTTTACCGAGTGCGGGGCGTCGGACCCACGTTTTTTGCCCTTTGTTCGCAAGCCGCAGTTTACCGAACGGTAAATACCTCTGAGAAACGGTCCTCCCCGGGCCCGTGTCCACCGAGCGAGGGTGTCTTCTCCGATGCGGAACCGGTTTTCCACTCCCCATGCCCGTTTGACCCCTTCTGCAATCCCACTTACCATGGAATGTGGAATATCCCCGGCCATGTGGTGTCTGATCCGGAAAGAACGGCGGCACTGGGAGGCGGCTGGATTGAACCTGCATTGCGCGCGCGGCCAGCGAATTTTGACCGGCCTGCGTCAATCCGCGCCGAGTGGCAATGAATGGCGCTATCCGCGCCTGGAAGGCAAACACGTTGAGTTCCACCAGTACCCTCGAAAATACCCCCCCATCTGATTCGCCCGAGACGGGCCTCGGCCCTGAAGGACACAAGCACGAAGCCCATAGTCACGAAGGCCACAGCCACGAGGGCCACGACCACGAACATTCTCATGGCCCGGTCCTGAACCCCGATTGCACGCGCGAACTGGTAATCGATGTGCCGGCCGAAGAGGTTGCCAAGGCCTTCTCTCGCGTGACCGCCAACTACCGTCGCTATGCGCGCATTCCCGGCTTCCGCGCCGGTAAGGTGCCGGAGTCGCTTGTGAAGCGGAAGTTCGCCGCGGAAATCCGCAAGGAAGTGGTCGATAGCCTGCTGCCCGAGCGGTTTAACCGGGGCATTGCCGAGATGAACGCGCGCCCGGTTGGCCAGCCCCAGGTGTCGGAACTAACTATGGAAGAGGGCGCTGGGCTGCACGCCAAGGCTGTTTTTGAAGTGCTGCCGGAGTTTTCCATCGACGGTTACCAGAATGTGACGGTGGAGAAGCCTTCCGTCGCGGTGACCGAAGAGGAATTCAAGCATGAGATTGATATGCTGCGGGACTCCCGGGCAACGATTGAGCCGGTAGAAGAAGACCGGCAGCTCGAGGACGGCGACTGGGCCGAAATCAGCTACAGCGGCCAGATTGAGGGCTTGGCTGAGGGTGACGACCCAGGCGCACCGCTGCTGGGTGAGAACTCGCTGGTTGAGATTGGCGGCAAGGATACGGTGGCGGCTTTCTCTGACGCTTTGCGCGGGGCTAAGCCGGGCCAGGAGCTGAAGGCCGAGGTGGTGTATCCGGCTGATTACTCTGAAAGTCGGCTGGCGGGCAAAACTGTAGCCTACGAAGTACAGGTGAAGGCCATCAAGAAACGGACCCTGCCCGAGCTGGACGACGATTTTGCCAAAGAAATGGGTTCGTATGAGAGCTACGCCGACTTGGAAACCCGGGTGCGGGAACACGTGGCCAGCCGCAAGCGACGCGCAGTGGAGAAGGCGAAACCAAAGAGCGGCTGTTTGCCGCTCTCAACGAGCGTTTCCAGTTCCCGGTGCCCGAGTCGCTCGTTCAGGAACAAATAGATACGAGGCTGGAGCGCGGATTGCGGGCCTTGGCGACGCAGGGAATGTCGCCTGACCAGATGCGTAAGCTGGACTTTGAACGGCTGCGCGCGGCGCAGCGCGACAGTGCGATGGCCGAGACCAAGACGTCGATTCTGCTGGGAAGAATCGCTGATGCCGAGAAAGTAACGGTAACCGACGAGGAAGTGGACCACGAATTGCAAATAGCTTCTTATCAGTCGCGTGAGCCGGTGGAAACCCTGAAAGCTCGTTTGACGCAAGAGGGCGGGCTGGCTAAAATCCGTGAACAATTGCGAAGGGAGAAAACGGCAACACTGCTCTACGATCGGCTACCTGCGTAGAGCGCAGATGCAGATAGGGACTGCGAGCAGGGGTCGCGGTGGAAGCTGAGTAAGGCCGCGCGGGGAAAGTGAACCGGGTCCGGGGCGGGCCTAGATTGAAGCGAGAAAAAGCGAATATGGCATTGGTTCCCATGGTGGTTGAGCAGACGAGCCGGGGCGAGCGCGCCTACGACATCTACAGCCGTCTGCTGCGCGACAACATTATCTTTCTGGGTACGCCCATCGACGATCAAATCGCCAACCTGATCGTGGCGCAAATGCTGTTTCCTGCAAGGGGAAGACCCGGAAAAGGACATCTCGCTCTACATCAATTCGCCGGGCGGGTCCATTACGGCGGGATTGGCGATTTACGATACAATGCAGTTCATCAAGAACAACGTAGTTACGTACTGCATTGGCCAGGCTGCAAGCATGGGCGCATTTCTTCTGCTGGCCGGCACCAAGGGCAAGCGGTTTGCATTGCCCAATTCGCGGATCCTGATTCATCAGCCCTCGATGGGCGGTTTGAGCGGACAGGCGACGGACATCGATATTCATGCGCGCGAAATTCTGCGTATCCGCGAGATCACGAACACGCTGATGGCGAAACATACGGGCCAGCCTCTCGAACGGATCGAACGCGACGTCGAGCGCGACTTCATCATGAACTCTGAGCAGGCCAAAGAATACGGCATCGTTGACGAAATCATTGATCGGCCGCGGACGTAGGATAAGCGAGCAGCGGCATCTCAAGTCTGCCATTGCGAAAGCGTAGAATGGCCGGGGCAACATAAGGCCGGACGAACAATCGGGGAGATTTGAAATGATGAAAACGCGCACGGGACCTGAAGAAGCGCTGCGCTGCTCGTTCTGCCACAAGTCGCAGGACGCCGTTGCCAAGCTGATCTCGTCGCCCAGTGACTATCCCCGGGCCTACATCTGCGATGAGTGCGTCGCGGTCTGCAATTCCATCCTCGAAGACGATCGCGGAGAAGCCACACCGGCCACGGTCGCCGGCCACCTTCCCAAGCCGCAGGAAGTGAAGGGATTTCTCGATGACTTCGTGATCGGCCAGGACCAGACCAAGAAAAAACTCGCAGTGGCGGTTTACAACCACTACAAGCGCGTGCAGATGAACCGGCTGCGCAACAACGACGTGGAACTGGCGAAGTCGAATATTCTACTTATCGGTCCGACCGGCTCAGGCAAAACACTGCTGGCGCACACGCTGGCCAAGATGCTTGACGTTCCCTTTGCCATCGTGGACGCAACCACGCTGACCGAAGCCGGCTATGTGGGCGAGGATGTGGAGAACATCATCCTCAAGCTGCTGCAGGCTGCCGACGGCGATGTGACTCGCGCACAGCAAGGCATCATCTACATCGACGAGATCGACAAGATCGGCCGCAAGGACGAAAACCCCTCCATTACCCGCGATGTTTCCGGCGAGGGCGTGCAGCAGGCGCTCTTGAAGATCCTTGAAGGCACAGTCGCCAACGTGCCTCCGCAAGGCGGGCGCAAACATCCCGCACCAGGAATTCACTGCGGTCGACACCACCAACATTCTGTTCATCTGCGGCGGGGCCTTTGTGGGTCTGGAGCGGGTTGTTGGCCGGCGCATCGGCAAAAAGGCGCTGGGTTTCAAGGCTGTGGATGCCGAGGCCGACGCCGCTACCACCCGCAGCCATCGCGACACCGAACTGCTCCGCCAGACCGAGCCGCAGGACCTCATCAAGTACGGGCTGATCCCTGAATTTGTCGGCCGCCTGCCGGTAATGGGAATTCTCGACGAGCTGGATGAAGTGGCGCTGATCGAGATTCTGACCAAGCCGCGCAACGCCATTCTGAAGCAATACCAGCGGCTGTTTGAATACGAGAATGTGCGCCTGCACTTTACGCAGGAAGCAACTGTCGCCGTTGCGCACGAGGCTCTGGCCCGCAAAGTGGGCGCGCGCGGATTGCGCATGATTCTCGAAGAACTGATGCTCGATCTGATGTATCACCTGCCCAGTAACAAGCGAGTGCGCGACGTGGAGATCACGCGCGAGATGGTGGAGCGCAGAGACCTGTCGCTGTGCCTGCTTGAAAAAGCGGGATAGCACGAACCGCAACAAACCCGACTCAATCAAGCACGAAAATGGGTGCCCCAGGTCTCGATTCTGAGACCTGGGATAGCATAAACTCCACTATTACAATTTGCCGACGCATTTACGGGCGCGTATTCTCAGGACCATGCGTGCTCTCTGCTTGCTCCTCTCAATCGCACTTCCGAGTGCCGTAATCTTCGGTCAAGCTCCGCCGTCGGCGCCGGCGTTTGATGTTGCTTCAGTCAAGCCGAGCCGGCAGATTGTCGGGCCGGACTACAACAATCAGTTGACGTACTCTCCGAACGGGTTCTCGGCCAAAAACGTCACGCTGAAGCGTCTCGTCGCGGAGGCTTATGGTCTGCAGTTGAATCAGGTGTCAGGGCCAAACTGGCTCGACCAGAATGAATACGACATTGACGCAAGAACCACCGGAACAAGCACCAAAGAGCAAATTGCCCCGATGCTGCGAACGCTTCTTGCGGTCCGGTTCAATTTGGTGGAGCACACCGAAATGCGGGAGATGCGCGTATATGAGCTGGTTATTGGAAAATCAGGCCCCAAAATTCACCCGCTGCAGAATGGTGAAACGCCCGCGTCCGAGGACGGATTTCATTTTCATGGCGATATGCGCCAGTTCGCTGATTTGCTGGCGGTTCAGTTATCCATACCCGCCCCAACCAGTCCAAACGAGCCGGTCCGAGCCGGCGGTCCCATGATTCCGGTGATCGACAAAACGGGACTTGCGGGTGTCTTTGAATTCAGCGTCGACATGCAACCCGAGTTGGGCACGGATATGTTCAGCGCGTGGCAGAGAGCCTTGCGAGATCAACTGGGACTGAGCCTTGAAAGTCGAAAAGGAAATTTAGAGGTCCTGGTGGTCGACAGCGCCGCAAAAATCCCGACTGAGAACTGATCGTCGGAGCGCTGCGAGTTGTCGCAATGGCTGCTGAAGTCAGCTGACCTAAGTTCTTGCTGCCGACAGGTTCAGACGCGATCCTACAGTTTTTCGTGCGTCCCGTCGCAAAACGGCTTGTTGCGAGTTCGTTTGCATCCGCAAAGCCAAACCGACTCTGTCTCTTTGGCTTCGAACTTGATGGGCGTAAATCCCGTTCCGGTGTGGCTGCCGTCGCAGAAGGGCTGGGTGGCGCTGTGGCCGCAGGCGCACCACAAGTAAGTCTTACCGGCTTCGACATCAACGGGATACGGTCCTTTTTGCGGCATTGCGCGTTCTTGCATGGCAGTTCCCCTTCTATCGCCCCTTAAATGATTATCTCCCACGTGGCGCCGATGGTGATGTGTGCCGCGCGACATGGTGGATAATGCAGTATTGACCCGGATTGGGAATCTACGCTCTCCCGATTAAGCTGTACAATCCGACTATGACCCCGTCAGGCCGCGAGTCGCCAACGGTCGCTCGGGCGTCTAAGAATCAGGTGGCCTTATGACGACTCCACGAGAAAAATCCGACACGCGCAAGCTGCCCATGATGCCCATTCGCGATATGGTCATCTTCCCATACATGATGACCCCGTTTGTGGTGGGGCGCGAATCGAGCGTGCGCGCGCTTGAAGAGGCGCTCACCGGCGACCGCAAGATTTTTCTCGCCACGCAGCACGATGCGTCCATCGACGAGCCCAAAGCCAAGGATATTTATCAGGTGGGCGCCATCTGCAACATCGTGCAGAGCGTCAAGATGCCCGACGGCAACATCAAGGTGCTGGTTGAGGGCGTGGAACGTGCCAAGTCAGTTGAAGTGAACGACCGCGACGGGTTTTTTGTCGCTACAGTGCGTACCGGCAAGACCAACTTCGAGATGACGCCGGCTGCCGAGCAGCTGATGCAGCGCGTCACCAGCCTCTTTGAGCAGTATGTCAAGCTGCAGCAATCGCTCAACTACGAGACCATCATCGCCACGGTGCGCATGGACGAGCCGGCCAAGCTTTCCGACACGATCGCCGCGAATTTGCAGCTAGGCATTGAAGAGAAACAGGAACTGCTCGCGATCTTCGATCCTGCAGCCCGGTTGGCGCGCATCGCCGACGTTTTGGATATAGAGATCGAAAAGCTCGACCTCGACCGCAACATCCAGTCGCGCGTAAAGCGGCAGATGGAGCGGGCGCAGAAAGAGTACTACCTCAACGAGAAGATCAAGGCCATCCAGAAGGAACTGGGCCGCGGAGAAAAGAGCGAGTTCGACGAACTGCGCAAAAAAATTGAAGCGGCCGGCATGTCGAAGGAAGTGCTCGACAAGGCCATTCAGGAATTGAAAAAACTGGAAGCCATGCCGCCCATGAGCGCCGAGTCGACCGTGAGCCGCAACTATATTGACTGGCTGCTCGCGGTGCCGTGGAAGAAAAAATCGAAAGAGACGCGCTCCATCGACTACGCCGAAAAGGTGCTGAACACCGATCACTACGGATTGGAAAAAATCAAGGAGCGCATTCTCGAATTCCTCGCCGTGCGGCAACTCGTCAAGAATCCCAAGGGCTCGATCCTTTGTTTCGTCGGTCCTCCGGGAGTCGGCAAAACCTCGCTGGGCATGTCTATCGCCAAATCCACCGGCCGCAAATTTGTTCGCCTCTCACTGGGCGGCGTGCGCGATGAGGCTGAGATTCGCGGCCACCGGCGCACCTACATCGGCGCCATGCCGGGCCAGATCATCCAGCACATGAAGCGCGCCGGCACCAAGAATCCCGTCTTCCTGCTTGACGAGGTCGACAAGATCTCGTCCGACTTCCGCGGCGATCCGGCTTCGGCGCTGCTTGAAGTGCTCGACCCCGAGCAGAACACAACCTTCCAGGATCACTATCTCGACGTGGACTACGACCTGTCGCAGGTGCTCTTTGTGGCCACGGCCAACGTGCTGCACACCATTCCGCCGGCGCTGCAGGACCGCATGGAGATTCTCCGCCTGCAAGGCTACACCGAGCATGAGAAGCTCGAGATCGCCAAGCAGTACCTCGTCAAGAAGCAGCGCGGGCAAACCGGATTGAGTGAGAAGAACATCGTCTTCAAGGACGAAGCGATTCTGGAGATTATCCGCTATTACACGCGCGAGGCAGGCGTGCGCAACCTTGAGCGCGAAATCGGCAACGTGTGCCGCAAAGTGGCGCGCAAGGTGGTAAAGGCTGGCGTCAAGCACAAGGAAGAGATTGGCGCATCGAACGTGAGCGAGTATCTTGGCGTGCCGCGCTATCGCGACAGCGAAGTACATGAGAAGAGCGAGATCGGGCTGGTAACCGGCCTGGCGTGGACCGAGGTTGGCGGCAGCATTCTGTCAACTGAAGTGCAGGTGCTCGACGGCAAGGGCAAGCTCACCATCACCGGGCAGCTCGGCGACGTGATGCAGGAGTCGGCGCAGGCCGCGCTCAGCTACATTCGCGGGCGGGCGCAGGCGCTGGGCCTGAGCCGCGAATTCTACCGCAATGTCGATCTGCATCTGCACGTACCGGAGGGCGCGATTCCCAAGGATGGCCCCTCGGCTGGAATTACGATGGCGACTGCGCTGGCCAGCGCGCTTGCCAAGATTCCGGTGCGCCGCGATATCGCGATGACCGGCGAAATTACGCTCCGAGGCAAGGTGTTGCCCATCGGCGGCCTGAAAGAAAAGCTGCTGGCCGCTCTGCGCGCGGGAATCTTTGAGGTGATTCTGCCCAAGGCCAATGAGAAGGATGTGTCGGAGCTGCCCGACAACATCAAGAATTCAATCAAGCTGCACTTTGTCGATTCGATGGATGAGGTGCTGGCGCTGGCGCTCGAAGGCCCGCTGCCAACGCCGGTTTCGAGCGAGACTGAAGTGTTGACCGCCGTTCCGCCTGCGACCGCGGAGATTACGGGAAACGTGCCGGCGAGGCAATAAGCATCTCCGCACCAGGAATTCCGGGCTATCCATGCAGGCAACATGGATAGCCCGATGCTTTTGGCGATTTGGTACACTCGCTCAATGCGAATTCTGACCGTATCGATAATCGTCGCCGCAGTTTCCTTCCCCGCACTTCGAGCCCAGCAAGCGAGGGGGTCGATCGATCTCCCAGCGGGCGTCCAGGTCGTGCTCCAGGCAAAAGGCGAAGGAGTCCAGATTTACACCTGCACCAGCGCGCCGGGCGGAGCCAAGTGGGTCTTCAAAGCCCCCGACGCGAAGTTGTTGGACGCATCCGGCAAGACCATCGGAAGCCACTTTGCAGGACCTGCGTGGAAGCTGAGCGATGGCAGCCAGGTGCAGGGAGAGCTGGTTGCCAGCAAGCCCGCACCTGACACCGGCTCCGTCGCGTGGCTGTTACTGCACGCCAAACCGGGAACCGCTACTGGCGCCCTCGCCGATGTTGCGTTCATTCGTCGTACGGAAACTCACGGCGGAGTTGCCCCCACGTCCGGCTGCGAGGGCTCTCAGGATGCCGGAAAGACCGTGCAGGTTCCTTACACTGCCACTTACACGTTTTATTCTGACGCTGCAGCGAAGTAGCTCACATGCCGCTGGATTGGGAGCAGGGCGCGCTGGCCGAAGGGCTCAGGTGCTATCGAAACCGGGAGTTCTTTGAGGCGCACGAGTACTGGGAAGGAGTGTGGCTGCGCGCGGCGGAGCCGGAGAAGACATTTCTGCAGGCGCTCATCCAGATTACGGCAGCCTTTCACCATTTCGAGCGAAAGAACTTCATCGGTACCGCGTCGTTGCTGCGTGCTTCGCAGCGCAAGTTGGATTTGTATCCTGCCGAATTCGGCGGGCTCAATGTGCAAGCCATCCGCCAGAGTGTCGGCGCGTGGTTGAGCGCGCTCGACGCCAAGCAGCCTGCGCCGGAGCTTCAGTTCCCAAAGTTACGGTGAGACTCGAGCCCACAACGCTTCATCGCCGCGAACGTACAATCTCATCAATCACCACTCAATACCGGCGAGTCTTTCTGCTGGCGATTGCGTTTCTCGGCTATCTGGCACTGGCGATTGTGCTTGGGCGCGTGATGGGAAACAGCGGCCTGTGGTGCGCCTTCTGCTGTTTCATGATCCTGCGCGGATCGCTTTTGGCCGCGCAGCTGCCGCGCATTGAGCGGTTGTTTCCACAGCAGGCAACGGTGTCTTGAAGGCGTCGGCCGGCGCAGCCTTTATGCAGTGAAATACATCAACAATTCTCTTGATCATTCTCAACCGAATGTGGGAATCTCCAATGCATGAGCCCTTCGGATATTGGCGGCTTGATCCAGGCCAATGCGACACGCTGGCCCAACATGGTTATCGATTTTGACGCAGTCCCGCTGATGAACCAGGTTGCGGCTCGGCTGATTGCGGCCAAAGCGCGCTATCAATCGCTGTTTGCGCATACTAGCGTTCCCTGGCCGGTGATCGCGGTGATCCACGAGCGCGAGTGCTCGCAAAACTGGAACCTCAGCATCGCACAAGGCGATCCCTGGAACGCTGTCTCGGTGCACTCTCCGGCGGGACGCGGACCATTCGCCTCCTGGGAGGACGCAGCCATCGACGCGCTCAACAACTACGAAAAAATGAACCAGTGGACCCAATGGGGTGTTGTTGGCGGGGCGCTCACGCGCCTGGAAATGTATAACGGCCTGGGCTATGCGAACATGAGTCCGGCTAATCCGTCGCCCTACGTCTGGTCCCGCACTGATCGGTACATCTCTGGGAAGTACGTCGCTGACGGTGTCTTCAATCCGAGCGTAATCGACAGTCAGGAAGGCTGTGCGCCGCTGCTGGCGGCCATGATGATCCAGGACCCGACGATCGCGAGTGACTTTGGATGGGATGCCGCGCCTTCCCAGCCCAGCCTTACCGGCCCTGACGGCGTAGTGCACGATACTAGCTGGCTGCAATCCAGTCTGAATCAGCTTGGTGCGACCCCGCAGCTTTCAGTGGATGGGGGGTGGGGGCCGCACACCCAGGCCGCGCTCATGACCTATCAGGCGGGTGCGGGCCTGGCAGCGAGCGGCCGGTACAACGTGCCCACGCTGAATGCTCTTCAGAACTCGCTGGCCAGTGTGGCGGCACCGGGCCAGCCGGCCACAAGTAACGGCTGAGTCACTTGCCACGTGGCGTTGTTTGCGTCGGGTGACCGCGGCGCAGCCTGTATCCTCAGAGAGGCATGCGCTACACAACCCAATTTCTTCTATCGGCGCTCAGTGCGGCGCAGTTTCCCGTAGCGGATCTGCCTGAGATCGCGTTTCTCGGCCGCTCGAACGTGGGCAAATCGAGCCTGCTGAATGCGTTGGCAGGCGAGAAGGCGGCAAAGGTTTCGTCGACGCCGGGCCGCACTCGCGCCATCAACTTCTTCAAGTTGCTCGATGAGCGCCATCGCCCCGCGATGATGTTTGCCGATCTGCCCGGTTACGGATACGCGAAGATTTCGAAGTCAATCTCGGCCGAGTGGCCGAGTTTTATTGAGCCTTACCTGGCGCTGCGCGAAAAACTGGTCCTTTGCGTATGCCTGGTCGACTCGAACGTTGAGCCCCGGCCGAGCGATGGGCAGTTATTCGAATGGCTGCGCGCAGAGGGCCGGGAGTTTGCGGTGGTCGCCACCAAAGTGGACCGGCTGAGCGGCAATGAAAGAATGCGGAATCTTGCGGCGCTCAAGAAGGCGCATCAACTCGATGAGATTCTCGCAATCTCGGCCAAAACAGGCTACGGCGTGAAGGAGCTGTGGGGGAAGATTGAATTGGCAGGGAGCAGGGATTAGGGAATAGGGAACAAGGATCGGAAGCGGCTCCGATGGAGCTGCGCTCCGGCAGACACCCTCTGGTCACCGCTCTTCCTTAGCAGAAAGCACTATAATTTGCGTGCATTGGGAGGGAACAATGCCTCTCCGTCGTATTGTTTTTTTCTGTCTTGCCGCGACTATTGCTCTCACCGCCTGCGGTGGATCACCCTCCTCAAGCACTGGCACTAACCCGCCGCCATCCAACGATCCCGACTCGCGCGCCGACGCCCTGATTGCGCAGATGACCCAGAGCCAGAAACTGCAGATGGTGGAAGGCGGCGTGGCCAACGATACGCAGTTCAACCAGAGCTTTCCGCGCGGAGCGGGCGGCTACATTCCAGGCATTTCTACGCTGAATATTCCGGCGCTCTATTTCGGCGATGGCAGCGTGGGCGTGGGCAACGGCATCGGTCCCGCCACCGCCCTGCCCTCTTCGATTGCCAGCGCCGCGGGCTGGGACACCAAAGCGGCAGTCGCCTACGGCCAGGTGATCGGCACTGAACTGGCCGATTACGGCGTGAATGTGAACCTCGGCGGCAACACCAATCTCATCGGCCGCGAGCCCCGCGATGGGCGCACCTTTGAGACCAAGGGCGAAGACCCGATCCTGGCCGGAAAACTATGCGCCGCCCACATTGAAGGCGTGCAGCAGGCGCATGTGATCGGCGATGTGAAGCACTTTTCGTTCAACGACCAGGAAAGCGGCCGCACCACTGCCAACGCGATCATCGACGATCGCGGCGGGCGCGAAAGCGATCTGCTGGCCTTTGAAATCGCCGTGAAGGACTCGAACGTGCAATCCGTGATGTGCGCCTACAACCTCACCAACGGCACCTACGACTGCGAGAATCCCTACTTGCTCAACCAGGTTTTGAAGACCGATTGGGACTTTCCCGGCTATGTGATGTCAGATTGGGAGGCAACGCACAGTACCATCAACGCGGCCCTCGCCGGGCTCGATCAGGAGCAGCCCGACCAGGTCTATTTCTCCGGGCTGCCGCAGGCGATTGCAGACGACCAGGTTCCGCAAACGCGTCTCGACAACATGGTTCACCGGGTGCTGCGCGCCATGTTTGAGGTGGGCATCTTCGACAATCCGCAGAACCTGCAGGCGATTCCCGCCGCAGCGGATGCGCAGGTCGCCCAGCAGGTTGAAGAAAACGGCGCGGTTCTGCTCAAGAACGCGAACAGCGCGCTGCCGCTCAGCACGTCGGTGGCTTCAATCGCCATCATCGGCTCGCATGCCGACATAGGCGTTCTCTCGGGCGGCGGCTCCGCGCAGGTGCAGCCGGTGGGAGGCCCCGCGCTGAACGACGGAAATCCTTGCCCTCCATGCTGGGCGCCAATGATCTGGGATCCGTCGTCGCCGATGCAGGCCATCGAGGCCGTGGCGCCGGGCGCGCAGGCGCAATATCTCGATGGGTCCGATGCCAACGCGGCCGCAACGCTGGCAGCCTCGTCGCAAGCGGCGATCGTGTTTGTGAACAACTGGTCGAGCGAAGGCATGGATCTTGCCACGCTCAACTTGACAGACGCCGCGCACGGCATCGACCAGGATGCGCTTATCTCCGCCGTTGCAGCGGCCAATCCCAACACTATCGTAGTGATTGAGAGCAGCAACCCCGTGGTGATGCCGTGGCTCGGCCAGGTGGCTGCCGTGCTTGAAGCATGGTTTCCCGGCCAGTCCGGAGGCCCGGCCATCGCCGACCTGCTCTTCGGCGTCACCAATCCCTCGGGCAAACTGCCCATCACCTTTCCGGCCAGCGTCTCGCAACTTCCCCGGCCCATTACTCCGCAACCGCCCGACGGTTCCACGCCCTTCGACGTGAACTACTCCGAGGGCTTCAATGTGGGTTACAAGTGGTACGACTCGCAGGGCCTCACGCCGCTGTTTCCATTTGGATTTGGACTTTCGTACACAACCTTTTCATTTACAAACGCCTCGTTGGCAAACAATCTCGGTTCCGCGAGTACCCCGAACATCCAGGTGACCTTTACGCTCACCAATACCGGCAAGGTGGCAGGCGCTGAAGTGGGTCAGGTGTATCTCGGCATGCCTGCCAGCCTGAATGAGCCGCCGCACCGCCTGGTTGGATGGCAGAAAGTGATGCTTCAGCCCGGCGCTTCGCAGTCGGTGACCATTGAAGTGGACCAGAACGATTCCTCTCATCCGTTCTCGTATTGGGACACAACATCGGGCTCGTGGGTGGTCGCCCCCGGCCAGTACAACATCTATCTTGGCGACTCCGACGCAAACTTGAGCGCGGTGGGCACTTTTACTGTGAGCCAGTGATGGGGGCCAGTAGCATCCTCGCTGTGTCGGCGGCTCTCGCGTCGCAGACCAGCGAGCGGACACGGCGCGCGCCGGGACCAAGGTAGCGCGGAGAGAGGCGCAGCCAGCGGCGGTTGACGTGGTCGTCCGCGGCGAGCGACGCCGCGAGGATCTCTTCGACTTGCGCCGACAGGCGAGTGAGGGCTGCGGGAATTTCGACAGTGAAGAGGAATTGGCCGGGTGCGAACGGCTGCAAAACCAGGCTGCGCGCGCCGAGCGCGATAAACCGGGCGAACGAGCTGGATGGCGCATGATCTGCCGGCAGCAGATCGGGTTCGACGCCACGCTCGAGCATCTCGCGCTCCATCTCTTCGGGCGGCGCGCCCACGCATACTGACACCGGCTCGTGTTTGCGGATTTGATTCTTGAGGATGCGCAGGGCCTCATCGAGGGTGGTGACAACAAAGTCGACCACGCCCTCGCGCATGGCCTGCTTGCGCGCTTTGAGATCACGGGTGGCAGCCAGGGTTGCGGCCCCAGCGATGTTGCCCGCGATTGAAAGCAGGCAGCCCGATGGATTGAGCTCGCCGGCAAAGAGAAGTTTTCCGCCGAGATTGTCGCGATCGGGTGCATCGCTCGAGCGCATAAGCGCCGCATAGTGCAGATACACCTGTGCGATGAAGTCATGCAGGGCCGGAGGTGCGGGGTCGAGGGACAAAGCCGGTTGCGCTCCTATGGCAGGCGGGCGGCGCGCAGGTTGCCGGTCATCGAGGCAATTGATCGCGCAAGCCAATCGCACGTACAAAGAACACGAACTCGCCGGGCTTTGCGACCACGTGCAGCCTGGGTGCGTACTTGCCCTTGAAGCACAGGTCAGGGGTCACCACGCCGGCCGTCATAATGTCCTTGATTGAATACCACTTGAGCTCGCCGCCATCCTTCCCCGTATCAGCGTCGCAATTGATGTAGACTTCAGTCGAATTATCGTAGGCCCCCTCAACCGAAAGCAGCTTGGCGCCCGAGGGCAGGATTGCAACCGCAGGCTCTCTGCCATTGAGTGTGAGACCCGTGTTGTGGAATTCGTCTCTGCGATCGACGCGGATGAGAAGGTTGGTGGGCGCAATGGGCCCGCCGGTCTTGCCGTCGAGAATGCGAATTGTGATGGTCTGCGCCGGGACCAGCGTTGCGGCGGCGAAGATGGAAAAGAGAACGGCACAGCGGAGGGTGATCCTTCGTTGCGCATGCGCGGACAACCAATTGCGGATCATCTATCTACTTTGACACAGAGACTACCAGGTAGAGTAGGGCTGGCCGTCGGATCCGGTCTCGTCGGAGCCGGAATGCACGTCGTCGATGCCGGCTTCGCTCTGGTCGATCGAGAACATGGCGTCGCTGGTGTCGGTAACCCAGGTATCTTTGGCGTGGGTCATCGGATCCATGGGAACCTCGCGCAGGTATCCGCTCTGGACCAGGTCGTCGAGCGACTGCGGCGCTTTCTGCTTATCCATGGTGTAGGAATCGATGGCGTCGCGCAAAGTGTGCAGGTCTTCCTGGAGGACGGCTTCCCTTGCGCGCTGTATTGAGGCCGTTAATTTAGGCACGGCAACCGACATGAGGATGAGCATGATCGTGATTACGATCAGCAGCTCGATGAGCGTGAAGCCCGCGGATTGTTGGCGTTTGTTTTGCACGAATTCCTCAGTTATTCCGCGTCACCACGTGTTGTACTTCGTTCCGTCGAGGCCGGTGCCGTCCGCCTTCGAATATACGTCGAAAACGCTCTGGCCGCCATACGAGTCGGAGTCGGGATCGTCCTGCATGGAACGAAGTCCCCACTCGGCCTGGCCGGTCATTGGATCGACCGGAATGCGGCGCAGAAAGCGCAGTTTCTTGCCCTGCACGTCCACGCCGTCCACCAGCGTCTGCAGGTCGGGCGGGTAGTTCTGGCTGTCCACCTTGGTCTGGAAGGCGCCTTTGTCGGCCGCATCCTTATACTTGTCGATGGCGTCGCGCATCATCGACAGGTCGTAGCGCAACTCGCGCTCTTTCTGGCGCTTGTATTGGAAGCGCGCAATCGGGAAGGCCGCGCCGGCAAGAATCGAGAGGATCGTAATGGTGACGATCAACTCGACGAGGGTCAGGCCGCGTTCGGCTGCTTTGACCCTGCATGCTCGCTGCTCCAAAGGCATTCCCAGCACCTATTTAACGACGATCGTGGTCTGCGCACCCTGCCCCGGCACCTGCTTTTGCGTGCTCTGGATTATGGCGGAGATAGGGAAGCTGAGGTTGGTGTTTCCCGCAGCCTTTGCCTGAAATGAAAGGACGCAAATGATGCCGCTCCCGCTCATTCCCGGGGTGTGCGGCGGGCGCGAGGCAACCACGGTCACATTTCCCTTGCCATCCTCGTTGTGAATAATCGTGGCGGGCTGGCCGTCGCGTTTAAGCAGGTCGCCATCCGTGACGTTCACGAGCGAGAGCACCGCGGGGTCGTAGTGAATCCTGAGGGGAACAATGGTCGCGTCGACGGCGCCATTGAGCGTCACCGGGATCTGGAAAGTAGAGCCCATGGCGATCGGACCGGTCGGCGGAATAAACATAAATGACACGCTGCCCGGCGGAGTCGGCGATACAGGCTCAGCCGCGGCTGAGCCCGGCATTGCTCCGGCCCCCTGCGGCTGTGGTACCGGCTGCTGCTGGGGGGGCTGTGCCTGAACCGGCTGCGGCTGCGCTGTTTGCTGGGGCGCAGGCAGCGGGCCTGGAGGTGGAGCGGTCTGCACGGTAGCCGGTGCGGCGGGCGGCGCGGCGATGCCCTCCTGCAGGTTTGAGCGCATCTGCGCAAGAGCGATGGGCGCGGCTATGTCTGCGTTCTGGCTGGGCACAGTTCCAGTGAATCCCGGACGCGCGCCTGGCTGCTGTTCCAGCGCCGCGGGTTTCACTGTTGGAGCCGGAGCCGGCGCGGCATTTTCGTTATCCAGATGGCGCAGGTCGATGGATTGCCCGGTACCGGTGTCGATCATGCGCAGGTTGCGCTGCTCGATGCTCGGCGAGCGAACAATGTGGGGCACAACCACAAAGACGATCTCATCCTTCTGGACGGAGTGATCTTTTGAGCCGAACAGGTATTTGAGGATGGGAATGGAACTGAGGCCGGGGATTCCGGTCCAGCTCTGCTGATCCTGGTCGTTGTTGATGCCGCCCAGGATGCTGGCCTCGCCCTCGTGGAGGCGGATGACCTGGTCGACGACGCGCTGGCTCAAGATGGGCTCGGTAACGCCGCTGATAGTGACCGAGCCGCTTTGCGCGCTGACCGTGATTTTTACTTTGAGAGTGACGTCATTGTCGTAGTGAACGCTGGGCGTCATTTCCACATCCACGCCAACGTCTTCATATTGGAACTGCGTGTTGACCAGTGAGCTCACCAGGGCCGTGGCCGCGCCGGTCTGGTAAGAACCGGTGGCGATGGGGATTTTGGAGCCGATCTTCATGGTCGCCTTCTGGCCATCGGTTGCGCGAATGCGCGGGTCCTGCAGAATCTGCGTGTCGGCGTCCGTCAGCAGCAAGTTCAGCGTGGCCGAACCGATGGTGACGGCGAAGTCAGAGGCCTTGAGATGCGATAGCGAGTAAAGCGTGGTGTTGTTGGTGTTGCTGGTGCCGGTGTCTGTGGTGCCGGTAGTGCCGGTAGTCGTCGAAGTGGAGCACGAACCAGAGGCGCAAGGCGGCTGCAACGCCAGACCCACGCTGCTGGGCCAGGCGATGCCGAGGGTGCGCTCCCAGTTCCTGCTTACTTCCATTACCGCCATATCGACCACAACTTCAGGGCGCGGCTTGTCCAGGTCGGCAATCAGCTGCTGCGCCAGAAGCAGTTCGTCGGGCGTGCCGCGCATCACAATGGCGTTCTGGCTCTGCACCGCGTAGACCTTGGTATTGGGCATCAGGTTGCGGATGGCGGTGTTCACGTCGTTCAGGTCGTTCTGCTGCCAGGCATTGGCAAGGTAGAAAGTTTCAACCGCCTGTTCGTCGAGCTGGGTGCGCTTGCTGCGGGTGTCGGAGGCAACAAAAATCGTGTTCGATGTGATCGGCCGCCAGAACGTGTTTGACATGGTGCCGACGATGCGCAGCGCATCGAGCAGCGAAACGCTGGTAAGCTCAACCGCGATGCGCTTGGAGTTGAAGTCGGGGTCGAAGAGGATATTCACGCCCGCGGCTTTTCCGATTGCCTGGTAGATGACCTTGGTGTCTTCGGTCATGTGCAGGGTGAGGGGCTCGGTCGATACGGGCTTGAGCTGGGCAGGCCCGCCGATGGAGTCAAGCTCGGCCTCTTCGCCGGTGCGCTCGGGAATAGCGGCCTCGGAGCTGGGCGCTGCCTCGCCCTGTTTCTCGCGGACTCGGGCGATTTCCTGTTGCGCGGCCTCATTGCCGGGATCGATCTCGGAGGCGTGCAGCAGCTCGGCCAGCGCGCCCGGCACGTTGCCCGACTCGAAGAGTTTGCGCCCCTTTGTGACATGCTCGGCCGAAGCGATGATGCGGATGTGGTAAAAGGCAGTCTGGATGCGCAGGTCTTTGGGATTCTTTTCCCAAGCCTTCTGAAAGTCCTCAAAAGCCGTGTCGTAGTCCTGGCGGGCCTCGGCTTCCTGGCCGTGCTTAAAGAGCGAGTTGGCCGAGGGGCCGGCGGCGAACGCCGGCGGCGCAGACAGGCCGGCTACGGCGAGGCCGGCAAAGACGAGGAAGAGGACGGAGGCCAGACCGGCTGAGGCTCGGAATGAGGATGTTCGGGACAGGCGGTTTCCGGCGGCGGCCGAAAGGTGAGTGCGATCGATCATTCTGCTCCCAGGCAAAGGTGCGGCTGGACGGTGCGGCGTCTTTTGGCTGCCCTCTCCACGGTTCCGAGGGCTGACGCGTTTCAAATTGAGCCAGTTAGGGTTCATTTTACGGCGGCTCTCCATGGTGTGGGAAGGGGAGTGGAAAGACTGGCGCGAAGCGGCGACTGAAAACTCCACTTAGATGCAGGTGTCCGGCGTACTGACAGTGGGCGAGTCTGGCGGCATGGAGGTCTTGTATCAGGGGACGAGTTTACTCGCGCCGATAGAAGTCCCAAATTGAGTGAGGGCTTTAGCCCCTGTGGGAGAGATCTTCCGCCTGGAAAGCCCTTCTCTCGGCCCCCCATTCGTTCCGCGCGTAACCGGCTGCAGCCCGCCCAAGCGCCGCCGCGTGCCCCTGCCGCATCCATATGAATGCTAGGATTTAAACCTGAGGATTGATTCGGATGGCCCGCCAGACCAGCCATGTGATTATCGCCAAAGAAACGCCCGGCGCAGGCAGGCCGGCGCGTCCGCGCGATCCCGTGGCCAGCGGCGAACGCGACGCCGCCTTTAACCGGCAGGCGGGGCACAACTACTTCCTGCTCGAAAAGTTCGAGGCGGGCGTCGCCCTGCGCGGCACCGAGGTCAAGTCGATTCGCGAGGGCAAGGCGAACCTCAAGGACGCCTACGGTCTGGTCAAAGACGGCGAGGCCTTCCTTTTGAATCTGCATATTGGTCCGTATTCCCATGGAAACCTTGCCAACCACGACGAAGCCCGCACACGCAAACTGCTAATGCACAGAGAAGAAGTGCGAAAGCTGTTTCAAAAGACGCAGGTGAAGGGACATACGCTCATCCCGGTGAGGCTCTATTTCAGGCGCGGGCGGGTAAAGTGCGAACTGGCGCTGGCCAAGGGCAAGCAGGACTGGGACAAGCGCGAGACCGAGCGCCGCCGCGAAGCCGACCGCGAGGCGACAGCCGCCATCAAGGCCAATAAGCACAAAAACAGGGAATAGGGAGCAGGAACCAGGGAATAGAGAAAAGTTTCACAGTTGATCTGTGGGACTGCGGAATGTGCTCGATCCAAGTACCATTACGGTGCAGAAGACAGCTCAAACCATCACCTTCCCGACGATTCCGGCCCAGGTGGTCGGAGCCAATGTCACGCTTACGGCCACTGCTTCTTCCGGCCTGCCTGTGAGCTATTCGTCGCCAACTCACGTCACCTGTTCGGTTTCAGGAAACGTGGTAACCATGCTGGCGGCTGGCAAATGCGCCGTCGGGGCAAATCAGGCAGGCAACGCTGACTACCTGGCTGCTCCCACAGTGTCGCAGACATTCACCGTCACTGCGCATTGATCACAAGTGAGGATGAGAAAACTTGTGGCCCGCACGACTGCTCACCTCGGTTTTGGAGGTCGACGTTATGGCGCAGGCCCTTCACCGATGAAAACCCGGGTCCGCGATCCATTTAACAGAAAACTAAACGCTCCGCTGCTACTATGCGCGTGAGGTGGCTTGTGAGCAAGTTGCAGCTTCGCATCTTCGACGGAACGCGTCAGCTCTTCTCCGCGGCGGCGCAATTTCTGGTGACCATCACTGACGGAAACCAGGTGCAGCAGGTCCGGAGCTATTACCAGACCAGCGAGATCGACTTCGATCTGCCCTTCTTTGATAACTTCGGAGACAACTACACCGCCCTCGCCTGGACTGAAGACTGCAGACAGGCCGGCTTTACGCCGGTCGTCCTCTCGAACCAGTACACCAGGACGCTCGACGTCATGCTCATTCCCCAAGACCACGGCTTTAACTTCGCCGCAGCGGGATGGAATGCCGTCGTCGCCCGCTACCCGTTTCTGGGTAGCGACGTGGACACAGCTAGCGGAGCGGCCCGGTATGCGAACCTCATCGAGCAAAGCCCGATGTCCGTCGCATGCCTGCTGAATATCGGCGAGGCGGCGAGCCAGATTTTTCTTTCGCAGGGCACACCACTTGACTACATTAAGCAGCTCCGCTGGGATGCGCCGTATGCCCCGGCGCAGGATCGCTTCTTTGCGTGGTGCGATCCCGCCCTTATCGACCAGGTGAAGATTGCGGCTGCGGCCGGGCAGTTTTCGCCCGAGCCTGACCCTGGGCTCCTGCATCCTGGCGCTACCGCAAGCTGGAAGCAGATTCGGTTTGGCGAAGCCAATGTCCAGCTTACTTTTCACGAAAACACTCGCATGACGATCGGCGGCATCGACTGTGTGATGCTTGAGCCGGACATCGACTACTACAAGGACCTCGGCGCGCACATTCTTCTGGAAGTGATTCCCAACGCCCTTACGGGCTCGCTCACCGATCCTGCCGAGGTGTATGTGCTTCGCTGGATGGCCGGCCGGCAGGCCGGCGTGCCGGACTTCGATCCCATGTACACGATTGTTTCCTAGAGTCCGATATTGACTTAGCGTACGCAGCGCAGGGAGCAGGTTTTTCCGAGTTTCGATCCTCATTCTCGACAGGTCCGAGGAAACCAAAAATTCAACTTGATTTGCTAAAACTAGTTGTATAATTCGTCATCTCGCATGGAGAACCATGATCCATGGGATATGTTGTGAACGGCCAGCTTCGTGTATTTGCCTATCCGAGTTCTGCGACCGTCGGCAGGCACACTGGGCACATTCCGGACGCGGGCTGCTGGCCTGGCGTGGCCTTGTCGGCATACGACATCACAAGTACGATTGCCAAGGTGGCTCTGGAGAGCCCGGAGTACTACATCATTGGCTACCAGGATCTGAATCAACTGATCTCGCAGATTGAGCTGCTGCTCCAGACCGAGACCTGGACGACGGGAAACCCGCCGGTGGTTCACAAGCACCCCTGCCTTGAGGTGCTGGAAATAAGTTCCCATTCAAACCCGACCAAGTGTGGCGGCATATGCTCGGGAGATATGGCCAACTTCGCGGATGAGATCGATAGTCTTAGTTACTGCGACGAGTTGAAAATTTATCTCAGCGGATGCAACACGGGCAATGTGTACGGCGGCTATTGCCTTGCGCAATCGCTAGCCGACCTGATTCCATCGGCGCAGAGAATGAAGCAGTATCGTTGCACTGTGTATGGCACCAAGGGATACCAGACGGGAACCAACGCCGGAAAGAACAGCAAAGTAACAAAGGACTACACCGCTTCAGATGGAACAGTCCACCTGCGATATGACCACGCCGAAGACCAACCTCCACCCCACACGACAATCAGTATGGCTACCGATCCAACCTATCGGGGATTTCGCGGAGCAAACTCAGCATGAGTGTCAAGCTGATCGACACAGCCACGAATTTTCGACTCACGCTCGATGCGCAGCGTGCCAAGCTCGTTACGCGGGAGTTGGCCCATGAAAAGAAATATCGTCCTCACGGCAAGGGAATTACCATCACGACGGATGCCTGCTGCCTCATCGTAGTGAAGCTCCCGTCGGGGCGGGAGCGCCGATACCGGATATTCGACGGTGTTGTCGTCCTTGAGGAATCAACGAACCTTACCTGGCAATTCTTCGCCGGGATGCTGTTGCTGGATTGGCTGCGCCAGGCGCAACCCGCTCGGCCGACCCGTCCTTTTCAACCCGCAGTTCAATAGATTGGTTTCAGGGAAAATGGCCTCGGATATCTGGCGGCAGGCCGACACCGGACCAACCGTATACGGGGTGTCCCCTGTCCGGATTTTCGCACCTTCGAAAATTGCTTTTCTCGATCCCTCCCCCATCACTGCCCCATCCCACCACAACAGTGGTATCCTGTCGCGTCATCGTAAAAGCACGAGGAGAATGACGTGAGAAAAGGCATCATAGCTCTGATCGGGGCACTGGTATTCCTGGCGGGCTGCCAAAACCAGCAGGCTACAACCGCTCCCGTTACACCAAAATGGAAGGGACTGCCCTACCGTCTCGCATTTGGCACGCCGGCCACCAAGCCCAGCCCGGCCGGCCTCAACCTTCCGCCCATCAAGTACACGGCCAATCCCGACGCACTTGAAACCAGAGCCGACCTCGTGGTCCAGGTCGACGTCTCGGACGTTAAGAAAGCTTCTCCGGTTGCGGACATGATGATCATGGCACCGGTGGACATCTCGGGCGCCGATGGCGCGCTGCCCGCGGACTACATGGGTATTACGACTACGGAACTCGGGAAGATGCTGGCCGGCTACTGCATGAAGGGAAACGTGAAGATATCCGTTGCTTTTGTCCGGTCGTCGGTTTCGCCAACCGCCACCGACGACCAGATAAACGACAAGCGCATGTCAGACTGGCTGCCGACCACAATCGTGTTCAAGAACCCTCATCCGAAGTGCTAGCGGTGTGCCAGGATGCGTGCACCCCATACTCTCGCGCAACTCGCGAAAGCATGAGGATCCACAAAGTATGATAAAGTTGCACTAGGTAACACCTAGGAGCACCTTTCATGCCCAGTCCCTCCACCACCAGCCTCAAGCTCGACACTGAACTGAAGGCCCGAGTGCAGCGGCTGGCGTCGGCTCGCCGCCGGTCGCCGCACTGGATCATGCGCGAAGCCGTGGAGCAATACGTTGGCCGCGAGGAGCAGCGTGAGCGGCTCCGGCAGGATGCGCTCGCCGCATGGGCACATTATCAGACCACCGGTCTGCACGCCACCGCCGAAGAAGCCGATGCCTGGCTGGCTAGACTCGAAGCGGGTGAGGACGCCAAGGCCCCTGAATGCCACACCTGAAGTGGTCGCAGTCGGCTCTGCGCGACGTGTCCCGACTCCATGATTTTCTCGCCCCCAAGAGCCGCGAAGCCGCCCAGCGCGCGATCAGCGCCATTCGCCAGGGCGTCAAACTCCTCGGCACTCACCCTGAGATTGGCCGCCCCATCGAAGACCTGCCCACCGAATTCCGCGAGTGGATTATCGACTTCGGCAGTGGCGCGTACGTTGCTCTCTATCATTACGACGGAAAAGAAGTTGTAATCCTCGCGGTCCGGCATGGACGGGAAGCGGGGTACTGATAATCAGACCAAGTCCGGATAACATTGGCAGCGTGAGATAGTACGAGTCCCGACCAGCCTCTGTCATCTTGAACGAAGTGAAAGATCTGCGGTTGTCTTTCTACAGATTCCTAAGCGCAAACGCTGTCCTTTGAGGATTAGAATTCCATCATCCTCAAAACGGAGCGTTTGATGCCGGAGCGTATAGGGTGGTCTCGGGAACAGCTCATCGTAGCGTTGAAGCTCTATTGCGAGATGCCTTTCGGCAAGATGCACTCCAGAAATCCGGAAATCATTCGGTATGCGAAGCTGATACATCGCACGCCCTCTGCGCTCGCGATGAAGCTTACCAACTTCGCCAGCCTCGACCCGGAAATCACGTCCACAGGGCGTAAGGGCCTGAGTGGTGCGTCCCAGTCCGACAGGAATATCTGGGAGGAGATGACTTCAAACTGGACACGTCTTGCAAAGGAAATCGCGGGCGTGGATGCCGACTTGGGGTTAGAAAAGTCAAACACGGACCAACAGCAAAATTTGATCGAAAGCTACGTCGGAGAGACTCGAATCGCAGTTATCGAAGCAAGAATTGGGCAGGCCTTCTTCAGAAAGGCAGTATTAAGCGCCTATGAGTACCGGTGCTGCATAAGCAGTCTCGCAATTCCTGAACTTCTTGTGGCAAGCCACATAGCTCCTTGGCGCGCCGACAAAGCAAATCGCCTCAACCCCAGAAATGGACTGTGCCTCTCAGCGATTCATGACCGCGCTTTTGACCTCGGTTTTATCTCGATCAATAATGACCTCCGGCTGATGCTCTCAGGGAAGATTCGGAAGCTCAAGCCCGACCCGTATATAAACAACACCTTTTGTGCCTACGAAGGTCAGCCGATAAGCCTACCGATGAAGTTCTCGCCCGATCTGAGATTTCTGAAACAGCACCGCGAACAGGTGTTCCGCGGATGAGGTGTGCAAATATGAACATCGAGTTCGAGTATCGATATCGCGACTACGGCAACTTTGAGAATCATATCTGGGGGACGGAATTGTGGGTGTGTACAAGTGCTTCATGGACGATAGTAAAGACTCGCAACAGGCTAAGATGCTAGTCTGCGCCGGATGGATTGGGGAACGCGGCGATTGGCTTGATTTCTGCAAACGATGGAATAAACGACTTCAGTTGGATGGTATCGATTATTTCAAAACGTCTGAATACAAAATGCTGAAGGGGCAATTTGAGAAATTTAGAAACCTGCCGGTTCCAGAGGGCCGGAACGCGGCAAACATTGTACGCGACGATCTTCTAACGATCATTCGGAGTTACGACGATTTGCGCTCTGTGGGCGTTTGTGTCCCGATGGATGAATGGAGCGCTGTGGCTATTCGGCCCGAAGCCGTAGGAATTCTCGAACATCCCTATCATCGCGCCGTCGAATGCATCTGGGTTGAAACTGTGAGGCGAGGCTTTAGGCGCAGCCGGTCCCATCGACACTCTGTGGTCGCCTTTGTGCATGATGACGGACCTGACTTAGCGGAGCTTTCCGCTTTATATGTGGCCTTCAAGAAGCTAAATCCGAAAACCGCCAAATTCATGGTCGGATTTGGAGGATTAGACGACAAGGTAAATCCGCCCCTCCAGGCCGCCGATCTAATCGCCAATCGATCTTTGGAAATTGGCCTCGATTGGGTGGATAACGGGAAGACCATCGCAAGAGAATCGGAATTGCACTCTAGCATGGGGTTCTTGTCGGTATGGAGAGAGTCCTATGCGAAAGGCGTTCTACACCATGAATTAAAGCGCAGAGGATTACCCATTCCTCAAGATTTGGAAGAGGATTACTCGAGATTTCTCGAGCAAGGAACGGGCTATGCTTAGCTGGATAGTCAGCCAATTATTCTATTGCCAGTACAAGTGTCTCAATACAAGCCGCTTACCCATTCACGGGAGAGTGCCGAATAGTAAACAGCAAAACCGCTGTCGAATCCCGGGTCGCAAAATACGAGGGATCCCCACCCAGCGCCTGCGGGCCGGGAGGCCCGCAGGGACAGCCGGTCTGGAGACCGGCGCTACGAGTTCTGTTCCCTACGCTACTGCTTCACTGGCCCGCCCAGCGGCGTCGGGTCCTTGTGCATTTCGTCGCTGAAGAACTGGCCGGCGTCGGTCAGGTCGTAGTTCCAGGATTTCAGCATCGTGGGTCCCCAGGTGGGATCGAAGCACCACGCCGTCCAGCTGATGCCTCGCGATTCGAGATAGCTGGTGATCTCGTTTCCGTAGTCGATGCCGAAATCCTTCGAACCGTAGTGGGTATCGAATCCGATCTCGGTGGCGATCATGGGATAAGTTGACGCGGCGAAGCCGAAGTCCTCTTCCCACTTGGGCGGCCAGGGTTTCATGCGCTTGTTGGGGTAGGGGTGCGCCACGTAGCCGATGTTGTCGGCGCGGATGGGGCTGGTGCGAATTCCGGTCAGATCGTAAGCCCAGTCGAGCCCCGCCGCCAGCGGAATGGTTTCCTTGTTGAACGCCCGAATGATGGCGATCATCTCCTCGTTGATGTCGCGCCACTGCTCCCAGGTCATGGTGCCGAAGCGGCCGCTGGAGACCGACGGCTCATTGAAAAGCTCAAAAAATGCAACCGTGTGGTTGCCTTTGAAATGCGCCGCCATCGTCCGCCAGAAATTCAACGTCTCGGGCAGGCTGGTTTCGTAGATAGGGCTCTCGAAGACGCCCTCTTTCAAGTTGCCGATAGAGTGCCAGTCGATGTCGACGTAGATACCGAGGTCGGTCGACCACTCCACGGCCTGGTCGAGCAGCGCGAGATACTCCTTCGGCCCTCGCCCGCGCCACGCCACCGGATGAACTGGAATCCGCACCACATTTGCGCCCTCCGCCTTCACTTTTTCAAACAACTCTTTGTTCCAGTGCCCCTCGCTGTCAATCTTGTCGGGATCGGCGATGTTGACCCCGCGAAACAGCATCGGCTGGCCGTTGGGATCGACGAAGCGGTTGCCCTTGACCGAGATCAGCGGAAGTTTGGTTCCGTCGGGCGCGTTCCACGGGCGCAGGAAATATTGGCCGCGCCACCACTCGTGCAGTTCGCCCTTCGGCGCGGGTTGAGCAGACGCCGCACTCGCCGGAGCAGCATTCGACGACGCGGCAGGAGGCGCGCTCTGTCCCCATGCAACCAACCCACAAACCAACCCCAATGCAAGGCGTACCAAGGCTTTACGCATCATGGCTTTCAGGCCCCTTTCAGAATGGTGTTCGGCGCGTCCCGTTCGTTACCCGCGGAAGCGTCGCCGCCAAATCGCCTAATCCTAAACCGATGCATCTCGCCTCGTCGAATCCGGTTGCCACTTGAGATTCCGCGCACAAAAAACCCGGTAGCGCAAAGCCACCGGGCGTTTTGGAGCAGAAGATCGGCCGTTTACCTGCGGCGCATTCTCTATGCCGTCACGGCTTCAATTCGATCAACGCGGATGAGTTTGGCTTGGGAATCCACCTGGCCGGTGACCGAGACAAGTTTGCCCTCGACACTGCGCGGGAGTTGCAGATTCTCGAGCTTGTAACGCTTGCCGTCGCTGCCGTTGAGAAAGACGACATTGCCGTCGTGCGTCAATGTGCCGGTAAGGGTCGCGGTTGGCGCCGATGCTTGTACTGCAGTCCCCGCAGCACTTGCGGCGGGCCGACTTGTGGCCAGGAAGGGGCCACCCCATGCCAGCGCGGCGACGAACACGAGCGAGCTGACAACGATGCCAAGGGTCAAATCGCGCTTGATGAACTGAAAGGACGTTTTCTTCATCGGAATCCCCTATTTTCTTGGAAAAAACCAATCTGCTAGTTTGGAAAAAACCAATCTGCTAATGCATCCGCGCCTTCCAATGTCGGTTCGGGTACCGGCCTGGGTGAATCTGGCGGGTTAATACTAGGATGCAGAATTCATTTCGAAAGACTAACCGGGGACAAAAAACTCACGCTCAACTTATTAGACTCGGGTTGAGGCCGCAAGATTCGAGCGCCCGTACCACTCGCCATGAATATCTTCGCAATCTGCATTTTGCGGCGGCTGCAAACATGTTGCGTAGATGGATTGCCATAATCCAGAGCGGCCGAAGGAAAGGACTCAATATCTGTTTGCCTCCACCCGATTGATTGAGATGTGCTGCGCCGTTTTCCCTGGTGCAAACGGTTGGCGCTATTTGTCTCGCGAACAAGTGCGAGCACCCGGAGGTCCAAACCGAGAGGCGTTGAATGCAAAGGAGCTGTGCGCCCATTCGGCGCAAGACAGAGCAAGAAACTTGCGTTGAAGCACGCAGAAATTATTTGGAAGGCAATAATGATGCCGCTGGCGAGGGTGCGCTTTATGGATGGTGAAGCGATTTTTCGCGCTGGTCTTAATCCTCGATTGCAGGCCGCACGCGCGCAGCCAGCGCCCACTTGAGCTTGTCGATTCCCTCGCCGGTGACAGCCGAGATGGCGTGGAACTCGAGCTTGCGCCTTTTGGCGTAAGTAGAAAGCTTTTTGAGCTTGTCGGGATTGGCCGCATCGATCTTGGTGGCAACAACGATCATAGGCTTGTGTTCAAGGCCATTGCCGAAGCTGGCCAGTTCTTTGTTGATGATTTTGAAATCTTCAACGGGATCGGGGCGGCCCGAGCCGTCAGAGACATCGACCAGATGCGCCAGCAGCCGTGTGCGCTCAATGTGGCGCAGGAACTGGGTGCCGAGGCCGTGGCCCAGGTGCGCTCCCTCGATCAAGCCGGGCACGTCGGCCACAACGAAGCTACGCTGCTCGGGTTCTTCGCCGACGGTTACAACGCCGAGGTTGGGCTCGAGTGTAGTGAAGGGGTAATCGGCAATTTTGGGCCGGGCCGCCGATATGCGCGAAATGAGGGTGGATTTTCCGGCATTGGGGAACCCGACCAGGCCTACATCGGCCAGCAACTTGAGCTCGAGGCGATAGCTGCGCTCTTCGCCGGCCCGGCCCAGCTCGTGCTCGCGCGGAGCCTGGTGGGTGCTGGTGGCAAAGTGCTGGTTGCCGCGTCCGCCGCGTCCGCCTTTGGCCACGACGATCCGCTCGTCCGGCTCTTGGAAATCATGCACCAGCTCCCCGGTTTCCTGGTCGTAAAGAGACGTCCCCACAGGCACTTGCAGCACAATTGAGCGGCCGTCCAGCCCGGTGCAGTTGGAACCCATGCCGTGCTCGCCGCGTTGCGCTTTGTGTTCCGGGTTGTAGCGGAAATGGATGAGGGTGTTGTGGCGCTGGCTGGCTGCCATAATTACGTCGCCGCCGCGGCCGCCATCACCACCTGAGGGTCCCCCGCGCGGAACAAACTTCTCACGTCGGAAGGCCATACAGCCATTGCCGCCGTCGCCGGCCTTTACACGGATTTTTGCCTCATCGATAAACATGTTTGGCGAACCAAGGGTTTACTACCCCGTCTCTCCAGTTTATCGAATGCGGGTGGGCGGGCGCCGGCAATCGCAGCCGTGGTTGGCGCGAGCGACGGGATAGGCATCGCGCGGCAGCAGGCGGGCTTGTTCCTGAGCCTCAAACAGTAATGCCGCAAGCGGCTGCAGCAGATGTGACGCCCGTTACTTTGGGTGCTCTGCCGGCGTGCATAGAATCATTGCAAATTTCTAATGCGACTCAGGCTGGAGGTGCGATGCGCCTTTCAGCCACTTTTCCTTCGGGCCGGTGACTCTGTGGACCGGCTCCCAAAGCTGATGGAATTGCCCCTGGCTTTGCCAGGTACAGGCTCTTGGAATGACTCAGAGGCTGAGCCGGATTGCTCCGCTTGCGGCTGCCACGCTACTCGTTGCCGCGTGTGCGTTGATCCCTGCCCAAAGCTCCAAAACCGAAGCCCCGGTGTCGAAGGGCTCACTTGCGGGCAGGCTTACTGACCTGCGCTCGCTTCCCCTCGCGGGAGTCGCCGTAGTGGTGCGGAACGTGACGACCGGCGAAGAGGCGCGTACGGTTACGGCGAGAAACGGAAGCTACCGGTTTGCGGAGCTCGATGCCGGCGAATACACCCTCGGCGCTGAAAGCGCGCAGCTTGGCCGCGGCCAGGTCGAGGGAGTCGTGGTTTCCGCCGGACACGAGGCGCGGGTCCAAACGGCAATCGACCTTGAGCCGGAAACGCGCGGCGCAACACCGTTCGCCTCCAACGCGGTCCCGTTGCACTCGCGTTTTATTGCGACGGAAACTGCGGACGCCCGGCCAGGCCGGATTGAACTGAGACCGGCGGCGACTGCCCCGCAGGTCTCTGTCGAAACCAAGGCTCTCGCGCCTCCAGCAGCGCCGCGCGCTGCGGCGAGTTCGCCGGCCGCGCGGAATGTGACGCCTGCAAGCGCTCAAATCGCTTCTCTTTCCGCGCCCTCAGCAAATCCATTAAAGCCAGTCGTCGCCGATCTATCGACGAGCCTTGCGGCAAGCACCTCAGCGGCGAGCCGGGTTGAGCCCATGATTCGCGTGCATCCGGTTCAGTTGCTGCCCATCGCGGCCGCCGTTGCCAAGGCCGACCCGGTGATTCCCGTGTTGCAGACCACGGTAAGCGAGGCTGAAGTTGCGGCGCTGCCCGCGCCGGGGCGCAACTGGCAGAACTTCGCGCTCGACACTCCCGCTTCTTCGGCGCCGGCAGTGTCTTCGCAAACTTCATTTCGAGGCGAAGACCAGGCGCCGGCGGAGATTACGGTGGACGGCGCGCCGACGCGGCTTGCGTTTGGCGCTGCCGCGGACACTGAGCCGAACGCGCAACAGCCAGACTGGCAGGGCGAGAACGGCGCGATGGGCCAGGCGTGGAACGGCGGCCGGGGATTCAGAGTAAGCGAGGCCGGCGTGCGCGAAGTGCAGACTGTCGCCGGCAACGTGGAGTCGGAATCCGCGCGCGGAACAGGCGGGCGCATCTCAGTGAAGACCGCGCATGGAGAGAACCAGGTCCACGGGCAGGCGTTTCTCTTCGACCGACAAAACACGTGGGGCGCGCAGAATCCGTTCGCCCAGTTGATTGAGAACACCGGCACGGCCGCAACGCCAAGCTTTACGTCTGAATCATTTACTCCGCCGGACCACGAGATCACGTGGGGTGCCGGGTTCGGCGGGCATTTGAGACGCGACAAGCTCTTCTGGTTTGCGGCTCTCGACAGCTATCGCCGCAACGACCCGGGGCTCAGCACCGTCCGCAACCCCGCGGAGTTTTTCAATCTGCCTGAGCCCACCAGCCCAGATGTGGTGTTGCTGAGCGCGCAACTCAACGAGAGCTTCAACCAGGCCTACAACGACTTTCTCGGCGTCCCGAATGGCTCGTACACGCCGGCGGGCCTCGAGCAACTGCAAACGTTGCTCGGACCGGCGTCGCGGTCGGCCGCGCAGTGGGTTGGGTTTGGCCGCATTGACTGGCAGGCGGCCGAGCGGCACCATTTTGCGCTTGAGGGCATTGGCGCAAACTGGAATGCGCCGGGGGGTGGAATGACGCGGCTATCAGAGAACTTCGGCAACCACAGCTATGGTTCAAGCCAGGCCAGCGAACAATGGCTGCTGGCACGATGGGAGGCGTACCTTTCTCCCAATCTGCTGACCACGACGCAGGCCTCCGCCGGACGGGACAATCTAACCGCGAAGCCCGATGCGCCATCGGTGTTTGAGCAGACATTGCTGAGCGGCAATGCCTGGGGACAGCTGCCGCAGATCGTGGTCGATTCGCGCTATGGATTCACCATCGGCAATCCATCGCGCTACGGCCAGGGCAGTTATCCAGACGAAAAGCTCTACCACGCGCAGGAGCTTATGGACTGGGTGCACAACAACCTGCTGATCAAGGCCGGCTTTGAGCTGGACCACAACGCCGATACGACCAGCCTGCTGCGCAACCAGACGGGAACGTACTACTACCCCAAGGTGCAGAATTTTATCTCGGACGCGCTGGCTTTCGAGAAGTTCGGGCTCACCAATCTCTTCAACGATCAGAATCCGCATAACTGCAATCCATCGCAAAACAGCCTGGGCGCGCTGCCCTGTTACTCCTATTACTCGCAGATGATGGGCCCCACCACCTGGCATTTGAGCACTAACGACTGGGCGGGCTACGCTACCGCGCAGTGGCAACTCAACAAGCTGGCGGTGTTCTCCTTCGGCTTGCGCTGGGAGCGCGAGCAACTGCCGCCGCCAATTGCCGCGGTCAACAATCTCGAATTGCCGCTGACTCAAAGACTTCCCGATCTTGGCAACAACTGGGGTCCGCGCGTGAGTCTCGCGGTCGGAAACTCGAGTTCACATCTGCCCGTGCTTCGCATGGGCTACGGCATGTATTTCGGCCGCACAGAGAACGCGACGATTGAAACCGCGCTCACTCAGACCGGCTCACTCAAGGGCGACATGAACATTTTCATCCGGCCCACCGACGGTTATTTTTCCTACACCGGAACCAGCGATGCGCCGCCGTTTCCCTATGTGCTGCAAGGCCAGCCGGCCAGCGTCGTCAAGCCCGGTGCGGTCGAGTTCGCGCCCAGCTTCCGCAATCCCGAAGTGCACCAGGCGGTAGTGAGTGTTGAGCAGGCGTTGCCCGGCCACATCCTGGTGACGGCCGCGGCCATTGCCAGTCTCGGGCGGCGCCTGCCGATTTCGATCGACACCAACATCGACCCTTCCGTCAATCCGGGGACGATCACAGCGGCCAATCCAGGGATTACCTATGCGGTGAAAGATCCCACCGGCCAAGGCCCCATCAAAACAACGCAATTTACCGTTCCGTTTTACGCTTCGTGGCCTTTCGCGGACTGCGTCGGGAACCCGCATGCGGATCCCGTAACAGGCCAATGCGGGCGTTTGAACCCCAACTACCAGCAGATATCCGAGATTACGAGCCGCGCCAACTCCACCTATGAGGCGGCGATGATCAAGATCGCGCGCTATGGCCGGCAGGGCCTGAGCCTGCACGCGCACTACACCTACTCGCACGCCATGGACTGGAACCCGAATGAGACCACGCTGGTTGCCGGCAGCGACGTGCTTGACCCGGCGGATTTCAGCCAGGAATACGGGGTTAGTAATCTGGACGTACGCCACTCCGCGGCAGCTATGGCTATGTATGAAACGCCATGGAAACGGAAAAACCTTGCCGGCTTACTGGGCAATGGATGGATGCTTTCGAGTATTGGCCAATTCCGCGGCGGGTTGCCCTACACGATGCGTGTGACCGGCTCAATTCCGCAGGGGGCGCCCGCGGCATCGGGCAACAAGTCCGTTGGCCTTGGGCCAAGCATGAACGGTTACGGCGGCGACAACCGCTTGTACGGCCTGGCTCGCAATACCTTCCGCTATCCGCACACGTGGAAGGCCGATCTGCGCATGGCAAAGCGATTCGACCTGGGCAAAATGCGCGACCTGGAACTGATGGCCGAGACCTTCAACCTCTTCAATCACCAGAATGTGACCGAGCTTGAAACGACGGGCTATTCCATCGAATCCGGCACTTCCGGGTCACTTCCCACGCTCTGTTACCTCACCACCAATACGACTCTCGACACTAATGACTGCGGAGCCCAAACAACTACCGGTTCGGGAATCTACACTGCTGCCTTCGGCCAGCCGCTCTCGATCAACGGATCGGACTTCTTCCGCGAGCGGCAGATACAGTTCGGATTGCGAGTGCGGTTCTGAGGAGCAGTGGTCAGTGGTCAGAGCGCCGAACATGCTCGCAATACTTCTCTCAACCCGGCCCGCTCAACAGACGTAGAATTCTTGCGGAAGAAGAAACACTGCTTCAGGAGGCTTTACATGTCAGACGCCGGAGACCGCCTCACCCGCCGCACTTTTCTCGCCGGAGCTGGAGCGTTGGCGGCCACATCGCTTGCCGCATCCAATGCGCCGTCCTGGGCTGCAACCAGCACATCGGCGTCATCGCTGGGTGAGTGGATCGATGACGACTATGGATTGCCTGGCTACCTTTACTCGGGCCCGATGCGTTTTCCCAATAGCCCGCAGCGCGACGGCGCTCCCATGATTCCCGACGACCCGTTCTTTCTTACCGGCAATCAGCGGCTGACGGTCTTCACTCATGCGAGCGGACTCTACCAGATCATCAGCGGCGAGCGCAGCTGGGGCCGCATGAACCAGGGCGACGCCCCATGGGGCGGTGCCAACTCCGCTTCCGTTGAAATCAACGGCCAGCGTCACGAACTTATCGGGCTCGACGCTCCCGCCGCAATTGCCGCGCAGAAACGTTTCGGCGTGGGCTTCGCGCGCTGGGACTACTCCCCCTCCATAGGGATCTACGTCACGCGCTTGCTCTCGGCAGCGCCATCGACAAAAATCGGCGAAGGGACGTCGGCAATCCTGATGCAGGTCAGGCTGCACAACTCGGCTTCAGCCCCGGTGCAACTCCGCTACTCCGAGTTCATCCGCGCAAAGTACCAGCAGCTCTTTGCCGCATGGGATAGCGACCAGCGCGGCGTCACCTTTTCCGTCGAGCCTGCTGCCGCTCCGGTCAACGGGACCGTTACGGCGTCTTTTGCCGGACGGGGCAAACGCAGGCTCACCTTTCCGCCAGCCGGCGAAATGTCGCGCTACGAGCAGTTCCCGCCCACGCTCTTCATCAAGGCGATCAGCGGCGATTTGACTGCCGTCTCTGAAACAGACCCCGCCGGCCAACGCAATATCGGCGTCACAGCCGAGCTCAGCGTCGCGCCTTCTGAAACCCTCACCCTCGAGTTCGTCGTCGGATACACCCGCGACGCCGCGTCGATCGGCGCGCTTTCAGCCTCGCTCGCCGCGCCCGCATCCGCAAAGCCACTTGGTTCCGCATTCGGCGACGCATGGCTTCGCATCCTGCCCAACTTTTCAGCAGAATCTGGCTCCGGTTTAAGCCGCGAAATGGTCTGGAACGCAGCCGCCCTCGAATCCATGGCCACCTGGCGCGAATACTACGATGAGACGGTGATTCCCCAGGGCACCATTTACGACTACATCTGGGGGAACATGGCCTCAAGCCGCGACCTCGCCCAGCAGGCCTTGCCACTCTGCCGCACCAATCCCGCCATCGCCCGCTCCACGCTGCGATTCATCATGAAGCGCATGCTTCCCGATGGCACCGTCCAGCTCAATGACGAGGGTTTTGGGTGGTGCCCGAGCGGTAGCGCAGCAAACCAGCGACCAGCAGCTTTACTTTTTCCTGCTGCTTGCCGAATATCTGCGCGTAACACACGATGCAAGCATTCTCACCGAATCCGTCAGCTACTATCCGCTGGAGAACTCCGGCCGTGGTACCGGCCTCGCCCACGTCCGCGATGCATTCCTGTTTCTGCGCGACCGCGTCGGTACCGCTGCTCACGGTATTATCTGCCGCTGGAATTCTGACTGGAACGACATGTTCGGCTGGTGGCAGAGCGATATCCCTTACAACACCGAATTCGCAGTGGGCGAGAGCCACATGAACTCCGCCATGGCGATTGTCATCCTTGGCGACCTCGCCCACGTCATCGACGCGCAGAAGCTTCCCGAGGCCGCCGAGCTCAACGCGGCAATGCTTGAGTATCGCGCCGAGTTGCTCGTCGCCTGGGACCGCGACCTCGACAACCGCGACTTTCCGCGCCGCGCATGGATGGATGCGACAACCTCTCTGGGCGAAGACAATATGTGGCTTGAGCCGCAGGGCTACACGTTGCTCATCCCCGAGCTCACGCTCGAGCGCAAGCAGAGGCTCTTCACTCAGATTAAGCATCGCCTTCTCGCCAATGAGGCTCTCGGGCCCCGCCAAATCGAAAAGCCTACGCCTCGCTCGGGGACTCCGCAGGGCTCGCGTGAAAATGGAGGCTTTTGGTACGCACTCAATGGCCCGGTCGTCCTTGGCGTCGCCACCTTCGATCGCGCCGCTGCGCGCGGCCTGCTTCACCAGATGACTTTCTCGAATTACGCCGCGCACTTTCCAGATTATTGGACCGGCCAGTGGACTGCGTCCGACAGCATCGACTCCTCGCTGCTGCCCACCAGCGGACTCTCCACCGGAATCCCCTGGTGCGCCCACGCTCACGCCTGGCCGCTCTACTGCTATCTTCGCCTTAATGAAAAGAGCGCATAAAACAAGAGCGCGCAACGCGGTAATCTGTTCCGGCTTATCGTTGTCGAATTCAGGAGGAAAGCGAGCGGTGGGGGCGACAAAGTAATATCAAAATTCCCGGGTCGGGGTCTTTATGTCTGCATGCTTCTCAAATTCTTCTGTCGTTGCGTCGGCTGGCCTCAATCGCGGCCGCATTGCTGTCCTTTTTGCGGCATTGCTCAGCAGCGCTTTTTGTTTTGGCCAGACGGGTGCGCGGCCTGAACAGCCAGTGGCGGCTCCGGGCGATTCGCTCCCCACGCCTGGCCCGTTCGCGCATCTTTCACCAAAGCTGTCGCATCGCGACATTAGCAAGGCCATGCGCCTGGTCGCCGACTGGCAGTTGAGCCGCCTGCCCGCGCAGGCCCAGTACGACTGGACGTGGGCCGCGCTTTATGCGGGATTCATGGCCGTGCCACAGGATGTAAATGGCGATAAGTACCGGCGCGCGATGATGCAGATTGGCGACGCGCTCAATTGGCAGCCCGGTCCGCGCGCGATGCATGCCGACGACCAAGCCGTAGGGCAGATGTATCTGGAACAGTATTTCATCCACAAGGACCCGCGCATGCTCGCGGCGATGCGCGCGCGGCTTGACGCCGAGATGGCTGCGCCCGATCCCACCGACCCTCAGCGGCCGCTCTGGTGGTGGTGCGACGCGCTGTTCATGGCTCCGCCTGTATTCGCCGATATGGCCGCGGCGACAGGCGACGAGAAATACCTGGCCTTTATGGATCACGAGTGGCAGATTACAACCGGCCTGCTCTACGACCGCTCAAAACACCTCTATTCGCGCGACGCGACCTTCCTCGACAAGCATGAGAAGAACGGCGAGAAAATCTTCTGGTCGCGCGGCAACGGATGGGTGATGGGCGGAATCGTGCGCGTCTTGAAGGAGCTGCCTGCCGGCTCGCCGCTTCGGCCAAAATATAATGCGCTGCTCAAAGAGATGGCGACCGAGATGATTTCGATTCAGGGCTCAGACGGCCTGTGGCGGCCTGGCCTGCTCGACGCAGACTCTTACCCGCTGCCTGAAATTTCCGGCAGCGCCTTCATCACGTACGCGCTTGCGTATGGCGTGAATGAAGGTATCCTCGATCGCGCCACGTACTGGCCTGCTGCCGAGAAAGCATGGACCGGGATGCTGAGTCACGTTTACGCCGATGGGCGGCTTGGCTGCATTCAGCCGGTGGGCGCTGCGCCCGGAGCGTACACCGAGACCTCAAGTTATGTGTACGGGGTTGGCGCGTGGTTGATGGCTGGGGCCGAGATCGAGCGGGGAGTGAAGTAAGAACACTTCCCTCAGGGGCTGAAGCCCGCGCTCAATTGGGAGCTTTATCGGCACGAGTAAACTCGTGCCCTGTTACAAAACCTAGCGTGATGGCTTGTGCTATCCCAGGTCCGGAAATCCGGACCTGGGGCACCCTCTATACTTACGTGGTCAACTTCTTCAGGAGCTAAATGCGGCGCCTATTCTGTATCGCTCTGTATGATCTCTGATGCGCCTTTCAGAAAGTCGGGATCCATCTCGGCAATGTCTACGCGGTAGCTCACGGTCTTCGCCGTTGGAAAGTCGGCCGGGACTCTTTGCGTAACTTTTCCTGTCGCCGCCCACTCCGTTCCGCGCTCAAAGAGGGTCATGAATCCCACGCAGCTCAGCGCGAAGACATCGTGCCCCATCGGTATATGAAAGATGCGTCCCTTGCCGTAATCGAGCACCATCAGCATCGGCTCTTCTTCGCCAGTGCCGTGATTCTTTGAGTCGGAGTGCGCCGTCGCCAGAACAGTCATGTTCTTGCCCGGGCCGCGCAGCATGCCATAGAGCTCGTCGCTGGCGTGCATCCAAACCGGCGGCAGCCCACGCATGATAGGGTGCTCCGCATCGCGCGTGGTCACCTGGAACGGCAGCCGCGCGCCATGCTGGCCAGCCGGCCCCGGCTTGGGATCCGAGACAACCTTTCCGTCTTTCCAGTACCAGTAAGGACCGGCATTCTCATTACGGTTGCGCCAGCCTCCAACGCCGATCATCTCGTTATATGCCGGCCAGTTGGGAAACGAGTTGTCGGCCGCGTGCACAATCACCAGTCCCCCGCCGCCGCTCACATATTGCTCGAACTGCGATTTGAGCCCGGTTGGCCAGTCGGGCCCGTCGTAATTCATCACCAGGGTCTTGTACTGCGCGAAGTTGGGAGCGAAATTGCTGAAGTCTCCATCGGAGGGCGGCGCCGTTATCACTGTTACGTCGAAGAGGCCCGTCTCCTCAAGCTCGAATTTCATCACCTGCGTGGTCAGCTTCCAGTTGTGGTACGCCCCGCCGCTTTGGCCATCGACGATCGCCACGGGAATCTTCGCCCCGTGGTGCGCGGGAGGTCCGGTTTGAGCCAAGAGCGGCATTGCGATTAGAACCCCAATGAGAATCTGTTTCATCACAATCAAAGACCCCGCAGGTGAAAAGTTCCAGAAGGAGAAGGATACTCCTGCCGGAGCTTCCGGCTTTTAGTGCTCCACCATTGCAGCGTGTTAAAAAAATCCCGCACCGCAACAGGCCGCGAGGAAATTCGTGCGCTCTCGTTCGCAATGCCTCAAAAGGCAATCACTTGCCACAAAGTAAAAATAAAAACGTGGCTATATTTGTGCGCGTTTTGGGTTCAAAAATTGCCGCTTCTCGCCGTTTTTCGCGCCACTCATGCCCAATTAACCGCGCTCGGAACTAAGCGCTCAAGGCTTTTTCAGCCGCCAGCAACTGCCGCTTGCGCTCCACTCCCCAGCGATAGCCGGTAAGCGAGCCGTTGACGCCGACCACGCGATGGCAAGGCACCACCACAGAAACCCGATTGAGCGCGCAGGCGCGGGCAACGGCGCGTGTGGCATTCGGCTGGCCCATTTCGCGGGCAAGCTGGCTGTAGGTGCGGGTTTCACCGCGGGGAATCTGGCGCAGCGCCTGCCACACGCGAAGCTGAAAGACAGTTCCGCGAAGATCCAGGCGTTCGCCGGAGCTGTTCGCGAACAGGTCAGTGCCGGCGCGAACCGATTCAAGTGCGGCCTCGACCAGTCGGGCCAGCGAAGGGTCGCGGCGCAGCTCAGCCTCTGGGAACTCATCGCGCAGCGTAGCTTCGGCTTCGGCCTCGGTGCCGGCGAGAGCAAGCCAGCACAGTCCGCGCTCCGTTGCGCCCACAATCATCCAACCAAAAGGCGATTGAGCAGCGGCGTATCCGATCTGCTCGCCGCGGCCGCCATCGCGGAAGCGAGCCGGCGTCATGCCCAGCGTCGAGCCTTCGTAGGCACGGCTCGACGAGCCAAAGCCGGCCGCATAGATGGCATCCGTCACCGAGCTGCCGCTCTTCAACGCTCCCCGCAGCGAGTTGGCACGCAACGCGCGCTGGTACTGGAGCGGGCTTACGCCCATTTCGTTTTTAAAGAGCCGCTGCACAGTGAACGGGCTCATACCTGCCACTCGGCCTAGCTCCTCCAGCTTCACAGCGCGATCGAGGTTGCGCTCAATATGAGCGCGAATCTTGTCGATGGGCCGGCCAGCGGAGCTGCGACCTTCTGCCGATGTTGGCGCGCACTTTTTGCAGGGCCGAAAACCGGCTGCCTGCGCCTCCTGGGCCGTATGGAAAAAGCGTGCGTTCGCACGCAGCGGTCTGCGGCTCATGCACCACGGGTAGCAGAAAACTCCGGTTGTAATAACCGCGTAGAAGAAGCATGCATCGCGATCACGCGCCTGCACCTGCAGCCACGCGGCCTCTTCGTCGAAGGGAGCTTTGGAGGCTGAGAGCGGGTTGGGAGTACGGGTGGATGCAGTCATCTCAGTGATCGGCGGATCAAATTCGGCGATGGCGAGTTGTGCATTCGTGTTCATGGAAATGATATTCGCCCAACACCCCAACCCGCTGCACTCCGAATCTTGCGGGCAATTCGGGGGCGGGGTCCAACTTGGGTTATGAGCGGCTGTCCTCTTCGGCAGGCCGGCGCTTCGGCCATTCACTTGTCTTTCGTGACCGTCAGTGTATCCTTTCTCTGCACAAGAAACATCTCCATTTCCCGCGCGCGGATTTCCCAGAGCGCCAGTCAACAACTCACAGATCCATTGCAGGTGCCTTTATGTCGAGAAAGCCTCTAGCAATTGCGTTACTCATCGCTTCGCTTCCGCTCACCGGCCTCGCCCAGCCGCAGCCGCAACCCAGCGGCCCGTACCATGTCCAGAAGATTCAGCTCATCGGCGGCGACGGCGGATTCGACTACGTGACCGCCGATCCCGACGGTCGCAACCTTTACGTTGCGCGCTCCGGCCCCGCCGGACACATCGGCGTCTATAATCTCGACACCCTTGCGCAGGTGGGCGACATTCCCAACACCAGCGCCCACGGCGCCGCGGTTGACACTGCCACCGGGCACGGCTTCGCAACCTCGAAGCAGATAACGATGTTCGACGCCAAAACCTTCGCGGTAATCAAGAAGATCGATGTGCAAGGCAACCCTGACGGCTACCTGAACGACACCTACAATCACCGTTTTTACATTCTCAGCCACTCGGCGCCCAACATCACCGTGATCGACGACAAGGACGGCTCGATTCTGGGAACCATCGACATTGGCGGCGCGCCCGAGCAGGCAGCCACCGACGGCCACGGCAAAATCTACGTTGACATTGTGGACAAGGCCGCCATCGCGGTCATCGACGCAGACTCCATGAAGATGGTTGGCAAATACGATCTCTCCAGCAAGGGCTCGGGTTGCGCGGGCCTGGCGCTCGATGCCAAAAACGGCATCCTGTTTGCTGCCTGCCGCGAAAAGAACAACATGGTGATTCTGTCAGCGGCCGACGGCCACATCATTACCGACCTGCCCATCGGCGTGGGCTGCGACGGCGCCACGTTCAATCCCGCCACCATGGAAGCGTTCACCTCGCAGGGCGACGGCACGCTGACCGTAGTGAAGGAGAACTCGCCCACCGATTTCGCAGTCGAGCAGACGGTGCTGACTCCGGCACGCGCCAAAACTCACACGCTCGACACCAGGACCGGCAACCTCTACCTGATCACGGCGGAGTTCGGGCCCGTACCGGCACAGTCGGCCGACGCCGCACCTGCTTCTCCCGGTGGCCCTCCTGCAACGGCGCGCCGGGCCGCGCGCCGGGCCAGGGCGGCCCACCGCCAGCCTGGTGGCGTTATTGGGCGCCCATGATCCCGCACTCATTCCAGATTGTTGTGGTCGCCAGGGATTCTGGAACGAACTAGCGGTGTCTGACGAATCCTGAACTCGGGTGGGTTGTGTCAGGGCACGACTTCAGTCGTGCCGAAAATAGCATGAAAAATGAGGGGTTTTAACCCCTGCGGGATGAATGCCGGGCCTTAACAGCCATTTATGAAACACGCTCTAATCAATTTCCGACAGGCTGCCAAAGCTCGACGCGATTTCCTTCCGGATCGGTGACCCAGCCAAACTTTCCGAAGTCATAGCTTTCGCGTTTTGGATCGACAGTGACGCCTTCGCTGATCAAACGGTCCAGCAACGCCATCCAGGTCGTCCACCTGGAGGTTGATCATTGCTTTCTGTGCCGGAGGGAAGTAGGCATTGTCCTGTTTGAAAAGGGCGAAGATGACCTGAGGGTGTTGCGTTGGGGCAGGAAACGCGTAGGATCCGCTCGGACTTCACCAGGCCGAGATGCCGCTCGTACCATTGATAAAGAGCTTTTGGATCATTCGCTCGCAAAAATATTCCGCCAAAACCAGTGATTGAAGCCATGCATTCTCCTAATGAGAACCGTTTGACAGTTCAGAATACGGCACGGTCGGGGCCTTACGCCCGGCCTTTTGATTTATGCGGCCATCGGCTCCGGCAGCGGCGGCTGGGTTCGGCGGGCGCTTTGCGGCGCAGCACGGCAGCGGAGATGAGAGTAATGATAAGCCCGACCGGCAGCGGCTCCATGAATGTATAGGCCATGTTGATCAACGGATTCTGATAAGCCTGCTGAGATCGCTGGATGGCAGCCACCTGCGCGGCGGTGGTGGCGGGGTCAAGTCCAGAGGACTGAACCTTGGCTATCTGCGCGGCCCAATAGCTGTCCATGAAGTGGGGCATGAAGTTGAAGTAAATCACCTCCCACGTGGCGACATAGCAAACGGTGGTGATCAGGGCGATCAGGATGCCGCAGGCGAAGGCGCGGCCGAAGGAGATTTGGCCGGCGAGGGTGTTGTCGCGGTAGCTGCGGATGCCGAAGTAAATAAGCAGGAACGACGCCACCATGATGGTGTAGCCGATAACCATGCTGTAGCCGGAGCCGATCTTGTGGGAGAGCAGAAGTGAGCTGTCCATAAGGACGGAGATCATGACCCCGGAGATGAGGCCGAAAGTGAGGACGGTTTTCTTCATTTGAGGCTCCTGTTTCGAGTGAGGATCGAGTGACGATGGAGTCACAATGCGGGGTTTCGTTACCGGATGTCGTCACCCTTTCTGATGATTTTGCTGCTCGGGTCTGAAAATCATTCCTTCGTACGACACCAAATGGTAGCGCCGGGCTCGTGCTGATAGCGCCGGGCTCCAGCCCGGTTGTAGCGCCGATCTCCAGATCGGTTGTCCCGCCGGTCTCGTGCTGGTAGCGCCGATCTCCAGCCCGGTTGTCCCGCCGGTCTCGTGCTGGTAGCGCCGGGCTCCAGCCCGGTTGTACCGCCGATCTCCAGATCGGCTGTACTGAGGGTCTCCAGACCCTCAGAGAATTGATGGAACTCCGAGGTCCAGCAATTGCCCGGTTCTGAAGCCACCCATAACAAGGATCCTACGGAATCAGTCCCAATTCCTTGCCGAGCTGCACCGCCTGCGTTCTGCGTTTGGCCCCGAGCTTGTCGAAGGCGCGGGCACAGTGTGTCTTGACCGTATTCTCTGAAACGAAAAGCTGCGTGGCAATCTCGCGATTGCTCAAGCCGCGGGCTACCAGGGCGAGGATCTCGAGCTCGCGTGCCGTGATGCCAAGGGTCTGCTGGGCCGTATTGCCGGATGGCCCAGGTCTCCCGGGGTCCCCATGGACAGGCATTCGTCCATGGGGTGGAGGTCCCGCATTTGAGACCTGGGGGTCGAGGGCGGGAGCTTCCGCGGGCACAAGCACTTCCTTCACCACGACCGTTTCGCGAATGATTTCGCGGCGGCGCGTGATGCGCAGGCCCAGCCAGATGCCGAAGGTCGCAAAGAGGATGGCGACCAGCGCGCTGTAGAGCTCGACGGAGTGCTCGATGACGACGAAGCGGTATTCGGTGTATTGGAGGGTGGCGATGAGCAGGCCGCCGACCAGACCGAAGATGAGGACGTGGCGCTTCATGATGGGGTTGTGAAGAAGTATAACGGAGACTGCGGGAAAGTGGTTTCACCGGCACTGGCTCAATTTCGACTTGTTTTGAAACGGCACACCTTGGCAGGCCACGGAAAAACTCGTCGGGATACGGTCTTGTATCAGGGCACGACTTTGGTCGTGCCGATGAGGCCGTATAAATTGACTTCGTGGCTTTAGCCCCTGAGGGATGTTTGCGGGAATACCGCTACGCCTGATGAGCTTTTCCGCAGCCTGTTTAGCCGGGCCGCAAACGCCGTTTCCTTCCAGTATCAGCCCTTCTGCAACCTGTCTTAACGTAGGATGATGTGGATGCGGCTCTATGGAGGGGCGAATTCGATGAGAACCTTGTTTGTTCGGTCCGGGATGTCCGGCATTGTTTTAGCTTTGGTCTTCGCCACCACGAGCGCCCCTGGTCAACAAGGCGCTCATGCCACGGTTGTGCCTGAAGCCAGCCGCCAGGCCGCCCCGGCATTTCAGCTGGCTGATAGTTCTGGAACTAATAAGCAGGTAACCGACTATCGCGGCAAAGTTGTGCTGCTCAACTTCTGGGCGACCGCGTGCGGCGGATGCAAACTTGAAATTCCACTGCTGATCGAATTGGAGTCAGCTCACAAGAGCGACAGTTTTACAGTCGTTGGCGTTTCGATGGATACCTCGTATCAGGGCGCGAAGAGCGCCGACGAAGCCTGGAGCAAGGTCAAGCCCTTCGTCCTGGTTCACAAATTGAACTACCCGGTTCTCATGGGGGACGCTACGCTCATAACCTCCTACAAATTGGGAGCTGTTCCGGCGACATATCTGATCGACAAGCAAGGCCGGATCGCCGCCACCTACAGCGGCGTTATTGATAAGAGTGACGTGGATTCAAATATCAAAAAGCTATTGGCCGAACAGTAGATGGGCGCCCCCGGTCTCGACGCCCCAAAAACCAAACTGAGGGTGGCACGCCGAGGGTGGCACACTGAGGGTGGCACACTGAGGGTGCCCCCGGTCCCTCGCTTTTGGGGACCGGGGAGACCGAGGACCTCAATTGATAAGAAGAAGCCCAAGGTCTATCAGGATCGGTCCCGAAAAGCGCCGTTCTCGCCCCGCTCCGATTCAAATTTATTCCAACCCCCAATTGCGCAGAATTTACCGCGCTTGCGCTACTGTGGGTTCAGCAATCACTCCAGGTTCCACGCTTCTCAGGGCCCTGCAGCTCCCCGGCCGTACCTGGCGGCGCAAAATGTCGCCCGTAAGTCGTTATTTATGAGATTCTTACGTCTTAAGTCTTTTAATTTGAAATGTTTGCGGCTACCGATGACGCGTCTTTGCCAGCAACCAACACAGAATCAGCAGTTTAGAAAAAACAGGGGGGGAGGGGGGTACGGACCGGGGACATGCCTGACAGTTTGGGCCGGAGAGGCACCCGACGCCGCTCAGTTCTGCAATCGCGCGCGAAGCATAGCCTCGGCACGGGCCAGGTCCTCTTCGGTATCCACTCCGATGGTGTCGCTCGGGGCATTTGCGACATAGATGTCGATTCCGTTTTCGAGCAGCCGCAACTGTTCCAACCGCTCGAGCTTTTCAAGGGGCGAAGACGGCAGAGCGGCAAAGCGTTCCAGCGCCGCCTTGCGATAGGCGTAGATTCCCAGATGCTTGCGGTAGCCGGCAAAACCCGACTGATCCCGATCATAAGGAATGGCGGCACGGGAAAAATACAGGGCGCGGCCGTCCAGCGCCGTCACCACCTTTACGGCGTTGGGATTGTGAACCTCCTCAGGCGGGCAGCGCACGGCCAATGTTGACACCTCGACCTCAGGCCGATCGAAAAGCGCGAGCAGCGGTGGAAAGAACTCGGGAGTGAGAGTAGGCTCGTCGCCCTGGATATTGACGTAGATGTCGGCATCAACCTGGAGCGCAACTTCGCGCACCCGGTCGCTGCCGCTGGCGCAGTCGGAAGAGGTCATTACAACGGGGATTTTCCGGCTCCGGCAGGCTTCGGCAACTTCACCGGAGTCGGTCGCAATCAGGACTGGATCCATCAGGCCGCTCTCGTACGCAGCCCGCCACACCCACTCCATCATGGGGCGGCCGGCAATCTCGCGCAGCACCTTGCGCGACAGGCGCGTAGAGGCCAGACGGGCCGGAATGACGCCGGCAATTCGCATCGCGCTCATGCAGGCGAGTTTACAGGAGCGGGCGCCCGCGCTCACGCATGGTCCAAACCTCGCGGCCAGGTTTGACCGCTCATTCATTGGCCCTTATCATCGATATTGGCGCTTGTTTTCCGCGCCCTCCTTTCGGCGGAGTAGCTCAGATGGTTAGAGCGTGGGATTCATAACCCCAAGGTCGGCAGTTCGATCCTGCCCTCCGCCACCAGGTAATTTCAATCTTTCGTGGCCGCAAGATCCTTCGTCACCAATGCGACTCAGGATTTCGCCTGCGGGCTCAGACGCCCGCAAAACGGCTCAAGTTCGATCCTGCCCTCCGCCACCCCGTGCAGCTCAACAAAACAAAGGAATTATGTAAGCCAATTGACTGCGGGCTTTGGACGGATCGGGTTGAATGTCCGTGATCTGTCCGTATTCTTTCTTCCGTGGAGCAGGATTTGATTCTGCAAATGCTCGGATTGCCCGGAAGCGATCTTTAGCGCTTTTTGCACGGGTACCCATGCATTGCCGTTTGTGACATAATTTGCTGATTCGCTTCTGCATCACTTCGAGATGTCCTCCAGCTGAGCATGCAAGAGCAAGTGAGGGTGAGCGATACCCTGTCGGCGCGTTCCTTCCCCAGGCTTCAGAGGTCAAATGAGCAATATCAACGGCAAGGTCTACGCGATGAATGCGATCACTCCCATGAAGCCATGGAAGACATGGATTCTGCGGACGATCTTCTTCGTGCTGGGCAATGTTAAGCCGTTGCAGAAAGACCTGATCGACTTGTCATTCATTGAATTTGCGCGGTGGGTGGTTGTCCCGCGCAGCGATTTTCCGTTCCTGGGTAGCGGACAACAGCAGGAGGATCTGAGGTACGACTACCTGCTGTTCTTCAGCAACTTTAACGGGACATGGAACCAATACATCGACGCCTTCTCCGCAGTCCTGAGCAAAGGCCTGAACCTCATATGGAACTGGAGCGAGAAGTTTCCCGGCTCGGTACCTGTCACCATCTTCAAGGAGTACATCGCGCGCGTTCAGTTCGATACTGACTACTACTACACGGCCTATCCGCACGCCACAGCGAACGACGTCAAGTCAGCTCACATTGTGCAGTCCTCGCTGGATAGTCTAAGCCTGGTCGCGGACCAATGCAGCCCAGAACAGTTTGCCGAAGCATACCTTAATTTCGTGCTGCAGGTTCAGACCCACCTTGGCGAAACAGGCGAAGCACCCATCGCCGGATAGAGAAATCAGCCATGCCAAACAAGAACGGCAACGTCTACGGACTGACGATCCTCTCCCCGATCATCGACGATGAAAAGGCAACGCCCTCTCACGATCTGCAGATTCGCAACTATCTGGCGCACCTTTCCACTCGGGAAGATAGCCCCTTTGCGCAGGCGCCGGGTACTCATCTCGCCCGCCTCGTGGTCATGGACGACGTGATCTATGTTGGAGCGCCGGCATGTGAAGAGCATTTGAAATCAAAGTATCTGATCTTCGAGTCAAACTGCGATGGCGACCTGGACAGCTATCTCTCCGGTCTTGCCGAAAACATTCCCGATCATCTCGATGCGGTGTGGAAACACTGCGTCGGCTACCCTGGCGCTTCAAACCGCCAGGCCTTCATCGACTACATGAAGGCCTGCCAGACTCGAGACTACCTTCTTCTTCGCAGCCGTCAACGATAAGTCCGTCACCGAGACTCTGCGCGCTCTTCAGACGCAGACTGCCGTTGCGGACTTCATTGCAAGCCACCAGGGCGTAGATGCGGCCACGCTGCAACGCGAGTTCATTGAGTTCGTGGCGCATCTCAAGACCTTGCCCCCTCCCAAACCGGGTTCCATGGGCCCTCATCGCGATATCAAGACAGGCGGCCGAAATGAGTAAGCTCAACGAGACCGACATTCAGGGCTTTGTTCTGCGCGGCTACAACCTGCCTGTTGCCCGCTATCTGTTTCTTCGCTTTGAAGGGCGCTGCGCGTGCGCGCAAGCTAATCGGCCGGTTGCTCCAGCTGAGATAACAACGGGCCAGCGTTGGGACGGAGGCAAACCGGAAAGCACGGTGAACATTGCCTTCACCCACCGCGGCCTGCAGCACCTGGAATTGCCGGACGCGACGCTGCTGAGCTTTCCCGTCGAATTTCAACAGGGAATGAGGCATCGCGCAGGAATTCTCGGAGACTGCGGCGTGAACTCTCCCGACCATTGGGACCAGGTATGGCGGGAAGACCGCGTTCACGCCTGGATCGGCATCAACGGCCTTACATCAGAAGCCCTCGAGGCCCGCTGCGCAGAAATTCGTCTCCTTGATCAATGAATCCGGCGGAGCAACTTTATCTCCTCTCAGGAAGCGGCCGCCGTCGTGATTAATGGCAAGCCAACCACCAGCGAACACTTCGGCTACACCGACGGGTTCGGCAATCCTGACTATCTCGGGATTGAACGAAGCACCCAGCCCGGGCAAGGCAAGCTGCATGCCCAACGGAACCTGGGCACCGCTCGCGACCGGAGAGCTTCTGCTGGGATATGCCGATGAAGCCGGCGAGTTGCCGATTGCTCCGATACCTCACCTCCTGGCCAGCAACGGTACATTCATGGTCTATCGCAAGCTGCATCAGAATGTGGCCACGTTCCGCGCCTATCTCGAGCAACAGGCAGCACTATATGGGGGCGGAAAAGAGAAGCTGGCCGCCAAATTCATCGGACGCTGGCGAGACGGAACCCCCCTCGAGCTTTCGCCCGACAATCCCGATACCGCCATTGTCCAGGACCCGAACCGCAACACAGACTTCACCTACAGCGCCGATGCCGAAGGCACGCGATGTCCCATGGGCGCGCACATCCGCCGCGTTCATCCACGCGATGCCTTCGGCTTTAATGGACAGTTGATAAACCGGCGCCGCATTACACGCCGCGGGCTCCCTTATGGGCGTTTCGTTACCGAAGGCGAGCCTGTCGACGATACTGAAGATCGCGGAATCATCTTTATGGTGCTGAATGCGAACCTCTCGCGGCAGTTCGAGTTCGTGCAGCAGCAATGGGTTCAGTACGGCAACGATGCTCGTCTTGGCAACGACAAGGATATGCTGCTCGGAAATCATGAAAGAAGTGATCGGTTTTTCGTGCAGGGCGAGGCAAGGCCAACAAATCCTCCTTTCGTTTGCAGCAATCTTCCTAACTTCGTTGAACTGCGCGGAGGAGATTATTTCTTCCTGCCGAGTATTACTGCTTTGGGAATGATTGCGATGGGCCTGGTCGACCCGCGATAAATTGAAGGCTGAATGAAGGTGACTCTGGCCGGAATTCACAAATAGTGCTGAATTCCAAAGCTTCCGAAGCAAATACATCATCCGATAGTCGCACCAGGTTGGGCACGATCCCGTCCCCATCCGCAGTCCCCCACGATCCATTCTGCTGAACCATGAAAATCAGGATGCGCCCCTTCGCGACATCAATCTCCATGTCGTTCTTGTAAGCTCCGCCATGGCCATAGCCGGTTGCCGAAATGCCCCAGCCAAATCCATAGCTCGTTTTGCCAAGACCCTTATTCTGCTCGCTGGTCATCGCATGAAGCGAAGCCTGGGAAATATAACGTTTGCCGTCAAGCACACCGCCGTTCAAGATCATCCTGCAGAAGATGGAAACATCTGCCGCCGTCGAAAACAATCCACCGGCTGGCATCGGGTAGCGGTGCTGCCGATCATCGAGCGGGTAAGTCAACTGATCGATGGGTTGCTCCAAGAGATCTTTGGTGTTCGGGTCGAGCCTGTACGATTTCGCAAGACGGCCGATCTGCTCAGACGAAGGCCAGAATGTGGTGTCCTTCATGCCGAGAGGCCCAAAGAGCCGCTCCTGCATGAACTGCTCGTAGGGCATTCCGGTCACGACTTCAATGATTCGGGCTACCGTATTGAGGCCCTCGTTCGAGTAGGAGTAGTTTGTGCCGGGCTGAAACATCAGCGGCTCCGAGGCGAAGCTCCGCACCGCATCTTTGAGCGGTAGCAGATCGAGCGCGCCGGGTTGCGCGGCGGAACGAAACGGCAAGCCACTCGTGTGACTCAGAATCTCCCGCACCAGGATCGGATGAACCGGAGGCGCCAACTGCGGACTCGCCTTCGAATCCGTTGCCCCTTGAGCTCCCGTTGATGAGGCGGGATTGGCGACCCGAACCATTTGCCCTTTGAACTCGGGGAGATATTTCTCAACCGGATCGTCGAGGTTGATCTTGCCTTCGTCGACGAGCATCATCACCGCTGTTGCGGTCATTGGCTTTGAAGTGGATGCTATCCAGAACATCGCGTTTGCCGGCATCGGCGTCTTTGCGGCAATATCCTGGAAGCCGATTGGCTTGAGATAAACGATGCGATCTTTTGTCGCGACCAGCGTAACCGCGCCGGCAATCGTATGGTTGTCCACCAACGGCTGCAAATAAGATTCGATGGGGTCCGGTTTCACCGCGGTTGGTGGTACAGCGGCATCCTGTCCGAATGCGAAACACTCAAAGCAAATCAAAAGTGCGCAGACTGCAAAACGGCTTTTCAATCAACACCCTTTCTAAATCCTCTTACCGCTGTCCCGCTGTCTCGCCAGGGTAATTCGATCCAGGCGCAGTTTATCTGTCATTCGTGGTTCGCCGTCACGGCAGAGCCTCCTTTTGTAGAGAGCCCCCCGGGCCACCAGTTCCAATCGCCGGCAATGCGAAGAAGCGCGGGGCCGATCACGATTCGAACCAGTGTCGCGTCAATCAGGACGGCTACCGCCAATGTAAATCCGATCATCTTGACCACCAGGAAATCTCCGAAGGTGAATGCCGCGAATACCACGATCATGATCGCGGCAGCGCTGGTAATCAGGCCGGCAGTTCGGGCCAGTCCCTCCGGGATTGCGTCCATTTCACTCAGTCCGCTTCTCCGGGCTTCAAGAACGCGTGCGACCAGGAACACTTCGTAGTCCATGCTGAGTCCGAAGACGATGGCAAAGGCAACGATCGGAACAAGCGGAAACACGCTTCCGGTTCCCCCGGGAACTCCCAGCAGGCGGCTTCCGTGTCCGTCCTGGAAGACCAGCACCAATGCTCCGAATGAGGCAGCAACCGAGAGCAGGTTCAGTGCGATGGCCTTCACGGCGGCAAAGAGGGATCGAAATCCGCCCAGAAGCGCCAGCAGCGTCCCCACCACCACCAGCGCCATTGCCGGCACAAAGCGGTCGCTGACAATCGTCTGATAATCGGCGTTCAGCGCGGGAATGCCGCCAACGAGCAGCGTGGCGCCGGGCACTCCGGTGAGTGCCGTCGCGCCGGTCTTCCTTAGCTCCCTTACCCAGTTGACTTGCTGGCGCAGGGAAACCGAAGTCGCCGGCAACACCTCAATCAGCGCGGCCCGTCCATCGCTGCTCAGAAACGTTCGACGCGTCTCCCGCGAGAGGTCGCCCAGGGCAGATCGGTTGCCCGCCGCAATCGTCGTGATTGAAATTACGCGGTCGCAACGAGGGTCGCTCGCGAGCCGCTTTGAGAGTCGATCGATCGCATTCCACCCCGCGTCGGTTTGCGAAATCGAATCCGCCGGCAGCTCGACAATGATGCGCAACGATTCAACAACGCCGTTCCGACCCATTTTTCCGAGGGCGTTAAGCGCATGCACCGATTCCGCCGCCTGCGGAAGCCAATTCCCTCGCGGGAAGACTGGTATCGAGCCGCGTGGCCTGCCAGGCGAGCAGAAGCAAGGGGGCGCCCGCCAGAAAAAGGGCCAGCCAGGGATGGGCAACAATTACCCTTCCCCATCGCCTCCAGCGATCTCCCGTGCGTGCGGCCCACTGCGCATCCAGCCTGGGAGTAAAGGGCAGCCGGCCGGCATCGATTCGGTGACCGAGCAGCGCCAGCACCGCCGGAACGACGGTATTCGCCAGCAACACACACATTCCCGCCACCAGGAATCCCAGCCACGCCGATGGAACGAATCTCGCTGATGGGAACCGTCAGGAGAGCGAGAAATCCGATGGCTACCGTCGATGCCGAAATCAAGAGCGTGTGCCCCGCCTGGCGTGCCGCGATCAGCGAGGCCGCGGGTCCGTCGTTTCCAGCGCAGAGCGCCTCCCTGAAGCGGCTCACCATGAGGAGCGCGTAGTCGATCCCCAGGCCCAATCCGAGCATGGTGGCCAGATTCTGAACCAGGATGGACAAGTGAAAGCGCGAGGCCAGGAGTCCGGTAATCGCCAGAGTGGCCGCGATGGCGAGCTCGCCAACGGCCAATGGAATCAGGGCGGCGATGAAGCTTCCGAATGCCAACAGCAAAAGCGCGAGGGTTGCGGGAATCGCCAGGCTCTCGCTGTGTTGCACCTCGTCGGCGCTCGCTTTCCGAATGTCGAAATTCAGCGGAATCTCGCCCGTCAGTTCGAGCTTTACGGCGGGATAACGGCTCTCGCAATTGAGTTTCAAGAGAGCTTGCCCGCTGTGTGAAGCTCGGGAACGAGCGATTCCACCGGCCCGTCGGTTGACTCGAGCCCGATGAGAACAAACGTTCCACCGCCCTTGCCCAGGAAAACCGGATCGCGCAAGTCGAGATAGGAGACCACTCCGGAGACGCCCGGCTCGTCTTTCAGTCCCGCCACAATGGTGGCTAGCGCTTGCTCGCCTTGCATCCGAATCCGCTGGTGGCAGCCCCTCAACCACCAGCACCACCTGGTCAACAAAGGGCGAATGAAAACGGCTGCTCAGCTCCTGCCGGACTGTTTCAGCTTCGCTCCCTTCAACGCGGGTTGCCGTCTCAAGATGGCGCTCGGCGTGAAATGAGAATGGAAGAAGGGCAACGACGGCGATAAGGACGATCCCGGCCACCCAGAAACGGCGTACATGCATGAGACCCATAATGTCAGACCAGATCGCCAACCGTTAAGCTAAATTCTCGTCTCTCCGGCCGGCGCCAAAGGACTCTGAGGCACCCAATCAGGCGCCCGGCTGCGCAAACAGTTCGTATAGTAGAAAGGATGCACCTGCGGAGCGCTCGGCTACCCGCACACCCGATTTGCCGGGTTTTGCCGGCCTTGGCGGTTGAGGAGGACCTATTCGCAAACTCGTAATGTTCGCATTGCTTTTCGCCGCTCAGGTTTGGGCCGCTGACCCGCGCATTGGCTCATGGAAGCTCATCTCCGCGCAGTGCACCCTCGATCCCGCCCAACAAACTCTCCATCACCGATCTTCAAGACGAAGTGCATGTCGTCATGTCTGGCGATAAGCGAATGGATTTCACGGCGGGCGGGAACGGACACGAAACCGCCGTTCCAGGCAACCCGGCATTCAATCAAGTCGAGTTGCACAGGATCGACAAGAGGCACGCCGAGGTGAAGGAGAAGAAGGACGGAGCGGCTGGTGGCAACGGTTCGCGAACAGCTTTCCGCCGATGGCAACGAACTGACGATCACGACTACGAGCGTCGGCCATGCGGACCAGATCACCGTGTGGACGCGAAGCGGAGGCGCGAAGGTCGCCCACGATCTGTTTCGCCGGCGAGTGGACTCAGGATCATGAGCAAGACCCGTTTGCGGCAAGGGTTGCCGCTCAAGATTGAGGCGGACGGAAACGATGGGGTCCGTTTTTCGGGCGAGTTCAGCTACACTGCCCGCTTTGACGGAAAGCAGTACGACCTCAGGAACTCCCGCAACGACACCGTGACGCTTCAGCTTGTCGACCCGCACACGGTGGATTCAATTTACCGGCGGGACGATCAAGTGACGCAAAAAGACAGGTGGGTGGTTTCCGCCGATGGGCAGCAGATGACGCTTACCACCACCGGCACGTACGAAACCGGCCAGCACGTAACCGAGAAGCTGGTGTTCAAAAAGCAGTAATGGATTGCGATTCCGCTTTACGCGTCCGACCAGGCCAATCGGCCGCGGTTGCCGGCGCCGGCGGAGGGGCTGGCGGCAGCTTTGGCTTCACGAGCCTCGACTGAAATGATGCCCTTGCGGTGCATGAATTTCAGAATGCCGTTGACCGTATCTTCGAGCGACGGATCGGCCTTGCCCCACTCCGAGGCATCCCGCGCCTTTTGATATGTCGGAGCTGTCGTAGCGTTTGAACTCCATCGCGGTGATGTTGTCCACCGATCCCACCAGAAAATCGAGCAGCGGAAAGAGAAGATCTTCCTTCCGGCATCTGCGGATCAGCTCGGGAACGAAATCGGTGACGCTGAATATTTCAAATTGCCGCCCGGTCGCCTTGGTAATGAGCCCGGTAATATCCATCATGTTCGCGTAGTCGTCGCGCACAACATGGTAAGTCTTATTCTCCGTTCCGGGAGTCGTGGAGATGGCAACAATGTTGTTTGCCGCAATGTCCGCGGGCACAAAACTCACCTGGTTCAGAGCATCCACTCCAATGCCGTGATTCACCATGAACGCAACCAGGCGAACGGCGATATCGAAGTTGTTGCCGCCGCCCGAAACCGAAGGGCTTACCAGCGCGGGCCGGAAAATCCTGACGGAAAGTCCCTTGCTGCGCGCGTCATCGACTACCTGTTCCGCCACCCACTTTGACTGGCTGTATCCGAAATCGAGAAGCTCCATGTCCTGGTTCTGGTCGGTCTCATACAGGACACTCTTAACGGCCCAGCCAAACACGAAGGTCGTCGAGACGTAATTCAGGGTCTTGGGCCGTCCTTCGAAAGCCAGTCTCAACACCTCGTTGGTTCCCAGCACGTTCGCTTCCCGCATGCGGTCGTAATTGAACAGATAGTTGACGGTCGCGCCGTTGTGGAACACCGTGTCCATCTCATTGGCGAGGAAATCCCAAACATCCTGCGTCAGGCCGAGTTTTGGCTGCCCCAGGTCGCCGCAAATGGGAATGACGCGAGCATCAAACATCGACATCAGCCCGGCAGCGCAGGGCCCCATCGATTCCATCGCCGCCCTCAATCTTTGCCTGCCTTGCTCGTCGTCTGAAGCCCTGACGAGGACATAGATCTTTGCCCGCGTCTGTTCCAGCAGGCTCTTCATCAGGAACGGTCCGATGAAACCGGTGCCGCCCGTGAGCAGCACATGATTCAGGACCGGTATCGCGGGCACGGGCGCAGGCGCCGGGGGCGCGAAGATGAGCTTTCTGTCGCTGTTCATCATCTGCTTTTCCGCCGCGCGCTGCTCTTCGCGGAAAACCGCCAGGGAATGACGCAGCAGAATCAGCGCCTCTTCCGGAGCGCGCTCCAACTGTTCGGCCAATTGAAACAGCTCGGCCACGCTCACGCGCTGAATCACGCCGATGTCCACCTGCCTCGCCAGCATATCGGCGCCCTTATCCTTCAAAAGCTCCTTGAGCTCATGCATGAACACGACAAGGTCCAGCGAATCCAGCCCCGCTTCGACCAGGTTGTACGATTCCTGGCCGGTCAGGTTGTACCTGGCTTTCAATGCGTCGAATGAAGTCTGGATTTCAGAACCGGACTCCGCGGCCCCGGCGTCCTTCTCCCGCGAAAACTCTGAGAGAACGGTGAACTCGCCCTCCAGCCACATCTGCTTGGCCTTGTGGCGCATGATCTTGCCCGAACTGGTTCTGGGAATCGCACGAGGCGCGATGAACGAAATCAAAGCCACTTCAACGTTGAGATAATTCCGCACCGCGGCGGCAATCTTGCGCGCATCCGGAAGCACCTTCGGATTTTTCACTTCGGCCACGATTGCCAGTGCCGGCTCGCTGTCTTCATGAATCTGGAACGCGGCCACGCAATTGCCCCGGATCAGCCCCGACGCTCTCTCCACAACGTTTTCAATATCCTGCGGGTAATAGTTTTGCCCGCGGAGAATAATCATGTCCTTGATGCGGCCGCAAACGTAGAGTTCGCCTTTGTGGAAGAAGCCCATGTCGCCGGTTCGCAGGTAGCCATCGTCATACGGGCTGTCGTCTACCAGCCGCGCGCGAAACTGCTTCAGCGTCATTTCCGCGTTCTTCCAGTAGCCCCGGCACTTGCCGCTTCCGGCGACCCATATTTCGCCGATCAGGCCTTCCTTGAGAGCGACGTGCCGCTCCGGATCCACGATCTTGACATCGATACCGGGGAGCGGGAGTTCCACAACTGACAATCTGCGTGGACGCGTCGATTTCCGAGACCTCGGTCGTCATGCGGGCCTTGCCCAGCGCGAGGGCACGCTTGTTGACGGAAACGATATTGCGGCCGCCGAGCGAAACCGCCAGCGTATTTTCGGCCAGCCCGTAAGCGGCATAAAAGCTCTCCGACTTGAGTCCGTAGGGCTGAAATGTCTCAAGAAACCGCGTGTAAGTATCCGGTTTTACGGGCTCCGCCGCCACCATCAACACCTCGAGCGAACTCAGGTCGCAATCTTCCAGGCTCTCCTTTGAAAGCCTTCCGGCGCGCAGGCAATAGTCAAAAGCAAAGTTGGGCGCAGCCGTCGCGGTAGCCCGATAGGTCTTGATTGCGTCAAACCACAGCGCAGGCCGCTGAATGAAATCCATGGGAGCAAAGCCGTATGTCGTTCCGCCCTTCAGCGCGGGATAAAGGTAGCACCCGATCAGCCCCATATCGTGATACTGCGGAAGCCATGAGACGACTACCGGATCAGGATGGTCGATCACGAGCGGGTAGGTATCCAGGATGTTTTCGTGCGACACGATCACACCCTTGGGCTCCATCGTCGACCCTGATGTGTACTGGAGAAACAGAATCTTCGAAGCCTCGGTAAAAGCATCGTTCGAGATCGTATCCACGAAGTCTTCCGTGACAATCCAGGGGAGATTCGAGATGTAGTCGATGTCTACGCCGGAGGCCGAAACTCCGCTGCGGGTCAAGATTCGTCTTCAAAGATGCGCGGTAGTCATTGCTGGTCAAGATTCCGGCTGCCTGGCAATCCTTTGCGATGTGGACCATCTTGTACAGGGCGCTCTGGAAGCCGCGAGATCCCGGGGGATAGACAGGCACGGGAATCAATCCGGCGCGCACGCAGCCAAAAAACGCGCAGATCATTTCCAGGCCTGGCGGGTAGGCGAGCAAGAGCCGGTCTCCCGCCGCGAAACCATGCTCTTTCCGCAAGTGTCCGGCGATCGCCTTCGTCCTGTGGAGAAAGGACGCGTAGGAGTAGCATTCGATTGGATTGCCGTTCAGGTCAAGGTACGAATAGAGGAGTTTGTTTGGGTGCTCATCCCCGAGCCTATCCAATTGGTCCAATATCGACGCCATATTCGATCAGCGATACCCTTCAAAGTGGAATGGGAAAACTCAGTACGTGGGAAACATCCTACCCTCTTGCTGCTGCGCGCGCCATGATGCGGCGAAGTACGACTGAGTCTCGGGGTGCGGGACTTCAGTGTAGGCCGACATTGAGAACAAAGGCAATAATCGTTCTTTGCTCAATGTGCCGCTCGGTCCGGTCGGGGGTAAATCGCCCTGACGGCCGGCTCAGGCGGCGGGGAAGTCTTTGCATGGTCCGCCGGGCCTCAATCGCCCATTCAACGGATTTTCATACAGTCTGTCGGTCCATGGTAGCAGAGCCAGTAGGCAATGCAACGCATCTTTGCTGCTAAAGAACGTTACTCTGTGCTGGTATCGACCTATCCGAATTCCCTTGATTCCTAATGAACTTTCGCGCTAACATTCAGCCTTCGAAGCTGCCGGCGACGAGTCGATCGGATCGCCTTCCCCCTGGGCAGCCGATGCCGCCGGTCGGAGTTGCGCCGGATCGGCTTAACACAATCATGGAGGCGCTGGTGACATCCGGGACCGAAGCGGTGATCACTTTAAGGCCGGATGTGGACGATCTTGTACCTTCCGAGGCTTCGCCGCCACAGTCCATCGGCGACCCGGCAAGCACGTCTTCCTTCCCGAAAGTCTTACGCCGCCGCCTCGAAAATTTCTTCGCCGACCAGAAAATCTCTCCCAAAGCCGACCGCTCGATGTGGCTCAAAATCGCTGTGGGTCTTTCAGTGCTGCTGGGCAGCTGGATTGCCATCTACGCGCTCAAGCCGGATTCATGGAAGTTTGTCGCCCTCTACCTCCTGGGCGGCCTCGCCCAGACATTTCTTTTGCTGAACATCGCCCACGACAGCAACCACAACGCCATCTCATCTGTGCCGTCTGTCAACAAACTGCTGAATTATGTCTTCGATGTTTGCGGAATCAGCTCGTACATGTGGCGCATTCTCCATCATCGCGGCCACCACTCCTGCATCAATCTCCAGGGCGAAGACGATGCGCTTACCGGACGCGGCATCTTTCGGTTTACGCCCCATGAACCACGCACCGCGCATGCACCGGTTCCAGCACATCTATGCGCTGTTCTTTTACGCGCTGTTCTCTCTCGACTATGTTTTCATCAGGGACTTTGAAGCCTTCTTCTTCCCGACCCACGATTATTTGAAACGCACCAAGCATCCGCGCGCGAGAATACGCCATCTTATTTGCGGGCAAAGCGCTTTACCTCACCTACATGCTCATTTTGCCGGTCGCAGTGTTGGGAAAATCGCTTCTGCTGGTCGCTCTGGCGTTCGTGCTGGTCCATTTGATCATCGGTTTGACCGTATCGCTGGTCTTCCAGACGACGCACACCGTCGACACCACTTACTTTCCTGCGGACCGCGGCGAGTTCGACAATGGCGTGTACCACATCTTTGCCACCACGGCCGATTATGCGACGGAAAACCCGCTGGTCGGTTGGCTCACCGGCGGGCTCAACCACCACATCGCCCATCATCTGTGCCCCTATGTGTGCCACACCCACTATGCTCCGCTTACCCGGATTGTGAAGCAGACCGCCGAGGAGTTTGGAGTTCCCTATCGGCAACATCCCACCATGACGCGGGCAATCGTGCATCATCTGATACTTTTGAAGCAGCTGGGAAACGAAGACTGAGTCCAGGGACGCTTACGCATACCTGGACCATGCAACTTATCTGGACTACTAGCTTCTGGCAAAACCACATGAGATTCTCCACGGTTCTAATGCAAGCATCACGGGCGAGGTGTAACGTTGCCCACGCCTATACCCGTTGTTTCCCGATTCCGTTCTTTTGCCGACTCGCCCGCGATGGTTCGCAATCCCGTACAGGTTCTGATCAAAGTACACCGAACTCTACGGCGACACGTTCCGGTTCTATATAGGCGGCATTAAAGAAGCCATTGTTACCACCAATCCCGACGTCATTCAGCATGTGTTGAAGACCAACGCGGAGAACTACCAGAAATCTGAAATTCAAGTGAAGCGGATGGGCCATTTCCTGGGCAAAGGCCTTCTCACCACCCACGGGGAAGCCTGGCGCACACAGCGGCGTCTTATCCAGAAGGGTTTCGATCGAAAACAACTTGAGGCCCTGTCTTCCATCATGCAGGACTCGCTCGCCGAGTCGCTGAAGGAATTCGAAAGACAAGTCCGTGTTGGCTCCGTCGACATTTACCCGCACCTGATGAAAATGACCTTCTCGATGGTCGCCCGATCGCTGTTTGGCGCCAAGTTGAAGGACGAAGACATCGACCTGGTCAGCCATACCATCTGCACCGTCCAGGAGTTCATCGTTCGGCAAACCCTTCAGCCTTACATGAATCCCTGGTTTGCCGTCTCGGGCGACCTGCGCAAACACGAAGAGATGCGCGTCCGCGCCGACAGCATTCTGATGGCTTACATCAAGCAGCGCCGCAACCAGGAGCCCGGCCACGATCTGCTGCAGACGTTGATGGATGCCCGCTACAGCGACGGCGAAGGCATGAGCGATGAACTGGTCCTGAGCGAGAGCATGCAACTGCTGGTTGCCGGCCATGAAACTTCGTCGAACGCTCTATCGTGGATGTTCTATCTATTAAGCTCGCGTCCGGATTGTCTCGAAAAAGTGCGGCAGGAGTTCGATTCCATGCTGGGCGATGCGCCTTTGAGTTACAACGACGTTCCCCGGTTTGAGTTTACCACTCAGGTCATTCAGGAGGCGCTCCGCCTCTACCCGCCGTTTTGGATGATCGACCGCATGGCTGTTGCGGACGACCGCGCAGGCGATGTCGCCATACCCCGAGGATCGACGGTAATTGTGTTCGTGTATGGCGCGCACCATGCGCCGCAGGTACTGGCAGAACCCGGAGAGTTTCGACCCGGAACGTTTCACCAAAGCGAACGAAAAGCTGCAACCGCCTTTCACCTATCTGCCATTCGGCGGCGGACCGCGGGGCTGTATCGGCGGCAACTACGCGATGCTGCAAATCCTCATGATTCTGAGCGTTCTGCTCAGGAAATACGATTTTCAACTGTCTCCGGGCCAGACGATCGAAGCGCGCCCGATGGTCATCCTGCGACCCAAGCACGGAATCCGCATGACCTTTACCGAGGCAATCGCCCGCGACCAGCACGCAGTCCTTCAGAAATAAAGGCGATTGGGCGCGATCGGGAGTGAATTCCGGAGCAAACTTCGCCCAGAATGAAAATCGTCCTCAACTTCACAGGCTGCGGAAACGCTCTAATGATTAGCACGAAGTGTCAGGGCACGAGTTAACTCGTGCCGCCAAAGCCCGCAATATGAGGTGGGCTTCAGCCCCTGTCGGATGTATAGGATATCTCTGCTCACGGAATATGACTTTTTCCGCAGCCTGATAAACCTGAACCTCAGGACACTTGGATTCAGTGCGCCGGATTCCCAGCAGGCGCCGGTACATGCGACGCAACATGCGCGGTGGACTTGCGCACTACAAATCGTGGCTGAACAGTTACCGAGGTGGAGTGGGGACGCAGATCCTTATCGCGAATGAGTTTGAGCAGGGTGCGCGCTGCTTCCTGCCCCATGCCCCGCAGCGGCTGATGGACGGTGGTGAGCGGCGGGTTGTTGGTGGCTGCAGCCAGAACGTCGTCGAATCCCACGACGGAAACATCTTTGGGTACGCGCATGCCCGCCTCGCGCAAGGCAAGAATTGCACCCATCGCGGTCAGGTCGTTAAAGGCAAAGATCGCGGTGAACTTTTTTCCGGTCTGAAGCAGCTCGCGAGTCACTTCAATTCCCGGTCCAGGTCCCGGCTCGAGGCTCTGCAACTGCACCACGAGTTCAGGATCGATGGGAATGCCGATGGCCTTTGCTGTTTCAACAATGGCAAGCCAGCGCAGCTTGGTGTCGGAACTCTGGGCCTGCCCCTTGATGAATGCAATCTGCTTGTGTCCCAGCGATTTGAGATGAGTGAGAGCCAGTTCCGCGGCCGTGTTGTGGTCGAGCTGAATGTTGATTACGCCCTCACGCGGCGTGTGGCCTGAGACCGCAACCACCGGCAGCGGCAGGTCTTCTCCAAGGGGAGTGTCGACGGCGATAATCCCCTCGACCGAGCGCGAAATCATCATCCGAGGGTAGCCGCTGAGCAGATCGGTGCGATGCCTGTGGCTCACAACAAAGTAAAAGAAGCCCTCCTGCAGCAACTCGTCTTCAATGCCGCCCAGAACCGCCGTGGAGTAACCTTCGCTGATCTCGGGCACGATAACGCCGATAGTGTAAGTCCGCTTTTGCCGCAGGCTGCGCGCAACCGAATTTGCGGTGTAGCCGTGCAGAGCGGCGGCATGCAAAACGCGCTCCTGGGTAGCGCGGGAGATACGAAACTTGTCGGCCTCGCCATTCACAATGCGCGAGACCGTGGACTGCGAGAGTCCGAGAACCGCCGCAAATTCCTTCAGAGAAGCCGGCTTATTCTGTTTCTGTGCCACCTTGCCGCCTCTAAATGAAAACAGTGTTGAATCTTGTGTACGGTGCAGAATGGTCGCTGTAAAGATCTCCCCCAGGAGCTAAACGAGCTGCGGAAAATCTCGATCACCTTCGCTGTTTTGAAAGGGCACGGATTCATCCGTGCCAACAAGCTCCATAAAATTAGTCTGGGCTTTAGCCCCTGAGGGATATTTTCAAATCTTCCACTCCGCTCGATGAGTTTCCCCACAGCCCGTAAATTCGTGCCCTTTCAAAACCAGACCTCCGCCATAAGACGGTATGCCTGGCTGCCAAGTCCGATACCTTGATGGTCAATAGTCATTGTTGTATCACGCGTCATTCAGCCTGGGAATTTGACCGCTTGAATTTGTACCAATGTGGTTGCCCCATTCCTTCCGCAGCTTCATCGCGGAAAGGGTGGGAAAGTTCAAAGCCATGCGGTCAAGAACTCAGCCCCTGGCCGTGGAATCCGGCAAGCTTCATCGCGCGAACGCTTTCAGGATTGCGCATGAACGTGTTCCACACCAGCCCGTTGCGAAGATTCTCGGCCATTACCACTGAAATTCCCTGGTCGATACCGATCACATCGGGGTCGTACCAGTTGGCAGAGGGATGAAAGGCATCGACAAAACCGTAGCGGCCCCACGCCTGTTTGCCCCAGCGTGAGCGCATGGCCCGCAACACCGTCAGACAATCGGCCGGCAGGAATGGAAGCGATCCGGCAGCGGCGCATGGAACCACGCTGCCGTCGATATCTCCGATGGGCGGCGGTCCGCCCCACCCGGTGTAACCCTCGATTGAGTCGGAAGCCGAGATGCCCCAGTAATCGTCGGAGTACCATTGCGGGTAAGAAAGACAGAATGCCTTGTGGGCCCGCGTTGCAGTCACCGAGTTGAGGAAGTAATCGGCGTAGGCATCGCGGCGATTCCTGAAGTCGAACCACGCTTGCGAGTACTGGTGCGTAAAGAGCGGATCGTTGCCGCTGATGTAGTCGAAGCCCTTGTAATGAATCACTGGTCGCGTGAAGCTGCTCCATGCCTCAGGAGGAACGGGATGTGTCGGCGAGCCGATGGCGAGCAGGTAAATCATCATCAGTTCGCAATAGTGATTCCAGCGCCCCGAGAGAAAGCCCGAGCCCAGGCTTCCAGCCCATGCTCAACGTCGGCCCTCCGTTCAGCATCCAGGACCAGTCCATGCGCTCGTAGAGCTGCTGAGCCAGCGAACTGATCACCGCGTCGCCGAAGTAGGCCTTCGCCGTGAGCATGCCGCACATCAGAATCGAAGTGTCGATGGAGGAAAGCTCCACACCCGGCCACCGCTCGCCGCTTTCAATGTCGGTAAAGTGGAAGAAGAAGCCGTGCTCCTCAGGCATCGTGTTCAAATGCCAATTCAGCGTGGTCCTTACGCGCTCCACCACATGGGAGTGACGCAGATAGCCTCGATGGTCGGCAATGCACAATGCAGTAAGCCCAAAGCCCGTTGAAGCGATGCTGGCCATGTGCCGCGAGTCACGCCTGCCATCAAGGTTGTTGCGGGCGCGGTCGAGAACCTGGCCGGTGTTCGGGCTGCCCTGCTCCCAGAAGAAGAGGCACGCTTTCCGCTCAAGGTCGTCGAGGAAGTCCTCATCTTCGGGCGAGGGGGTCCATGCCCGATCTGCAATCGCGAGCGAGGAAGGCAACAAAGTGCAGCCGGCGAGTGCCGCCAGCGATTGAATCAGCCGGCGACGGTTCAGGGCCGGCATGGAAATTGACACGTTATTAGTTCTCCAGAACTCTCACCGCACTCGAGTGCGAATTTTGAATCGATGGCACACAATCTCCCTCACGTTGTGATATAGATTTGAGTGCTGCGCAATCGATTGAGCATGTCGATTTCAGCACAGCGGTACAACTCAAGTCAAGTTCGCGCCGGGTTGTGCGGAGACCGCAACCCAAGGCTCCGAATTCATTTGCGGCGCAAATTCTCTCCGAGGCACGATCTGCGGATCACACGTCGATTACAGCCCGCCTTAAGTGGCAAGATGGCTCTTGGGAATGAGGCGCAAGCGAAAAGGTGCGGCTTCGAAATGCCAGAGAAAGTCGCTTTGAGGTCAGCCCTCGCGCGGCGCGGCACTCCTGATATAGAACGCAACGGAGGACTGGGTGGAGAGGCATTCCACCCAGTGCCCCCGGTTACGGTGCCCTAGAACTGAATTCGCCCTTGCAATTCAATCACGCGGCCGGCGTCGGCTCCCTGCGCGTACCCGAAGTACTGGTTGTTGACGTTGGCGCCGGGATTGGCATTTCCATTGGTGATTGGCTGCAGTTGCAGCATATTGAATGGGTTGTACATGTTCATCTGAATGCGCAACACCGAGTGGTGGTCGCCAAAATCGTGAGCAAACTGCTTGGCGATACTGATATCTACATCCTGGTAGCAGGGACTGCGGAAGCTGTTGCGGCCGATGCCGGGCACGTAGGCGTGCGAGTTAGCCGGGGGCGTGACGTCGAAGTAATTGATGCCCCCCTGGGTACCGCTGACGCCGCGGTTCGGAAAGTCGCCTCCGTCGGTAAAGAGGCTGCTGGAGCAGCCGCCGATCGCCCCGCCGTAGTATGCCAATGGCCGTGTCGGACTGACCACACCGGATCCAAGGACATACGCGGACGTTTGCAGGTTGTAAGTGACGGGAGTATACGGAAATCCGGTGTGCCAGGTATAGGTGCCGTTCAATTGCCAGCCGTTTGCCACCGCGTCGACGGCAGCGTTACTGGAATGCACGTGGGGCGCCTCCCACAAGGCCGTGGCAACAATGCGATGTCTTGTGTCGAAATCTGAAGGTCCCCACTCAGTTTTATTATTAGCCGGATCCGTCTGGTTGGCGTCTGAGTCGGCCAGATCGCCATTGGAGACATTATCGAGGCTCTTCGACCACGTGTAAACCACGCTTGTTGCGAGCCCATGTTGCATGGTGTGCCTCAGTTGCAGATTCATTCCGTTGTAACTCTGGTTTGAATCGGTCTGTGCAAAGTAAGCAGCATATACCGGAGAATTCGCGTTGTTATACAGGAAATTCTGGTTCACCAGGCGCGCGTAGTGACGCCCTTCGCTGCCCGCGTAACCCATTGTTGAGGTAAAGTTCCACGGCAACTGCATTTCGAGTTCAAACGAATAAAGGTAACTCATGGGCGGCCGCGTGCTGGGGAGTGCGCCATACACCTCCACGCTTGGTGTACCGCCGCCGAACGGGTTTGGAAAACCGTTGGCGTTGGTGCCTGTCATGAGAGCTGGGTTGGCCGGATAGCTGAACGGTGAGTTGCTTGTGCCTTCCACGTAAGTGATGGAGCCGCCATCATACGGCGTGGAAAAATCCATCGCGTTCGTGCCACAGCAAAGTCCATAGTTGGCAATGTTGGGACCATCTTCCAACGCATTATTGAAGAGCGCGACGTCAAGATGGTTGTAGGCAATGGCGAAGCCGCCTCGGACCACGAGTTGTCCAACGCTGCCGGGCGGCTGGTAAGCAAAACCGAGCTTCGGCCCGAAGTTGGCCAGGTGCGAGTTCCAGAGATTGTTGTGCGGAGTCAGTTTCATGCCGCTCAGCTCGGAACCAGCGGGCCCCAGAACGGGATAGTTGATGGGGAATCCGTTGTTTCGCAACGGCGTGAAGTCCTCCCATCGCAGGCCTGTGTTGAGCGTGAAGGTCGGCGTGAGCTTCCAGTCATGCTGTCCATAGATCGCAATGTCCTTATCGCGGAAGTAGCGTTGAGACTGAGGTATCCCGCCTGTGTTCGGATTGGCGGTGATCGCTTCATAGATGGGCGCGTCGTTCACCATGGACCAGATTCCCTGCATGGCATAGACCGGGCGCGCATCGCCGGCAAGATTGTCATTGTCCTGCTCCAACCGCACTTCCGCGCCAAATCGCACCGTGTGCGCGCCCCAGGAATGAGTCACCATGTCGCGGATTTCGTAGGTGTTCTCAGCAAATATGGCTGGCGTCGTGCTGTTCCAATTCACGCCATATTGCGGATCGTTGCTTACCGGCAGAGTCTGTACATTGATGTACGGGATGCCGAAATCGACCGTATTTCCAGCATCTTTAATCCCGTTCTCAGCGAAACGCGTGCCGTTGGCGCGAAGCTCATTGAGCCACGTCGGAGAAAACGTATGGATATAAATTGCCGTGGCGGCGGAGTTCAGCGGCTTGAAAGGCACGTCGTCGGCGGGGCGAGAACCATTGGTGCCGCTGGTGCCGTTACTGTCCAGCTTGGTGAAATAGATGATTCCGGCCAGCAGGTCCCTGGAGGTCACATTCACGTCGCCGCGTGCATTGAACTGGTTGCCTCTGGCTCGGTCCGGAGTGAGAATCGCCGCGTTGTAGATATCGGGAATCCCATCCAACCCGCCGCCCGTCACGACATTCGATGTAGGGTTCGCTGAGTAACTAAGACGCGGATAAACGCCCAACTGGCTGGCGCCACCCGCAGTGGGAGAACCGATATCGACGCCGTCGCCGGACACCTGGCAGTATGGACCGGAAGTGGCTGTCTGCGTTGTCAGGACACCATTGACCAAAACCGGCGGGAATTCGCCCTGGTTGTTGGACCATGGGGTACAGTTGGTGAGTCCCGCATTAACGCCGGCCACGCGCGGCGCCATCAAAGGCGAACTCAAGATGCTTGCGCTGATGCCGCCAGGACGATCTGCCGCCAGCGTAGTGCGGAACTCAGGCGTCTCCACCCACTCGTTCGAAAGGCTGCTGTTGTGTACGCTGAATCCCGAGTACGAGAGGAAGTAAAAAACTTTGTTCTTCTTCACGGGACCGCCCAATGATGCCGCCCATGTGCGCTGGGCGTTTTGAACCCGTGTCGGCATGCCCGCGGCCGGGCCGGCATATTTGTCAAAGGCATTCAACCCGGGTTCGTCGTAGAGAAAAAATGCGCCCCCATGCATTGAATTCGATCCGCTCTTGGTGTCGACTTTGACCTGCGCTCCCGTATTGCGGCCGTCGGAGGCGTCATAAGAGGTGGACACCACGGTCATCTGTCCCACAGCCTCCTCATTGGGCGTGACCACGGCATTTCCTCCGTGGGTGAGCGAGTTGACGCTGACGCCATCAATCATGAAATTGTTGTCTGCCTGGCGCTGACCGTCGGCAGTAATCTGCACACCGTTTTCGGTTTGGAAGGTGCCGGAATTCGATCCGCCGGGGCCGGCCCCGTTGGGCAGAAATACAGCATCGCCATTACCGGCGCGCGCGCCATCTCCGGTAATGCCTGGGGCGGTGCGGAGCAGCTCATAAGGATCGCCGCCCACAATCGGCAGCCTCTCAACCTCGTCGCTGGTAATGGTGGAGCCGATACTGGCGTCCGCCGTTTGCAGCTGCGGGGCGAGGTCGCCGTTCACTTGCACAGATTCCGTGTTCTCACCCGGCTGCAATGTGACATCCACATTCCGCGGGGTTTCAGCCTCCAGAGCCAAATCGGTCACGTGATTGGTCTTGAACCCGGCTGCCGTCACCTCAAGAGAGTATCGGCCCGGCGCCAATTCGCTGAAGTGATAAGCGCCCGTGTCATTCGTGATCGAGGTTTGCGCCGCCTGCGTCGCCGTATTGGTCAGCGTTACATTCGCTCTCGGAACAATCGCCCCGGTCTGGTCAAGCACCGTACCTGCGAGGCTCGCGCCGAACTGCGCGTGAATTGGCGCGGCAGAGACAATGAACAGCAAAAGGGCCGCTGCCCAGCAGGCGATACCGGCCGACAGACGCCATCCTTCTCTACGTTGCTTAATCACTCTACGTTTCTGAATCACCAAACTCATTGAATCGATCGACTGCATATTGACCTCCCGACAAGACAATTGGATGTTGCGCTTTGAGTGGATACGTCGCTGTGGTTCGAAAGCCTTGCGCGTTTTATCGTAAGGCACGCTCAATCGATTGCGCAACAACGAATCGACGCACCTCGTGGGAACTCGCGTCCTGCCTCCTGGTTACGATCAGGAAACTCGGGTCGAAACAGGGTGGAGAAGGGCAAGCGTAGGCAATTGTGCGTTCACGTCGGAGTCACAGAAACCTGTGTACATGGGTCTCATGTGAGGTTTCTGTCTCATATTGCTCATGTCGACAGTGATTTCCGCACACAGCATCCGGTTCGGGAAGAATCGCAATACGAATCCCTGATTCAACTAGCCTCCATTTCTCAAAGGCCATCAACAGGCGTCTTTGAATTCCTGAAAAGGGTGGGGCGGAGGCGCGCGGACGGTGTTGGTAAGGTTTTTCATTTTCTGTCGGTCGATGCTTCAATCTTCCCTTCGGGCCTCGCGGCGGCTGATATGGTTTATTCCTGCGTAAGGACCATGGCTCCCACAGTTTGCTATTGGCATGGGAAGAAGATTGAGAAGACTGTTCCGCGATGTTCCGGTACGATACTGCTTCGGAAGCGAATGACTCCTCCGTGCTTCTCAACCAGAGATTTCGAAAGCCACAGGCCCAGCCCTGTCCCCCGATCCTCCTTTGTGGAATAAAAGGGTTCAAAGATTCGCGCTTGAATGGCAGGCGAAATGCCCACCCCGAAATCGCCGATACTGATACGTAGCCCGGGCCCTTGTCCTGCTCTCCAATTCCGCGCTGTTTTGGCTTTCAAGATCAGCCTTCCACCATCCTCTGATGCGTCAATTGCGTTCCCCAAAAGATTGGAGACGACCTGGCGGATTTCCCCCTGGAAGCCGTGCATCTCGCATTCGGGACCGAATCGTGTGACGACTTCAAGCCTCTTGTTGGTCAGTTTGGCGCGGTAGATAGCAATGACGTCCTGAATGAGCTGCGGAATGTCGATCCTCGTCGCAACGGTTGTTTCGCGGTAAAAACCCAACGTTTGGCGGGTGATATGCGCGACCCGTCGCAGTTCGCAATCGGCGTTTTCAAGCAGGTGCCAGATTTTCGGCGGGAGGGCAGGTTCGATTTTTGCAAGATAAATGAGGTTCGTAACTGCCTCGAGTGGATTATTGATCTCGTGGGAGATGCTTGCGGATAGCCGCCCCGTGGCCGCCAGCTTTTCAGTAGTGCGGAGCTTTTCCTCCGTGGCCTTGCGCTCAGTGATGTCCTGGATGGTGATCAGCGACATCTGCCCGGCAAGACTTCCACGAATCAAACGACGGGCGTTTAGCAATAGAGTTCGGCGCCCCACGCCCGGGAATTCATGGTCGCACTCCAGAGATTCAGGTTTGTCATTCGACGGCAAAGTCCCGTCGAGCAGTTTGCGGACCCCGGCAACATCCCAGCCTTCACCTCCCAATTGGTAGAAGCGAACTCCCTGCGAATTTTCGCGGGAGGTTTGCAAGAGTGCGTAGAAGGCGTGATTCGCTGACTGGATTCGAAAATCCGCGTCCACTATCACCAGGGCATCGGCAATCGTGTTGATTACGGCTTTTGTGTACTCACGTTCTTCTATTGCTCGCTCCAAACTCTCGCGAAAAGCAGTCACATTGGTCAGCGTCAACACGGCGCCGTCGATGTTCTGACCTGTCTTGCGGCAGCCCACACTGACAGAGAACCACGATCCGGCACCGTCAGCCAACTCTATGCGGTGCGAGGATCCGCTGGAGATAACATGCTGGCATAGCTCCTCGAGCATTCGCGCTCCAGTAAACATCTGAATGGAATGCATTTGTCTGCCATAGTCTGAAGGCGTCAGGGACAACAGAGTCGCCGCCGCCCCATTGAAACCGACGACCGCCAGATCGCGGTCGAAGATGACAATGGGAAGCTCGATACAATCAATGAGCTCCATCCCGGGCGAATTTGACACTGGACGCGTTCCCAAAATTGTCTCGATCCCGCCCCGCAAGCACCTCTCAAAATTCGTTATCAAGAGGCACGATACAAAGTGCCGCTCCGTTGGAGGACGGCATCGGAGACGTCTGGGAGCACCTGGCGTAGCGCAAACAGCAAGGCCTGAGATTGCGGCATCATGAAGGGCGGCGCGTAGTGCTCCAGCAGCTTCTGTTCAAGAACACTCGCCTCCACCGGCCCGACGACCTCGCGAAGTGCATCCGCTACCGCGCACTCCAGGCGGGAGTAATTCTCTACGGGGATGAGATGCGAGTGATTCTGCCCGAGCCTGGGCAGCATGCGGGCGTGAATCTCACCGTCGAAATTGTCCATCAGAAAGGAGCAAAAAATCGCGATTTCCTGTTCGTGGGCAAGCTGATCGAACAGGTCCTCAAGCGCCATGCTGGCAGTGGCATTGCCGCGTTCCCAGAGAACATTGACCATCTCACCCCACCAGCGTACCTTCGGATAACGGTTCCGGCCGCGCGCGCGCGCCACCGTTTCGCCGGCAAGACCCAGGAAGACGGGCGCATCAGGCATCTCCTGATCCATGAAGCGAGGCAAGAGCTCGTCAGCATCGACCACTGTCAACTGTCCCTTCGACTGCGCATCTTTGATATCCACGCCCTCAGCCTCGAGGCGCGGGCAGAAGGCATCCCAGTGAGCTGCGGTGGGGACAAGAATCACCCCTTCCCCATGCGCCAAGGCAGCGGCCGCAAATCGGCAGACTGCGCGGTTGAGAAACTGCTCGTCCTGATAAAGCTGAACAATATGTTCCTTGGGCGCGGCATCGTGAAGAAGATTTCCCCACGGCTCGTCGCCCTTGTGCGCGCCTCCGCAGCAAGCGGGTTGAAAGCGGGTCGCGGCACTCCTGGTTTGTTGCAGGTTGCTCTCAAGAGAACTCACGGTCGATCCTGCCCTTGCGGGAGTACTTTCCCCCGCGATTATTGAACGGAAACACGCAATATTCCTAAAATTCAACTCTTGGTCGGATGCATCTTCTCAGGCTATAGTTGCATTGCGCCATGGCTTCCCAACATCCGAGCTTCACTCGCAACCGAATAGGCCCTCATATGTAAGCCATGCAGGCAGTGACCTGTGCGGGACCAATTGGCGAACAGCGAGTTTCGTGACAATCTCGAAACTGCCCGCACCACCATTCTCAGCGTCCCTCCAAAGCGCAGCGGAGTCGAAGGCTTCCGATTCCGGGCCATGGGATACACCGAACCTCACTCAACGAACAAGAAACTGAACCAACTGCGGCCACGTTGAGATTTGTGGTCTCCCACCCGCCGGAATCTCGCTTTACTCCGGCGCAATCACAAAGTCCGCGTGATCAGTGGTGAGAGAATTGCCGCCGATCCACACCGTGTAATGGGTGGGCTCAATCACGGCGTTGCCCTCGTTGGTATAGAACGATAGTTCGTTGAATCCAAGGTCGAACGTAACCTGCTTTGACTCGCCGGGCTTCAATGTCACGCGCGTGAACCCTTCCAGGCTTCGCACCGGCTGCTCAAGGCTGGCGCCCAGGTTGCGCACATAACACTGCACCACCTCGGTCGCGGTCCGGTTGCCCGCATTCTTCACCGTTGCGGTCGCCGTAATCAGCGTGTGGCCGCCGTTCTGTCTGGCTTGGCTCAGCGGCACCGATTCGCGCGAAACAGCCAAGCCAGAGTAGTCGAATGTCGTGTAGCTCAGGCCGTATCCGAAGGGGAACAGCGCATCGTTCGGCACGTCGATATAGCGAGAGATGAATCGCGTATCTCCGGTTGGCGCCTTGTTAAGATCGGCATCGTAAGTCGGCCGGCCGGTGGGGAACTGGTTGTAATAAAGCGGCTCCTGGCCAACGGCTCGCGGAAAACTCATGGGCAGCTTGCCGCTTGGCGACAAATCGCCAAATAGCACATTCGCAATGGCCGATCCCGCCTCGGTTCCGGGGAACCACGCCTCGATAATAGCTGGAACATGCTCCGCAGCCCAGTCGAGAATGAGCGGCCGCCCTGAGAACACGAGCAGCACAATCGGTTTGCCCGTTGCCCCCACCTGTTCCAGCAACTTCTCCTGGTTGCCGGGCAAATCCAGATATGCACGCGAACCGGCTTCACCGCTCATCTGGCTCGACTCGCCCAGCGCCATCACCACTACGTCGGCCTGCTTCGCCGCATCAAGAGCCTCGCCAAATCCGCTCTCTGAAGCGCCCGCGATCTCAGTTCCTTTTGCATAAATTACTGACCCGCCGGTCCGCTTTGCGCGGTCTTCGAGTGCATCCTTCACCGTAATCACATCGGGATTACGGCGCTGGTCTCCCCATTGATTGATCATCTCGTCGGCATTGTCGGCGAGGGGACCAATGAGCGCGATCTTCCACGGCCGGTCGGCCAGCGGAAGAACCGGCGCTCCATCGAAGGGCATATTCCGAAGCAGCACCAGTGACTCTTCGGCAGCCAGGCGAACAATCGGCCGGTGCTCCGGCACCGCGCGAGTCACTTCAGCCCCCTGCGCATACGGATGATCAAAGACTCCAAGCGCAAACTTTACGCGCAGTACGCGCCAAACCGCCTCATCCACTTCGGCCATCGGAATCTGACCCGACCTGACCATCGCCGGCAATTCGGCATCGTACAGGTGCGACATCATGTCAACATCCACGCCGGCTTTGAATGCCTTGCGCGCCGCTGCCGCCCCGTCCAACGCAACGCCGTGATTAATGAGCTCGCGAATTGCCGTGTAGTCGCTCACCACAAAGCCGTTGAATCCCCACTGGTCGCGCAGAACGTCGGTAAGCAGAAAGCGGTCGGCGCTTGAAGGCACTCCGTTCAGCGCGCTAAACGAAGACATGATGGTGGCCGCTCCGGCTTCAATCGCGGCTTTATAAGGCGGCAGATAGTCCTGCATCAGCCGGCTCTCTGACATGTCGGTGGTGTTGTATTCCCTTCCCGCTTCAGCCGCGCCGTATGCCGCAAAGTGCTTTACGCAGGCCGCAACCGCATCCGGCTTAGAAAGATCGTCGCCCTGGTAGCCGCGAATATAGGCGCGCGCCATGGCTGCGCCCAGGTACGCGTCTTCTCCAGCGCCCTCAACTGTCCGGCCCCAGCGCGGATCGCGAGATATGTCGACCATAGGCGAGTAGAACCAGCGCACGCCCGCAGTCGTGGCTTCCTCGGCTGCAACGTGCGCCACCTGAGTCACCATTGCAGGATCGAATGTAGCCGCCAGCCCGAGCGGAACAGGGTATACCGTACGATAACCGTGGATGATATCGGCGCCGAAGATCAGCGGAATATGGAGCCGGCTCTTCTCAACAGCGGCGTGCTGATAGGCATTGGTGGTTTCGGCGCCCACCACGTTCAGCATTGAGCCCAGGCCGCCCTGGGTAATGAGCTGCATCGCGTCCGGGCTGTCCGGACTCACCGGATTCTTGCCCTGCGCCGGCGGCAGGTCTTTTGCGGCGGCAACGGCCGCACCGCGGAATCCTTCGCCGCTGTATTGAACCAGTTGCCCCAGTTTTTCTTCGAGCGTCATCTGCTTCAGCAGGGCGTCGACACGGCGCTCGATTTCCGGGCTGGAGAGTTGAGCATTCGAGGGCGGAGCTGTTTGGTGCGCGGGGAGTGCATGTCCGAACGGCATGTCATATTGAGCGTGCGCAAATGGCGACACGAGCGTGAGGGCGATGCCGGCGGCGAACAAAGTTCTTAAACCCGCTTCGAGACCTCGATTCGAATGTTCAACCCAATGGAACATACTTTCTCCACTCTTAGATTTCTTTCCGTTGGAACTGGAGCAGATGACGGTTTCATCCCCGCGATTCCGGTTTCTCTCTCCGCGGCGCGATGGGCGACAGCTCACTTTTGCAAGGAGCAATGCGCATAAAACCCTTAGCACAATCGTTTGTGCCACGGATAAGAATGCACTCGCAAAGTTGCGATGTCAAGCTACTATTTACCTGCTTTGCATGGCAGGAACAGCCCATCAGCCGCTCAAAGCAAGCTGAAATCTGAGTCTGAATGGCCGGCGATGCGGGCGCTGCGATTCGACGATTGGATACTCGACGCAGCTCCTCCTGACGCAAGCACACCAATGTTCCGATAACTGGATCAGTTCGAGTCCGTTCACCGGCAAGGTCAGATTAGCCGATCGCGATGATGGACCGGAACTGCCGGAAGCGGGCAGTGCACGCCTGGCATCATTCCTAGGATTTCAGATCGTTCATCGCGCCGGGAGGGTAGGCCGTTGATTCGCGCACCACGAGCCGTGTATCGATTTGATATTCGCGCTGCGGATTGCCCTTTTCGATAAGCGCCTTCAATGCCTTCACCGCGGCCCTCGCCAGGTCGATTCTCGACATCTGTATCGAGGTGAGCGGTGGAAACGTAACCTTTGCCATCTGAATGTCGTCGAAGCCGATTACCGAAAGGTCGGCCGGCACGCGCAATCCAACCCGGAAGGCCTTGTGCAGGACACCGATCGCCGTCATGTCGTTGGAACACATCAGTGCTGTAGGGTGGCTCTTCTGTCCCAGTATTGTTTCCAGGGCGCGGATTCCGCCTTCGAGCGTGTGATCGCCTTCGACGTGCCACTCCGGCCTAGCGGAAATGCCGCACTCCTCCAGCGCTTGCAGAAACGCCGCTGAACGCGACCGCGCCGAATTCAGACGCATGGGTCCTGAGATGAATCCGATCTTTCTGTGTCCGAGCGCGGCCAGGTGTTGCACTCCCTGGCGGATGCCGTGCGCATAGTCCACCTTCAGCAGGCTCACGCCGGGCCGGTCGGGTCCGGCGTCAATAAATACCAGCGGGATATTTCTCTCCGCTAGTTGCTCGAACAAGGGCTGCTCGATGCCGAAGGTCATGATCGCCACTCCCTCGGCCTTGCGCTCAATCAGGCGCCGGATGCAAAGCTCCATCCGTTTGGGATCGTAGTTGGTCGAGCTGATCAGGATCTCGAATCCATTCTCTATAGCCACGTCTTCGAAGCCCTGGATCAATTCCGGGAAGAACGGGTTCGTAATCTCCGAGACAACCAGTCCGAGCATTCCGCTGCGTCCCGACCCAAGCGCCCGCGCCTGCGTGTTAGGAACGTATCCCAGCTCATCGATTGCCGACCATACTCGTTTCGCCAGCTTCGCATTCACCGTCGGCACGCGGTTGATGGTTCTTGAAACGGTGGCAATCGAAACGTTCGCCAGGGCGGCAACCGAGCGTATGTCGAGCAGTGCGCGATCCCGTCTGGTTCGATGCGGCGTCTTCGGCATTCAGCCCCTCGGCAGGTTTGTGAAGAAGGCGTTTACATCATACCGTACAGCCGGTACGAACAAGGCCGGTGCATTTGACACCAAAGTATGCTTGCAATTAGGGTTGATCGACAAAGAAAACGCTTTCTCATTGGAGCCCCGAAACCTCTTATATCACCTGCTGAAGTACTATCGGGGACGGAGAGGGAATTCATGCTGCTGAAAGACCTGCGCGAGCAAGTGCTCAAGGCCAATCTGGAACTGGTCGAAGCCGGGCTGGTTCTCTATACTTTCGGAAACGCCAGCGGGATCGACCGCAACGAAGGCCTCGTTGCCATTAAGCCCAGCGGCGTTTCCTACGAATCCATGCGGCCTTCCGATTTTGTGCTCACCGACCTCGACGGAATAATCGTAGAAGGCGATTTGAAACCGTCCTCCGACCTCGACACGCACTTGGTTCTCTACAAATATTTTCCCGCAGATCGGCGGAGTAGTCCACACCCACTCCACCTACGCCACGTCGTGGGCGCAGGCAGGCAAACCCATTCCCGCCTTCGGCACCACGCACGCCGACTATTTCCACGGGCCCGTCCCGGCAACTGAACCGCTCACCGACGACGAGATCGACGGAAATTACGTTCTCAACACCGGCCTCGCCATCTGCCGCCGTTTCGAGGGCCTCGATCCGCTCGCCACTCCGGCGGTTCTGGTCGCTGGGCACGCCCCGTTCACCTGGGGCCGCACTCCAGCCGATGCGGCACACAATGCAGTTGTGCTTGAATCCGTGGCGCGAATGGCTATCCTTACCCTGTCAGTCAATCCTGAGTGTGCCGGCGTCTCACAAGCTCTTCTTAACCGGCATTACTTCCGCAAGCACGGCCCAAAAGCCACCTACGGGCAAGGTTAGTTTGCACGCGCCGGGTGATTGCAGTGGCTCCCCTGAGACCACCGTGAGCTTGGCGAACGAAAGGAAACGACGCGATGTTTGTCTCGGTTGATCAACTTGGCGGCAGGCTCCTCTCAGCTTCTCGCCCTTAACGTAGAGCCGCTTGTGCGGTTGCGGTTTCTGGATATCGCGATTATCGCGATCTACTTTGCGATGGTGATCTGGATTGGTTTTTACCTGAAAGGCCAGGCCAACACCAGCGAAGAGTTCTTTATGGCGGGCCGCGAGATGACGGCCTGGATCGCGGGGTTGAGCTTTGTTTCGGCCAACCTTGGGTCGCTCGAACTGATGGGCTGGGCGGGCTCGGCTTACCAGTACGGGATTCTCGCGGCGCACTGGTACTGGATCGGCGCGATCCCCGCCATGCTGTTTCTCGGCATGGTGATGATGCCCTTCTACTACGTGTGCAAGACGCACTCTGTGCCGGGCTATCTGAAGCTGCGCTACGGGCAGGGCTCCAGCACCGTGGCCGCGGTCTCCTTCGCCTTCATGACGGTGCTGATGAGCGGCGTGAACATGTTCGCCATGGCCGAGGTGATGAAGATCGTTCTCGGCTGGGACCTGAACTTCTCCATCATCGTCAGCTCGCTGGCGGTTGCGGCATATGTTGCGCTCGGCGGACTGCGCTCGGCCATCTTCAATGAAGTGCTCCAGTTCGTCCTGATCTGGGGCGGCGCGCTGCTGGTCCCGATCCTCGGGCTGGTCGAGACCGGCGGCTGGACGGGCTTCAAGGCGCGGCTGGCCGCACAACATCGCCACCGGCGTCACCGCGCCGGGCGACTACACCCACATGTGGCGCAGCATGGGCCACTTTGCCGATAACCCGATGGGCATCCACTGGACCGGCATCGTTTTCGGCCTCGGCTTCGCCATCAGCTTCGGATATTGGACCACGGACTTTCTGGTGGTGCAGCGGGTGCTCGCGGCCAACTCGCTCCGCTCGGCGCGCACTGGCCCCGGTCATCGGCTCGTTCTTCAAAATGGCGGTGCCCTTCATCGTGATTCTGCCCGGCCTGCTGGGCCTGGTGGTTCTGCAGAACCCCGATGGCAGCCTGATGCATCTGGTGGGCGAAAATGTGGTGGCGGCGCAATCCCGGCGCAGGCCTGCACAGCTATAACGAAGTGCTGCCGCTGATGATGGTGCGCTACCTGGGACCCGGTTTGCTCGGCCTCGGCATCACCGCACTCATCGCAGGAT
>CAWILB010000001.1:0-15231 GCA_963836635.1 uncultured Acidobacteriaceae bacterium | reverse complement strand
TTTATCCTGATCCAAAGGCCCGAAAACTACTCCAAAAAGTGGGGAGGGGGTGGGGGAATTTTATTTTCCCACTCAAATCCAGCCGGATTCGCGCCCAGCTCCCGCAGCTCTCCGCACAAAAGAAATATGCGCCAAAGATGCGAAATTATCTGCAAAGCAGATTGTGCAGGTCTCCCCGGTCCCCAAGTGCGAGGGACCTGGGGCACCAGCCATGATATGCACGACCCAAGCCACGTCCGGCGCGTCAATCGATTAGTCTTTGAGCGTGGATTCCGCTTCCAATTCCGGCGATCTGACTCTGCCCGTGACGTGCCGGGGAGCCATCCACAGCGGCGCTGGTTTTTGCGGAGTTTCCCGCCGGCGCTGCTCGATGAGCTGTGGCTGAAAGCCGAGGCCGGGACCTGCGGATTGACGCAGCCGGAGTTCGGGCAGATTCTGGCCGCGGTCGGCGCGAAGACGAATCACAATTTGCCGCCGGGCGCAGTCGCCTCGGCAGGCCAGAAGGAAGCTTTCTTTCGCGGGCTTCGTCTGGCTGATCTGGCGCTTGGCCCATGCCTGCGCGCTGGGCCGCGAGCCGGCATGGGAGCGATTCCTGGCGCTCTACCGCAGCGCCTTGGTCCGCGCCGCGCAGTCCATTACCGGTTCAGCTTCGCTGGGCGAGGAGCTGGCCGACTCGCTTTATGCCGAGCTTTACGGACTTCGCGAGCTTGATGGTCAACGCAAATCGCCTCTGGCCTCTTACACCGGCCGCGGATCGCTGCTGGGCTGGCTGCGCACCACGCTCGCCCAGCGATTCACCGACCACCATCGCCGCACTCACCGTGAGGCTCCGCTGGACGATCGAGAACCTTCGTTCGATGATATTGCCGCGCCTGCTCCCGCGCCTGCGCCGCCCATCCCGGCGGAAGCGCGTGCGCTAGCGGAAGCCGTGGCGCGAACCTTGATGGAACTGGAGCCCGAAGACCGCTTCCTGCTGGCGGCGTATTATCTTGACCGGCAGACGCTGCTCAAGATTGCGCGCACTCTCAACGTGCATGAAGCCACCATCAGCCGTCGGCTGAAACGATTGCTTGAAGGTCTGCGGGTGCGACTGCTCAAGAATCTATGCGCGGGGGGCTTGAGCAAAGCCGCCGCGATTGAGGCGCTTGGAACCGATCCGCGCGACATTGAAATAAACCTGCACGCGCTGTTGCAAACTTCGCAAGCTGGCGCGTTCAACGAACAGGGGATGGAGAACCCCGGACACACGGTATGAGCAACGCGATCAAATCCGGCCAACACCCCGACGCCGACCAGCTCAGCTCGTTTATTGAGCAGGCGTTGCCCGCGCATGAGCGCGACGACGTCCTGGCCCACCTGTCTGTGTGCGCCGAATGCCGCGCGGTGGTTGCGCTCGCGATGCCGGAAGAAGAGGAAATCGCTGCGCCTGCCCCTGAGCTGCGGCGCCGGCCGTGGTTCGCAGGCTGGATGGTCTTTGTGCCGGCCGCTGCAGCCGTTGCCGCGCTCGCGCTCTTCGTCTTCTACGTGCATCGCCAGAACACCGCGCCGCAGCAGCAGGCGCAAATGTCCCCGTTGCCCGCGGCTCCGCCGGCCTCCGCCCCTCCGCCGCAGCCCAAAGCTGCGACTTCCGCGCCGGAAACCCGGGTTGTCAGGAAGGCCAATCCATCCGCGCCCAGCCAGCAGGACAGGATCGCGAGTGTTGTATCGGCCTCGGCCGGCGCCAATGCGCCTGCGGCCGTTCAGCATGCCCCGCCGCAAACCGTTGCGGTTCAAAATGACGCCGTTCAGACCGCGCCGGCACCAAGCGCATTCAACTCAATTGCGCCAGCCGCCAACAATGCAGTTGTGGGTCAGAATCAATCTTCGCAGCAGGACGGCGCGTCGCAGAATGTGTTTCATGGGAACGCAATCGGCGGACCAGTTCAATCGAATAACAACTCCCAACAGTCTGAGGCGAATGCACAGAATCGAAAGCGGCAAAACGGCTTGCGGCAAACCCCAGCGGATCGCGTGCAGCAGCAAGCGGAAGGGCAGGCCACGGTCGCAACGGAATCGGACGAGGCTAGCACCGTGATTGCGGGCAGAGCCGTAACGGAACTCAGCTTCACGCAGCAGCCTCTGCCCAGTCACCTCGCCATCCTTTCTTCGGCTGCCACTGGGCCGTTGGTTCTGGCCATCGACTCGCGCCACACGGTCTTTATCAGCAACGACGCGGGGCAGCATTGGAAGGTGGTTCGGGCAGCGTGGAAGGGCCGCGCGGTGATGGTGGAGACCGCTTCGTCGAACAAGATGCCACCGCTTCAAGTGACAGGCGCGAATGTGGTTACATTTTCCGCCGCGCCGCAGGGCCTAATGCTCGCCAAGAAGGCCGGGGCGAAGCTGACTGGAACGGTGACCGACCGGAGCGGCGCAGTGATCGGGGGCGCATCGGTTACCTTGACCGACCCACGGACGCAACTTTCGCGCACTCTCACCACAGATGCTGGCGGCCGCTACGTGGCTGCGGGTCTCGATCCCGGAAGCTACAACCTGGACGTGACGGCGCGGGGATTCAACGGCAGTCATCGGAGGGAGGTTGCGGTTACATCAAATGAAGAGACTGTAGCGAATTTCACTATGGACGTTGGAGCGGCGACGGAAACAGTGACGGTTGAGGCATCTGACTCCGCTCTAGACCTCAAGAGCGTCCCGAAACCTGTAGCACGGCGAAGGCCCGCAACCGTCTTTGAGATCGTCACCGACAAAGGCGGCCACTGGGTCAGCTCCGACGGCCTCGCCTGGCGGCGGAAATAGCGCACAGCTAACCGTTCGGGCTGTTGCCATGCGGCAACACCTTCGAGAAAAAGACCGCCATCCCCCAGGTTTTATCTTCCAGCCGAGGCCTGCGTGGTTACCACGGGCTCGATCGGCGCCGTCTGCTGCTGCTGCAGCAACCTGTATCCGTCGCGCGTGCGGATGTGGTACTTTTGCAGGTCTTTTCCCACGAGTTCACGTGGATGTTTCGCCAGCCGCGATTTGGTTTCGCCTGCGGATAATAGCTGATGGTGTAGAGATGCGACAGGTCCTCGCGGATTGAGGTGAATGCCTGTTGCTCCTGGCGCCAGTTGCCGGCGAAATAGGCTTTGCCGCCGGTGGTCTTGCTCATGCGCGCAAAAGCGGCTGCCGATACGGGATCTTCCTGCGCCTGGCGCGTGCTGATGATGTAGATAATGGTTCCGGTTGATTCGGCGAGATCGGCCACGTCCTCAGGAGGAACGGAACTGGCGTTGTCAGGGCCATTGGAGAAAACCACGATTGCCTTGCGCCCCTTGAGCTGGGCCGCGTCTTCCACCGTCATCAGCAGTAAGTTGTACAGCGCGGCGTCGTCGCCGGCCACGGTGCTGCGCACGCCATTCTCAATGCCGAAACGGTCAGAGGTAAGCGTAGCCGCGCGCGAAAGATTCCTGCTGTAGGAGTAGAACGCCACCTTTGTAGCATCATCGAGCGAACGGACGAATTCGGTAATCGCATCCTGCGCGAAGACAAATCCTCGGTACATGTAGTTGCTGGTGTCGAAAAGGATGAAGACGCTGGAGCCGTTGATCTTCCCAACCAGCGGGCTCTCCTGTTTCGAAGAAACATTTGGGGTTGCACCCGGACCCTTTGGATTGACGCTCGTTGCATCCGAAGGAGCAGAGGTCCCGGAAGCGGGATCGCCTTCCTCGCGCACCATTTCGCTGCCCTCTTCAAAGGTGGCGATCTTCTGCGGAATTTTGTCTTCGTTGATCACAAAGTTCTCAGGGCGCAGACCCGAGATGTAATTCCCCTTCTGGTCGGTCACGGCCACGCTGAGCTGAACCAGATCGACGTTCACTTTGAAATTCGATACGTCGTCCTGCGCAGCAGGCCGCGGCTCGGTTCCTGCTGCCAGCAGCAGTCCGGCGAAAATGCCGAGGCAGGCATTGATTTGGTTTTTCGTCATCATCCCGAGTCTCATCCCTTCTCCCGTGGTCATACTTGCCGTCAGCCTGTGGTGAAAGTCGAGAGCCCGGAAAATGCATCCCTCAAAGGCTAAAGCCCTATTACTTCTTGAGGTTTTACGGCACGACTAAACTCGTGCCCTTTCAAGTCCGGACTTATTCCACGCGCTGTCATGGTTCTACTGCCCTGAAACTTCGCTGACGCTTGGCACTGCTATCCTGCCTTGGCGGAACTCCTCGCCTGTTTGCTTCATGGCGCGCAGAATGGCCGGCCAGTCGTCAACGTTGGTCGCAAAAATCCTGGTGATCATTTGTCTGGTTAACTCGGGCACAAGAAGATTCAGCATCACCGGCGAATAACCTCGATCGTCCGCGAGCCTCGCCCAGTAGAGGTTCGAAGACTGCCACGACTCGCCGAAGAGCCGGTTGGTATAGCCGCCCGAGACCGGGAAAATACCGCTCTCAACCAGGGTGGGTGCATCATTCTGTTCCATCGCCGGGTGCGGGACGCCGAAATCCGCGGAGATGCGTTTGGGGTCGACGGCGGCTGGATTCCTTTGCGCCAGTTCATCGAGATCCATCGAGGCCTTTCCCCAGGAACCGGCCTTCGACGGAAACTTCCTGCGGTAATCCGCAGCCAGATAGAAGCTGTCGGAGGGCGCAATCTGATCGGTCAAATCGAGCGCACCGCCGGGCCGGCTCAGCGCGGACTCGACCCTGGCCAGGCGGCCGGGCGACATGTGTACGCCAAGAACGCCGATCACTTCTTCGCGCAGTTGTGGATCCCCGCTGGCGGCGGCGAACAGCTCTTCTCCGGCGCGCTGGTAAAGAGCAGCGGCATGCAGTTCATCGGTACTTATGCCCCACCAGCGGGGCACCACCCCGCTCACCAGCAATTGTGGCGCCGTCTCTCTCCAAATCAGCGCCTGTACATTGGCCGGAGCAATAAAATCCTCCTCAACAGAAGCGAGTGCATAGGGAAGATCGGAAAGCGAGCCCATGAGGTAAGCGCCACCGCCTGCAGTTACGCCAATTCCCACCAGCTCGGGCGTGCCCCAGATGCGCTTTACGCCAAGCACCGATACGGTCGAAAAATCGTGGGAGCGCACAAAGAGCGGATTGTTGTGCAAAACTTGCGCGCCGGGGGGCTCGTAATAGGCATAATTGAGGCCCACCAGCGTATCGCGCAGGAAAGGCGTCAGCTTACTGCGAACCGCTTCGGTTTGCGCCGGAGTTCCCGGATTCCTGATCGCGCCCGTGAGGTCAGTGCGCACCTGCAGTTCAGCGTGCCGGCTGGAGTAAATGACCGGCGACCACGAGGCTTTTTCGCTGCCGGTAAAGATGGGCCGCGGCATCTCGAACTCGCGCAGGTTGCCGGCAAGATCGAGCAAGTTACCGGCCGGCGACTTGCCGTGCGCCATTGAATCCAATCCATCGTAAAGACCGTAGAGCGTGTCGAGCGAAACCAGCCGCTGGTCATCGAGCACCGAGCGCATTCTGCGCGCCAGCTCGTCATGCACGCGCTGGCCGTCAGGTGTGGTTTGAGCAGGACCGGCGAGCAGATCCACGATTTGATCCTGAGTGAAATCCGCTTTGCCACCCGCGGCCACCAGCACCGCATTCAGCGAGCCGCGGGCCGCGTCGAAAAGCTGTTGCGCCGAGTCAACCGCGGTGAAGGGCTTAATGGTGTCCTGCCAGGATGCGTTCAGGTCCGCGTTTTCGATCTGCCCCTGCCTGGCCAGAATCTCCCACAACCCTACATCGGCCTGGAACGCTCCCAGTGCGTTGGCGCGAAGGGCCGTGTTCTGAATCTTGTCGATGCTGCCGGCCGTATCGACAAAATGCTTGATCGCGTTGTCGTCAAGCTGGGGAAACTCAACAAAAATCGGAAACCAGGTGTTGTAGCGCGCAAAGTTGCCGGCGAGCAGCCGCGCCGCGTCTTCCGATATGCCCGGCAGCGGCGCGCGCCTCGCGTTGATCGCGCTTAGCGTCAGGTATATCTGCATCGCGCCGTCATCGGACTCCTGAGTTGCAAATGCCGTCATGGCCTCAAGCAGGCGGTCGGGGGAATTCACGGTGTGTAGATGTTTTGCCCAATCGTGCCGGCCGGTCAATCCTGACTCCCTGCCTGAATCCTTGTTCAGGATCTCCTGCCACACCGTCAGGTCGCCGGGCACAAGCGGTTGTCCTTGCGCGTCCCACGCAACGCGCGTAAACAACAACAGCAGGTTTGAATTCCGGGCAAAGATTCCGTTCGAAGCGGAGCCGTCGCCTGCCGATGACCGGTAAGCCGCGTACAGCCCCTTAAGCCGATCCCCTTGCGCGAGCCGGACTTGCTGATCCCGGTCAACGCGGGCAAGCGCGTCGTAGAAAGCAGCCAGCCAGCCGCGATCCTTGCTGAGGAGATGAACTACAAAATCATCTGGAGTCTTCGGGTTTGCGCCGGCGAGTTCCTGCCATTCGCGGACGGCTCCTCCCGGCACAATCACTTCGCCGGAACGAATCGTGATCCGCGTGCCGTAGAACTCAAGCAACGGCGCCACAGGAAGCAACTTGCTTAATCCCGGTGACCTTTCCAGCACGCTCCGCGTTTCAGGGTCGAGCTGGGCGAATGCCGAATAGAGGCGGTCCATCTGCGCATCGTGCAGGAGCACGTCCAGCAGGTCGGGTGAGCCTTTATTTCCCCAGTCGCTGTTTTCAGTCCACTCCTTCTGAGTCAGCAGCACGGGCGCCTGCGTCACCGGAAAATCGTAGGCAAACGCCTTGTGTTCTGCAAGCGCTTCCTCGAGTCTCGCCAGCGGAAATCCCGAATCTACGGTGAGAAAGGCCCGCTCAGGATTCGAAGTGACCAGAAATGCATTTCTCTGCCCGCAGGTGTGCTCAAAGCGATAGCCCAGCACGGCAATTAGCGTCGTTGCATCGGCGCAATCGGCCACATGGACCGCACCATCGGCGCCGGCAAGCGCGTGAACCGCCCGGGCGAATTCCACATAGCGCGTCAACAGCACCAGGTACTCGGTTTCCCGATTTGCCTCCCGGCCCCACAGAGTCACGTTGCGAGCCAGCATGGGCAAAACATCTTGAGGCGCCACCTGCTGGCTGATGCCCGCCATGCGCAGAAATGAGCGTAATGGGCCGGGAATTACGGCTGTGTCCTGCGCCTGGATAGAAGCGGGGGCCGACTCATCGGTGGAGTTACCCGTGGAACTGCCATTTGCGCCAGTGCGTGGCGCGGCAACTGATTGCATCGAACCCCAGCATACGAGCCCCGATGCAAAAACAGCGAGAGAGCGAAGAGGAAGCTTGATCACGATGCCCCTTCCGATCCGGTTATCCAATGTTGATTTAGGTGCGGAAAAGTTATATTGGGTTTTTCGAGAGTGTTATTTCCTCTTTAAGATCCGGCCCGATTTCCCGGAATCCATGGTGGCCTGGAATCCATGGCCCAGGGTTTGCCTGTCTTAGTCGATACAAAGGCGACTGCGGAAACAGAAGTGAGAGGCTCAATGGATTCGGCGTCGGGGGACGGCTGCCGTTTCCGATGGATGCCAGATAAGCGGCCTGCAAACTGATGCGATCTGCTTTACGTCCTGCTGTCGAGCTTGCTTCAGACTTTATAAACACTAATTTGGATGAAGGGGAATAAATGACTTGTGTGCAAGATTATAACCCCACTTTATGTGTTTTCCGCAACAGGCAAAATTTAGCCCTTTAAATCGCATGGTATTTCCATCTTTTCCTATTCAAGAATGCTAACCCCGCCGCAATCCAGGTTCGCCGCGCACCGAGGGCTGGCAAGCGAAGCCCCAGAATCCAAATTAGGGCACTACCTGCGACGCCGTCCGGTTGATATTCCCAGCGATTAGCAGTACTCTAGAAATGCAAACGCGTTTGTCTGCCAGGCTGTTTTACCGTGTTCGCACCGGCTGGCGGAGAGATGAGTGGGCTGATAGCCCACTTTTTATTTGCGGCAAAAACTGGCCGGACAGGCACGATTTAAAGGGGTTAGGCTGGTTTTGAGTCGCAGATCTTCTTCGGAACCGAATCCTGACGGCAAATCGGGCGCGTTGCGGATGCAGGTTCCAGGGTCGCGTTTGAAGGTTTTGAACGAATGGCAGTGAGGCTGGACGAAATTCGATCGGCGGCAGAACGGGTGGCCGCAAGCCATGGGCTGGCGGTGGTGGACTTGGAGTTTGCCGGCCCGTCCAAGGAACGAACGCTGAGAGTGTTCCTTGAAAAGAACGCCGAGGGGCGCGCCAGGCTGAAGGCCGAGATTGAAAGCGGAGCCGAGGGACTGCCCGAGAGATTGGTTGAAGGAAGGCTTAGTGTTGAACAGCTCTCGGGCGTGACGCACGAGGATTGCGCAGCTTTCAGCCGGGATTTTGGCGTGCTGCTGGACGTGGAAGACCTGGTGCCGGGCGCGGAGTACACGCTGGAGGCAAGTTCGCCGGGGTTGGACCGGAAGCTGACCAAGACCGGAGGACTTTGAGCGGTTCACCGGCAGCCTGGTAAAGGTGCAGACATTTGAGCCGGTGACGTAACAACCGGCATTGGCAGGGAAGATTGGTTGAGGTATCCCCGGTCCCCAAAAGCGAGGGACCGGGGGCACCCAGTGAAGGTGGAACGAAGATCACCATCGACCTGGCCGCGACCAAGCAGAACAGCAAGAGCCGCAAGGCCGGAGTAAGCAAGGTTGAGATTGCGCTCAAGAATGTTGAGAAGGCGCAATTGGTACCGGAAATCTAGGAAGACAGGTTTCAGCTCAGCTCAGGGTTCAGCCCTTGATCGGTTAATGTAAGGACCGCGGCTGAGGAACACGCTAGAGCTTCAAAGGATGAGAGTTAGGAGCTTTAAAAGTATGGCAACAAGCGCTTTGTATCAAAGTATCGAACTCCTGAGCCGGAGAAGGGCATCGACCCCAGAATCGTTGTGGGAGCGGTGGAGGAAGCCATCGCCCTGGCCACGCGCAAGTTCTACAAGACGCAGGAAAACATGCGTGGCGAATTGAACAAGGACACCGGCGAGATCACGGCATATATCTATAAGACGGTTGTGGCCGACGATGACGAGATCGAAGATCCGGTGAACCAGATCACGCTGGCCGAGGCCAAGCGAGCTGGCTCCGGGCGTGGAAGTGGGCAGCGAGATCCGCATGTATCGCGACACCAGTCCGCTGGGCCGCATTGCGGCGCAACTGGCCAAGCAGATTATTTTCCAGAAGGTTCGCGAAGCAGAGCGCGACACGGTTTTCCAGGAGTACGCGCACCGCGAAAAAGAAGTGCTGAATGCGACGGTGAAGCGGATTGAAGGACAGGACGTGATTTTCGACCTGGGCAAGGCCGAGGCGCGCTGCCCCAAGCGCGAGCAATCGCGGCTGGAGTCTTTCAGCGTGGGCGAACGCGTGCGCGTGGTGCTGCTGAAGGTGGATCGCGCAGCCAAGGGACCGCAGGTGATTGTGAGCCGGGCGGCGCCGGAGCTGGTGTCGAACCTGTTTCAGAGTGAAGTTCCCGAGATTTACGACAACACGGTGGTGATAAGGGCGATTGCGCGCGAAGCCGGCGAGCGGACCAAGATTGCGGTGCAGAGCCGCGACAAGGACGTTGACCCGGTGGGCGCGTGCGTGGGCATGAAGGGCATGCGCGTGCAGTCGATTATCCGCGAACTGCGCGGCGAAAAGATCGACATTATCGAGTACAGCGACGAGATTACGACTTTTGCCGAGAAGGCATTGCAGCCGGCGAAGGTAAGCCGTGTGTCGATTACCGACCTGACCGATAAGCAGCTTGAAGTGATTGTGGACGACACGCAGTTGTCACTGGCCATCGGCAAAAAGGGCCAGAACGTGCGGCTGGCGGCAAAGCTGCTGGGCTGGAAGATCGACATCAAGAGCGAGGAAGAGAAGCGCCAGGAAGTGGAGCAGCAGATGCAGGCGCTCTCCGGCCCCACGAACACGCCAATTGAGCAAGTAACGCGAGCTTGGCGAGGCATTATTCAGAAGCTGGTAACGGCTGGAATTACGACGGTTGAGGCGCTGGCGGATATGACGCCGGAGCAGCTCGAAGAGATACCAGGTATCGGCGAAAAGACGCTGGAAAAAATCTCGATCGCAGTTCGCCACTACTTTGGACATTTTGAAGAGGGCGAAGAAGGCTACGCGCCTGAAGTGTCCGAAGGCGATACCATCGACGCCGAGCACGCTGAAGCTGAAGCTGGAGAGATTGGCGAGGGCGCTTCGGTTGAGGCGGCCGCAGAAAAATCCGGTGAAGCGGAGATTGAAAATGCACCGGCGGTTGAGGGTGATGCGGAAGTTGAAGAGGAAAATGCCGCCGAGGTGATTGAAGAAGCGGAAAGCGTGCGGGCAGCCGAGGCGGAAGATGAGAATGCTGAGGGCGCTGAAGCGGAAGCTGAAGCCGATTCCGAATCCGACGGCATGACCTTGGCAGAGTTGGCGATTGAAGACGTGCCCGCGGTGGATGCAGACACGCTGGACACCGAAACTGAAGAAGAAGCTGAGAACGAGCAATCGGCCAAAGAGGATGGCGCGTAGTATGCGCCGCGTCCTCCAAGGCAGAGCTAACACCAACGGAAGTTTTAAGAGCAGCCATTGCCATGAGGTAGCTATGAGCGACTAAGGGGCGTATATGGCAGCAACGTTGAAAAGAGGCGGATGAGTAAGATTCGAATCAACGATCTGGCGCGCGAGTTGGAGCGGAAGAGCCGCGAGATTCTGAATGTTCTGAACGAGATGGGCATGGGAGCGGGGAAAACGCACTCAAGCTCGCTCGAAGAATACGAGGCCGAGAAGGTTCGCGGGTATTTTGGCGGCGGAGAACATTCCGCCGGTCACGGAAGCGCTGCGTTCTTCGCGCGCACCCCAAGCCATCGCCCCGAAGATTGACCTTTCGCACATCTCCAAACCCGGCGATGTGATGAAGGCGATTCTGGCCAAGAAGAAGGAAGAGGAAGAAGAGGCGCGCCACGCGCATCTGCCGGCCAGGCCCGCTGCTCCTCAACCTGTTCAGAACGCACCCGCACCGGTGCTGCGCCGCCAATGGCTGCAACACCGACTGCACGCTCCGGCCCGGCCTGAGCCGCGCAGAATTGTTCCGCAGCCGCGCTCGGCGCCGCCGATCATTGCGCCTCCGCCCGCGACACCGGCAATTGCGACCAAGCCGCCCGCCGGCACAGTTGTTGCCAAGGCCCCGCGGGAGTTGCCGCACCGGCACGTCCGGTGGTAGTGGTTGCGCCGCCCCAGGGCGCGGTCGCGGTCAAGCCGCCCGCAGTGCCGTCTGGTATTCGCGAAGAGCAGCCGCGCCCGGCAGAGAAGCCGGTCATCGCAGTCAAGCCTCCTTCGGCCCCGACGACTGTGGCGCCCGCCGCCGTTGCGCCAGCGCCGCCCGCTGCGGTTATGCCGCCGACACCGCCCGCTGCGGTTGAGACGTTTGCTGCGGCATCCGAAATTGAGGCCGCCACCATTACCGCACAGGCAGTTTCCGCAGCGCCTGCCGCTGCGGCGCATGGCGCAGTCTCAGAGCCTAGGATTGCTGCGGAATCCGTCGCTCAGGCCAGCCGGCCGGCAACTGAACCTGTTCTTCCCCCCGCGCGCCGCATGGTGATGCCGCAAACGGGTCCGCGGCCTGTTTACAAAGCCACGGTTATGCCCGCGGCTCCGCTGGCACCCGCTACTGGAATTCAACGCGGAAAACCGATCTTCGATCGCCGGCCTGCCAGCGGACCTGGCGGCTTCACAGCCACGCCCGCCCTCGGCCCAGCTGTGCTCCCGGACAATTCCCGGGCGGACCAAGGCCCAAGCATCCCACTCGCACCACGACTGGCGGATTTACGCCAGGTGGGGCCCCGGTGGAGCTCCAGGAGGGCGGCCAGGTTTTGGCGCGCGCCCTGGATTTGGCGCGCCGCGCCCCGGTTTTGGCGGACCGCCACGGCCTGGAGCAGGTGGCGCACCGCCGCCTGAAGCGGGTCGCCCGATGCGCGCGCCTTCGCGCGGACGCAGCCGCGGACAACAGCAATATCCCAAGACCAAGGAAGGCCCGATGAAGGGCTTTGTGCCGCCGCCGCGCTACAGCGGCATGCACCTTGGAAACGAGCCGATTCCCATTACCCGCGAGATCACGGTGACCGAGGGAATCAGCGTGAAGGATTTGGCCGAGAAGCTCGAGATCCGCGCCAAGGACCTTATCGCATCGCTGCTGATGACCGGCGTGTTCGTCACCGTGAACCAGTCGCTGGACGCGGAGATGGTGAAGGATGTGGCCGCGAAATTCGGCGCCGGCGCCAAGGTAATTACTTATGAAGAGGCGCTGGAGAACGAGGCGATCGAAGAAGTTCTCGACGAGGACAAGACCGAGTTCGTTGAGGCTCCGCGCGCTCCCGTCGTAACCGTGATGGGTCATGTGGACCACGGCAAGACTTCGCTGCTTGACGCGATTCGCGAGACCGATGTGGCCGCGGGCGAGGCCGGCGGCATTACGCAGCATATCGGCGCCTACAAGGTGAAGTTCACCAAGGAAGGCTCGCCTGCATCGGGACGCGAGATCGTGTTTCTCGACACGCCGGGCCACGAGGCCTTTACCCGCATGCGTGCGCGCGGCGCCAAGGTGACTGACATTGTGGTGATCGTGGTGGCTGCCGACGACGGCGTAATGCCGCAGACGCTTGAGGCCATCGATCACGCCAAGGCCGCCGATGTTCCCATCATTGTGGCCGTAAACAAGATCGACAAGCCTGAGGCCAACCCCGACCGCGTGAAGAAGCAGCTTGCCGATCGCGGGCTGATTCCCGAAGAGTGGGCGGCTCGGCGGCGAAGGCACGGTATTCGTCGAAGTCTCGGCCAAGAAGCGGATCAAGCTCGATCTACTGCTCGAAATGATTTGCCTGGTGAGCGACATCAAGGCGCCCAAGGCCACGCCTGGACGCAAGGCTGTGGGCTCGGTGATTGAGGCCAAGCTCGACCGCGGCCGCGGCGCAGTGGCCACCGTGCTTGTGCAGGACGGAACGCTGAAGCTGAACGACAGCTACATTGTGGGCAACACTTTCGGCAAGGTTCGCGCCATGTTTGACGATCGCGGACGCGCACTTGAAGAAGCCGGCCCATCGACACCTGTTGAAGTGCTCGGCCTTGAAGCCATGCCCGACTCCGGCGACACGTTCCTGGTGGTTGCCGACCGCGACAAGGCCAAGGGCATTGCGCAGTATCGCAGGATGAAGGAGCGCGAATCGCAGCTTGCCAAGAGCTCGCGCGTCTCGCTTGAAGGACTGGCCGAGCAGATTCGCACGGCCGGAGTGAAAGACCTGCCGCTGATCATCAAGGGCGACGTGACAGGATCGGTTGAAGTGCTGGCCGACTCGCTGACGCGCATGTCCACTGAGAAGGTGCGCATCAAGGTCATCCACTCGGGCGTTGGCTCGATTACCGAGAGCGATGTGCTGCTGGCGACGGCGTCAAACACCATCATCATCGGCTTCAACGTTCGCCCCGAGCGCAAGGCAGCAGAACTGGCGCAACAGGAGAATGTTGAGATTCGTTTGCACTCGATCATTTACGAGCTGCAGGACGAGATTCGCCTGGCCATGCTGGGACTTGCTCGACCCGACCTTCAAGGAGAGCTATCTGGGCAAGGCCGAAGTGCTGAACGTCTTCAGAATTCCGAAGGTGGGCACCATTGCCGGCTGCCGAGTGCTGGATGGCGTGATCCGCCGCGATGCCGAAGTGCGCGTGATGCGTGGCACCGAGCAGGTCTTCAAAGGCAAGATCGGATCGCTCAAGCGCTTCAAGGACGATGCGCGCGAAGTGACCAACGGCATGGAGTGCGGCATTGGCCTCGGCAACTTCAGCGATATCAAGGAAGGCGACACTGATTGAAGCCTTCTCGACCGAGAAGATGGCTGCGGATCTGGGGGCGTTGACTTCGGCTAAGGCGTAACACCGCATTCAGAACCACAAAAGAGCCCACGGCGTGAGCCGCGGGCTTTTTCGTTTCGGTCTGCGGAGAGTCGCGGCTTCGCTGCTCAACGGATCGGAGCAAAAGAATCAAGCCGCGTTTTTCCGCTCTTTCTTCTTTCGCGTGATCGTAGCTTTCTCCGCAGCCGCCGTCGCCAGCACCAATGGCTCCTGATCAGGAAATGTGGCAATCAGCATCAACTGCCCGCCCTTCGCAGCCGCCGTGCGCTGCATCGTGGAAAGGCGCGGGGCCTTGCGCCGCTCCAGCCGCGAAATCTGCATCTGGCCAATGCCTAAAGCCTCGGCCATCTTTGCCTGGCTGATCTTGCGGCCCTTCCGCATCTCGGCGAGCGTCATGCGCCGCGTGACACGCGCCAGCAATTCACTCCCTCGCGCCCGGATTGCATCTTGGCGCATCCCGGGCGGCACGGCACACACATCCTTCACTGCAATCATCCCTTGCATGACAGCATCATGCTCTAAAGGGTATGCCTTGTCCATTCCCTAACTTCTGACAAATCCCCCATTGGACAAGCGTCCCGTTTACGCCTGTAACCTCGAAGTGATAGATTAAATCCGCTTCGCAAAACGCTCACGTCGCTCCCCGATTGCCCCGTTCCAGTCTGCGAATAAGACAGACTCACACTTCAAGCCAGCAGGGCCGCAATCGAGCCGGTTTCACCGGGGCCTTTCTGAATTCCCCTCGATCTGCAAAAACTGATCCAGGAAGAATGAATTAGCAACGCTCTCAACAATCCCGTTGAGATTGTTACGCCAGAGAATGGAGCCGTCTTATGACTTCGAAGAAATCCTCTCGCAAAGCAGCAAAGAAAACTGTTGTGAAGACAGCGTCCAAGAGCGCTGCCAAGCCCGCAGCCAAACCAAAGAAGCCGGCGCCCAAGCACAAGCCAAAGCCTGCGCCAAAACCAGCACCCAAGCCCGCGGTGACCACGTACACGCTGGTTACGGAGCCCGACCAGGGTCTGACGCCCATCTATAACCTGATTGCAACGGCAACGAAGTCCATCGACATGACAATGTATCAGCTCACCGATGTGACCGTTATGGACGCTTTCGCCAGTGCCGCGGCCAAGGGCATTGCAGTACGCGTCATCCTGGACCAGAGCGGCAACGAGAAAACGACCAATACGCCTGCCTACAACTTTTTGCTGAAAAACAAGTGCGGTGTGCATTGGTCGAATCCAGCGTTATCAATTACCCACCAGAAAACCATTACGATTGATGCGGCGACTTCTGCGATCATGACGCTGAATCTGACGCCTGTCGATTACGCCATGACGCGCGACTTTGCGG